>JAZRZI010000001.1:0-2230 GCA_045601325.1 Bacilli bacterium
AACGTAGTTATTGTCCTACTCACCTCTTCGTGCTTTGTAGACCGTTCCTAACGTTATTAATCATATCACGGTTGCCAAACATTTCCGTAAAACGTTTGGGGGTCAGCGCATCGCGCGACCCATGGAGAAAATTATGAAAAAAAATAAAAATTCTATGTATTACGAATTAGGAAAACATTACCATGAAGATTTGATAGAAAATCTAAAGGGATTAGTTTCGATTAATTCTGTTTATGATGAAACTACCGCTGATGAAAATAATCCTTTTGGCAAGGGTGTTACTGAAGCTCTTGAATATGTTAGTAACTTAGCCAAAAAAGATGGTTTTGAAGTTAATAATTACAAAAATATGGTAGTGGAAATTTTAGCTGGTGAAGGTGAAAAGAACATCACAATCCTCGCTCACGCAGACGTTGTGCCTGCTGGAAGTACTGGATGGAAGCAAGAACCTTTTTCAGTTACTGAATGCAAAGGTGTCTTATGCGGAAGAGGTGTAGCTGATGACAAAGGTCCATTACTTGCAGCCTATTATGCAATGAAATTAATCGTTGATAACCATTTATTGGGTAACTATCAAATTAGGTTTATCGTTGGCGGTAATGAGGAAACAGGTTCTAGAGGTGTTGAATATTACTTTAACGAACTTAAAAAGCCTGCTCCTACATTTGGATTTTCTCCAGATGCAGACTATCCTTTGATTTACGCTGAAAAAGGAATTATCAATTTTAATATTGAAGCTGATATAGATATTCCTGGTGTCAATTCCATTCATGGCGGCGTAGCTAGTAACTCTGTTATTGAAAAATGCACAATTAATATGGTGCAAAATCTATTGTTTACAAAATGGCTCAAGCAAAACAAAATTCCTTTTGAATTAGAGATGAAAAATGATAATTCTATGGATATTATTTTTAGAGGTGTTGCCGCTCATGGAGCTACTCCACAAGCTGGTGTTAACGCTGCTATGAAAGCTATTCATGCTCTCTATGATTATACAGGAGCCGAATCATTAGAAAGGCTAATCGGTTTGTTTGATGATGTTTATGGTCGTGGTATTGGCGCATTTGTCACTAGTGAAGATATGGGCGATAGTTCTATGAACTTAGGTATCTTTAACTATGAAAAAGGTAAATTTAACGCAATTGTTAACTATAGACATTGTGAAGGTTATGAAGATAGTGATTTAATCAAAAGAGTCACTGATACTGTTAGTCCATATAAAACCAGTGTGTTAGGTATATCTCCATTACTATACTATCCTAAGGATTCTATTTTGGTGTCGACATTATTAAAAGCATATCAAGAAGAAACTGGAGATTTAAAATCTAAACCTCTTGCTATTGGTGGTGGAACATATGCAAAAGAAACTGTTAACACAGTGGCTTTCGGTATGGAAATGCCTGACTGGAATAGCAATATGCACTCTCCTGGTGAATGTATTAGAAAAGAAGATTTATATAAATCAATTGGCATTTATGCACATGCCATAATAGATTTAGGAAAGAAATCTAATGAGAACTAAATTTAAACCTTGGGCGGAACCGTATATACAAAATCATCCAGAAGTTTGTTTGACAATTGAACAACTTCAAGCAATTGACAAACCTTTCTATCTTGAAATCGGTAGTGGTAAGGGTCAATTTCTTTTAGATATGGCAAATAAAGCTAGCGATGAATTTTTCGTAGGTGTTGAACGAAACGTTACATGCGCAGGTATAACATGCAAGAAGTTAGTGGAAAATGAATCGTTAAACGCAAAAATTATGTTTGATAATGCTGATGAAATTTTAGATGCTTTGAGCGACGAGTCAATAAAATCTATATTCCTTAATTTTTCAGATCCATGGCCAAAGAAAAGACATCATAAAAGAAGATTAACTGCACCAAGTTATTTAGAAAAATATTTTCGTGTTTTACAAAAAGGTGGCAAAGTTATTATTAAGACTGATAATGATGATTTGTATCAATTCAGTTTAGAAACTATTGGTGAATCTAGCTTTGAAATTATATATCAAACATTTGACTATGTTAACTATGATGAGTTTGATACGCCAACAGAATATGAAATGAATTTTAGAGCGAAAGGACAACCTATTCATAGGTTAATAGCATTAAAGAAAAATGATTAAAAATTATGCACTATTTTATTCTTATAAAACTATAGGTGATGTTCTTTTTGTTGTAGTCGAAAATGGTTTAAAAGCTGATAAAGAAATTAAAACAAAAAACA
>JAZRZI010000002.1:0-20536 GCA_045601325.1 Bacilli bacterium
ATATATAGTATAAATTAGAATAATATATAATATATTTATATATTTTATAATTAATAATATATTTTTTATTTCTTTTCTTTTATTCTTTCTTTTGGTTCTTTTCTTTCTTCTTTTCTTTTCTTTAAATCAATTTGAAACAACATGCACTTTCTCGTCTATACTTGTCCAATCAATGATTGATTCTAGCTTAACGCATTTCTTTCTCAAATTGAGCTTATATATGAATGATGTGATGAGAGTATCTTCTTTGCTATCTATAAATGATATTGTGAGTGCATTTCTCTTTTTGTCTATGTTTGAATCTAATAACTCGTCTATACATTCATTTATCTCTTTTTGAAGATTTTTATTCCTGATGATTTGTTCATGCTTGTTCAATATGGATGATAGTGCATCTGGAATAGGATATTCCAAATATATTGGCAAATATGTCTTATCTATCTTTCTTTTTATGGGTTTTATCCTTGTTAACTCTAATAATGCTATATTTTGCATATAATCCTCCTTATTTTATGCTATATGTGTTGAATTTTGGCACATCTTAGTACATTTCTTATTTTTTCTGTTCAAACTACAAATTTCCTGGCTTAAAGCCAAATATATGATATCAGCTGCTTTTTTCTAAATTATGATTGATATTTTGCTCCTGATATCATATTTATGTCTATTTACTGCCCATTTGGGGCAAAATTGTTTTTTATAACCCCCCTTATTGATATTTGTATGGTATATTCTCCATTTTTTCTAAAATTTTTACGATTTTTTGAAAATGACCTTGTATTTGGCTTATTTAGGGGTTTAAAAGAAATTTTAGGTGTTATTGGTCGTATTTGGGGCAAAATGGCTATATGAGGCTTATAAATGGGTAATTTGAGATGTGTTCTGTTTATTGGACTCTGAAAATGGGGAAATATTGCTTGGAATGTGGATAACTATGTGGGTAAGTGTGTGGATAACTCGTATGATGGGATTATTTTAGGTATTTTTATGTATTTTAATATGATCAGCTATGTGGATAACTATTTATTGGCACAGTTATCGTCTTATGTGTGAAATGGGATGATTTGGGTGTTTTATACACAATTACGATATAAATTTCGATGTTAGAACCTGGGGCATTATCGGAGATTTTTTGGTCGGTGTGTGGTTTTAGTAGCCTGACCACACCGTCAAAAAACAACGGTATTGCTTGGTTTTTGGTACTCCCAGTCGATCAAAATTGCAACGCAGGGATTTCAAAGTTCGGAAAATGTCTATTTTCTGAAACTTGAACCATATCAAAATTGATAGTAGCTTACAACCAAGCCAAACAAAAAGGAAGTTTGGTTGAAGATTTTTTATTTATATTGAAGGAGGACAAGCCTATGTCAACAAAAGAAATGTTAGAAAGAATTTGTAACCAACTTGATTCTATTGAATCAAGAGTATCTGCACTTGAGTCTAAGAAGTCTACGACTTCTAAGACTCAGAGCAAGAAGTCAACTGTATCGAAGAAGTCTGAGAATCAGACTTGGGAGGAACATTTAACTGAGACATTCGGAGATAAGGAGACTCGTTCTAAGTTCGTAGAACTTAGAAAGAAGGTTGCAGAAGAGTTCAAGAATTTAGCCGATGAACACGAAGTGTTCATTCCTAAGAAGTCTTACAAGAAGGTTCTGAATGAGACTACTAGTAGTCTCAACGGTAAGTTCAACAAGGCATCAGTTAAAAAGTCATTTTTAGCTAATGCTAAATAATGACTAAATAATCAGAGCCAAGCCTCACACCGTCTGGTGTGGGGCTTTTTTTTATGTCTATGGTTGAGAACATTTTTTGAATGTTTTCTCAACACATATATATAGAAAAGGGATTCAATATAAACCCCAAGTTCTATATATGTAACTATAAAAAAATTTTTGTTGTTGCACTTTAGATGTGCAAGGAAGGAGAAGCTTATGCAGAGAATCAAATTTGGAAAAGTTGTAACTATTAACGGTATGGAGTGCAAGAAAGTTGAAGAGTCACTTCATCTTACACTTATGGCTAGATATGGCTATGATGAAGAAGATTCTGAGTTCATCTTGGATTCTGTATGGGAAACAGTAGACAAGTCTGATTACCATCAGTATATGATGGTTGCAGATGAGTGGGATAATCTCTCAGTTGTGGAGAGAAGTCTGAAGGGCTTGAACACCCTTGGTTCATTCCGAGAGCTTGTAAAGGTTTCTCAAAGATGGGTTGAGTTGTATTCTGACAACTTGAGTTTTGCTCAATGGCAGAATCAAGGTATGCCAAATCAGCCTTTGTATACATTTAAGGTTGATGCCGACTTACCTAAGTCTGAGCAAGTACTCAGAAATGCCATCGGTGACATTGTTGTGTATAGTGCAGATGGACAGTTAACATTCCTGATTCATTCAGAGCGTGACTACTCTGAAGTAACTGTTGGCAAGTCACACATCAGATTTGAGTCTATATATGAGTCAGATGTAGCCGAGTTGAATGGCTTGACTAATGATAGACATGACAATCTAGCTATGATGTTTGTGCAGACTGTCTGTGAGATTCATAGTGAAGGGCTTGCAGAAGTGTTTAGTCCTATCCAAGACCAGCTCGATGAGTATCAGAAGAGCAACAAGTTGTATTGGCACTTTGATACCAATATGACTTCTGATACATACGAGGAGTGCACTTGGGTATTCTCTGAAGAGTTCACAGAGAAGGCTCACTTGGAAGATGACTGTATCTTCTGCTACTCTTGGGAGTCTGCTCAAGAATTGGTAGCAGAAGGTGTTTACACCGACACAGACTTCGGCTTCGAAGAAGTTATAGAGTTATATCCAGATGGGGATTATAGCTCAGGTTTAGCAATTGTTGTAAGAAAGGGGGTGTAGCTTATGAATAAAGCTTATGAGTATACCTTAAGTCTGATGCTCAAGAATGATGATGATTACATCATTACTCGTAATCGAGCATTTGCAGACTTCTGTTCCGACAATGATGATAGGCTTGGCATAGAAGTATGGGATGTATCAGATGATACATTCAAGATTAATCGTGCAAAGGTTAAGCTCGAAGTCATCAAATAGTTTCATAAAGCATAGAATCTGAAGTCATCACTCTTATGTAAGAGTGGTGGCTTTTATTGTGTGCTTTATTGTTCAAATTGCATACCTTGGTAGACTTGAACAACCTACCAATTACAACTAAATAGTAGTTCCACAGATAGTCGAGATTACATATCTAGAGAGTGAGAGACCTAGACCGATGGAGTGCTTATTCAGACAGACATCATATGTATTAACGTCACTATCAAAACCGTATATCTTGAAGTCGGTTTGCTCCAGAATGTGGGTAAAGATAGTCGTAAGAGTTTAGCGACTTAGGATACATTAGTGAGTGCACAGTCTATGACCATAGTTGGAAAAATCTGCATCACTAGTGTTGAACCACTCTTGACTGTATGTTGTCTAGTCAACAACTAATCGGTTTGCAAGCTTTGAGTTCCGATGAAAATAAAAAAGTACAAGCTTGGCTATATGTGGGTTAGCCACCAACCTTATAACTCTATACACACTTCTTGTACTTATGTACGTCTATATTCTAAAAATTCTATTATTCAATTGACATATATGTTGTATGGGGTTATTCGAATGTTCCAAGAAAGGTATTCATAGTTCGTATAAAGGTGCTATGTCTGTGGGTTCAATTCCCACCTTGGACTTAGTTATCTGTTGGATAGTCGTATTCACAAAGGTTGGTATGACATAGCTACGACAGATAATTATAAATTATTACGAAAGGGGTTGATACATATGAATGATTATGATTATTATTCAGACTTCAGTTATGTACGACTTGATGCAGTTTCTGATGTTATTGAGTTTGTATCAGATGAAGAGTATGAAGAGTATCTTGAGAGTTTAGCAGACCATTCAGATACTCTTCAGTAACTTGTTAATCAAGCATACCATTAAGATACTTTGCAGTAACTACTCTTTGCAGTAATTACTCTTTAGTAACTACTCTTTGGTAACTACTCTTCAGTAACTTGTTAACCAAGTGGTTACTCACTAATTATAACATTAGTCCACTCATCATTCAACCACATTAAGTGTAATAGATGTGGTTGGGTTAGGAGAATATTTATGAATAAATTTGAAACAATTGGAGTGAACTATCAGTATTTGGCACAGACAGTTGAGCAAGCTACTAAGTCTTTAATGATTAGTTGTAATGCTTGTACACATAGTACTAGATGTCTGTATAAGGACTGTGAGCATTGTCCTATTCAGATGACTCACAATCTAGTAGTGGCAAGTTTAAGTGATAGTGTGCAGGAGGAGAATTAATGAAGATATTTGAATTTATAAACGAAAACGGAAACAGAATTTACGGAATAAATGTATATGGAATATGCATTACATATACAACTAGAACGGAAAGAGATAAAGCATTTCTTAGTTTACAGAATTAGAAAGGAGAGAACGGAAATGAAAATCAAGGCAATCTTAGTAATTATATGTGTTTGGTTTAGTGCATCGATTATAGATACAAATGCAAAAAATTTAACCAACAACTCTTATGCAGAGTGGAACTTATTCCATATGGCATTTGATAGAGCAACAGAATATCCCTTAAGCACAATAGTAGTCAGTATCGATAAGGGAAACGACCTAGTAATTGTTGAAGATTTCAACGGAAACCTATGGTCGTTTAAGGGAACTGAAGATTGGCAAAAGGGAGATATATGTTCCTTGATAATGTCAGATAACGGAACGGAAATCATTAATGATGATTCAATTGTAAAGGCAAAGTACGATGGATTCGTAAAGGGAAAGGAGTGATTAGTATGACAATTAAGGACATTCAAGATGCATACAATGAGTATAAGGAAACTGTTAATAATAGCAGATAAGGAGAAATTAATATGAATTGGAAAAAAGAAGTGAAGTGGCAAGACTTTGCCACAAGAGTCATACTGAAAAACGGAAACCCAACATTGAAAGATGCCATAGACTGTAAAATGCCTGTTGGTATCTTTAATGAGATATGTATGAAAAACATATCAACAGAAACGATGTTGGCTTGGGCTAATCAGATTATTAGCCATTACGGTAAAAAGGGAAAGGAGTGATTTGTATGTCTATTAAAGATTTTTTATGCATTGCTAGATATGGCAATGAAAATTGGAAAGGTTGCTTTTCCGAAAGAGAACTGATGGAAAATGCAACTGATTACAAGGCAGAGTATGACTACTCAATTGCACAAGGCAAACCAACGCCTGTTATATGTGCATTATGTGAGTTGTTATATACAGATATGCACATCAATATGCCTAGTAACTTCAATGTTAGAAATATGAAAGGCATATTGAAAGATGCAACAATAGCAATACAGATGCAATTATTATAGAAAGGTAGGTAATGATGATATGAGAAATGGAAATGTAGAAAGTACTATTATTCGTGCAACTTATGCAGATATTCCTAGTTGTAAGGCAAGACTTATAGCAAAGGGATATGCACTTAATAACATTGAAATAGTAAAGATAACTCATAACAGATATGATGTTGTGGGTTATAGATAGGAATGATTATAAGGGAACTCAGAAATGAGTTCCTTTTTTTAGTGCAAAGAAAGGAGAATAACATATGGTAGAGAAAATTAACAAAGGATTTGAAGAACTAAGGAACGCATTTATGCTTTGCCTAGTTGAAGACTACAAGTGTTCTTTAGTTGCCAAGAACAAAAGAACAAAGGCAAAGCTTGAAAAGGTATTTACAAGCCCAGAATTTGAGTTGTGGAATACAACTCAACTTAGTGGGGCAGAATTAATAAGCGAAATACAGAAAGGAGTGTGTTAGGTATGGCAATGTACGGTTGTAAGGAAATTGATAGACAGTTGTTTGTTACTCTTGAGCGAGATACTCGTAGACAAAATCACTACTTTGTGTTCAATGATATGAACAAGGTAGACGATTTTTGGGCAGACAATGATAGAGATGCAATGGAAATATTCCACGAATATTACGTTGCATAAAGGAAAGGGGAAATGAGTTATGAAAGCATTAATGAGTAATTTCTATAAGATAAAAGAGTTTGCAGGTAAATGGGTTGAAATTGACACTACTTGCTTGTTTGATAATCAGTACAACACTACTAAGGAATACGGAAATCTGAGAATATTTGATGGAGATATTGTGCGTATTGTTGATGACGCAAGAATAGGCAAAGGAACTTGTAAATATTGTGGCAAGCTTGTAACTAAGGGAAATGAAGAAGAGCATTTTGCAGAGATGGAAAAGCGAAAGGCAGAGTGTTCAATGAATGACATTGAAACAAAATCTTGCTTTTGGAAGTCTAGACATTATATAGGCGAAACAGAAATTAGACGAGAAAGCAAAGAAGAAGTTGTTGATGGAGTTGCTCATACAATAGAAATTCGTACTATGGAACAGAAATGGATTCCATATTGTAGCCACGAAGAGAAACATGGTGGTTGTACTCATGATGAGCATAGAAAAATGGGTATCAAGTGGTTTACAGAAGAGAATTGTTTCTTCTTAAAGCACCCAGATGGTTTGCCATCAATGGAAATCAAGCCATTGTCAGAAGATGAATGGAGAATATATGGTGGTGGTTTCCTTAGGGGATATATAGGCAAGGCAAAGAATAAACTTGGTTCATATAGATTACATATACAATTAGATGACACTAAAAACCATATTAAATATTTTTGTCTTGCAAACGCAAGAAATACTTACAGATTTTATAGAATCAATGATTACTATGCAGTACTTGACGGAATTGCAAATAGTCCACGTATTGTACCTAAGTTACTTGATCATAGTAGCAGAGCACCAAAGGTAAATGAACAAATTGAGAAAGCACTTGCAGAAATTCTCAATGAAGTAATGGCACATTAATCACATTTGTTGGCTGATGAATAACGGAAAGCAGAGAAAAGGAGATAGCTTATGAAGATGTTAAATTGCATGAATGAGATTTTAAGAATTGGTAACAAGTCACTTGTAGAAGTATATGATGTTTTAGATTTCGGTGTAAAGGAAACAAAGAAATTTGTTGTGTGCCGAGATTTTGAAGAAGGCAAACCATACACAAAAGCTTGGGATCACGCTATTGAATATTTTGAAATGTGGAATTATACAAGTCGAGAGTTTGCATTAAAGGATGCTCTTGACTGTTTTATGAAAATTAAGGAACAGCCTATTGAGTATGACAGATTGCTTGATATTGCAAAGGAAAGCTTGCAGGCACACTTTGAGGCAGAGCCTGATGAAGCTAAAACATACTGTGAAGAAACACTTGAGATTACTAGTGATGAGTGGGAAATTCTTGAACTTCCAGAACAACAGAGATTTGATATTGTAGAAGTTACATTTACAAGGGAAATGAAGTGTACAAGAACACTTGTTGTGCCATCTGGTACAGATGAGTATGAACTTGATAATTATTTTGATGCCAGTGACTTACATGATGATGACTTTGAGTCAGATTGGGATAGTAGTACAGAAATTAGTGAAATGTGTGAAATTAAGTCAGAACTCACATATGATGAGGCTTGCGATGAAGATTTTGATAATGATATTGACACAATAGCTTAATTATTAAGGGTGGTAGGGTAAGGGAACTGAAAGGAGAATGCATATGTTAGAATGCAAGAATTGTTGTTACTTTGCTCAAACAGAAAGTAAAGAATGGAACGGAATTGAACATTGTTGTTTCCACGAATGGGGGCATACAGATGATGAAATTGCTCCGTGTGACTATGAAGAATATGATTATGATTTTGATTATGAAAGGGAGATGTAGCTTATGTCAAATGTAAACGAAACACAGAGAATTTTAATGGAACGAGATGGACTTACAGAACAGGAAGCTAAAGACTTGATGAATGAATGTCTTGAAGAATTAGAAAGTGGAAACTTTGAAGCAATGCAAGAGATACTTGGACTTGAAGATGATTATATTTTTGATGTGTTGTTTTAGGTTAGACAAATGAAATGTAAGTTTCAAAGCGAAAGGAAGAGTGATTAGTATGGGTTGGACAAGTTATAGAGCAGAACATTATAAGAACGGAAATGTAGATAGAAAGGCAGAATGTGATGCATATTGGGAAGAAGGTTTGAACCGAGGACATTACAAAGTGCTTAAGTCGTGTATGAAAGGTTCAACATATTATGCAGCAATAAAGCAAATGGTAAAGCGAGTTGAAAATGATATATATGAGCCAATTGATGATGGAATTGTGTTTGGTGTTGTATTTTTAACAAGTGTAGATAATAAAAGCTATTGGGAAAATTTTGCATATAAAGATATGGACGAAACTTGCGGACCTTATAAATATGACTGTCCAAAGGCAATTATAGATTTATTATCTCCAACAGATAATGAATATGCTCTTGAATGGAGAAGAAAGTGCCTTGAAAATGCAAATAAACCTAAGTTGAGTGACTTGCCAATAGGAACAAAAATTAAATTTACTGACTGGCAAGGAAAGGAAAGGAGAGTGTATAAACATAGACCTGGATATCAATTCAAACGACCATTTTGGATGTTTGAAGGAGATTATGGTTATTGTAAAGCAAATCAAATTCCTGATAAGTGGGAAATTGTAGAGGAGGAATAGCTTATGAAAGCACAAGAATTAGATGCTATGGTAAAAGCAATGCGAGTTGGTGGATATGAATTGAAATCACGAACCGAATTAGAACATATGGTGTTTTATTTATGGAAAGGTGTTCGTGTTCTTGGCAAAGAAGATTTAGCAGAGCAACTTAATGAATTGTATTGTGATATAGACGGAATTGATACTGATGAACTTATTAATGTTGGAACATTTTTAGATTAATTGTACAAAAGAGAGAATTCAATTATGAGTTCTCTCTTTTATTTTAGAAAGGAGTATGCGTTATGACAGTAAGCGAACTTAAAAAATTATTAGACTATCTTGAAGATGATATGGAAGTGGTTGTTGGTTGTGAAGGTTATTGTAATTACAGATTTGAAGAAGATTCTTATTGGGATGGAGATGATGGAAAGACAAAAGTAACAAGAGTAGGAGATGTGGTTGTAATACATGCTAGAAATGATGAGCCAAATGACTACAGATAAGGAGAGTGAACAGTATGGAAACAGAAAAGATGGCACGAGTATTAGTTAATATGTATCTTGATATGGATTATGCAGATTATGAAGATGTTATAGAACAAGGAATTGCAAATGTAAAAAAGGAACTTGATGCCCTTGATAAAGATTCAATTTTATACAGAGTTCTTGAAAGTATTACAGACGAAAGGAGTGAGTGGTATGCAAGTTAGAGCAACAAAAGTATTTGCAAAAGAATTATCAAAGCAACTTAAAGGAAATTACTGTATTGAATCAGTTGTACTTGAAAAAATTCCAAGAGAAACAGCATATATTACAGTTGGTGGTGGCTATTCAGATATGGATATTGATTGGAATGATAACACAGTAAAAGTATTAAAGGTTATTTATAAACCTGAATGTTATGCAATATCTAGATATGCAACTAGTGGAGAATTAATGAATTTATGTAAGGGAATTTCAAAATTAACTATTGAAGAGTATGTAAATGCATTTAAAAATGCATATGAAATTTAAGGAGGATGATTATTATGATAACAAAAACAGTATTAACAATTGATGATGTAACACCTTGGACAACAGAAAACATTGAAGGAAAGATAGTTGTATTAAAGGAATCATTTTTTGATGAAGATTTCCGACATGCAAAATATCAATTAGTTAGAGCAACTGGTGGTTTTGGTTGCAATCCATCTAAAATGGGCAACGCAATTTTTGTAAGTGAATTACATAGTGACAATCCTGAGAGTTACAGAATTGAAAGATATAACAAGGATATTCTTGGCATTGCAACTGATGAAGCTATTGCATCGTGGGAAATGAAATATGGAAAAATAAAGGAGTGATAATTATGGATAATATGTTAAGAGAGTTCCATTTGAATGATGAATTACATAAAAAAGCAATTCAACATTCATTAGATAAGAAAATTAAATTATCAGATGTATATACAATGTTTCAGCCAGAATCTTGGGATATTTTAACAGAAATGATAGAGAATTATAATTATATTCCTAACATTCCATTTGAAGATTACCGAGATAAGAAAACTGGAGAACGACTTAGTTATGAACAAGCTATGAAACAGAAAGAACAAGGCAAAAAGGTAAGATGTTTAAGTGTTCTTCCTACACTTGATAGGGTGATTCATAATTGTTTTTATAAGATATTATATAACAGATTTGAATATCTTATACATCCATTATGTGTATCTTATAAAAAGGGAATTGGTACTAAGAATATTGCAGATAAAGTAACTGAAAAGCTTACAGAATTAAAAAACTATGTAGGCATCAAAGGAGATTTAGAAGCATTTTTTGATAGTGTTCCAATTGAAATAATAGACAAGTTATTTGACGAACTTCAAGAGCTTGAGCCATCTACAATATGGTATCCAATTATTAAGGGATATCACGATGACAGAATAGAAATTAATCATAAAGTGGTTAATAGATATATGTCATTAAGGCAAGGTAATCCAATAGCTTGTATACTTGCAGATTTAATTCTTTGTGATATTGATAAAGAAATGACACAATACAATGTAATGTATTACAGATATTCAGATGACTTCATCATAATTGGAGATGATGAAAAGGAAGTATACAGAGCATATTTTAGATTTGTTGAAATGCTTAATGAAAAAGGAATTAAACTTAATAAAGGCAAGACAGAATATATATCTGATGAAGATTGGTTTGAGTTCCTTGGTTTTAGTTTTAAGAAAGACAAACGAAGTGTGTCTGAAAAGACATTGAGAAATCTTAAAATTAAAATTAAAAGTATTACAACAGGATATGCAAAGCAATTACACAGACCTTGTACAGAAAAAGAATTAAAGAAGATGATTCAAAAACTTCAAAGATATTTCTTTACTGCCTATGCCACAAATCAACAGAATTTTGGAATGGGAGTGTACTTGTTTGGTGGTGTAAATGTTGAGCACGATTTAATAGCAATTGAAAATTACATTAAAGATTGTTTAAGAGCTTGTTCGACAAATCATTACAATATATACGGACTTGGATATGTACACAGAAATAATTATGTAATTGATGATAAGAACCTTGGGCAGAATATAAAAGCAAACAATGAAAAAACAAAGAAAGGAAGTGAAGATGACATTCTTAAGAAGTGTGGTTGGGTATCACTTATAAAGATGTATAACGATTACCACACAAACATTAACTTATTTGAAAATTCTGTTTACAGAATGAGTAAAGGGTTGATGTAAAGGAATTAATTAATAATAAATATAGTTTATGTGCAGTAATACAGACTGGAAATACCTGCTTATCAACAGGTATTTCCGAGTCTTTAAGACTGCATCAATCTAAATAATTCAAGAGAAATCCATTTTATTATTAATTTCAATATAGTCTTGATAACAGTTTAATATGAAATCCTTCAATGTGCAGCAAACTGCCTCCTAACGGTAGGCAGTTTGAACTGCATTGGAAGGATTAATATATCTAAATTAATTAAGCGAAACAAATGTCAAGGTTATATATACACAATTTAATATATACTTAATAACACTAGTTTAATTAAGAAGAGGAATAAACGCTTTCAGGCGTCTTATCACTACGCCTTTCATGCGTTAATTCCTCCATAATATCTAAATCAATAAAGTGAATGCAATGTTATTAAGTATTATAAGGCAAATACTTCACACGAAGTTCAATATTTGTACAGGTAAACAGACATGATTGTCGGATCCTATCGAGATCCGAAATTATTAGTTTACCTGCAAATTATATCTAAATCTTTTTAGAGAATAAAATGTGTGAAGTATTTTTTTTATTGAAAGGAGAATGCATATGAATTTATATGAAGTATTAATGGAAATGTCAAAACGACATCAACGAATTAAAAGTGGTGGATATTCAGACCTACTGTATTTCGACCACAAATCCAAAACAATTAAGAATGGAAAAACAGTTTTAGTAGACAAAGGTAAAATAATTCCACAGACAATTAAGCTCACAGATACAGAACTTGAGCTAGTTGATGATTGGGGATTTGTACAAGTTGCACAAGAAGAATTTTATGAAGGAATGGAAACACGATTTGAAAAGTATTATGAATCTCTTCCAACACAACACGAAAGATTTGTGAGATGTATTTTCCCTACAAAAGCAATTAACAAATATTGCTCTTATGAAGAAATGATGAATGCAAATAGCAACCGAGCTAAATGCAGATATGAACTTGAATGGTTCTTTATGGCAAGTTCAATAAATGGAAACATTCAATGGCAGAATGATAAACATTGGTTTTGGAAATCACCAAATACCAAGTTAATCATATACAAAGATTTTATATAAGAAAGGATGATGTGTTATGGCTAAAGTAATTTGTCAGAATTGTGGAAGTGAAGTAATACTTCCAGAGAAAAGTTCATTCGCTATGGGAATGACAATTAGTGAAGAAACTGAAGGAACTTATGAATTACCAATGAAACGAGTAGAAAAGGAGAATGAAATTATGATGAATGCAAACAACAACACTAATGCAACTGTAAACAACACAAACAATAATGGAGGAATGAATATGAACGGAATGAATTTTGATATGGATAAGTTAGCACAGATGGTAGCACAGGTAATGCAGAGCAATATGAATCAGGCAGTAACAGAAACTGTTGATACTAACAAGACTAATGTTAGTCTTGAAAATAAGTATTATCCAATAGTAAATGGTGGCAAGTGGGCAAAGGGTTCTGAGTATTACGGAAAGGAAATATGTGGATTTGTATTCAACCCATATATGATGAGATGGCACTTACAGAAGAGATTTGAAGAGCTTATGTACGCATACAGAAATAATATTCATAGAGCAATAGTAAAGGAAATTCCTTATATGAAATCTATTAAGGATACTCTTGAAGAAGTTCGTAAGTTAGCAATGCTTGAAAAGGAAGATATGCTTGCATTTGATGAAAGAAAGCATTGTTTTGATTTACAGAGTTGTAAGAGAATTTTTATCAAGTACTATCAGGATGTTATTAAGCAGATTGAAGAGAATGAAAAGGAACTTATAGCAACAAATAGAGTAGGCAAGACAGTTTATATAGGACTTAAAAAATATGGTTGGATTGAGGCTGGCATTATTGCAGAGAGAATTGAGAAGCACAAGGTTGTTAAATATCTTGCAAGATCAATTGAATTTGAATCTGTATTTGTAGACCTTAACAGAATGATTCAGTCACTTAAAGGCTATGGTGTTTGGTCTTATAAAGGATTATATAAGTTAGTCAATGGAAACATTGCTATTAAGGTTAGTGCAGATACTCAAAAGTCAAAGGATTTCTTAAACTGCTACATCAAGGCTGGTGCTTATTACACAGCAAAGCAGACATTAATGTTTAAGAAAGGAACTTCATTTAGAGGTTTAAGTGGCAGAGATGCAGTACTTGAATTAAGAAGTGAACTTAATAATCCTAATAGGAAAGGATATGTGATTTATGCAATGCTTAAGGAAATTAAAGGTATTCGCTAATTAGCAACTTATAAATATTTAAGTCAACATTTAATGGAGCTTCCGACCAAAGCCCGCTAACGGTGATTAACATCACCGTTTCTGGGCTGGTAATAAGCTCAATATCTAAATAGCTAAAGTGAAATAAATGATTTGAATATTTGAATTTTTTAATACATCAAATCTACAGTTTAATAAATCACCTGTATCTAGGAAAGCAAGACGTTCTATCTTACGTCTTCGCTTCCCTGGATACAGAATTTATAACTAAATCCATTAAGAGAAAACAATGATTTGATGTATTTATATATACAAAATAGAAAAGGAGAGATGATTATGAAGATTGAATTTAAAACAAACAAACCTAAACTGTTAGATTTATTCGCTGGAGGTGGTGGTTGTTCCAAAGGATATACAGACAGTGGTTTTGAATGTGTTGGTGTTGATATTGAAGATAAGAATTATCCGTATACTTTTATAAAGGAAGATGCATTAAAGATATTGGACGATGAAGAATTTTGTTCACAGTTTTCAGTTATACACGCAAGTTGTCCGTGTCAAATGTATACAAAACTTAAACATTTAAGTGGTGATTTAGTTCAGTGGGAAAAAACTCATGTTGATTTAATTGCACAAGTTAGAGAGAAACTTAAGTATTATGAGAAAAAATACAATACCATATATGTTCTTGAGAATGTTGTAAATGCTCCGTTAATCAATCCAATTACATTAAAGGGAAGTCAGTTCAAGAATATGTATACTCAGAGACCTAGACTCTTTGAAAGTAATATTCAGTTATATGAACCAAATGAAAGACCATACAATCTTGGAACTTCAAAACTTGGCACAATAAGTGAAACTGGTGCAGTTAGCATATGTGGAAAGAAACCATTACAAGGATTTAATGAAGAACAAACAAGATTGTATTATTGTATTGCTCTTGGTGGTGATTGCCAATGGATGGACTTATATGAATTAACGCAATGCGTTCCACCACAATACTGTTTATATATTGGCAAACAATTACTGGATTATCTCAATAAAAATAATACTTCTGTAAGAAAGGAACAGAAGTCACTTGAGGAACAAGTAAGAGAAATGCTTATGAGTGATGCATTTGTTCAGATGGTTATGAAGTATATAGCTTAGAAAGGAGAATGAATATGAATGAGTATAGAACTGTAATTGTTGATGAACTTGGAGATATTAAATATTTCTGTTGTGAGATTACTGAAGAGAAGGAAATGGAAATTTTAGAAACACATCCTGAATGGTACCGCACAACAGTATTTGTTTAAGGAGGTAATTAATATGAATAATAAAAATAGATATTTAGATGATTTACATGATGCATTATTTGGTAATGGAAATGAACCTGAGTGTAATTATGAAGATATGACAATTGGATATAACGAAGACGGAGAAATATATTGGTGGCTTGATACTAATAGGTTAGGAGAACCAATATGTATAAATATGATGGTTAGAATCCCAGAAGATGAACACTTTAACAAAGTATGTACTAGACTTGGTAGTATTGTTGGTGACAATTGGTATGAATCCTTAGATTACTTTATTGAACATAGGGAAAGATTAGAAAAGGAAATGTACGATAAAGCAGAGCGAGATATTAAAAGAGCAATGAAATAGAAATTAAACTAAATTTTATTGGAGGTAATTGCTATGAGAAATTATATTACAAAAGAATCAATGGAAAGCATAGTTGAAAACCTATGGTATTTATCAAAGATTTTAACGGAAGAAGAATTTATGGATGAAGCTGCTAAGTTTTTAATTGATGAAGGAATTGTAGAAGTAAATGAAGAGTAAGATGAAAGGAAAATTTCATGTTGATTGGAGGTAAGAGATATGACATTTGAAAAATTAATTGATTATTTAGTACAGCAGGAAAGTGATGATATTAAAGATTTGAAGGTAATTAGTATTGGAACAATGTCTGGGGCAGATAAAGATTGTGAATATGTTGTTCACTTAGAAAATGGAAAGTATATAAAAATAGGATAGAATAGTTGATTTATTAGGAGGAATGAGTATGAGAACATATAGTGTAACAGAAGTAGAAAAAGAAGATTGGGATAACTTACGTTTAATGTCATTAGATGAAGCATTAGAAATTACAAAGTCCGACACATTTATTCGTGGCTATTTAGGTTCATATTCTTATGGAAGTAAAGAAGAATATGATTTTTATAAAGCAAAAATATATAAAGCAATAAGAGTGTTATCTGATTATGCAGAGAATAGGTTATAAGATAAAATGAAATTTTTAAAGTAAGGAGAGTGATTATATGGAATGGAAACTTGAATGGATGAAAGAAATATGTGAATTATGTGATGAATATAGACAACTTGAAGGATTGCAAGATGCAAAAAGAGCGAGTGAAATTCCAGAAGAAATATTAGATATAGCTCAAAGAGAATTATTGAAAGGAGAGTGAGTAATATGGCACACACAGAAAAATGTAGAGGATGTATGTATGAAAATGCTTGTGATTATGTCGATTGTAGATTTGACGAAAATAAAAGAATATATAATCAAGCACTTGATAAGTTGGATGAAATTATCACAGAACAACTTGACCAGTCTGATAATCAGATTGAATGTCAGACATTGAGATGGGTTTTAGATAAGATAAGTGAACTGATAAAATAGTTGATTTATTAGGAGGTGTGCAATGTATAAAGATTATATCATAACCAACAAATGGTGGCGAAGGAAATTATCAATAGTTCATAATGGAAAGGAAGTAGAATTTGATGGACTAGAAGAATTGAAACAGTATGTTGATGATTTATATATGAAATGATGTTTTCACAGTAAGGAGAGTGATTATTATGAATCAATGTAAAGTATCAGCTTATAACAAACAAATAGTTAGGGAGTGGAAAAAATATGGTGGTCATCTTGCTTGTGATGTAATAAAAGGAATTCTTTATATCAAAACTGATGAAATATTTAGAGAAGAATGTAATGAATTAAAGTTATTTTCTTGGAAACAGATATGTGATTTTGATTATAAGAGAACTAGAAACTCATTAATGCAGGTTGGATATAGTCAAGGTTATGCATATAAAACTGCAAACAAATATTATGGATTAGATCCTGATATAGTTAAGATTGGTTAGTAAATAAGGAGATGATGGTATGGCGAAAATTGGATTAAGAATATTTGATGGTATAAAAGAAACTATTTTGCAATATGACGGATGGAGACATAGTGATGCAATGTATTATGATGCGTATGATTATCAGATTGAAAAGGATTTTAACAATAAAACAATTTATATTTGTTTAGGTGCTGATGAAAAATTTTACATATCTTATTTTAATAATAATTGTGAAGAATGCTATGTGAACGATGTTGGAATTGATACGTTGGACAAAGCTATTAAATATGTGGAAAAAGTAAATGAGAATTTTAAGGAGTGTGATTATTATGAAAATTGAAAGAACAATTACATTAACAAAAAAGGATTTACAAACATTATGTGATGCAGCTTATATATTAGAGCATTTAACTAGTAGTCGTGATGCAAGATGTTGGACTTCTAGAGATATATATAATGTATGTAATAAAACTTATGAATTTTCAGAATTTGATGGAAAGATAATTTATGAAGGAGGTGATGAATAATGTGTAGTTACAATGTTATAGTTCCAGATTTTAAAGTTAAGAAAGCAAACCGAGATGAGTTAAGAGTGGTTGAACGAGCAACTAGTAAATTATTATCTACATTAAATACTTATGATATGAACGGAATTTGCTTTGAAAAGATATTTAATGATGATGTAGTTAAACATAATTGTTTAGATAATAATATGTATGTTTATAAGTTCTCAGACAGAAACAAAAGTCAATTGCGATTATTATATCAATTTCAACGAGTTGATAATGATAACGCAAATATTAGAGTAATTGATTATTACTTTAAGCGAAGAGATACACGAGGAACATATAAAACAAAATTTAGAGAAAAATATAATTGCTAAAAGAGAATATCAATTTAGATATTCTCTTTTTTAATTGAAAGGAAAGGAGATGATTAAAATGCAGAATATGAAGAGTAGAGATTTTAGAAGATTATTAATAGAGAATGGATTTCACGAAGTGAGACAGAATGGAAGTCATGTTGTATTTGAGAGAACTCAGTCAATAAGTGCTCCACTTACTTCAAATGAGATTAGCGGACCTATGGCAACACGATTATTAAAAGAAGTAGGAATTAGATGGAAATAAACAAAGTTAACTAAGGAACTTGCAGCAATGTAAGTTCCTTTTTTTATTACAAATTTTTAAATGAAAAGGAGAAATATGTTATGAGTAAGAAAACTAAAATTACAAATGAATTTAAGAAGATGGTATTAAGCAAGGCTAAGATTAAAGAAAATAAAAAGCGAGAAAACGGTGCAGACAATATCAAATTAGGAGATATGGGTGCTTGGATGGAACTTCCTGGAGATGTTGCTTGGTTTATTCCTGAGTTAAATATGTGGGTAAACGGAACTTGTGGTGGTCATTGTCAAGGTTGTTTCGATCACGATAATCCTAGAAAATCTTGTTGTTATGTACTTAAGGCAATATATCAACACACAAAGCGAAATGAAGATGGAACTGTTGGAGATATTATTATGAATGAATGCACAGTTAAGAAGGGGCAAGCCTATAGAACATTAGCTATGATTCATTTCAGAGATGAATTATTAATATCTCTTGATTTACAGTTGACTAGAAAGAAAAAGAAATTTCCTATAATCAGAATTAATGAGTCAGGTGAACTTACTTGTTATGAAGATTTAGCTATGTGGTGTGAACTTGCTAGAAGACATCCTGAAACAATATTCTATTTATATACAAAGAATTACAAAGCGGTCGAGAAGGCAATTGAAAATAATATAATTACAAACAATATGTTTATTAATATATCTATATGGCACGAAAATGGAATTGATGCTTATTTAAAATTTAAGAATCATTCACAGATTCGTGCTTTTGTTTTAGTAGATAATGAATGGACTAAAGAAGTATACAAGGCACATGGCTTAGAAATTACTAGTATGTGCGGTGCTTATAATGAAAATGGAAAAATGAATCACAATGTCACTTGTTCAAATTGCAAGAAGTGTTTTAGTAATAATGGAAAATGTTGTGGATGTTATGAGCATTAGTTAGAGAGTACAGAAATGTACTCTCTTTTATTCTGAAAGGAGAATTAATTATGGGATACGGAAGAAAATGGAAACCAAGTAAGACAAAGGCACGAGAGTTTGCACAAACAATGAATGAGATTGATGAATTTTGTATAGCAAATGGCATTACTCAGTCAAGAACTAGTGACAGTTATTACTTCTTTATTAATGGACAAGAATACAGAGTAAGTAATCATTCAGTTGAATCGAGTAAAAAAGAATATCATCCAAATGGAAGAGAAAAGGAAGTGATTTATATTCACGCAAGTAAAACAAGAATTATGGATATATATAAAGATTTAAGTAATGGCTACAAGTTGAATGGTAAAGGTCAAAGAGTTTAGAAGGGAGCGATTTATATGAGTAAGCGAGTAGGAAGTTGTATTTATGTACACAAATCAAATGTATCTGATTTATTAAAGCGAATTGATAATGACTACCAAGTTGAATACTACATTGATTGGTTTATGAATGAACTAAATAATATGGAAGTTAATTATGAAATTGTTAAATATGATAAGGCAAAAAATAAAATATCATTAATTGATTCACCTGATTGGATTATAGCAAACGAACCTGAAGTTGGAGACTCATGGGTACTTAACTTAGAAACATTAAAATGGAAGCATGTTATGAAGAGAAAGAAAAATCCTCAGATTTATCATTCAAAAGAATTGTTTGTTTCAGATGATTATCAAGGATTTGATATTGAAAAAGCAAAAGAAAGAACTAAGTTGTGGAAATCACTTCCTAATTTAGATACTAAAAGAATTGGTAATAAAAACTTTTGGGTTGAATTTTTAGAGAATAATGGTATGGAGGTATAAATTATGGAACAGAAATATACATCAGCAAATACATCAATTAATAAAACAAAGTTACCTGCAGTTTATAATAATTATAATTTTGAATATGGAAGTAGAGTCCTTGATTATGGATGTGGCAAATATACTAATCATATAAAAAATAAAATGAATGAATTAGATTGTGAATGGTATGGATATGATAAGTATAATCAATCTGAATCAATTAATAACGAAACAGAAATGCAAATGAGAATAGGTTTTGATATTGGAATTTGCTCAAATGTTTTGAACGTGATTGATAATACAGATACAATAAAAGAAATTATAAAAGAGATTAAAGACTGCTGTAATATAGCAGTCTTTTCTATTTATGAAGGAAATAAATCTGGTAAAGGTGGTGAGAGTAAAAAGGATTGCTGGCAGAGAAATGAAACAGTTGATGATTATATGATTTTAATGAAAGAAATGGGGTATGAACCAATTAAAAAAGGAAATATGATTTATATTAAATAATATGATATACTTAAAATTAATGGAGGTGAGTTAACGATGGAAAACAAAAAATATCCACCTAAACCAACATATATTATAGGTAATCAATGTGAGCAATTATGGATTGTATTACCTGTATGTATACTTTTGATATTCTGTAATGGTGTTGGAATTTTAGGTTCAATATTTTTATTTATTATATGGTTAATGAAAGCTGGAATGCAAAGTCAAACTGAATGGATAAGAGCATGTCAAAATGGATATGCTACGGTATATTCTTCTCAAGAATATTTAGCACAATATGGATTTTATGAAGAACATATGGTGGGATTAAGACTACTAAGTGAAATAAAAAAAGAAAAAGAAGATATGGAAGAGCATATTCGACAACTTAAAGAAGAATTTGAAAATCTTATTATTAAAGTTCATAATAATCCAG
>JAZRZI010000003.1:0-51404 GCA_045601325.1 Bacilli bacterium
ACATAATCAATTCAATGTTATTTAATGCAAAATTCGAAACATTGGCTTATAAAGATGAATCTGGTTATATGATAGGCAAAGTCTTAAATGCTATTGAAACAAATGAAGGTTATAAAATTGATGTTGATATTTCTAAAGAAATAGTTTCTTGTTTCTCGAAAGAATTTGTTAACAAAGATGATATTGTTTGTGTCGCTAAGATTGGCACAACCTTATATAACGGTGATTTAGTTAATGAATTCACACTCGACAAAAATACCTATAATGCATATCTATGTAGTGAAGTATCTCTTGGCGTTAGTGAAGAAAATAAAATTTTAATATTGGAAAAAGATGTTGCTATTGGTAATGACTTTTTCCATATGGAGGTAAAATAATATGACTGAAATTGAGCTTAAAGAAGCTGGTAAAATTTCTCGTTTAACCAACAAAACTTTCAATTTCCCAAAACAATTAGGTGAAGGATTTTATTCTGCTAATTATTTCCTAAAGAGCAGAAAAATCGTTCAAGAAAACGAACCGAACCATATTGTTACAATGCAATTCTTCCAAAGAAGAAACGATTCTATGCTTTGCGGCATAGATGAAGCCATTGCGGTGTTACACACTTTTGCTGTTCACCCCGAGGAATTAGAAATAGAAGCTTTAAATGATGGCGATATCGTTCAAGATTCTGAACCAGTTTTAAAAGTAACTGGTAAGTATGAAAATTTTGGTTTTTTAGAATCTGTTATTGATGGAATTTTAGCGAGAAGATCTAGCGTCGCCACCAATGTATATAACGTAATGAAAGTTATTGGTGATACTCCTATTTTTTCTATGGCTGATAGACAAGATGATTTCCTCACTCAAGTTGGCGATGGCTATGCGACTTATGTTGCTGGAATTAAAAAGGTTTCAACTGATGCACAAGGATATTGGTATGGTGGAAAAGGTATGGGAACAATGCCTCACGCGCTAATACAAGTTTGTGATGGTGATGTATGCAAGGCTGCCGATATTTATTTAAAGACATTCCCTGAAGAAAAGGTCACCGCCCTTATCGATTATCATAACAATGTAGTCCATGATTCATTGATGCTTGCTAGACATTTAGGCAAAAAGTTAAATGGCGTTCGCGTGGATACTTCGAAATCTTTAGTGGATCATTATTTTGACGATAAAGATACGAGTGATTTTGATCCTCATGGAGTGTGCAAAGAGCTCATCTTTGCTTTAAGAAAGGCATTAGACGATGAAGGATTTGACTTTGTCAAAATTACAGTTTCATCTTCTTTCTCTGCAGAAAAGATCAAAGAATGGAAAGCTCTCAATGTCCCTGTCAGTATGTATGGAGTAGGCTCTTATTTCGTTAATAACACAACATGTGGGTTTACCGGAGATTTAGTGATGCGTGATGGTAAGCCACAAGCAAAAGAAGGAAGAGCAAATTATCCTTCTAATAGACTTAAAAAAGTTCCTTACCCAATTTATTAACTTTAAAAAGAAAAAGGGTGCAAATTTGAAAACGCATCCTTTTAACTTACAAAAGAAAACCACCAGTTTTGAAGTGGTGGTTCTTGTAATCGATTAAAGCTTACGGTTGTAGTATTCAACGATTTGTGATTCTGTGATATCCATTGGTAATTCTTTACGTTCAACTTCACGAATGAATTTACCTGTGAGTTTTTCAGTATCAACTTCGACCCATGCATACTTTGTTGCGACGGATGCGAGAGATTCTTTAACAACTTTTAAGTCTTGGCTACTTTCTTTAAAGGAGACGACATCTCCGATAGAAAGTAACATTGATGGGATATCAGCTTTCTTGCCGTTAACTAAGATGTGGCCGTGATTGACTAATTGCCTTGCACCTTTTCTTGTGCGAGCGAAGCCCATACGGAACACTAAGTTATCAAGACGTGATTCTAAGAGTTTCATGAAAGCGAAACCTGTAACTTCTTTAGATGCTAACGCAATCATGAAAAGACGGCGGAATTGTCTTTCATTGACACCATACATTTGTCTTAATTTTTGTTTTTCAATCAATTGTTTTCCATATTCGGAGTTCTTCTTTTTAGCTTTAAGAGAACCGTGTTGGCCAGGGCCATATGGACGTTTAGCAAGTTCTTTGCCTGTTTCTAATGTAGAAAAACCCAAACGACGAGATCTTTTCCAATCTGATCCAGTGTATCTCATGTTCTTTTCCTTCCTTTCCTTTATTTTTTTGCAAAATAATGAATAGGTGTGAATTCCTAACTTCGGGTGTTCGATGATTTCGCCTTATAGCTTAGGTTACTATTTTTTGCTTCGAACGTCAGACAAGTTGTATTCACATGCTGCATTACATGCAGTTAATACTATATAGAAAATAAACTTCTCAGTCAATAATATTTTTCGTTATTTTTTAACATTACATTTCATCTTTATCCATAAGGATAATATTGATTTTTTTTCATTTGAATTTTTATAAGTGCTTTTCAGTTAAAATTTTTTTTAACTAAAACCCTTAAATTTGGACATAAAACCTATTACAATATTTATACTTGATATAGGCAAGTACATTTTAATGTAGAGACAAATATAGACATAGAATAGAGGAAAGCATATGAATATTTTAAATAGTGCAGGAAACAAATTACCATTAATCATAGGAATAATTGCAGGCATAGTTGTCTTCCTTGTTTTGCTTTTTCTATTATTCCATTTTGTTATTTCTCGTCTCTCTGTTAAAAAACAAGTTAAAGAATTTGAAAATAAATTTGCGTACTTAGATGGCTTGCTCACAGGTCAAGACGCTCAACATATTCATAGATTAGAATCCATTAGTAGAACCAATCTTTTATACACTGATAAATATACTGAATATTCAACTCGTTTTAAGGAAATTCACGAAGGCGAAGACAAATATGTTGAATCTTGTATTAAACAATTAAGAGCAAGAATTAATGATAAACAATTCAAAAACATTAAACCTGTTTTAGAAGATACAAGAAAAACCCTTGGTGATTTTGAAAATTCTGTCAATGCACTTGACAGTGAACTTTATGCGATTATTAAGCCTGAACAAGAATCAAGAAGTAATATTCTTTCTTTAAAAGAAAGATTTAGAGATGTTAAACAAATGTATTATAACAACATCAGTTCATTAGAGCTTTGTGAATCTAAATTCATGGAAGCTTTTGAAAAGATGGAAGATGAGTTCAAAGCTTATGATGAATTAGTGGAAGGCGCTGAATACGATGAAGCTGGTTCTATGATGGCAAATATTGATGCAATTATCCGTGCGTTAGGTAATGCCTTATTTGAGCTCCCTAACTTATGCGTTTTAGCAAACACTGTAATCCCAAATCAAATTAAAGAAATCATTTCCGAATATCAAATAGTCGAAAAAACTGGCGTACCTGTTTTCAACATTAAATTTAGACAACATGTTGATGACTGGAGCAACTCCTTAGCGTTCATCAGAAAAGAATTATCAAATTTAAAACACACCGGTCTCATGGAAAAATTAGACGCTATTAGAAGTGATATTGAAGCAGTTAGAAGAAAAATTAATAGTGAAAGCAATGATAAAGTGGAGTTTGAGAACGATTCAAAAGAACTTTACGCAAAAGTTATCGAGCTTGAAAAGAACTATGTTAAGATTTCTGGAATCATTCCCGTTCTTAAAGAAAGATACATTGTTACCAAAGAAAAAGAAAACGAGATTGAATCTTTAAAACAATCAATCAACGATTTAACTTCATCAAGAAGAAATCTTGATAATTATGTTCATAGTGAAACCAAACAACCTTATAGCATCCTTAAAGAAAAACTTGATGATTTAAGAAAAGACTATGAACAAAGTGACAACGGTGTTAAACAATTCTTGAAATACATTCAAACTTTGAAATCTGATTGTGAAGAAGCTAGTGAAATGATTGTAATATACAATCATCATACAAAAGAAGTGGAGTCTTCACTAAGAACAATGGACATTCAAACTTTAAAGGATACTTATCAACCACAAATCGATTTAGTTTATGAAGAATTAAATGATTTATATGATCTATTATCCGCAAAGCCAACTAATGTTGATGATGTTAATAGCAAATTAGAAGAATTAAAACGTATTGCAAATGAGCTTTTTGATGAGTTGGATGGAAAGATTAGAACTGAACAATTGGCGGAATCTGCAATTCTTTACGCAAATAGAGATAGACTTCAACAAAGCGATGTTAATCAACAGCTTTGCGTATTAGAAAAGGCATTCTTTGAAGGTGATTTTGAAAACGTTTATCACCAAGCAACTGCTATTTACCGCAGCAAACACGTTGAGGAAAATAATGGCAAATAAACTGATTTATTTAGATAATGCAGCTACTACTAGTGTTAATCCTGAAGTCTTAAAGACTTATATCCAAGTTGTTGAAACATATTTCGCTAATCCTAGCAGCATTCATTTCGAAGGACAAAAGTCCGCTAGATTATTAGACAAAGCAAGAGAACAAATTGTCTCTTGTTTTAAACTTCCTTCTCATACTTGTATTTTTACTAGTGGCGCAACCGAGTCTAATAACTTAGCTTTAAAAGGAGTGGCGTTGCGTTATAACTCTAGAGGTAAACATATTATTGTTAGCAATGTTGAGCATCCTTCAATATTAGAAACAGCAAAGCAATTGCAGGAATATTTCGGCTTTGAAGTTACTTATTTGCCCGTTAATAATTTTGGATGTGTATCTTCAGATACACTTAAATCCGCAATTAGAGATGATACTCTATTAGTGTCAATTATGGCGGTGAATAATGAAACAGGTGCGATAAACCCAATCGAAGAAGTCGCTAAACTTTTAAAGCAATACCCAAAAATCATTTTCCATGTTGATGCTACGCAGGCTGTTGGCAAAATCGATATTAACTATAAAGATGTTGATTTAATCTCATACTCAGGACATAAGATTCATTGTTTAAACGGATGTGGTGCATTATTAAAAAGAAATAATATTGAACTTATTCCAGTTTTATCTGGTGGTGGTCAAGAATTTGGACTAAGAAGTGGCACAAATGACGTTGCGTTAGCGGCTAGTTTAGCGAAAGCTACTCGTTTAGCGTGTGAAACGTTAAAAACAAATTTTGACTATGTCATGAATTTATATAAAGAAATAAAAGACTATTTTGAAAATAATAAGGAATTATACGATATTAATTCATATTCATCTTTGAATCCTTATATCTTAAACTTCTCGCTAAAGACTAAAAAAGCCAGTGTTGTCGTTGAAGGACTCAGCAACGAAAACATTATGGTAAGTTCTATTTCCGCTTGCCATTCTAAAGGTGAACCTATCAGCGAAGTTATTAAAGCTATGGGCAAAGACGAGCATAGTTATAGAAACACAATAAGGGTGTCTTTTGATAAGAGCAATACCTTGGATGATATAAGGACATTTATATCAACATTAGATAGAATTGTTAGAGGCATTAAACAATGATAACTTATGACCATATTATGGTTCGTTTCGGCGAACTTTCTACAAAAGGCAAAAACAAGATGGATTTTATTCGCACCCTCGCGGATAATATTCGTCGTGTTTTAATAGATAATAAAAGCATCAAAATAGATGTTAGATATGATCACATTTACATTTCTTTAAATGGCGAAAATTATGAGCCTATTATGAGAGAACTCCAAGATATAAGCGGTATCCACGCTTTATCATTGGTGCATAAATGCGATAAAGATATCGAAGTTATTAAAACTGACTCTCTTGAATTAATCAAATTAGAAGAAGGAAAAACTTTTAAAGTAAAGGCTAAAAGAAGCGATAAGAAGTATCCTATATGTTCGGACGACATAACTAGAATAGTGGCCACAGTTGTTTTGAAAAACACTGACTTTAAAGTTGATGTTCATAATCCTGATGTAATGCTTAATGTTGAAGTCAGAGATGAAGCTGCCTATATCTTTACTAATACGTACGCGGGTGCAGGCGGGTACCCACTAGGCGTAGGCGGTAAAACCATGCATATGTTATCAGGCGGAATTGATTCACCTGTTGCAGCTTACTTAATGATGAAAAGAGGTGTTAGCATTGAATGCATTCATTTTGCTTCCCCTCCATACACTCAACAGGCAGTCATTTATAAACTTGTTGATTTACTTAAAAAATTAAATAAATATCAACCTAGAATTAGACTTCACATCATTCCTTTTACAAAAATTCAAGAAGCTATCTATGATAAAGTTCCTGAAAGTTATTGCATTACAGTGATGAGAAGAATGATGTTTAGACTCGCAGATAGATTAGCGAGACGTAGAAAATGTCCAGTTATATCAACCGGTGAATCTGTCGGACAAGTTGCTAGTCAAACACTTCAATCTATGAATGTTATTAATGCTGTAACTAATATGCCAGTTATACGTCCATGCGCAACATTAGATAAAAACGACATAATTAAAATTGCAAAGAAAATCGATACATTTGAAATTTCTATTAGGCCTTATGAGGATTGCTGCACAATATTTACTCCAAAAGCACCTAAAACAGCCCCTCATATGGACGAAGTATTAAAATACGAGGAATTATTCGACTTTGAAACTTTGATAAATGATGCGGTCAATAATATTGAAGTAAAGTTTATCGATGAAAACTATATTGAAGATGAACTTCTTTAAATGAAAAAAGTTCCCAAACTGGAACTTTTCATTTTTAAAGAAGCTAATGAATTAATTACTTAACGTTCTTTTTAGCAAGCTTCACTAAATCTGTGAATGCTTTAGGATCGTTAATAGCTAATTCTGAAAGCATTTTACGATTGACGTTGACGTTAGCAACTTTTAATCCATACATAAATTTGCTGTAGGAAATGTCGTTTAAACGGCAAGCTGCGTTAATACGTCTAATCCATAATTTGCGGTAATCTCTTTTAATTAAGCGACGATCAATGTATGCGTAGCGTAAGCTGTGCATAACTTGTTCTTTAGCTGTTTTAAAGAGTAAGTGTTTGCTTCCGAAGTAACCAGAAGCTCTTTTTAAAACTCTTTTACGACGTGCGTGTGTGACTGTGCCACCTTTAACTCTAGCCATTACTAGTTACCTCCTTACTTAACGATGAGGAACTTAATTCTCTTGTAGTCAGTTGAATGGACAACTGCACTCTTCATTAAGTGTCTCTTTTGTTTTGTTGTTTTGTGTGGGGCTAAGTGAGATCTGTAAGCATGACCTCTGATGATTTTTCCAGAGCCTGAAATTTTAATACGTTTCATTAAAGCTCTTTTGCTTTTCATTTTTGGCATAATTTTTTCCTCCTACTTTATTTCTTTTTTGGCGCTAGGATAGCAATTAACCATTTGCCATCCATAGACGCTGGTTTTTCGATGACCGCAAGGCCATTGACTAATTCGATGAATTTATCTAAGGCTTCTTGACCAACTTCAATGTGAGTCATTTGACGTCCTCTAAATCTAACACCGACTTTAACTTTATTACCTTCTTCTAAGAATTTCATTGCAGCCTTTGCCTTGGTTTCCATATCATGAAGACCAATTTGTGGCGTTAATTGAATTTCTTTTACTTCGATAATGTGTTGATTCTTTTTAGCTTCTTTTGCTTTCTTTTGTTGCTCATAACGATACTTGTTGTAATTAATAATCTTACAAACAGGTGGCTGAGCATTTGGCGCGACACAAAGCAAATCTAAATCTAGTTCATTTGCCTTTAATTGCGCTTCACGCGATGTCATGATTCCTAATTGTTCGCCATTAGGACCTACAAGTCTAACTTGTGGGAAACGAATGTACTCGTTAATTAAATCAGTTGGTTGTTTTCCATTTGGTTTTTGTTTTCCAAATTGATTGTTGTTGCCGTTATAGATAAATATCACTCCTTTTTGTCAAAAAAACGGATGCGCAATGCACCCGTTAACAAATCTAGCCCTAGAGATGTAGCGTTAGCCAACCAATATATTTCGGTCTGGCGAGAAGCGGGTGCCTCTGCTTTCTACTGTTTTTTGCGAGAATTATATTATCATTGATAATGATATGTGTCAACAAAAAAGATGACAAATGTCATCCTTTCTTGATAGCTATAAATTACTATTTTTTGTTTTTAACTTCGTCTTGCAATAAAGCTAAGAATTCTTCTGTAGAAACAGTGATTTGATCTTTTTCGCCATATCTACGATATGTAACTGTGTTTTCATCTCTTTCATGATCACCAATAACAAGAGTAAATGGAATCTTTCTCATTTGAGAATTTCTCATTCTATAACCTAATTTATCGTTGGAATCATCGACTTCCACTCTCACATTATTATCTTTAAATAATTGTGCTAATTTTTGAGAGTGTTCAAGATGGAAAGAGTTGTTGACTGGTAAGATGTTTACTTGAACTGGTGCTAACCAAGCTGGGAATGCGCCGCCATAGTGTTCGATTAAAATACCAATAAATCTTTCGATGGAACCTAAGCATGCTCTATGAAGCATGATAGGGCGTTTCTTCTCACCATCAGAATCAATATAGAAACAATCAAATCTTTCTGGTAAGTTCATATCTAATTGAATAGTGCCGCATTGCCAAATACGTCCCATTGAGTCCTTGAGCTTAAAGTCAAGTTTAGGGCCATAGAAAGCGCCATCACCTGGGTTGATTTTGAATTCGTGTCCGCTCTTTTCACACGCTTCTTGCAAAATCTTCTCAGACTTATTCCAAATAGCTAAATCGCCAATGTATCCTTCTTCAGGTCTTGTTGATAATTCGATGTGATAGCTTAATCCGAAAACAGAATACATTTCTTCGTAGAATTGTAATAACTCTGTAATTTGTTCAACCAATTGATCTTCACGGCAGAAGATGTGGGCGTCATCTTGTGTAAATGCACGCACTCTAAATAAACCATTTAAAGCGCCGCTAGCTTCGTGTCTATGAACATGACCCAATTCAGCCATCTTAATTGGTAAGTCTTTATATGAATGTAAAGAATTCTTGTATACAAGAATACCGCCAGGACAGTTCATTGGTTTGATAGCGAATTCACGATCATCGATTGATGTTGTATACATGTTATCTTTGTAATGATCCCAGTGACCAGATGTTAACCATAATTCCTTGGATAACATGATAGGTGTTTTGCAGAATTGATAATTGAATTTTCTGTGTTGAGATTTCCAGAATTCTTCAATGTTGTCTCTTAAAATCATTCCGTTTGGAAGCCAGAATGGGAAGCCAGGTCCAAATTCGGAAAGCATAAACAAACCTAATTGTTTGCCTAATAATCTGTGGTCTCTCTTTTTGCGTTCTTCAACTAATGTTAAATAATTTTGTAATTCTTCTTCACTGAACCAAGAAGTACCATAGATTCTCACAAGTTGTTTGTTCTTGCTATCTCCACGCCAGTAAGCACCTGCGATACTTAATAACTTGAAATGTTTAATTTGGCCTGTAGACATTAAGTGTGGTCCACGGCAAAGGTCAATGAATTTCCCTTGTGTAAATGTTGTGATATCTTCGTCAATTCCTTCAATAAGTTCTACCTTATACTTGTTTGAAGCGAATAACTTAAGTGCATCTTTCTTGCTTAAGACATTTCTAATGATTTTTTCGTCTTTGCTTGCAAGTTCATGCATTTTCTTTTCAATTTTGGCTAAATCGTGTTCAACGATTGGATTTGAGAAATCGATATCGTAGTAGAAACCATTTTCAATAGCAGGGCCAAAACCAAATAATGCATCAGGATAAAGCTCCTGAATAGCTTCTGCGAGAAGATGAGAAGTAGAGTGATTTAATACTTCTAATGCTTCAGGGGACTTCTTGTCCATTTCGATGATTGAACCATCGTGTTGTTGTACTTTCATTTTTTCTTTCTCCTCCGCAATACAATAGCGGGCTTTATTTGTATTTTTTAATTTATATTGATATGAATATCAACCAGTGTTTGTTTATTGAAGCAAATCAATAAGGTCTCTAAGACCATGTGTGTGTCTATGCTTCATTTGTAAGGCGTCTTCAATATTGTAGTCAACAATAGCGTTATCTTTAACGCCAACAATCTTACCTTGCTTGTCTTCGCAATCAATTAAGAGTTCGATTGCTCTAGCACCTAATCTTGCTGCTAAAATACGATCGTGAGCAGATGGTGCACCGCCTCTTTGCAATCTTCCAAGAACTTCAGTTCTTGTATCAAAGCCTGTTTCAGCTTGAATTTTCTTTGCCAATTCATTAATATCTAATAAGTTTTCAGATACAAGAATGATAGCGTGACTCTTGTTTTGAGCTTTCATTTTTCTTAATTTTTTAAATAAGACATCTTCTTTTAATTTATGTTCTGTGCAGATGACACCTTCAGCACCTTCTGCTAAGGCAGCAAACATTGCTAAATCTCCGCAGTCTCTACCCATAACTTCAATTAATGAGCATCTTTGATGTGAACCTGAAGTATCTTTGAGCCTATCAACACATTCACAAATTGTGTTCAATGCTGTTGTGAAACCAATTGTTTCGTCTGTTGAACCAACATCGTTATCGATGGTTGCAGGAATACCAACGACCTTTACTCCGTGAGCAGCTAATGCGCCTAAACCTTTATAGGTTCCATCTCCACCAATAGCTATTAATGCATCGATTTCAAAATCTTCGAGAACCTCGACTGCTTTAAGCACAGTCTCTTCTTCTTTAAATTCAGGTAAACGTGCTGATCTAATGATTGTTCCGCCTCTATTAATAATATCTTGAGTGAAGTCTTTGTTTACTTGATGAATATCACCATTAACAAGTCCTCTATATCCATCATAGATTACATACATTTCTTTTCCTTGGGCTAAGCCAGCTCTAACACATACTCTAAGAGCAGCATTCATTCCAGGAGCATCGCCGCCGCTAGTAAGGATAGCAATTTTTTGTATCATAATAACTACCTCCGCACATTATATTACCACTCTATTATATTTTATAAAATAAATATAAATATTTTTTGACTGTGTTAAGTAACTAAAATAGTTATTTATCCACAAATTTCAGTGTGGAAAAAGTAACATTTTTTAGGAAAATATTAAATAATTTATATAAAATATAAATAATTGAAAATGTTATGTGGAAAAAGTTATCCCCAATTTTTAATTTATTAAAATGGTTTGAAAATTTGACGATATGTATGACATAATTGTTGCCACTGAGGTAAAAATATGATTGTTTTAACGGAAAAAGATTATCTAGAAGTAAAACTGAATTCGTTGATTGCAGACTATGATAAAGACACATTAGTTAATTTGTATCAACCAATTATTGGTTTTGAAGCATTTGCTGTTTATTTAACGCTTTGGGGAGAAGCCAATAACCAAAAGATTTCTTCGATGATTTCGCATGGCCAATTGTTCAATCAAATGAAAATAACAACAAAAAAATTTGTTGATTCTAGAAGAACACTTGAAGCCGCTGGATTAGTTAAAACATATATTACCGATGCTGGAAATTCTAATATTTATCGCTATGAATTATTCGCTCCTAAAGCTCCTTGGGACTTTTTTGGTAACGCCTTGTTATATGGAATGCTTATTAAGGCAATAGGAGAAGCGGATGCATTAAGAATAAAAGCAATTTATAAAATTGATTTAAATGAAGAAAAAGGCAAAGAAATTTCTTCCTCTTTTATGGAAGTTTTCCATCCAGATTTTAATGATCCAGCTTTTGTTAAAGCCCTTAGTAATACAGGTGATGTAATGGGCAGGCGCGTAGGTAAAATTACAAGCGATTTCTCATATGAGAAATTCTTTGATTCATTAAGCAAAATATCTCAAATCAAACCTGAGGCTTTTTCTAAGAAAGATATGAAAGAAATCGAAAGATTGGCTACATTAAACGGTATCAATGAAGAAACTGCTGCAAATGATGTGTGCGCAATATATGATTCCGAAGCTGGAAAAGGACATCATGTTGACTTTGAAAAATTAGGCAAATTGTTCCAAGATGAAACAAATTACAATTACCTAGCTTCCAAAAAGAAAGCAGGTTCAGGAAATACTATTTCTTCTTCTAGTGAATTAGCAGGGAAAATAAATATTATCGAAACTGTTTCTCCAAAAGATTTCTTATCAATCTTACAAAACGGTTGTAAACCTGCAACGGCTGATTTGAAAATCATAAATGATTTATCAATTAACTATCGTTTGTCTAATGCTGTAATTAATGTATTAATTGAATATGTATTACTAAAGAACAACAATGTTCTCAGTAGAGCGTATGCAGAAAAAGTTGCTGCATCATTGGCTAGAGAATGTGTTGAAACAGCAGTTGATGCGATGAATTTCTTAAATAAAATCAACAAAAAGACACGTTCAATTAATATCAATCAAGAACAAACTTTGCAAAAAGAAGTTACTGAAAATAAAAAAGAAGAGAAAGATGAACTCGATTGGGATAAACTATTAAGCGAGTTAGATGAGGTGAACGGCAATGGAGAAATTAAAGATTAATTTTGACATATCAGAAGACGACAAAGCTATCAATGATATGCTAGAAGCATATTATAATTGTCCTACAGCAGTTAAATATTTAAGCCAATTTAATATTCCAGACGAAACAATAAAAAAACAAATAGCTAAAATATATTCTTTTGTTCTCGATCTTAACTATTGTAAAAATTGTCCTGGTTGTGACAAATGCAAGAAAGAAAACCCTTGTTTTATAACTAAGATTACATATGAATCTGGTTCAATTGATCAAACATTAGTTCCATGCAAAGAATTTACAAAAAAGATGGCTTTTGAACAACAATTTTTGGTTAAGGACTTTGATGATGAGTGGGTTAAGTATGCTTTGAAGGATATGGACCAAAATAAAGAAAGAGCTGTTGCTGTAAATGAATATTTAAAATATCGTAAAGGCTTATCTAATAGATGGCTATTTCTTAATGGCGGTTTGAATTCTGGACGTTCTTTTGTTTCGGCTTTGTTAACGGTAGATGCGGCTAAGAATGATTTAGGTCCAATTTGCTATATTGATTCAACAAAACGTTTTAAAGAACTCAATGATTTAAATTTCACAAATAAAGATGAATTCCAAAATCAAATAAACATTTTAAGTGGATGCAAAATCCTTGTTTTGGATGATTTTGGAAACGAATACAAAAACGATTTTATTAGAGACGCTATAATTTTAGATATATTGCAAAAGAGAGCATCACAAAAATTGTTAACAATTTTTACTAGTGATTTTACTATTAATGAAATTGTTGAATTATATTCAACAAGCGCAGCAGGAAAAATTCGTGCGAAGCAACTTGGCAATTTGATTAAAAAGACTTGCCAAAATGAAATTAACTTAGGCGATCTTTCAATATATTAATTATTTTATTAACTTGTTTATTTGTATTTTCTAAAGAACGAGAATTGTCGACTATAAAGTCGGCTTTTTTCTTATCTTGTTCGAATGTATTATTAGCGTTGATTTTTGTTAAGTCCATATATGATTCTGGATTGCGTTTTTTCAACCTTTCTAATTGGTGTTTTTCATCAATGTCTACAGCAATAATAACATCAAATTTATCGTTGAATTTAGCTTCAAATAATCGTGGAACTTCTACCAACAATAGACCTCTGTTGGTTTTTAAGAAATTATCAACTTTGATTGCAATAAGTGGGTTAATGAATTTTTCTATTTGCTTTTTAACTTTCTCATTAGAAGAAACTACATTTCTAAGCGTTTTAAGATTTAATAACCCATCAAAACTTATATTAGCGATTTTAGAAACTTTTTCCCCAATTTTAGAATCTTTATATAAATCGTGGACTATATCATCACATGAAATTGCTTTTATTCCATTTTTGGCAAACATATCGACTACAGTTGATTTACCTGATGCGATTTTTCCAAATATCGCAATAGAAATTGTGTTATTGGTTTTAACCTGACAATGTGGACAATAAGTTGTTCCTCTTCCACCTACTTTTATAAACCGCATAATGTTTCCGCAATTAGGACATTTTTCATCTTTGTGCCCGTATGCTAAAAGTTCTGTTTGAAACATTCCGTCTACACCTTTTCCTGGATGATATGACTTAATTGTGCTACCACCAGCTTTGATTGCTTTGGTTAGTATTTTTTTGGAATTCTCTACTAATATTTTCCATTGATCTAATGTAATCAAATTAGCAGGTGTTAATGGGTGAATTTTAGATGCAAATAAAACTTCATCAGCATATATATTTCCTAATCCTGTCATTAGTGTTTGGTCTAAAAGTGTTGATTTAATCGGTGTTTTATTATGTTTGCATCTATTAATGAAATATTGACAATCATCAATTTGAAATGGTTCAGGTCCAAGCTTAGAAATCTCGTTTGTTAAAAGATATTCTTTTTCATTTGAATATAACATTATTCCGAAGCATCTTGAGTCATCGTAACATACTTTTTTGCCATTATTTAAATGAAAAACAACTCTTGCGTATTTACTATTTTCTTGATTTTCTTCCATTTCATAATACTTGCCTTCCATTCTTAAATGAGAGATCAAAACTTTGTCGTTTGTGAAATGAAAAATAAGGAATTTTCCTTTGCGTGTGATGTTTAAAACTTTTTTATTTGTTAACCCACATACAAATTCTTTTTCATTTGTTTTAATTGTACAGTGCCTTAATATATCTATTTTTGTAATTGTCTTTCCAACAAATACATTAAGTAATACATTTCTAATTGTTTCTACTTCTGGTAGTTCTGGCATACTATACCTCTACTTGGCATCATACCAAGATTTTCCATATCCACCATCAACTTCTAATGGAACATCTAATTTTAAAGCATTTTCCATAACATTCTTTACTAGTGGTAATATTTTATCTTTTTCTACGTGCGGAACTTTCAAAATAAGTTCATCGTGAATTTGAAGAACCATTTTTGTTTTGTATCCATTTTCTTTTAATGCTTTATCTACTTGAATCATAGCAAGTTTAATTAAATCAGCGGCAGTACCTTGAATAGGGGCATTCATTGCCGCTCTTTTTGCGTATTCTCTCGTTTGATAATTGGTATCATGAAGTTCTCTTAAATATCTACGTCTTCCTAACATGGTTGAAACATAGCCATCTTTAAGAGCATCACTAATTATTTGTTGGAAGAATTCTCCAATCTCAGGGAAAGTTCTATAGAAGCTCGAAATGATATCTTTAGCTTCACCGACAGAGATTTCTAATTGATCCGCTAATCCCCAATCTGAAATGCCATAAACTATACCAAAATTAACAGTTTTAGCTCTTCTTCTTTGTGCTGATGTTGGCTCGCAAGATAGGTTAAAGACTTTTTTAGCTGTCGCAGCGTGAATATCTTCACCTGATAAGAATACTTCCTGCAATCCTTTGCACTTTGATAAGGATGCCAAAACTCTCAATTCTATTTGAGAATAATCTAAAGATAGGATTTCAAAATCATTATTTGGATAGAAGAAAGCTTTTCTAATTTGTTTGCCTTCTTCATCTCTTGTAGATATATTTTGCAAGTTTGGTTCTGAGCTTGAAAGACGACCAGTAGTGGTCAACGCTTGATTGAATTTTGCGTGTATTTTACCATCTTTATGTATGTGTGCTTTTAAGCCATCAGTGTATGTAGAAACAAGCTTGAAATACTTTCTATATTCAAGAATTTTATTCACTATGGGATGATCATTTTTTATATCATTTAAAACCTCGACAGAAGTCGACATTTTTTTGTTAGATTTAAGACCTAATTTATTAAAGAGAATTTCACCAATTTGCTTAGGAGAAGCAATGTTAAAACTTTCACCAGCCATTTCGTAAATTTCTTCACTTAATTCTTTGCATTTAGCTTTATAAATTTCGCCATAAGAATCTAATGTATTTGTGTCTAGAGGAACGCCTTCAATTTCCATATTTGCTAATGTATCAATAAGAGGCAATTCCAAATTATAGAACAAGTCTAATGATTTGTTTTTCTCTAATTCATGTAAGGCTTTTTTCTCTAAATAGTAGGAAAAGAAAGCTATTTTACTGGCTCTTTTTGGATTTTCTTGGCTAAATAGTGAGACATTATCATCGTCAATTCCCATATCTGCACCAAATAGATTCACAACTGTTTCAGGGTTATTTTTCATTGAACTGTCTAATAAATAAGCAGCAATCAATAAATCAAAACCACATCCATCGATTTCAACTCCAGAATTGGACAAAGCTACTTTTATTGCCTTATAGTCGAAGCATGATTTTTTAATATTTTTGTTCTTTAAAATCGACAATGCAATTGGGTCGTTTTTAACATCCTCAATGGACATGTATAAATGGTGATTATTTATCTCAAAAGCAACGCCGTATATTTCATCGTTTTGGTAATCGCCGTCAAGGTCAATTGCTAAACCAACTTTTTCAGTATTTTCATAACCTTTTAAAGATTTAACAAAAGTGACTTCAATCTCTTCTGCTAGTGGGTCTTTTTTCTTCCATTTTTGTCCAACTTTATTAATGAATTGTTTGAAGCCATATTTTTGACAGAAACCATTTAATGTTTGAAAATCAAAGCCCTCATAAATGGTATCTTCCACGGAAAACGGAAGAGCAATATTTGTTTGGATTATTGCTAAATCTCTAGATAGTTTTCCTATCTCAACATTTTCTTTAATCGATTCACCAACTTTGCCTTTGATATTATCTGCATTTGCGATGATATTATCTAACGATCCATATTCTTGAATAAGCTTAACAGCAGTTTTTTCGCCTATTCCTGGAATACCAGGTAGGTTATCACTTGAGTCACCTCTTAAGCCTTTATAGTCAATAATTTGTAATGGCTTAAAGCCAAATGTTTCTTCTACACTTTTTGGTGTCATAAGCATTACATCTGATAATCCTTTTCTTAAAATATGAACTGTTATATTTTCTGTAACTAATTGGAGAAAATCTCTGTCCGAAGTGTATAAGTGAACATCGTAACCTTTTGATTCCGCTAATTTTGCAACTGTTCCAGCGATATCATCACCTTCAAAGCCGACTTCTTCAAATTGGTATACACCTAAAGCATTTAAAAATTCTCTAACTACAGGGAATTGTTTAACCAAATCCTCAGGAGCAGGTTTTCTATTTGCTTTATATGTCTCTAAAGCATCATGTCTAAAGTTGTGTTTTCCAGCATCAAATGCCACAAACAACGATTCTCCCTCTTTGATGTCTGATATGATTTTATTAATCATGTTAGAAAAAGCAAAAACAGCATTTGTTGGAGTTCCATCTTGAGCACGCATTATCTCCGCTCCTGGGAATGCAGTTGCGAAATATGCTCTAAATAGTAATGAGTTACCATCGATAATAGTTATTTTTGGCATAATTAATCCTCCAATTTACTTATTTTGTTTGCGATAAAGCCTGATTCTTCATCGCCTTCTTTTTTACCGTTTATTACGATAATCTTATTTTTATCTAATAATGAATATGATTCGTCAAATGTTTTTGGGAATACTGTAACTTCAATATCTCCTGTTTGGTCTAATATTTTGATATACGCCATTTGAGTTCCTTTTTTAGTCTTAATTATCTTTTTCATCATAACGATACCTGCTATATTTGCTTCTTCGTTATCTGATAATTCAGTAATAGGAACAACGTTATTAGTTCTTAATAAATCTGTTTTATATTCTAAAGGATGGCCTGAAAGCATTACGTGTAGTACCTCGTATTCCTTTTGTAAATTTTCTAATGGATCATCGTACCCTTGCATTAACATAGGTGCGGCAAAATGAGGCAAATCAAGAATAATTTGTCCTTCTTCATTTGAGAACGTTTCTGCATATTTAAGAGCCGCTAAAACGGATAATCTTAAACTTTCTCTAGAAGGAGAAAATTCATCAAATGCACCTGCATCAATTAATTTATTAATTTGTGTCTCAGAAATCTTATAAGCAAACATTCTAGTGACAAAATCAAAGAAATCATTGAATGGTTTATCATTTCTTGCCTCCATAATGGATCGCACTAAAGTGTCATTGATACCACTGATAGCGGTGAGAGGGAAAACCAATGAGCTATTTTTAATCACAAAATGATTTGTGGACTCATTGATGCTTGGGAGTTCAATCTTCATTCCTCTTGATTTTAATTCGTTTATGTATTCATTGAATTTTGTATCGTTAGCGGATGAACTTGTTTCAAAAATTGCTGTGTAGAATTCTAAAGGATAATTTGCCTTAAGATACGCCATACGGCAGGCTATAACAGCATAAACAACTGAGTGTGATTTATTAAATCCATAGTTGGCAAATTTGCCAATAAGGTTAAATACATCATTGCTAACTTTAGGTGTGTGGCCTAGTTTAATAGATCCGCTGATGAATTGTTCTTTTAAGGATGCAATTTTATCTTTATCTTTTTTGGAAATTGCACGCCTAAACATATCGGCTTCACCAGGAGTAAAACCTGCCATAGTGGTGGCAATTCTGTTTATTTGTTCTTGATAAACAATGATTCCATATGTTGGGGCCAATATACTTTCTAAAACAGGTGATAAATATGTTATTTTTTCCAACCCATCTCTCCTATCGGCATAGTTTTTGATGAATTGCATAGGTCCTGGTCTGTTTAATGCAATTAAAGCAACCACATCATCAAAAGTAGATGGCTTAACTACTTTGATACCTCTTTTCATAGCAGCAGTTTCAATTTGGAATAAGCCAATTGTTTTACCGGTTTTAATTAGATCAAATATCGTTGGATCATCATAAGGGATATCCTCGAATTTTAAATCTATACCTTTGTATTTTTTGATGAGCTTTAAACACACATCAATAGTGGTGAGGTTTGTTAAACCCAAAAAGTCCATTTTTAAGAAGCCTTGTTCTTCAAGGTATTTTGCCTCATATTGAGATTTATAATTATCGTCCAAATCAATTAATATTGGAGTGTCTTTTTCGATAGGTTTATTATTTACAATAATACCTGCTGCGTGTTGTCCATCTTGACGTGGCAACCCTTCGATTTTGCTTGCTAAAGAAATGTATTCTTGGAAATATGTATCGCTATCGATTAATTTCTTAAACTCTGGGAGTAGGTAATACGATTGAACCAATCCATATTCTTTATTAGTTAGAGCCTTTGAAATTAAAACCGTATGTCTTTCTGGATAGTTATAGATTCTTCCAATATCTCTCAATGCTTGTTTAGCTTGAATGGTTTGATAAGCAATAATAGTGGACACTCTATCTTTGCCATATTTATTTCTCATATATTCGACAACTTCATCTCTTCTAGTGTCCATGAAGTCGATGTCTATATCAGGCATTGTTTTACGATTTGGGTTTAAAAATCTTTCAAATTGAAGGTCATATTTTAAAGGATCAATTTCGGTAATTTTTAATAGAAAACTAACTAAGCTGCCCGCTGCGCTTCCTCTTCCAGGACCGACTAATATGCCATTATTTTTTGACCAGTTAACATAGTCTTGCACTAATAAGAAATAATCGATGTAACCCATAGAAACAATAACGGATAACTCATATGCTAAGCGTTCGATATAGTTTTGGTCTCCATCTTTGCCATAATTAGCTAGAGCTTCATAGCACTTATCTTTAAGCATTTTCTCGCTATCGTTTAAAGTGTAGTGGAGTAGTTCGCCACGTTTTTGATTCAAATCAAAAGTGGATTTTTTAATAATATTTACTGTATTTTCAATTTCTTTAGTGGTGTAGATTTTTTCATAGTCTGTTTCTGACATGAAATATTCTTGACCTTGAGCTTTTTTGTCTTCAATTTTTTCGTTATTTTCAATTGCTTGTACAATTTTTAAGACAATAGCGTCGTCTTTTTCTTGATATTTAATTCTTGGGAAAGCAACACATTGATATGTGTACTCATTAGCGAAATATCTAATCTTATTAGCATAGCTAACTTCCTCTTTGCTTGTTACTTCAATTCCTAAATAAAAGTTATCACCAAATGGTTTGGCAACGTCATATAAGTATTTAGTGAACGCTGTTTGATTCTCACTAAAGTTATCAAACATTTCCTTAAACTTTCCGTGATTGGTTTCAATGACACACAAAAGGCCAATAGCGTTTTCTTTTAAGACATCAAAGTTTAATTCTTCTTTTTGAATTGCGGTGGAAATGTTAATTAATTGATGGTAACCGATTTCGTTTAGTGCATATAAAGTTAACTCGTTATTATCGATAGCAATGGTCATTCCAATAATATATGGAAGATTAGCTTCTTTCATGGCTTCTGTAAATTCAGGGATGCCAAACATTACATTGATATCAGAAATACCCGCACCAAAATATTTCTGTTTAGTCACAGATTTGATAATTCTTTTTGTGGTTAGCCCACTTTTGAGAAATGAATAACCAGAAATAATGTGTAGAGGTGCGAATTTAGACATAAATATATATTTATTATAGTTTGTATTATAAAACAAAAAAGGTACCAAAATGATACCTTTTTAATTTTTTCTTCGATTTACTAGAATAATTTGTCTAATTCAGCAATAAATCTTGGCAAATCATCAAGACTGTTAATTTTGCAACCTGATGCTTGAGCGTGTCCTCCGCCTTCAAACATTGTAGCCACTTCATTAATAGCTTTTTCTTTAGAGCGGATGGATATTCTCCAACATTGATCTTTTACATCTTCAGTAATTGAACACCATGCATTAATGCCTTCAATATTTGCAAAAATGTTGACGTTTTCTTTGCCTCTTTCAGTTGTAATTTTTAATTCGTTTTGAATCTTATCATCCAAGACATAATACGCAACGCCTTTTTCACTAACTTTGAAATTATTCAAAACATAAGCAGTTACATATAAATCATCCAACTGTTTTTGATACATTTGTTGATAGATTTTTGATATTTCAATATTTGCATCTAAACACGCTGATGCAATTTCAAATGTGTGTTTTGATGTTGATGAATATTGGAAACGTCCTGAGTCACCAGCTATACCGATGTAGAAATAACTAGCAGCTTCTTTTGATAGGGCGTATTTACCTTTGAAGTTCAGAATAACGCCAAGGATGTTTTCTGCGGCAGCTGCACCTTTTGTGTTGATGATAGATATATTTCCAAGTTCTTCTGTTTTTGGATGGTGATCTAAAACGATTTTGAATTTAGCCTTTTTCCATCTTGGATCAGCAATACGGCTTTCATTGCCAACATCCACGATAATTGCTAAAAATGGTTCTTTAAACCAAAGATTATCAACTTCATCCATTGCTGGGAAAAGACGTGGTGTGAAAACAACATGATTATCACCAAAAACTTTGACATCCTTGTTAGGGAAATTATCTTTTATCCAAGTGGCTAAACCATATTGTGAACCTAATGCGTCATAATCTGGTTTGATATGTCGAAAAATAGCAATGTGGTCATATCTTTTAATCGCGTAAAGAACACGTGTGATGTCTTTCTTATAATCTTTTGAAAAATCTTTAATTACGGGTGAAATTGCCATGTTATTTCTCCAAGCCCAATTTGTATGCATCGCGAGCAATCATAACTTCTTCATCTGTTGGAATAACAACAACTTTAATTTTGCTATCAGGTGTAGATATGACAGCTTCTTTGCCATGTAAATCCGAATTAGCAGCTTGGTCAATTTTTACTCCTAATGATTCTTCTAACATTTTGCCAACATCTCTTCTTGTTCTAGGTTCGTTTTCACCAATTCCTGCAGAGAAGATGATTAAATCACATCCACCTAAACGGACAAAATATTGACCGATTGTGTCGCAAATTCTTCTTAAGAAAATCTTATTCGCTAAGATGGCTCTTTCATCTCCAGCTTCAGCAGCTGCTAAAACATCACGGGAGTCGCTAGATGAACCAAAGACACCTAAGAAACCTGATTTCTTATTTAACATTGTGTCAATTTCTTGAGCGGATTTGCCTGTGACTTGTTGTAAATAGTTGAAAACACCTGGATCCATATCACCAGTACGTGTTCCCATCATAATTCCACCTAAAGGTGTAAGACCCATTGATGTTGCAACACATTTACCATCTTTAATAGCACATAATGAAGCACCTGAGCCGATGTGACACGAAATGACACGTGGGTGTTCGATTCCTTGCACATACTTATAAGATTCTAATGCTAAATAGTTGTGTGAAGTTCCATGAAAACCATAACGTCTAATATCGTATTTTTCTGTTAATTCGTATGGAATTGGATATGTGAAATCTTCTGGTTCCATTGTTTGATGGAATGCTGTATCAAAAACTGCAACAGCTGGGCAATTTGGAAGCACTTCTTTGAATGCTTTGTAACATGTTAAGTTAGCAGGATTGTGAAGTGGTGATAGTGGAATTGTTGCTTCAATCTTATCAATGACTTCATCTGAAAATAACACTGATTTATTAAAATATTTACCCCCGTGAACCACTCTGTGTCCGATAGCTTCGATTTCATCGAAACTCTTAATAATTCCTTTTTCTAATAATGACGCTAACACCACTTGTGCTGCTGCATTATGGTTTGCAAATACAGGGTTAGTTGTTTCTTTTTGACCATTGTATTTGATTGTGAAAATACCATCCGCTAAACCAATTCTTTCACATACACCGGAGCAAATAGCTTTTTCTTCTGGCATTTCAAATAGTTTGAACTTTAATGATGAGCTACCAGAGTTGACAGTCATAACTTTTGACATAAATTAATACCTCTTTTAAATCAATAGTATTATAGTGAATTTTTCAATGTATTGAAATGCTTTTTATATGTATTTTTGTTATTATATATTCATGCGCAATAATGAAATTAAAGCTATTTTTGTAGATTTGGACTGGACTCTCCTAAATCACTATGTGGGAGACTGGGATTACGTCTCTATTCAAGCTCTTAAAAAAGCTCAAGAAAATGGAATCAAAGTTATTGTCGCGACTGCTAGACCATATGGTTCAGTAAAAGCGCAAAGGCTATTTGAATTTTTTACTCCTGATGCAGTTGTATGCACTAATGGAGCGGTTGCCATTATAAATGGTAAATGCGTTTTTTCAATGAACATACCTAATGAGTATGTTAGAAAAACAATCGAAATTACTAAACGATATGGTTTAGATATAGAAGTGAACTACGAGCTTGATAGATTTTCCACATTGCCACCTAATGAATTTGTCAGTGAGTATATGAAAACATATGCAGAAGTTGTCCCGCCAATTAAAGAATATGAAAACGAAAATGTTTCAGCTATTTTAATTTGGGCTAATAAAGATTACGATGAAAGACTAATAAATGAACTGCCGCAAGATTTTTTATATAAAAGATTTCATCCCTTTGGAGTGGATCTATGCTATTACGATGTTAAAAAGTCTATAGGATTAGACATTATCATGAAACATTACGGATTATCTAAAGATAATTGTATAGCTATTGGCGATGATATTTACGACGCACAAATGTTTGATTGTTCTAAATATAAGGTCGCAATGGGAAATGCTGATAAGTCGTTAAAAGAGCAAGCGACCTATATCACAAAAAGTTGTAATGAAAATGGTGTGATGTATGCATTACAATATTACAAGGTTATTTAAAATGAAAACTAATGCTGGCGTATTGCTTCCTATATTCTCGTTACCAGGTCATCATGGCATTGGTGATTTTGGTGAATCTTGTTTTACTTTTATCGATTGGTTAAGCAAACATCATTATAGATATTGGCAAATCTTGCCTTTGAATCCGATTGGAGATGCAACTTCACCATACACATCAGCGTGTAGTGAGGCTATTGATGAAAGATTTATTTCTCTGGATTTTTTAAAGGAAGAAGGCCTAATCAATGATGTTCCGTTATACAGAGAAAACGCTACTTTCGTAAAATATGAGTCGGTTAAAAAATTCAAGACAAAATATTTAAAAGAGGCATATGAGAATTATAGAAAGACAAATATGGATGGTTTAAGGAAATTTAAGACTAAAAATCCATGGGTCATATATTTCTCAACATATATGTCATTTAAGGAAAAAAATAATGGCAAACCATGGTATGAGTGGGATAAAAAAGAAATTAGATATTTTGATAAACATAACAATCCTCCAAAATCATTAATTGATAAAGCGGACTACTATGCCTTTGTGCAATATATTGCTTATTATCAATGGAAAAAAGTTCTTAGTTATGCTCGTAGAAAAAACATCAAAATTATTGCCGATTTACCTTTCTATGTTGGCTATGACTCTACAGATTGTTGGATTTATAAAGATCAATTTTTACTAGATGAAAAATACTCTCCGAAGTTTGTGGGTGGTGTTCCTCCTGATTATTTCAACGAAAATGGTCAAAAGTGGGGTAATCCAATATATAATTTCGAGAAGATGGAAAAGGATGGTTTTTCTTTCTTAATTAATAGAATAGGATATATATCCTGTAATTGCGATATACTAAGACTTGATCATTTTCGAGCATGGGATACATATTGTTTAATTCCTAATCAAGATGAGGACGGAAGAAATGGGGTTTGGAAACTTGGACCCGGATCAAAATTTCTCGATAAACTTTATGAAAAATATCCAAAAATTCAACTTATCGCAGAAGATTTAGGTGAGCTTAGAAATGAAGTTTACGAGTTGCGTGATAAATATAATTTACCAGGAATGTTTGTTAGCCAATTTACAATGCTTGATTGGGAAAGATTTCCTAATGAAAACCAAATTGTATATAGCGGCACACATGATAATCAAACGTTATATGGATGGTTCAAATCTTTAAATCAAACTCAATTAGATATAATAAATAATAGGTTAATTTATCCAAAGAATTTATATCAAGCATTATTTGATTATATTTGGAATGCGCCAAGCAAGTTTACAATATTCCCTTTGCAGGATTTATTAAAGCTCGATGATAAAGCAAGGATGAATTGGCCAGGTACTTCAGGCGAGCCTAATTTCTGTTTCAAGTTTAAAGATTTTAGTTGGATAAATAAAATCAAGTTTGGATTCAAAAACAAATAAGGAGCAAATTTATTGCTCTTTTTTGTTATTAACTTGTTAATTAACATAAAAAAATATACACTTATACCTGTTATGGCATACGGATTACTTTATGACTTTTTAATGGGGCAAACTATTGAAGCTTACAAATACTTTGGCGCTCATTTTACGAAAAACGAAAATGGGCAAGAGGGAGTTGTATTCCGCCTCTATGCTCCTTGTGCGAGTGACGTTTCTGTTATTGGCGATTTTAATAACTGGAATCCTATCGTTTCAAAATTGAACAAAATTGATGATAGTGGTGTTTGGGAAATATTTCTTCCTAACTTATTTAACTATCAATCTTATAAATTCCATTTTAAAAATGCGAAAGGTTCTTATGTTGATAAGGCTGATCCTTTTGCGTTCTTTAGCGAACTTAAACCTAGCAGTTGTTCTCGTCTTTTTGATATTTCAAATTTTATCTGGCACGACAATAGTTGGCTTAAGAAAAGAACAAGAAATTTTGATTCGCCAATGTCAATATACGAGATGCACTTAGGATCTTGGAAAGGACTAGCTATGGATGGTCACACTTTCTCTTATGAAGAAATTGCTGATTTCTTAATTCCATATCTTAAAGAACATGGATTTACACATGTTGAATTTATGCCTTTAACTCAGTATCCATTTGATGGTAGCTGGGGATATCAAGCGACTGGATTTTATAGCGTTGATTCAAGATACGGGAATCCATATCAATTAATGTCTCTCATCGATAGACTTCATCAAGAAGATATTGGCGTTATTCTTGATTTTGCTCCTGTTCATTTTGCTAATGATCAATGGTCATTGTGTGAGTTTGATGGAACTAACTTGTTTGAGTATTCAAATAAATATAGAGTTTCACCTTGGGGCTCACTTCAATTTGATTTAGGAAAAGATCCAGTTAGAAGCTTTTTAATGTCGGCAATGAATTACTTTGTTGATGTACTTCATTTTGACGGCATTAGGGTTGATGCGGTTAGCAACATTATTTACTGGAATGGCAATAAAAATCTTGGCGTGAATAATGGTGCGGTGGAGTTTGTTAAACGTTTAAATGGGAAAATGCATATCGCTCATAATTCTGTGATGATGATTGCTGAAGATAGCAGTGATTATTCTGGTGTCACTAGAGCGGTTGAATACGATGGATTAGGTTTTGATTATAAATGGGATTTAGGCTGGATGAATGATACTTTGAAGTATTATTCCTTAGACCCTATTTATAAAAAGCCAAACCACAATATGCTCACATTTTCAATGGCGTATTTCTATAGTGATAATTTCTTGCTTCCTTTCTCTCATGATGAAGTTGTCCACGGAAAAGGCACAATCATCAATAAAATGTGGGGAGATTATGAAACAAAATTTGCGATTCTTCGCAATTTATATACTTATCAGTTTGCTCACCCAGGCAAAAAACTCAATTTTATGGGCAATGAGTTAGCGACATTTGATGAATGGAATGAGGAAAAATCTCTCCCTTGGATTTTGTTAAAATATCCTATTCACGATGCTTTTTCACACATGGTCAGCGAACTAAATAGAATTTATAAAAGTGAAAAAGCTATGTTTTTTGAGGAACATAATCCTATTCATTTTGAATGGCTTATGGTGGATAACGCTGATCAATCTATCTTCGCTTTTGAAAGAAATGTTGATGAAGATTGCTTGGTCTTTGTCTTCAATATGACCGGTAATTACTATGAAAACCATCGCATTCCTGTTAATCAAGAAGGCGAATATATTGAGATATTCAATAGTGATAAAGACATCTATAATGGCAGAAATCAATATAATGGATTGCCTTTAAAGGCTGAACAAGGAAGTTTTGAAGGAAAACCATTCCATATTAAAATTAAATTAGCCAGTTATGGTGCATGCATTTTTAAAAAGGTTGTTGGCAAAAAGATAGCAACTAAAAAAACGAGGTAATATTTATGTTTGGAAATAAAAAAGAATTCAAAAATGAATTCACTAGACGTTTATTGGAAAGATATGGCGTTGGAGTGAATGAATCGCACGTTTCTGAGAGATATGAAATTTTAGGTGAAATGGTTAGAGACTTCGCTAATGTCGACTGGTCTAAAACGCATAGACAAACAGTCGATAAAGAAGAAAAAACACTAATCTATTTTTCAATGGAATTTTTAATTGGACGTTTACTTGTTAACAACATGCAAAATATGGGAATTTATCAAGTTGCAAAAGAAGGCTTAGAAGAATTGGGAATCAATATTCACGATCTTGAGGAACAAGAAAGTGATGCAGGTTTAGGCAACGGTGGTCTAGGAAGACTTGCTGCTTGTTTCTTAGATTCAATTGCTTCATTAGGCTATGTTGGACATGGTAACTGCATACGTTATCAATACGGTTTCTTCCGCCAAAGAATTCATAACGGAAAACAAAAAGAGCTTCCTGATCAATGGCTAAGCAATGGTAATGTTTGGGAAGTTAGAAGAAATAAATACGCGGTCGAAGTTAAATTTTATGGTTATCCTGAAACATTCATGAAAGAAGATGGTAGTTACGGCATCCGCACGAAAGATGCATTATGCATACGTGTTGTCCCATATGATGTTCCTGTAGTGGGCTATAAAAATCATATTACAAACACATTGAGATTATGGAATGCTGAGCCAACTTCTCACCATTTGCCAAAAAATATTTCTTTCGAAGAATATTTAGATGGCATCAAAGAATTATGCCATGGTTTATACCCTGATGATTCCACAGAACACGGTAGGATTCTAAGACTTAGACAACAATATTTCTTGGTCTCTGCTGGTTTGCAATCAGCATTGAAATCTTATTATCATCACCATGGAACATTGATTGGTATTCATAATCAATATGTATTCCAACTTAATGATACACACCCAATTTTATCCATTCCTGAAATGATGAGAATTATGATGGATGAATACGGAATGGGTTGGGATGAATCTTGGAATGAAGTTAAGCAATGCATGGCCTACACTAACCATACAGTAATGGTGGAAGCACTTGAAAAGTGGCCTATTAATTATGTGCAAAACTTAATTCCTCGTTGTTATATGATCATCGAAGAAATTAATAGAAGATTTAATATCGAACTAAGCCAAAGAAATGTTTCTGACAGCGCTAGATACGCAATGAATATTATCAAAGATGGTCAAATTCATATGACAAATTTAGCAATTTATACTTGCTATAGTGTCAATGGTGTCGCAGCTTTGCACACTGATATCTTAAAAAAGATTACATTTAAGGACTTCTATCAATATATGCCCGAGAAGTTTAATAACAAAACTAATGGTGTTACCCATCGTAGATGGTTGTTGAATTCAAACCCTAAATTGGCGGATTTAATTTCATCTAAAATTGGTGAATCTTGGATTACCAATATGGATAACATTAAAAACTTTGAAAAATATAAAGATGACAATAAAGTGCTTAATAGATTAAGTGAAATCAAATTTGAAAATAAAATCAAACTTGCAGAATATATCAAACAACATAACAAAATTGATGTTGATGTTAATTCCATTTTTGATGTTCAAGTTAAGCGCTTGCATGCATATAAGAGACAATTGATGAATGTTTTCCATATCATTTATCTCTATCAAAGAATGAAAGAAGATCCATCTTTTAAAATCTATCCTCGTACATTTATTTTTGGTGCGAAAGCCGCTCCAAGTTATGCATACGCTAAAAAGATTATTGAATTAATTGTCGCTGTTGCCGACATAGTCAACAACGATGATGAAACAAATAAATATTTGAAAGTAGTTTTCATAGAAAACTATGGTGTAACATTAGCGGAAAAAATTATTCCAGCTGCTGATGTAAGTGAACAAATATCAACAGCCGGAAAAGAAGCTAGTGGCACATCTAATATGAAGTTCATGATGAATGGCGCTATTACTTTAGGAACAATGGATGGTGCTAATATTGAAATTGTTGAAAAAGCAGGAATTGATAATGCTGTTATCTTTGGTTTGAGAACTGAAGAAGTTGAAGAGTTCTATCATAACGGTCAATACAATCCTTGGGACATATACAATTCAGATATACGTGTTAAAAAGGTTCTTGATAGTTTGTTCCATGGTGAATGGACATTCTTCAAACAAGATAAATACACAATGATTTTTGATGAGATCATGAATCATGGTGATACTTATTTCATTTTGAAAGACTTTGCTAGTTATGTTAAAGCACAAGAAAAAATTGAGAAATTATATCAAGATAAGCTCTCTTGGCAAAGAATGTGTTTGATGAATATCGCTAATAGTGGTTACTTCACTAGTGACAGAACCATCGAACAATATGCAAAAGAAATTTGGAAGTTAAAGAAGGTTAAATAATATGGCGGAAATTAAGCTAGAAAATATGTTTAAAGTGCAAGAGGAATTAGACCTTACAATTGCCAAAAATCATGGCATAAGTTATGCAACTACAAGAGAAAGAAGAATACTATCTTTATTAGTTGAAATCGGTGAACTTGCTAACTCAACAAGATGTTTTAAATACTGGAGCAATAAACCAAGCGAACCAAAAGAAAGAGTTCTTGACGAATACGCTGATGGTTTGCATTTTTTCCTTTCTCTAGGCGTTGATATCAAAACAAACAAAAAAGAATATGAGTTTTCAAAGCCATTAGAAAATCCAACTAGCCAATTTCATCTTGTCTATCATTTGATAGATGTATTTAAAGAAAAGCAAGATGATGAATCTTATATAGTAGCGTTCCAAGCTTTCTTTGATTTGTTGTTATCTTTGGGCTTTACATGGTTAGAAGCTGAAGATGCATATTATAAAAAAGTCGGTGTTAACTATCACCGACAAGAAACTAATTATTAAGTTTTGGAAAGAAATTATTTATTTAATAAGGTATCGATTTCGTCTTCTGAGATGACTTTGATGCCTTTTCTTTCTAATAATTCAGTTGTTACACCTTTTCCTTTGATGGTACAACCATCGAATTTGCCATTATGAATTTCATGAACTCCACAAGCAGGGGATTTTTCTTTTAAAATAGCAATTCTAATGCCTAAGTATTGGCAAATATTAAGAGCTAATTCAGCGCCTTTAGAATATTGATAGGTAACATCTCTACCTTTGTTAGACATAACTTTATCTCCTATTCTTTCGCTTGGATCTCTAGGAATGGATAAACCACTTTCTACTTCAGGACAAAAAGGAATCAATTCATAGTTTTCGAGTAGCTCTTGAACTTTAGGATTGTAGTTTGTTCTTCCGTCGTAACGTGTTTTATCACCAACTAAACATGCAGAAATTAAAATCTTTTCCATATAACCTTAAATATCGTATCTTTGTTACCTTGTTTTTTCAAGGTATAATGTTGAAGTATGCAAAAAGAATTTATCTATTTATATAAAAATAAAGAGTATAGAGTCGTGGTGACAAAGAAGAGAAGCCACTCAATTTCTATGAGGCTTTCTAATGGCGTTGTTAAAGTAAACGCTAGTTATTTTGCTACACAAAAAGACATAGTTAAGCTCATAAACAAATACGCTAAAAAATTGTTTGAAGAAAACCCACACTACTTAGGCTTCGGTGAAGGTTATTTTTATCTACTTGGAAACTATGTAGTTTATAGTGAGCCAGGTGAGATTAAATTCTCCGACGATAGTGTCATCGCTTATAAGAACAGAGAAGACTTAGACAAAAAATTAAAGAAATGGTTTTTGGATTTAATGACCAAAAGAAATAGGTATTACGAAAAAGTGATGGGTGTCTATGAGAGTAAAGTGAGAGTGAGAAGCATGATATCTAGATATGGTTCAAATAGCTACTCAAACCATTCAATTACTTACTCAACTGTATTAATGCATTATTCAATAGACGTGATAGATGCTATTATTGTTCATGAATTAGCGCATTGTAAAATTCACAATCACTCAAAAGATTTTTATAAAATAGTAATGCAATATTGTCCAAATTATAAACAATTACACAAAAGGTTAGCGAAAGGAGAATTCCATGCTTAAAGAAATTACGTCAAGAGAAAATTCTAAGATTAAATATGCTGTGGAATTACAATCCAACAAAGGTAGAAAAGAACACGGCCAATTTTTAGCAGAAGGCATTAAAAGTTTAGAACTTGCTTTGAAAGCAAATTTAGTAACTGATATTTTCACTGTTAAAAAACTTAAGGATATACCTGATTCAGTCAATCAATATATTGTTCCGTTAGATTTAATTGAAAAAATAGCTTTTTCTAAAAATCCAGAAGGAATTGTATTTATCGCTAATAACATCGTTCAAGCTGATACTAGCAAAATGAATAAAATCGTTTATTTAGATCATATTAACGATCCTGGCAATATGGGAACAATTATTAGAACAGCGTTAGCGTTTAATTACGATGGTGTTGTTTTATCAAAAGATTGTGTGAGCATTTATAACGAAAAAGTAATTGCTGCTTCTAAAGGCGCTATATTCTTACTCCCAATTGGCTATCAGAATATTCATGATTTTGATGAAACTTATCATTTTATAGTTTCAACATTATCGAACGAATCTAAAGATTTAGCTGACGTTAAGAGCCACGAAAAGATTGTCTTAGTTCTCGGAAATGAAGCACATGGAGTTAGCGAAGAATCATTAAAAAGAGCAGATGAATTGGTAAAGATACCAGTTAACAATATCGATTCATTGAATGTCTCGGTTGCAGCGGGCATACTAATGTATTCGTTAAAATAAAACTTAATAGATGACCGCTTTAAAAAGCGGTTTTCTTTTATATTTTTAAGATATAGTGACTCACATATTAAGAAAATATTTTCTAAATATGTTTTTGTGATATAATCATAAAGACGTTTTCTATAGAAATAGGAGGAAATCGCTTATGCAAAATCAAAAACTTGAAGCAATTTTAAATCAAGCATTAGTAGATATTGAAGCTGCTTCCAATAGCGAAGAAATCAATATCGTTCGTAACAAATTTTTATCAAAAAAATGCGAACTTTCCAGCATGATGTCTTTGATAGCTACATTACCTGTAGAGGAAAAGAAGACCTTTGGTGCGGAAATGAACACTGTTAAAACAACTATTTCATCTAAATTAGATGAGAAACTTTCAGAAATTCAAAAAGCAGAATTAGACGCAAAATTAAAAGCAGAACAAATTGATATTTCATTGCCTGCAAGGGATATTGAAGTTGGTTCTAGAAACCCATTCCGTGTTGTCATTGATGAGATGACTGACATCTTCTTAGGTATGGGGTTTGAAGTTGCGGAAGGACCTGAAATCGAATCTGATAGTTTTAACTTTGAATTGCTAAACATTCCAAAAGATCACCCTGCTCGTGATATGCAAGATACATTCTATATTGATGAAAACACTCTTTTGAGAACTCATACATCACCAGTTCAAGCAAGAACTATGATGACTAAAGCTGGACAACCAATTAGAGTCATTTGTCCAGGCAAAACATATAGAAGAGATGATGATGACGCAACTCATTCACATCAATTCGGTCAAATTGAAGGTTTAGTCGTGGACAAGAACATCAATATTGGCCACTTGAAGGCAACATTAGAATTGTTTGCTAAAAAAATGTTTGGTGAAAAGCGTGAAATTAGATTACGTCCTTCATATTTCCCATTCACAGAACCAAGCGTTGAAGTAGATATTACTTGTGCTAACTGTGGTGGCAAAGGTTGTTCTATGTGCAAAGGCACAGGCTACATTGAAATTCTCGGTGGCGGAATGGTCCATCCAAATGTTTTAAAAATGAACGGATATGATCCTGAAGTTTATAGTGGCTTTGCTTTTGGCATTGGCATTGAAAGAGTTGCTCTTTTGCGCTATGGAATTGATGATATCCGTAAGATATATCAAAATGATGTAAGATTCTTACATCAATTCAAAAAGAAAATTTAAAGGTGGGAGGAATATATTATGTTAGTTAGTTTAAAAAACATTAAAGAATTTGTTTCCTTAGATGGATTAACTTCTGAAGAAATAGCTAAAGGATTAACATTCGCTGGCGTTGAAGTTGAACAAATTTCAAAAATGGCAAGTGGCACTAATTTAATCATTGGCGAAATTTTAGAATGTGTAAATCATCCTGATAGTGACCACCTTCATGTTTTAAAAGTTAATTTAGGTGAAAAATATGGTGTTGAACAAATTGTTTGTGGCGCACCAAATGCACGCGCTGGTCTTAAAGTTATTGTGGCAAGGCTTGGTGCAAAGCTTCCTGAAGTAGAAATCAAACCAGCTAAAGTTAGAGGCATCGATTCTAATGGTATGTGCTGTTCTTTGCTTGAATTAGGTGTTGATAGCAAATATTTATCAGAATGCCAAACAAAAGGCATTGAAGAATTGCCTAACGACGCCCCTGTTGGTGAAGAAAATGTTCTTTCCTATTTAGGGTTAGACGACGAAGTATTAAATTTAAATGTTTTAGCTAATAGACCTGACTTATTATCTATTTACAATGTCGCAAGAGAAATCGGCGCTATTTTTAATAGAGAAGTCAATATTCCAACATTTGAAGATAAAGAAACATTCAAAACAAAATTCACTGTTGGCTCAATGACTAATAGATGTAGTCAATTCTCTGGTAAGGAAGTTAAATCAATCGTTACAAAACCATCACCTTTATGGATGCAAAAATATTTAAATGCAATGGGCGTTAGAAGCATCAATAATATCGTAGATATTGGTAACTTTGTTATGCTTATGACCGGTCAACCATTACATATGTATGATGCTGATAAATTAGCAAAACAAGAATTAACTGCAATAGACAATTATGAAGGTGATTTTGTTGCGCTTGATGAAAAAACTTACTCTGTTAAAAATAACGATATAGTTATTGCTTGCGATCGTAAACCAGTGTGCTTAGGTGGCGTGATGGGATCATTAGCTTGTGCAGTCGATGAAAACACTAAAAATATTTTTATTGAATCCGCTTCATTCGATGGCGCTTCTGTTAGAAGAACAAGCAATAGATTGGGCTTAGCTAGTGAATCAAGCCAAAGATTCGTTAAAGGAACAAATCACTTCCAATACGTTAATGTTTTGAATTACGTTAGCGATTTATTAGAAAAATATGCTGATGCAAAAGAATTCTCCAATATTGTTACTTATCAAAGCGAGGAAAGTGTTGATAAACAAATTAGCACTTCCGTTGAAAAGATTAATGGTAGATTAGGCACAAGCTTCTCTTTGGCTCAAATCAAGGATGCGCTAGAAAGACTCCACTTTAGAGTTAGAATGAATTCTCAAACAGGATTCTTTGTCGCGGGTGTTCCTTCGTGGAGACTTGATGTAACTTGCGACGCTGATTTAAGCGAAGAAGTAATTCGTTTATTAGGATTCGAAAATGTTAAATCAATATTGCCTGTTCTTGATGTCAAAGTTGGTTCCTTGTCAGAAAGACAAACAAGATTAAAACAAATTCGTTATCTATTATTAGATAAAGGTTTAGATGAGTGTTTAACATATTCATTACTTTCTAGAAGAGAATGTGGTGCGTTTAATTTGCTTCACAACGAAGAATCTTATGTAATTTTAAACCCTCTTACCGATGATAAAGTGGTGTTTAGAACACATATTCTCCACTCATTGCTTAAAGTTGCTACATACAATGTCGCAAGACAAAATAAGGACTTAGCATTGTTTGAAACCTCTAATATGCAATCGAAGTCCACTGTGACTGAACATATTGCAGTTGTATTAGTAGGCAACCAAGAATTACGCGGTGGTATGTCAACAGTCCCATATGATTTTTATCATATGAAAGGATTATTGGAAAGTATTATGACTATTTTAGGCATTGAGAATTCACGTTATAAACTGGAAAGAATTACTTCGCACACAGATGAATTACATCCAGGTAAATCTGCAGAAATAATTTTCCAAAATAAAGTCATTGGTATGATGGGTGAATTACATCCAAACAAATTAAAAGAATACGATTTAGGCAAAACATCTACTGTTGTACTTGAACTTGATTTAGATGCATTATTATCTGCGAAGATCGGTGTAACAAAAATGGCAGCTATTTCTCGTTTCCCAACCGTTACAAGAGACTTAGCATTTGTTGTTAATGAAAATGTTATGGCAAGAGATATTATTAAAACTATCAAAGTTACTGGTCGTGGATTAGTTAGTTCAGCTAACATCTTTGATGTTTATCAAGGACAAGGAGTCGAAATTGGTAAGAAATCTATTGCTATTAGTATCTCTTATAAGAGTGATGATCACACATTATTAGAAAAGGAAGTTAGCGATATGGAGGACAAAATTAAATTTGAACTCACAAAATCATATCATGCTGAATTACGTGGATAATGAAACTCAACAGAGCAGTACTCCAAACAAATAAACCAACAAAATTCAGCGAGGATGTCGATTTTTCTAGCAAAGAATTTGATCCTTTATTTCTTCGTGGCATAACAAATTGTCACGTTGAAATGGAAGCAACTCAATATGATGAATTCTTAAGAGTAAATTTTGACATTGATACTTCAATCGTGGCGGTTTGCGCTTACACTCTAGAGGATGTTATTCTTCCATTAAAGATACATGAAGAATTAGCGTTTGGCGATAATCCAGATGATGAATCTTCATATTATGAAGAGAATGTAATTATTGACCTAGATGAATATATTCTTGGCATCATATTGGCTTACATTCCACCTAAAGTAATTAAAAAAGGCGCTAAGCCTCCTAAAGATGGTGAAGGCTATAGAGTTATAACAGAAGAACAGCTAGCTGAGGAAAGAAAAAATAAAAAAGATGACCGCTGGTCAAAGCTAGATAATCTAGATCTATAAATTATTCAATGACATCAATAAACATTAGCATCCGTATGGATGCTTTTCTTTTTACTATAAAAGTTAAATTGTGTATTGTAATAATTTATTATTTGCGTTTATAATATATGCAAGTGGAAGAAAGTGGAAAAAGGTGTAAAAATGTTTTTTGGAAACTATTCTAACAAACTAGATGAAAAAGGCAGACTTGTTATTCCTCGTAAAATGAGAGAAGAAGCAGGTAGCAAACTTTTCATTATGAAAGGTTTCGATGGCGCTTTATCAATCTACAAAGAATCTGAATTTGAAAAGCTTATTCACCAATTTGAAACTCTACCTTTCACAAAGAAAGCCACTCGTGACTATTTGCGTGTTCAATTAGCATCTACATGTGAACTTGAATTCGATAAATTAGGAAGAGTGCAAATTCCTGCAAATTTAATTCAAAAATATGAAATTGGTAAGGAAGTAGTGGTTATTGGCGCTGGAGATCATATTGAAGTCTGGAACAAGGATGCATATGAAACTTACGAAAAAGAAGTTGTTGCTAACTTTGAAAAGAACGCTGAAGCCCTACAAGAAGAAAAATAATTATGGGAACACATTTTCCTGTAATGTTAGATGAAGTTATTAGAGGCTTAAAGATTAAGCCAGATGGTACATACCTCGATCTAACAATCGGCCGTGGTGGCCATTCATCTAAAATATTAGCTAGATTAACTTCTGGCCACTTGATTGGCTTTGATCAAGACGACGAAGCGATTCAAGAATCAACAATTAATCTTTCCAAAGTTTCAAATAACTTTGAACTGATACATAGTAACTTTGTTAACTTCCGTTCAATTCTTCAAGAAAAAGGAATTAATGAAATCGATGGAATACTTATGGATTTAGGTGTTTCATCACCACAATTCGATGAAGCAGAAAGAGGTTTCTCTTACAGAGAAGATGCTCCTCTAGACATGAGAATGGATAGAAGACAAGAACTTACTGCTTACACAATTGTTAACACTTACTCTTTAGAAGATTTAACGAGAATCTTCAGAGAATATGGTGATGAGAAATTTTCGTTCCAAATCGCTAAAAACATTGTTAAGGCGAGAGAAAACTCACCTGTCAAAACTACGTTTGAACTTGTTGAAATTGTCAAAAAGAGCAAACCTATGAAAGCTTTGGCAAAAGCTGGTCATCCAGCAAAACAAATCTTCCAGGCATTAAGAATTGCTGTTAATGATGAACTAAATGTATTAGTTAAAACATTAAAAGACGCATTAGCCGTTCTTAAGCCACACGGAGGAAGACTTGCCGTTATTACATTCCACTCTGGCGAAGATAGAATTGTTAAAAATATTTTTAAAGAAGCTACTGTAGTGGAAGGTAATAGATACGATGGTCCAAATGATCGACAAGAAAAAGACTATTTCTTGGTTAATACTAAACCAATCACTGCTAGTGAAAAGGAATTAGAAATCAACCATAGATCAGTGAGCGCAAAGCTCAGAATCATTGAAAGAAAATAAGGAAAGGAGAACATCATGAAAGACAAATTAGTTAAGCATAATTTCAAAGGCTTACATTCAAGAAAACGCAGAATCGGTGTTGGTTCAATTGCTTTCGCTTCCTTATTAGCCGCTATTTTAATTCCAACCTACATTTCAAGCCAAAAAGCTTCAGAAAAGGCATCACTTGCTCAAGAACCAGAGGAACAAGAAGTAGAGCTTGATGAAGCAGTGGAAGATGATTTATTAAATTACGAATAATTGTCCCCCTTGATTTTATATTTTCCCCACGGATTAATCGCAGCTTCGGTTGCGGTTTTTCTTTTGAACTAAATTAGTACGTTTTTAGTACTTTTTTATATTTTATTAACATTTATTGTTAAGTGTTGAAAATTAATTGGTTTTTCAATAAAATAAAATATGGTGATTAATTATGGAAAAGAAAGTAGCTGCAATTGAATTTGGCACTAAGAAGTTAAAACTTGTTGTTGGTTATGAACTAGATGGCAAAGTATACGTTATATATGCTTTGACTAAACCTTATGGTTATGGATTAAATGAAAAGAAATTTTTAGATTTTGATAAAGTTTCAGAGTCTGTTAAGAACATTAAGTCTATAATCGACCCTAGTGCAAATATTAAACTTTCTTTATCTCAAGCTACTCTTGCGCTTCCTCCAAATGGATTAGAAGTTTTTCGTGGAAGACAAGTTTCCAGTATTGCTGGAGAAGGTGGTTTAATCTCTCCTATTGACATTAAAAACGTTCATGGAATGGTTAAAAATAACATTTCTAAAACATATGGCAATAGCGATATCGTAGATATTATTCCTAAACAATATATTTTAAGTAATGGTGAGGTGTATTCTGAAGCTCCATTAGGCTTGAATTCGACATCTATCACATTAGATGCAATGGTTTATTCTTTACCATCTGATAATGTAAATGATGTTGAAAACGCTCTTAGAAATGGTGGTATGAATGTTAGAAGAACATTTGTTGCTCCTTTTGCTACAGCAACTTTAATTTCGAGTGATCCTGAAATGCCTAAGGATTATTTCTTGGTTGATATTGGTAGTGATTACACAACAATTTCTTTAGTAGGCAACGGTGATGTCTATGCTTCTAGATTTAACAGATGGGGTAGTGATAATATCACTGAAAGAATCGTTGAAAACTTTAACATTAATAGCAATGAAGCTGAAAAGATTAAAATCTTATATGGCTTAGATAAAAGACAAATGAAATTCCGCGCATCCGTTTGCAAATCAGCTGGATATAATGGCGAAGAAATCATTCACTACAGTGATGAATTAAATAGCATCATTAAAAATGAATTAGAAAAATTAACATTGTATGTCAATTCTGGTATCCAGGACATTATCTCTACTTATGACAAATCATTATTGACACTTCCGATGATTCTAGTGGGCGGTGGCGCTCAGTTAAATGGATTGGCGGAATATATCGAACCAAAAGTTCAAAGCGAAAAAGTGATTGTTTATAAGCCAAAGGCTTTAGGAGCAAGAAACGCTACATTTACAAACTGTTTGGGCATGATTCTTGCTAATGCGAAATATCAATTAGTAGTGGATGAATATCATGCGCAAACAGGAACGCTAACAAGGGACCCAGTGAAGGAGAAATAATATATGCAAAACTATGATTTAGACAATTTTGAACCAGTAGCAAAGATTGTTGTTATTGGTGTTGGTGGCGCAGGTAACAATGCTGTCAACCGTATGATCGATGAAGAAATCGATAATGTTGAATTCTGGGTTGCTAATACTGATAAGCAAGCTTTATCAACAAGCAAAGCTAGGCACAGATTAATTCTCGGTTCTGATATTACTGGTGGCTTAGGCGCTGGTGGTGAACCTGAAATTGGCGAAAGCGCTGCCGAAGCAAGCGCTGATGAAATTAGAGAAATTGTCCAAGGTGCTAATATGGTATTTATTGCTGCAGGTATGGGCGGCGGGACTGGTACAGGTGCAGCTCCTGTCATTGCACGTATAGCAAAAGATGCAGGCGCTCTTGTGGTAGCAATTGTCACTAGACCATTTACAATGGAAGGAAATAGACGTGTAGTGAATTCCATCGCTGGCTTAAACAAATTAAAAGATAATGTCGACTCTATTATTGTCGTTTCTAATGATAAACTTTTGTATACATATGGTTCTTCTCCTATTGGAGAAGCATTTACAGAAGCTGATAAAGTTTTAGCTAAGTCAGTTAAAACAGTTGTTGACTTAGTTTTGTTACCAGCAGTTATCAATTTAGACTTTGCAGATGTGAGAAGCACATTAAAAGATTCTGGTGTTGCGCTTATTGGTTTTGGTAGTGCATCAGGTCCTAATAGATCTAGAGATGCTGCTAATGCAGCGATCAATTCACCTCTTTTAGAAGCCCGTATTACAGGCGCAAAAAGAGCAATTGTTTCTGTTACATGTGGCAAGAGTGTTTCATTAGTTGATGCACAAGAAACTGTTAACCTACTCATTGACGCAAGCGGACATGATATAGATGTTAAATTTGGTGTATCAATCAATGATCAATTAGATGACGAAATCCTTGTGAGTGTTATCGCAAGTGACTTTGTTAATGAAACTGATTTTTCAAACATTCATGCATTCGACACTCCAAATCATACGATTGCTAGCGAACCTATTAGAAACGATTCTTCTTTACAATGCGAAAGTGGACTCGAACATACAAAAGAATCTTCCAACTCTCAATTAGATGACATATTGTCTGATTGGTTAAATAAATAATTAGCAACATAAAAAATAACAAAAGGGCGTTTTCGCCCTTTTTCTTTTTGCGCGTTTGTGCGATAATGTGCGAGTATGAGAAAGAAAAAGATAATTTCTATTGCTTCAATTGCAACTATCCTAATCGCAGGATTCTCTGCTTTTAAGGCAAAATCATTCTTCCTTGGCAGTGCTGATCAATGCATTCATGAAGGATATCATTATGCTAGTAAAGAACCTTCCCACTCCACTAAAGGATGGCAAGAGTTTTGGACTTGTTGCAAATGTCACCAAGCTTGGCTATCTAATCCAAGTGGAACATTTTTAGAAGGAAGCTATTCAACTATGAGTGGAGGATTAAGCAGTGAACATATTGCTTATATTGCTCCTACTGGCGGCCAAGAAGTATTTACATATAACGGATACTATGATTCTTTAGAATCATGGACTGATTCTGATGATCTTTTGTCTCAGTTAAGAATTATTTCACAAAACAACATTAATCCTATTTCTTATTCTTCTGGAGGCAGCAACTGGTTTACCAACCAAACTGCTGACCAAGCATTGGATGATTTTGAATCTGTTGATGTTGTTTATTCACCATTAAACGAATTAAAAGCTTCAACAAACACAGGAAGTACTGGTTGGCAAAGAGAACACGCTTTACCTGCTATCTTGATGACTGGATTAACGACAAGCAACGCAGTAAAAACCAATGGCATCGCTACTGACTTCCATAATTTGTTTGCTTCATTTGGCTCAGGAAATACTTCTAGAGGTGAGAAAAACTATGGTGAAGTTAATGAAGTGTCCGATGGTAATTCATCTTTTGGTGATGATTTAGATGGATATAAGAGCAACACTTCGTTTTTTGAACCTGGCGATATGGATAAAGGAAGATTGTCTCGCGCCATTTTATATATGGTTATGATGTATGATGGCATCCAATTAGTCGAAGAACCTGTAACTGTTGAAATGGTCAAATCCGAAACAAATCCAATAAGAGGTCACGGCAATAGAACAACGATTATCAATTGGGCTACAACTTTCCCTGTTGATAGAAAAGAATATCAACATAACGAATCTGTTTATAGCACCATATATGAAAAAGATGGTCATGCGCAAGGAAATAGAAATCCTTTTGTTGACTATCCAAACTTAGTAGATTATTGTTTCGGCGACTTAGCTGATACAGCAGGAAATATATCCGATTTAATCTCGTCTTATGAAACATTAGAAATAGAATCTAACGAAACTAATTGTTATGCAATTAAAAGCGCAAAGAGATCATATTTGGTAGGCGAAACATTATCTAATAGTGACATTGAATTTGTGACTGTAAGTAGTGATTTTTCAGTCACTCCAATATCTAACTCTATTAGTAACTCTTATACATTTACTGATGAAGATGCTTTAAATAAGAAAAAAGAGATTACTGTTAATACTTCAATGAATTCAATCAAATACATTGTTAATGTAGATAAGCCTGACTTCGCGGCTTGTAATTATCAATACACTTTAACTGGTAAGGCGAGCGGTGGTGATTTGGAAACTGTTAAAGACAAATCAGGACAATATAACGATGTAACATTTGGTGGTACATCTTGGCAAATTTATTGGGAGCAAGGTTCGGTAGCCAACAAAGATGCAAATAAAGGAGTTGCCTTTGGTGCTGGTACTTCTAGTAAACAAAATTCACCTATTAAAAATTTCGTTTTGCAAAGCAAAGATGCTTTCTCATATGATGGAAAAACAAAAATTAAATCCGTTTATTTCTTTATGGATACTGCAAGTGGAACAACATTGAATTACACAATTTCAATTGGTGGTACACAAATTGATTCTGGTACAGTTATCTATGATAAAGAAAAAGCTGCTCAATATGGTATTACTCTTTCCACACCTTTAGAAGGCCAAATTAAATTGAGCGTTACAAATATTAATAATGGAGCCTTTTATTTAAAAACAATAGGCGTCCAAACAATAGATTAAAGGAGATATGCATTATGGATTACAAATCAACATTATTAATGCCTAAATCAAATTTCGAAATGAGAGGAAACTTGAACGTTAAGGAACCTGTTCTCGTGGAGAAATGGAAAAAAGAAAATTTATATGAAGTGATGAATTTAAATCGCAAAGATGCGAAAGAATTCGTTTTGCATGATGGTCCACCATACGCTAATGGTGATATGCACTGTGGACATATGTTAAATCGTATTCTCAAAGATATCGTTGTGAGATACAAAAATATGCAAGGCTTCAAAACCCCGTTTGTGTTTGGTTGGGATACTCATGGTCTTCCAATTGAAAATAAAGTGACTAAGTCTGGTGTTAATAGAAAGACAACTCCAGTAGTAGACTTCCGCAAAAAATGTGAAGAATATGCAATAGAGCAAGTCAATAGACAAAGAGAACAAATTAGAAGACTTGGTCTTGTTGGTGATTTTGATCACCCATACATTACTTTGCTAAAAGAATACGAAGCAAGACAAATTGAAGTATTTGCTGATATGGCGCTTTCTGGATTAATCTACAAAGGTTTAAAGCCTGTATATTGGTCTCCAAGTAGTGAATCTGCTTTAGCAGAAGCTGAAATTGAATATGCTGATGTTTTATCACATTCTATTTATGTTGCCTTTCCAGTAAGAGATGGCAAGGGTGTAGTTAGCCAAAATGCTAGATTAGTTATTTGGACAACAACACCATGGACCTTACCTGCTAACTTAGCTATTTCAGCTCACCCTGATTTTATCTATGGTGAATATGAAACATCTAAAGGAAAACTCGTTTTCTTACAAGAATTCGCCAAAAAACTTACTGAAGAATTAGAATTAGGCGAAATTAAATTGTTAAAAACAATAAAAGGCCAAGATTTGGAGCTGGTGGTGTGCAAGCATCCTTTCTATGATCGTGACTCTTTGGTCATTGTTGGAACACATGTCACAAATGATGCAGGCACTGGTTTGGTTCATACCGCTCCAGGACATGGTGTTGAAGACTATCAAGTGTGCTTAAAATATCCTGGACATGGCCTTGAACCATATTGTCCTGTTGATGAACATGGTCGTATGATGCCTGGTACAGGTGAAAGCATTGAAGGCTTATTCTATGAAGATGCTAATGATGCTGTCTTGAAAATCATCGAAGCAAATGGCAGCTTATTGAAACACACAACATTTACTCATAGCTATCCACATGACTGGAGAACTGGCAAACCATTAATTTTTAGAGCAACATCTCAATGGTTCTGCTCAATCGAACCTATTAGAGAAGAATTGATTAAGAAAATCCACGAAGTGAAATGGTATCCATCTTGGGGTGAAACAAGAATGGTTAACATGATTAAAGATCGTGCAGACTGGTGTGTTTCACGTCAAAGAGCATGGGGCGTTCCTATTCCTATTTTCTATTGCGAAGATGGCACTCCAGTTATTGATAAAGCAGTATTCGACCATATTCAAAAATTATTTAGAGAAAATGGTTCAAATATTTGGTATGCAAAATCTGCGAAGGAATTATTACCTGAAGGATATACAAACGAACATTCACCAAATGGTGAATTCACAAAAGAAAACGACATCATGGATGTTTGGTTTGATTCAGGTTCTTCATGGAATGGCACATTAAGAGAAAGAGGAATTAAATATCCTTCTGACTTATACCTTGAAGGTAGTGACCAATATCGTGGCTGGTTTAACTCCTCATTAATTGTATCTGTTGCAACACAACACGATTCACCATATAAAAATGTCGTTAGCCATGGTTGGGTTTTAGATGAACATGGTGAACAAATGCATAAATCCAAAGGAAATGGTGTTGACCCAGTTAAAATCGCTAACGTTTATGGTGCTGATATCTTGAGACTTTGGGTCGCTAGTGTCAACTATCAACAAGATGTTAGGATTGGCGACAATTTAATTAAACAAGTTTCTGAACAATACCGTAAAATTAGAAATACTCTTAAGTTTATTTCTTGGAACTTACAAGACTTCGATGTTAATAAGCAAGCTACTTCTTTTGAAAAGGTTGATGAGCTTATTTTAGCCAAATTGAACTGCGTAATTAAGGAAGTTGTATCAGACTTCGATAAATATGATTTCGCAACTGCAATGAGCACTATTATGACTTTTATGTCCACCGATTTGTCTGCTTTCTATCTAGATATATCTAAAGATATCCTTTATTGCGATGGAAAAGATTCAAATAGAAGAAATCAAGTCCAAACAGTTATTTATAAAATTGGAGAAGCATTGCTTAGAATGTTAAATCCTGTTTTACCTTTCACTATGGATGAATTCAATAATAATATGCCTGGCGAAAGAAAATGGAATGCACAACTTTATGATTATGTTAAAGCAAGTAAAATTGCCGATGAAGAAAAGAAGCTCGAAGAATATGAGCTATTAAAGTCTATTAGAAACGATATCCTTAAAGCTCTTGAAAGCGCAAGAAATGCACAAATCATTGGTTCTGCACAACAAGCAATGGTCGAAATTGAATTAGTTAATAAAGTTGACGAATTAAATAAGATGTTTGCTTCTATGAATCAAATTGCAATTAATCAACTATTTGTTGTGTCTGGTGTAAAATTTGTTTCTAACTTAGATGCTGAAACATTAACTTTATGTAAAGTTAAAGTAACACGTCATCCTGGTCATTTCTGTGAAAGGTGTTGGAATTATCATGATGATGCAATTCTCCAAGAAGATGGAACTTATTTGTGCCCAAGATGTCAAGAAGTAGTAGGAGGATTTAAAGAATGAATAATGAAAACAAATTTTTAAAAGGACTAAAGTGGTTCTTTAATTCATTTATTTGGTTGTTTGTCTTATTCCTTGTTGTTGATGTTGTTACAAAGTTAATAGTTGCTCACAATATGGAAGTAGGTGACAACATCGTTCTTATTCCTGGATTTTTGAAAATTACATATACATTAAATCCTGCTGCAGCATTTGGTTTAGGCAGTGACAATCCAACCGTCAATAGAATCGTCTATATGATTATTGCATCTTTAGGCGTAATCTTTATTGTCTTCTATTTTGTGAAAAAGTATAACAGCTTAACGAGATATGTTAAGGCATGCTTAATGCTTATTTTAACAGGTGCTGTTGGTAATTTAATTGATAGAAGTTTTTATAAATTCTCAGACTTCTGTGTTGTTGACTGGATTAACTTTTTTGACAATGAAGCATGGCATTGGATCTTTAATATCGCTGATTCCTGCGTAGTGGTAGGCGTCTTTATGCTTGTGATTTATCTTATTGTTGATGAGGTTAAAGAATACAAAGTTAAAAAAGCTAAAGAACCGGTTGATAATAGTAAGCTTTTATCTAAGACAGAACAAGAAAAACAATCAAACGAACAAGAAAATATAATTGATAAATAATTAGTATAAAAATAGTAGATATATATGTTAACATATAAAGTTGATTTATTTTATGAAGGAACAAGACTAGATAAGGCGTTAGTATCGCTAATGACTGATAAGTCTAGAAGCTATATTACAAAGCTCGTTGATGATGGGTCTGTTTTTGTTAACGGCAAACTCGCTAAGTCTTCATTAAAGGTTAAAGAAAACGATATTATTACCATTGAGATTCCTGAAGACAAACCTTTAAATATTGTCAAAGAAGACATACCTTTGGATATCGTTTATGAAGATTCTGAAATGCTTATCGTTAATAAACCACAAGGTATGGTTGTGCACCCTAGCAACGGACATTGGGAACATACACTTGTAAACGCTATCTTGAACCATTGTGATGACCTTTCTGGAATTAATGGTGTTATTCGTCCTGGTATTGTTCATCGTATTGATAAAGACACTAGTGGATTAATTTGTATTGCTAAAAACGATAACGCACATAATTTTTTAGCAGAACAATTAAAAGATCACACTATGAATAGAGAATATATTGCACTTGTTCGTGGTGTTATCAAAGAAAATAGTGGAACAATTGATATGCCTATAGGCCGAAGCAATGGAAATAGGCAAAAAATGGCTGTTGATAGAGAGAATGGCAAACCTGCAACCACTCATTTCTTTGTTTCACAAAGATTTCCAAACCACACATTGATAAGATGTAAATTAGTAACAGGCAGAACTCATCAAATACGTGTCCATATGTCACAGATTGGTTTTCCTGTTGAAGGCGATCAATTATACTTAGGCAAGACTGCGACTAAAATATACAAACATGGTCAATTGCTTACCGCGGTTAAATTAATTTTAATTCATCCAAAGACAAAAAAAGAAATGTCCTTTGAAATAGACATTCCTGATTATTTTAAAGAAATTATCGAAAAAGTAAAATAACAGAGGTAACTCTGTTATTTTTATTTGATTAATTCTTGTTGAATTGCAACATAATAATTAGAGAAATTCTTTTTTGCAATTTTATCGAATTCTTCTAATCCATACTGGTTAATAAATTCTTTTGCAAATTTGTCGACTTTTTTAGAAGCACCGAGTGGAATTTTAACTTTGTATTTTTCTTCCATTTTTTCTAACTCTTTTAAAAAAGAGTATCTAGCGATAACGCTTGCTAATGCAACGCATGGATAATAAGACTCACCTTTTGTTTTAAATGTTATGTTTTTTACTTGTTCTTCATTAGCGTCGTTCAGATATTTGAAATATGTTTCTGGTGCAACAAATTGATCAACAAAGATATTTACTATTTCTGAATATTCTTTGTGCAAATTTAATAAAGCTCTATTATGCATTTTTGCTTTAAGCGAATTAAGATTTTCACCCTTTAATAACATTTCGTTATATTTTGAATTTGGTAAAGTGAGCTTAGAAAATTTGAAATATTTAGTAAGGATTGGCCCAAGTTTTAAAATTTGCTCGTCATTTAGTTTTTTGCTATCATGAACGCCAAGTTCCATTAAAAATGGAATATCTGAATCTTTTACAACTGCTGCAACAACAATCATTGGTGCTAAAAAGTCTCCAACACCAACTTCATCAGAACCAATCTGATTATCAAAACACGCCCACTCTTCTTTTATTTTTTTCTTTGGTGTAACAATAGTGGCATTTACATCCCAAACCTTTGCTTCTTTTAATGCATTAGTACCAGCAAACACAACTTTATAGTTTTCTTTCTTTGATGAGTAGATTGTAATTACAACGTTATCTAATTTTGCTTGGAAATCAATGTATTCACCATCATTATCTACTTTGAAGTTATGATAAAAATCTTTAATTTTTAAGGTGTCTTCTTTAGCAACAGTAATTGTAACAATTTCATTCATATTCATTAGTTTATCATATTTTTAATATGTGATAATATAGTTATCGTATGCAAGATATTTACCAAACATTTGAGTTTCATAAAATTAGAGATTCTATAAAAGAATATTCTAAAACAGAAGTTGCTAGAGATAACATTGATGATTTAGTAATGTTTTCTTCTTTAGAAGAACTTAGAAACGCATTGGAAGATTTGAAAGAAATGATGTCTATTTGCACTAGATTCGGTGTAATGCCAATTCAAACAAGCGCTGATGCAATATATTTAATTGATATGGCTAAAAAGACAGCTCTATTAACACCAAGAGATTTAAACCTCATCGCGGATGATATTCTAACATCTCAAAAAATAACGAAATTTTTGTCTAAGATTGATGTTGATTATCCTCGAATTAAAGAGAAAGCATCCAAGTTTTTTGATTTGACTAATTTGGAAAAAGAAATTCATAGAGTCATCACCAACTGTTTAACAATCGATGATAAAGCAACACCTGAATTACACGAAATTAGAAAAAGTATTAAAAAGGAAGAAGCTTTGCTTCAACAAAAAATCGCCACTCTTTCTTTCACATATTCTTCTTATTTAAATGACGATAACGCAACTATTAGAGATGGTCATTTTGTTTTGCCTGTAAAAACAGCTGATAAGAGCAAAGTATTAGGCATTGTTTATGATGTCAGTGATAGTGGCGCCACTACATTCATTGAACCTATGGAAATTGTTCAAATAAATAACAAGTTGACCGCTTTAAAAGCCGAAGAAAATGAAGAATGTAGGAAGATTTTAAAAGCTTTGACCGCTTTGGTTTTGCTTCAAGAGGGAGAAATCATAAATAATAATGTAATTATTGCTGATTTTGACTTTTTAATTGCAAAGAGCTTGTACGCTGCGGAAATTAATGCTGATGTTGCTGAATCCCTTAAAAATCAAGAGATTGAATTGGTTAATGCTAGACACCCACTTATTGATGTAAATAAAGTTGTTGCAAACTCCTATAAACTAACATCAGAAGAAAGAATAGTTATTATCTCAGGTCCTAATGCTGGTGGTAAAACAGTATCGCTTAAGACCGTGGGATTATTAGTTCTTATGAATCAATGCGGTTTAGCTGTGCCTGCTAGCAAAGCAAGACTTGGCTATTTTAATCATATTTTCGTTGATATAGGCGACAATCAATCGTTGTCCGATAATTTATCCACTTTCTCTGCTCATATGTCTCATATAGCCGAAATCATTAACGTTGTTAAAGGCAAAGATTTGGTTTTGATAGATGAACTAGGTACAGGAACCGATCCTAGAGAAGGTGAAGCTTTAGCATATTCTGTTACAAAATATTTAGAAAGCAAACATGCTCTCTGTATGATTTCTAGTCACTTTGATGCCTTAAAAGAATATGCTTTCTTATCCAAGAACCTTGTTAACTCGTCAATGATTTTTGACGAAGAAAAATTATTGCCTACATATAAATTCAAAGAAGGTGTTCCAGGACACAGTTATGCTCTTGATGTGGCAACAAGATATGGTATTTCACACGAAATAGTGGACGACGCCAAAAAATTCTTAAAAAGTGGCGAAACTAGCGACGCAAATGAACGGTTAAGTATATTGCAAAAGAAAATTGAAGAATCTTCTCGCCTTGAGGATGAACTCTTAAGGAAAGAAAGAGAGTTTGAACAAAGGGAAAAGAAACTTGCTAATGATGAGAAAATTATCAAAGAGAGAAGAGATAATTTGTTAAGCAGTGTCGAAAAAGAAAAGAAACAAATTATTGAAAACACTCAAAAAGAAATAGATGCAATCATTTCTCAAATGAGCAAGGGCGACATGAAACTTCATGAAGTAATAGAACTTAAAAAGGAACTAGAAGAATTAGAAACTAATCCTGAAACCATCATTTATGATGAAGCAATTGAATTAAACGATTATGTATCGGTCCCTTCTTTAAATATGAACGGAAAAGTTGTGCGCTTGAAAGGTTCTAAAGCTCATGTAGTTTGTGATAATGGCATGGCGTTTGATGTAGAGATTAATAAATTACATAAAATTGCCACTCCAAAGCAAACCTCTAAACCAAAAGTAACACATGGATATGATCAATTATTAAAATTATCTGTTGGTCTTGAGCTCAACATCATTGGTTTAAGAGTGGATGAAGCAAAATTTAGACTTGAAAAATACCTAGATGATTGCCGCTTAAAGCGTTTTTCTACTGTGCGTATAATTCATGGTTTTGGTACAGGCGCTTTAAGGAATATGGTTAAAGCATATTTGGACACTCAAAAAGATTTGACATATAGACCTGGCCATATGAATGAAGGTGCAGGCGGCGCAACCGTTGTAATGTTTAAATAATATGACAGAAAAACTCAAATCGTTAATATCGAATCTAAAGCATCTTCCAGGTGTTTATTTGATGCACAATAAAGATGATGAAATCATATACGTTGGTAAAGCCAAAGACTTATATAAACGCGTATCTCAATACTTTTTAAGGCCACAATCTGGCAAGGTGTTTAAGATGGTTTCAACTGTCGATTATTTTGAGACCATCATAACCGCAAATGAAAAGGAGGCTTTTGTGTTAGAAATGAATTTGATTCAAAAGCATTATCCTAGATATAACATTCTTTTAAAGGATGGCAGCCATTACCCTTATATCGCGATTAAGAAAACTGGTGATCCATATTTATCTATTAAAAGAAATGATAAGGATAAATCCTATGATTATTTTGGCCCTTTTCCTAATAGTGGCGCAGCGTATCATATGATTGATTTACTCAACAAAATTTTCCCAATTAGAAAATGTAAAAACTTGCAAACATCAACCTGTCTTTACTATCATTTAGGTCAATGTATGGCTCCTTGCATCAATAAAATTGATGAATGTAAATTAAATGAGATGCGTGAAGAAATAAAATTTTTCATGCGTGGCAACAACCAAAAACAAAAAAATGAAATTAAAACTAAAATGATTGAGGCGTCTAATAACCTTGAGTTCGAACTTGCTAAAGACTATAAAGAAACTTTGGATGCGATTGAGCACATCAATTTAAGTCAAAACGTCGAAAACAAGGATCATAAAAATAGAGACATTGTTGCGTTTTCAAGTAGAGATGGTTACACATCATTATCATTTTTGCTTTATAGAAAAGGACTTTTATTAGGAAAACAATCCTTTACAGTTGAACAATTTGGCGATGTTGAAGAACAAGTTTCAGATTTGATTTTGCAATACTATCAAACTCACGATACACCTAATGAAATTGTGATAAATAATGACGCCGTAATCGATGAGGTTAAAGATATTTTAGAAGTAGCAATCTATAGTGTTACCAAAGGTAAATTGCATGAATTAGTCATCAATGCTCAAGAGAATGCTCAAAATGCTCTCGATGAATTATTTGCTTCTGCAAGATTAGAAACTAATAAACTTGAGCTCCTTGATGAGTTAGGCAAAATATTGAAAATTAAAACACCTTTACATATAGAACTTTTTGATAATTCTCATTTACAAGGAAGTTCTCCTGTCGGTGCGATGGTGGCATTTATAAATGGTGAACCAGCTAAAAAACTATATAGAAAGTTCAAAATTGAGCATGAAGAAGCTAGAGATGATATATCCAGTATGAAAGAAATCATTTATAGACATTATTCTCGCTCTATTGAGGAAAATAAGAAATTACCAGATTTAATTCTTGTCGATGGTGGATTAACTCAAGTTCACGCCGCTATTGAAGCTTGTAAAAATGCTAAAGCTAATGTCCCTATTTTTGGTTTGTTTAAGAATGATAAGCATCAAACTAGTGGTCTTATTGACGCAAATGAAGAAACATATCCGCTTTATAATAAAAATTTATTCTTTTTGCTTACCCGAATGCAAGATGAAGTTCATAGATTTGCAATATCATTCCATCAAGAAAAACGCGGTAAAGCAATGACGGCATCAATATTTGATGGAGTCTCAGGATTGGGTGCGAAAAGAATAGAGATGATTCAAAGAGCATATAGTGATATTGCAAAGCTAAAAAATGCTTCAGTTAAGGAATTATCTCAATTTCTTCCCGAGTCAGTTGCGGAAGCTTTATTTATGAAACTTCATCAATAATAACTTGAAATAAAAATGGCTTATGGTTATTATAGATAACGCACATGCCGACTTAGCTCAGTTGGATAGAGCAACTGCCTTCTAAGCCGTAGGTCAGGCGTTCGAGTCGCCTAGTCGGTACCAT
>JAZRZI010000004.1:0-2463 GCA_045601325.1 Bacilli bacterium
TAAGCTTGATGGTTATAAAAAGATATAAGAATTGGACAATCAGCAGCCAAGCACCTTAAAAGGTGAAGGTTCAACGACTATCCCGTAAGGGAGTAGATTACAAGTGTAATCGAAACGGACAGCCCCTCTATTGAGGGTGAAGATATAGTCTCTACACATATGAAAGTATGTGGCATTTATAAAATGCTATTCAGAAGTAACGTTTTGAATAAAAGATATTAGACAATCTCAGGAATGAAGGTTTATGTAACTCCTAACACTCCAGCATCTGCATTCTTTATGGGTGTTAACCAGGGTGCTCTTCAGGCATCAGCTGGTGTATTTGCTCCATTAAAACAAAATATTTAGTGGCTTTTTTGTGTAAATGACCACAGAAAGGATAAGAGATTTAATTGCTGGAAAGTCCTTAGAGCTTTATCAACTACAACGTAACAAGTGATTGTAAGCGTGAATGTTTGAAAATGATAAAGATTGGATAATCAGCAGCGAAGGTGACTAAAATGAAAATAGAAAATGGTTATTATGGTTTTGTGTATATCACAACCAATAAGGTGAATGGTATGAAATATATCGGAGCTCATAGATGCGGATTCAAGAATGATACCTATTATTTAGGTTCAGGACACGCATTTAGGGAGGCTGTAAAAGAATTCGGTAGAGATAAGTTTGAAAGGAAAATTCTTGGGTTCTACAAAACTCCCGAGGAACTAAGGCTTATGGAAAGGTATTGGATTTCATATTTTAAAGCACCTATTAACCCAGAGTTTTATAATATTGCTGATGGTGGTAACTCACACAAAGAGTATTATCACCAATCTATAACTGAAAATATGCTAGATGCCTTAGAGAGGGGTCGTCATTTACCTGCCTCTGAGAAGCAAAAGCAAGTTTTAAGAGAAAACAGAAAACAGTATAGAGGAAGCAAGTATATGAATAAAGACGGATTTGGCAAACAGGTCAAGAAGGATGAGATTGAAAAATATCTTAATGATGGCTGGGTGTTTGGTAGAATCCCTAAAAAGTAGTTTTAGCACAACGTTCAACGACTATCACGTAGCGGTGAGTACCTCTTAAGTAAGAGGGAAAGAATCTCCATCTAGTTTGTGTCTAGATGATAATATAGTCTCCTCCCTTATGAAAGTAAGGGGTGATTTAAATAATCACTATACTATGTAACGAATAGTATAAAAGATAAAGGATATGGCATTAAGTACAAGTGCCACTTATTAGCAATAATAAGTTAAAAACTTCGTGAATTTCTGGGAACTCTTTATTTACAAAATATATAAATTATAGTATAATAATATTGTAAATAAAGACAATCAGAAGCGAAGCTAATTATTTATTGCAGGTGATAGTATGTACGGATATATTTATTTAACAACAAATAAAATTAATAATAAAAAATACATAGGACAACATAAAAGTAATAAACACGACAAAAGATATTTAGGAAGTGGTAGAATAATTTTAGATGCCATACAAAAGTATGGTAGAGATAATTTTATTTTAGAAATACTTGAATGGTGTTCATCACCTGAACAATTGAATGAGCGAGAAAAATACTGGATTTCAAAACACAATGCAGTGTTGGATGAGAATTATTATAACCTCGATAGAGGCGGTAAAGGCTCACATCAATACACTTGTGTGGAAGAAACCAAAGAAAAGCTATCTAATGCAGCATCTGGTCGTATTGTGATTAATAATGGTGATGATATTAAACACATATATCCAGATGAATTAGAAAATTACCCTGATTGGGTAAGAGGGTATCCATTGTGATATAAAGAAGATAGAAAGACATTAAATAAAGAGTTAGCCAAAAAACGTGGTGACTCTTGGAAATCAAATATTAGCAAAACAATTACAGGTAAGAAGTGGGTTAAACATATCGAACTTAATATCGAGAAACAAATATTTGCTAATGAACTTGATGACTATCTTAAGAATGGGTGGACTCGTGGCAGATTGTTTGCGAAAGGCAAAAAATAATTAGAACGTTCAACGACTATCGAAAGGGTATCATAAGAGAAATACTTATGAGAGTAACCGAGTAGAGTAGGTTCTAAGTAGAACCGAAGTGCGAAGCACCTTATGTTTGGTAACAGAATATAAGGTGATGATATAGTCTCATCTATATGGTGACATATAGAGTTATAATGGAAACGATTATAACGTAAGATAAATGGTGTACCAACTCAGCTCCTCGGAACAGCTGACGGTGGAATGTCACAGGGCTTGAATAAATAATTCACGACTCAAATTATTTGACAAGGTCCACTTATTAGTGATAATAAGTTAAAAACACACTTAATTGCTGGAAACTCCTTAGAGTCCTTTAAACTACAACATAGATGGCAACATCAAGTGTGAATGTTTAAAAATTAAAGGAATTGGACAATCAGCAGGTAATCATCTTAAATAGATGAAACTTCAGAGACTATCCCGTAAGGGAGTAGA
>JAZRZI010000005.1:0-44595 GCA_045601325.1 Bacilli bacterium
CCCTATCGTAGAAAGAATCGTTCTTTCATCAATGCGTATTAAAATCAATCGCTTGTGATCGATTTTTGTGTAAATGTCTTTATCACGAATTTCTAATGTTTTTTGAACTGCTTCTTTATGAATTTGTTGTGATTTTAATAGAAAACTATCAAAAGTTTCTGTTTTTAATGTTAGAATATCCACGGAAAGTCCTCCTTGAAGTGTGGTAACTAACATTGTAGAACTTTCCTTTTTAATTGTTACCTATAAAAAACTAACGGTATCGGCGATTGATGGTGTTTTGACAAAATACTCTTAAATGATATAATCATTTTGTATGAATAATTTTATTTTGAAAGGCGATATTGCTTTTTCAACTTCTAATAGAGATTTGAAAACTTGCAAAGACGCTTACTTGGTCTGTGAAAATGGCGTATGTAAAGGTGTTTTTAACGTTATTCCGGAACAATATAAAGGATTTGGAATAATTGACCACTCTAATAAGTTAATCATTCCAGGATTTACTGATTTGCATTTACATGCTTCTCAATATCAATATCGTGGAACAGGTATGGACGTCGAACTAATGGAATGGCTAGATAAATATGCTTTTAATGAAGAAGGCAAATTTGTTGATTTAGAGTACGCTAAAAAGTCATATTCAATGTTCGTTAACGAAGTTAAGAAAGGATTCACAACTAGGTTGAGCATTTTCGCGACTTCAAATAAGACATCAACAATTGAACTAATGAAACAACTAAATGATAGTGGATTAGTTAGTTACGTTGGATTAGTGGAAATGGATAGATTATGTAGCGATGCCGTTAGACAAATAAGTGTCAGTAACGCTCTTAAAGACACCGAAGAATACATACTCGAATCAAAAGATTTTAGAAACACTAAACCTATTATTACGCCTAGATTTTTGCCATCATGTTCTGATGAACTTATGCTTGGTATTTCTAGTTTGAGAAAGAAATATAATTTACCATCCCAATCTCATTTAGATGAAAACCCTAAAGAAATTAGCCTTGTATTAGAACTTGAAAAAGATATTAAAAACTACTCTGAAGGTTATCAAAAATTTGATATGTTTGGTAAAGACCATAACTGCATCATGGCGCATTGTGTTTATAACAGTGAAGAAGAAATTCAAATGTTAAAGGATAATAACATTTATGTTGCTCATTGTCCTGAATCTAACTTAAATATTACCAGTGGAATTGCTCCTATATCTAAATATTTAGATAAAGGTATTAATGTTGGACTTGGTAGCGATATCGCTGGTGGATCTTCTTTATCCTTGCTAAGAGCGATGAGGCAGGCTATCCAAGTTAGTAAAATGTATTATCGTTATACCGATAAAAACTCTAGAATTCTCGATTTAAAAGATGCGTTCTATATGGCTACTTTAGGTGGTGGCAAATTCTTTGGAAAAGTTGGTACTTTCTTGGAAGGATATGAATTTGACGCAGTAATCGTGGATGATTCATTGATTCCTAGCTTACGTGAATTCACTCTTCTAGAAAAGCTAGAAAGAGTCATTTATATCGGAGATGAAAATCTCATTGTTGATAAATATTGTAAAGGTGTAAAAATCATTTAAGAGAGTTATTGCATGAACAAAAAAATAAAATTTTTACCATTAGCTTGCTTTTGCTTATGTGGGTATTTAACTGCTTGTAACAATTTTTGGAAAGACAAAAAAGAAGAGGATGCAGAACTTTATTTACCAGAACGAATCGAATATTATAACGGATATTTGGATAGTGTATATAAAACTGTCGATTTTACATATCATGATGATTTTTTGGGTTATACAAAAACCACCCTTATGAATGATGGTGAATATGAATATAAAACTGTAGAAGATTATACTTTCAATTCTGATTTTTCTGAATCTACTTCAGTAGTGGAAGAATTTGACTTTGATGATGGAAAATGGGCACTCAGTTCAAAAGCTAAATTCACCACAAAAGATACTCAAAATCAGCATGTCGAATGTGTCTATTATTTCGACTTTGATATCGATAACTACTTTTTGTATTATGAAAGAACAATAACATATAACGACCATGGCAGAGTCATCAATGAGAGTAGAAAAGACGAAGACGAGGGTAATCCAGGAACTTTCTATATTAGTGAGCTTTACACTTACGAATATGATTCAGAAGGTTTTTTGACAAAACAATCATATTCTTGCGCAGACGATGATGATAAAACTAAACTTATCGAAGTATACTATGATATATTTTCATATAATGAAAATCATACTCATGGAAAAATGGAAACATATTATCGCAGCAAAACCGAGGAATTTGAATTGGAATCATACATTGATATTAATATCACTTTTGAAGATGGACTCAAAAAATTTGATGAGCAAATTTATTTTACTGATGACTCATTAGGCAATCACAATATCTTTTGGTATAACGAGGATTTTGAAAGAGTTTATCTAAATTATGGCGATGGAAGAGAAGAAATGGGAATAACTTATAATGATGATAAGCAAATAACTGAATTCTTCATGAAAATAGACGAACTTGAAAGCATACATCTTATTGTTAATTATGATAGTGATGGTAAAATAACAACTTCGAATTTTACCCAAGATAATCAAGTTAGTAACACAGTTAACAATTCAACTTATTCGCACAATGAATATGGTCAATTATCAGCTGCTACTGCACATTACTTAACCACTCCAAAAGATCCTATGTATGGAGATGTAGAAGATTATATAGATACTGTCACAATTACATTCACAGAGTTACAAAATAACGACTTATTGAAAAATATGTATTATGAGGACGATGTCATTACATATTGTTCGCTCTATATCATGGCTCATGATGAGAATCTTTAAAAAATATAAATTAAGATGCAGTCTCAACTTAGGCTGCATTTTTCTTTTAATATTATAGAATTAATAATGATATAATTTTCATGTTATGTGGATTTATTTAATCGTTTCAACATTAGCGTGGGGCATCGCGGAAATATTCTATAAAAAAGGGAATATTGAAAATGAAAAATACGCTCATTTAAAAAGCGCAATTTTCGTTGGCTTATTCATGGGAATATACGCAACTGTAATCCTTTTTACGCAAGGAATAGATCTAAAATCTTTTCCTATAAACTTTGTTAGATATTTACCAGTAGCCTTATGCTATATCGTTTCTATGGTTTGTTCTTATTTCGGCGTGAGATTTATCGAAGAATCTATTGCTGACCCTATAGAAAATAGCTCAATTGCAATAGTACCAATTTTATGTGCGTTATTTTTAAGAGAAAAATATAATTTAGCTTCCATTATTGGCATATGTGTTGTCATAGTTGGCATCGTTTGCATTTCTTTTTTTGATAACAAAGGAAAAGCTGATAGAAAAAAACGACTAGGAAAAAAACTTGCTATCATCGCAATTGCAATGCCATTTTGCTATATGCTATTTGACAGCGTTGGCACTTTTTTAGATATCTTTTATGTTGAAAATGTTGAAACAACTTTACTAGTAAATGTTAGCGAAGCAAATATTGAAAACACCGCTAACTGTGCTTACGAATTCACATTCTTTATAGTGGCGATAGTTCTATATATTTTCATTAGATGCAAAGGAGAAAAATTGTTCACTGTATCTAAAGAAAATGAGACAAAATGGTATCAAAAAATTAACGACACAAAATATAAAATATTAGCTGCTATATTCGAAACTATTGGACAAGCTACATACTTATTTGCTCTATCAAGTGGAACTGGTATTGCAGCGGTTATATTAGGAGCGGGATCTGTTATCATATCGTTGCTACTATCTAGAATATTTCTCAAAGAAAAGCTTAGCATTGTTCAATACGTGTTTATCGCAATTATTTTAGGCGGAATTATTACTCTTTCGCTACTCGGATTATAGATATTACTAATTAGTAATTGACTAAACTTTATATTACTTTAAAATAATTTATGGTATTACAAACTAGAAAAAGAGGTAATTATTATGGCAATTGAAGCAGGCGATTTTAGAACAGGATTAACATTACTTATCGATGGTGATCCATGGGTAGTTCTTGATTTTATGCATGTTAAACCGGGTAAAGGTGCAGCTATTTTAAAAACTAAGATGAAAAACTTAAAAACTGGTTCCACACAAGAAAGAAACTTCAACGCATCTACAAAATTTGATGCAGCAGAAGTCTTGAGAAAAACAGTTCAATTCTCCTATAAGGATGGCGATATATATGTCTTTATGGATATGGAAACATATGAACAATATGAATTAGATGAAGAACACATCGGATTCAATAAATACTTCATCGTCGAAGGTAGTGACGCAACAATCGTATTCTTCGACGGCAAAGTCTTAGATGTCTCTGTTCCTGAAAAGGTCGAACTTGAAATTGCAGAAACTGCTCCAGCAATCAAAGGCGCAAGCACAACTGCAACTAAAGATGCTGTTACAAACACTGGCCTCAAATTAAGAGTTCCAATGTTCATTGAAGAAGGCGAAAAAATTATTGTCTTCTCTGCTGACGGCAAATATTCTTCAAGGGCTTAGTAATAAGTCCTTTTTCTTATTATGAGAAAAGTTGCTCTTATCACAGGTAGTAGTAGAGGAATAGGAAAAGCTATCGCTATTGAATTAGCTAGTAGTGGCTACGATGTCGTTATTAACTATTTAAATAGCAAAGACGCTGCCATTTCTTTAGAAAAAGAATTAACATCCAAATATGGTGTTAATGTTTTAGCTATACAATGTGATGTCTCTAAAGAAGATAAAGTGGACAGAATGATTTCACTTATAGAAGAGAAACTCGGTGGTGTTGATATCCTCATTAACAACGCTGCCATTGATTTATCCAATTTGTGGCATCAAAAAGATATCGAGCAATTTAAAAGAACATTAGATGTTAATGTTTTAGGAGCATACATATGCGCTAGACGTGTTTACAAGCACATGTTAGATAAGAAATGGGGAAGAATAGTTAATATTAGCTCCACAAATGGAATTAATACATATTTTCCTATGTGCATTGAATACGACGCTTCGAAAGCAGCATTAATATCGTTAACGCACGATTTAGCGGTTCAATTTGCTCCATATATCAATGTAAACGCAATTGCACCTGGATTTATTGGCACGGAAAGTGAACTTGATGGATATGATGAAGAATTCCTAAAGAGCGAACAAGAAAAAATTCTTCTAGGCCGATATGGTAACCCAGAAGAAGTTGCTAAATTAGTTAAATTCTTAATTAGCGATGATGCTAGTTATATCAACAATTCAGTTATAAGAATTGATGGAGGCCAACTTGGAAGTTAGGCTTCTTTTTTCATTTTTGATAAGGCAAGCATAATGCCTAATTTTCCATATTCTAAAGTCAACCCACCTTGCATATACAAAGTATAAGGAGGAATAACAGGAGCATCTCCACTTAATTCAATAGTGGAACCTTGAGTGAATGATCCTGCCGCCATAACTTCATCAAAAGGATAACCTGGCATTGGTGCAGGCATTACTCTTACAAAGCTATCAACTGGAGAAGATTCTTGAATACCTTGTACGAATTTAACAAGGTTTTCTTTTGTTTTTAATTCTACAGTTTGAATGATATCTGTTCTATCTTCATCGTATTTAGGAGATACGTTATTAAAACCTAATTTTTCTAACATATATGATGCAAATACAGCTGTTTTTAATGCACTTCTTACTGCTGAAGGCGCCATAAATATGCCTTTAAAAAATGAGTTATTCAAATTAAAATTAGCGCCTAGGTCTTTGGCGATGCCAGGAGCGGTTAATCTTTCTGCAATTTGATAAATCAAATTAGAATCACCTGCAATATAACCACCAGTAGAAGCTATACCTCCACCGAGGTTTTTCATAAGTGAACCTACGATGATATTAGCACCAACATGTCCTGGTTCTAATTCTTCTACAAGTTCTCCATAACAGTTATCAACCATTATGACTACATCGCTATTAACTTTTCTTATTTCTTCGATAACTTTTTTAATCTTTACGATCGACAATGACTTTCTAGAAGAATATCCCCTAGAACGTTGAATTTCTACAAGTCTAACATTACCATTTGATAATCTATCTACAATAGAAGGAATGTCGAAATCATCATTTTTAAGATCAATTTGTTCGTATTTAACCCCATGAGCTTTTAGTGATTGAGTGCTTTCGCCGCTTAAACCAATCATTTCTTGGAGTGAATCATATGGTGTGCCAGTAATTGATACCATTGTGTCACCATATTTTAATAAACCAGTGAACGTAAGATACAAAGCATTAGTGCCACTCATGATTTGTGGTCTAACTAAAGCGTCTTCAGTTCCTAAAATAGTGGAAAATATCTTTTCTAATTTATCTCTTCCTGAATCATAGTTTCCATAACCATTGATATCAGCAAAGTCTGTATATGACACTTTATTTTCGATAAAACTAGAAAGTATGCGGTTTGAATTATACAAACACACATCATCTATCTTTTTGTATATATCTTTTAAATCATCTTTTGATTGTTCTGCTAGTTTTAATATTTCTTTATCGATTTGATTTTGGACCATAAAATTACCTTGTATTATAGGATACCATTATTTAAATAAAAAATCTTGTTTAATAAACTGTTTGACTAAACTTTATCATTTTAGCATAGCTTTTATTTTTGCTATCTATGTGGATTTGAGTGATACCACAAGTTTTATGCTCTAAATGTGTACAAACATAATCAGGATAATTTATACCTAATAGTAGTGGAATGATTTCAAAACCAATTCCTCCATGAGCGAATATTGCCACGTTTTCAGGCACTTCCCCTAAAGGCGTGTAAGAATTATCTTCTCTATTATGTTTGATATTTATAGTTAATAGCATTTCATCGAGTTGATCTTGCAATTGAGACAAATAACCTTTGATGTCTATATCAAAATCTTTATCCTCATACCATTTTGTATTACAGATATTTCTTCTAAAAACATCTTGATATTGAACGGCCCAAAATACCCAAGTCCATATTTGTCTATCTCTATCCATTACACCAAGTGCTTTTCCGGCGTTATCTTCACTTAAAAAATTGAATATTTTGATATCTTTATTTATCTTTTGTCTTTCGGCCGTATATTTTGCGGTTAATAACGCTCTTCCATTAGGAGAAGAAAAGATTTTGTCTAAGTTAATAGATGCAAAATATTCGCCTGTTTTTAAAGCTTGTTGTTTGCCTATTTCGGTTAACGAATCGTTCTCATAATCCGGTTCGCCGTGTCTTATATAGTAAAGATTCATATCTTAATTTGAACGCTTTCTTCCGTTATTGGATGAATAAATTGTAGTGCATTTGCTTTTAAAAGCATAGATTCATTTGTTTCGTGATCATTATAAATTTTATCGCCTATTAAAGGATGACCGATCGAGGAAAAAGTCGCTCTTATTTGGTGGGTTCTTCCTGTCACTAAATGTATGCTTACTAAAGTATCATTATCTATATATTTTTCAACTTTATATTCTGTGATACATTTTTTACCGTACTCTGTAGATACTTTTCTTTTTCCGTCTTTATCTTTAAATATGTGATTAACTATAGTTCCTTCACTGGTGAGGTGTCCTTCTAATAATGCGTAGTAGTATTTTTCAATTTTTGTGAACTTGAAAAGATTTTTTATATATCTATTTTTAGCAATTATCACTAGACCGGATGTTGGATTGTCTAATCTATTTACAAGGTGAATCTTGGATTTTACACCTATAGTGTCATAGTAATAGCTTACCATTGAAGCAAGATTATTAATTTGATTATATCTAGATGGTTCGATATCTAAATTTGAAGGTTTGTTCACTATGAGTAAATACTGGTCTTCATATCTAATATCAAGTGGAGTTTCATTTCTTTTTAAATCATTTTCTTCGTCGTTTAATTTAATGCAAATTTTGTCATTAACATTAACTTTATGGTTTTTCCCTTTGACAACATATTCATTGACTAAAACATTTCCCTTTTTGATTAATTCATACACATTGTTGTCTGAATAATGCTTAGATGATAAGAATTCATTAATAGTGGTATTAACATTAGAAATATAATTTAAAACGATATTGCTCATAACATTATCTTAATTGAAATATTTTTCAATTCCTATATATAATTATTACGAGGATATTTCATATGGAAAGAGTAACAATAGAAACAAATAGATTATTATTAAGAGAATTCGCTTATAGCGACGCTACTCCGATGTTTTATAACTGGGCTAGTGATTCAGAAGTCACAAAATTTATGACATGGCCAGTTCATCAAACTATTGAAGATAGTGAAAAAATTGTTCATAAGTTTGTTTCTGAAATTGGAAAGACCCCTAGATTCGCTATCACTATTAAAGAAACAGGTGAAGTTATTGGTTGTATCGATGTCGCCAAAATGTATGAAGGATATCCAGAAATTGGCTATGTTTTATCAAGAAAACATTGGAATAATGGCTATATGAGTGAGGCTTGCCAAGCATTTGTTGAATATCTAGTGCATTTAGGTTATAAAACAATCTATATTTCTCATGTTCATAACAACATTGCTTCTCAAAGAGTTATTGAAAAATGTGGTTTTAAATTCAAATTCCAAAAAATGCTTCCTTTCTCTCTAGCGGGCGGCGAAGAAAAGGTCACAGTCCTTAAATATTACAAATTAGAAAGATAAAATAGACTCATTAAAGAGTCTTTTTTATTGTGATAATATCTTTTTAGATATAAACTAATCTTATGGATCTAGAAACAGATAGATTATATTTCAAAGAAATAACTGATGATGATTTTGATAATCTTAAAAGCATTATTTGCGATCCTTTCACTATGAAATATTATCCATGTCCTTACGATGATAAAGGTGTACAAAGATGGATTGATTGGTGTAAAGGATGCTACGCAAAAAGGGGATTCGGACTTTTTGGAGTGTATTTGAAATCTAACAACAAATTTATTGGTGACTGTGGTATTACTTTACAAAATATACACGGTAATGAAGTTTTTGAAATTGGTTATCACATTCATAAAGATTATTGGAATAATGGTTACGCTAGTGAAGCTAGCCAATTCTTTAAGAAATATTTTTTTAGAAATGAAATCGCTAATGAAGTATATTCATTTATGAATAAAGATAATATCGCTTCTAGAAAAGTCGCTATTAAGAATGGAATGAGTCTTGTTGATTCATATTATCAAGATAACGAAGAATTAGTCGTATACAAAATTACTTTAGAAGAATTTATAAGGAAGGGTAAATAATTATGGAAGGTCTTAAACATTTGTATCGTATTGGTAATGGCCCATCAAGCAGTCACACAATTGCTCCAATGAACGCTACTCGCCATTTGCTTAAAAAATATCCTAATACAGTTAAAGCCGAGGTAACTCTTTTTGGCTCTTTAGCGTTAACTGGCAAGGGACACTTCACCGATTTATCTATTAAAAAAGCTTTCGGCGATATTCCTTGTGAAGTGTTTTTCGACTATAAAAATTTAGATAAACCACACATTAATACATTTGATTTCAAATTCTTTTTAGACAATGGTGAAATTGCTGAAGAAGAAGCGTATTCTGTCGGTGGTGGTGAATATGAAATCAAAAGCGAACCTAAAAAAATGATTCCTGAGGTTTACAAAGAAAAGAATCTTAAAGAAATAATTGAAGTTTGTAAAAAGAACAACTGGAGACTTTACGAATACGTATATCATCACGAACCAAATATCAAAGAGTATCTCATTGAAGTTTGGCATGTTATGCAAGCCGCTATTGAAAGAGGCATGCACACTAAAGGCAAGCTTCCTGGCAAACTAGGTGTTGATAGAAAAGCCCCTTCTTTCATAGAAAGCAATCACCCAAATGAATCTTTATCCACTAAATCTTATAGATTAATTTCTTGTTATGCTTTTGCTGTTAGCGAAGAAAATGCTAGTGGAGGTCTTGTTGTTACTGCTCCAACATGTGGCAGTGCTGGTACATTACCAAGCATGCTTAAATATATGGCGGATACTTATCACGATGATGACGATTATGTTGCCAATGCTTTAGCAACAGCAGGCATTGTTGGTAACTGTATCAAACATAATGGTTCTATAAGTGGTGCGGAAGCGGGTTGCCAAGCAGAAATTGGTAGTGCGTGTGCAATGGCAGCAGCTGCCTTAGCAGAACTTCGCAAATACAACTTAGATCAAATTGATTGTGCGGCAGAAATTGCTTTAGAGCATAATCTTGGTTTAACTTGTGACCCAATCGATGGATACGTTCAAATTCCATGCATTGAAAGGAACGCTGTGGCGGCTTCAAAAGCTATTATGTCTTGTTACATTGCTGAATTCTCTTATAAATCATCTTCCATCTCTTTTGATGAAATAGTGGAAGTTATGTTACAAACAGGTAAAGACTTAGACCAACGTTATAGAGAAACTTCCTTAGCAGGTTTAGCTACAACCCACATAAAATATGGCGAATAAGACTAAATAAGTTAAAGGTGTATTATTAAATTAGTATGAAAAAGAAACTTTTGTTATCATTTCCTATTTTATTGGTTTCATTAGTTAGTTGTTCAAAAGGTGAAAAACAACCTAAGGTTAATGATACAAATTTTCCTAATATAAACACCGAACATACAGTAGTGACTTATGGCTATTACCCTCAAACAAGAGTGAAGGAACAAGAAGTGGTTAATTATTTAAACACTCTAGATGATTCTTATAAGAATGAAGTAGGATATTATTTATTCAATAATGATTTTTATTATCCATTCAAAGCTAGACCAACATCCGCGAAATATCAATTTGATGATGCTGATTATATTGTTGGTGGTGAGACATATTGGTTTAAAGTTGAACCAATTGAATGGAATGTAATATCTAGTAAAGGGAACGATTACTTTGTAACCACTAAACTACTTCTTGATCACGCAATTTATAGTGAATCTGATAACAACTATAAAAATAGCGAGCAACGCAGATGGATGAATGATGATTTTCTCAATATGGCGTTTTATCTTGGCAAATCTAAGATTAAAGTTACTGAAGTTGATAATTCTTTGAAAAGCACAACTGATGGTTTCAACAACAACACTTGTGAAAACACAAAAGATAAGTTATTTGCATTATCAAAAGAAGAATTGCTCGTTACAAATAATGGTTTTAACGCAATCGATCAAAAAGATAGTAAAAGAGCGTGCAAAGTTACCGATTTTGCCAGAGCAAGAGGTGCAGCTTACACCGCTGGAGTCAATACAAATGGATGGTATTGGACTAGATCTCCTCATAGCTTTAACAAAACATCCGCTACATATGTTAGTGATGTTTGAACATTAGATGATACAATAATTCCTGGACAAAGCAACAATTCAATTAGACCTGCAATGCACGTTTTGGTGGAAGGAGAAACTTATGTCAATTAGAATATGCCCTGAATGTGGTGGTAAATGTACAGATACAAGAAATGATTGTCCGCACTGTGGATATGTTTTCCCAAAAGTTGAAATTACTAATTTTGAAAAAGTTAACGACAAAAACATAAGAACAAATATTGTCAGTATTAAATGCCCACATTGTGGTTCTAATGATGTTACCGCTATAGATTCTGAAAATTACAAATGCAATGTTTGCGATTCTACTTTTATGCTAGACAAGGGTCCAGATACAGTTATCAATGGTAATATCATTATTAATGAAAGTAATGTTCGTAAATACGCAGACGAAAAGTCGTTCACAAAAGGTTTTACTTGCAAAGCAAATATTGATAAAAGTCTTTTCGTTAAAAGAGTTTACGAGTTTTTAAGAGACTCTAAAGACACTCCTGTTGATATATTCGAAGCAAAGGTAAGCGAAGTATCCGAAACATATGTTGACATTATGTACGCAAAAGGATGCACAGATACCAGCGCATTTAGTTATGCATATGTAAGAAATGACAATAACGTAGAATTTGGAAAAGTAGAAGCGGAGAAGATTGAAAACGCAATTAACTGTGCTAAACTTACTGAATTTGTCGAAGTTAGTACAAGTGAATTATCAAAGATTAAATTATGTGACAAAGCTTTAGAAAGAGTGAAACTTGCAATCCATGATAAGCTTTACACATCTCACATAGTATCGCTTGCAGATTCAATCACAGGAAATAGAACCAAGAGAAGAATCAATCTTTTAGATATCGTCTATTATAAGATTCCTATTTACTACGTAACTATTGAACTAAGAGGCGTTAAGAACGTCATTTATACGCCTGCAATAGGACAATTATCTTTATACACTCGTGCTTATAAACCTTTCTCTTTTTCTGAAGCTGAAATTCAATGGAATGAAAACTTTAGAAAACGCAAAAAAAGAAGTAGAAGTCTTAATATAGTTTTTGTTGTTTTATCCTTTGTGATGTTTATATGTGGCCCTGCAGTAGGAATACCGACCGGACTAGTTTTCCTTACGCCATTATTATCTATTCTAGGTATTGTGTTATTGTCTCTATTTGTTGTAAGGTTTAACAAAATTAACACCAAATATAAGAAAATACTTGAAGAGCACGATAAAGAAATAGAAGAAACAAAATCCAAAAATTGTAGCTTAAAATCAATTCTATAAAGAGAAATCCTGTTGGGTTTCTTTTTTTATATTTTATGTTCATTATTTAATATAATATGTGCATATGCGCATTTATTTCTTTGAAATATTATTAAACTTGATTTATAATTACTCTGATTTTGCGAAAATTTGCAGATCAAGTGAGGTAAATACATGAAAAAATTAGATTTAACAAAGTATGGAATCACTGGTACAACAGAGGTTGTATACAATCCTTCCTACGAACTCTTATTTGAAGAAGAGACAAAAGAAACATTAGAAGGCTATGAAGTTGGCCAACAAACAGAACTCGGTGCAGTGAACGTTATGACTGGTGTCTATACTGGTCGTTCTCCAAAGGACAAATTCATTGTCATGGATGAAAACAGCAAAGACACAGTTTGGTGGACATCTCCTGAATACAAGAATGATAACCACCCAGCAAGTAAAGAAGCATGGGAAGCATGCAAAAAGATTGCCGTTAAAGAATTATCAAATAAAAAATTATTCGTCGTTGATGCTTATTGCGGTGCTAACAAAGACACACGTATGGCAGTTAGATTCATCGTCGAAGTTGCATGGCAAGCACATTTCATCAGAAATATGTTTATCAAACCTACAGCAGAAGAATTAGAAGCATTTGAACCAGATTTCGTTGTTTATAACGCATCTAAAGCAAAAGTTGAAAACTTCCAAGAATTAGGTTTAAACAGTGAAACAGCAGTAGTGTTCAACATTACTTCAAGAGAACAAGTTATCATCAATACTTGGTATGGTGGTGAAATGAAGAAAGGTATGTTCTCTATGATGAACTATTACTTACCACTTAAAGGTATGGCAAGTATGCACTGTTCCGCTAATACAGATATGAATGGTGAAAATACCGCTATCTTCTTTGGTTTATCCGGCACAGGCAAAACAACATTATCAACTGATCCAAAAAGATTATTAATTGGTGACGATGAACACGGTTGGGATGACAATGGTGTCTTCAACTTTGAAGGTGGTTGCTATGCAAAAGTTATCAATCTTGATAAAGAGAGCGAACCAGATATCTATAATGCTATTAGAAGGAATGCATTATTAGAAAACGTTACTGTTGATGAAAATGGCAAAATTGATTTTGCTGATAAGTCAGTAACTGAAAATACTCGTGTATCTTACCCAATTGATCATATTAAAAATATTGTAAGACCTATTAGCTCTGCTCCAGCAGCTAAGAATGTTATCTTCCTTTCTGCCGATGCATTTGGTGTCTTACCTCCAGTTTCAATCCTCACACCAGAACAAACACAATATTACTTCTTATCTGGTTTCACTGCTAAATTAGCAGGTACAGAAAGAGGTATTACAGAACCTACACCTACATTCTCAGCATGTTTCGGTCAAGCATTCCTCGAATTGCACCCAACAAAATACGCTGAAGAATTAGTTAAGAAAATGCAAGCTAGTGGTGCTAAAGCATACTTAGTCAACACTGGTTGGAATGGTTCTGGCAAACGTATCTCTATTAAAGATACACGTGGCATCATCGATGCTATCTTAGATGGCTCTATCAATAATGCTCCTACGAAAGTAATTCCACACTTCAATTTAGAAGTTCCAACACAATTACCAGGTGTTGATAGCAAGATTTTAGATCCAAGAGATACTTATGCAAATGCATCTATTTGGGAAAACAAAGCTCTTGATTTGGCTTCTAGATTCATTAAGAACTTTGAAAAATATGAAGGAAACCAAGCTGGCAAAGCATTAGTTAAAGCTGGACCTACAAAATAGTTTTAAAAAAGGAAAATATTTATGGGCGTTAAGATTGTTGAAACAGCCTTACGTGATGGACCACAATCTTTATTCGCAACTAGAATGACTACTGACGAAGTAGTTGAATTAGCCAAAGTCTTAGATGATGCTGGTTACTATGCGATGGAAGTTTGGGGCGGCGCAACTTTTGATGCATGTCTCCGCTTCTTAAACGAAGATCCTTGGGAACGTCTTAGAAAAGTAAGAGCTGTCTGTAAAAAGACAAAGCTTCAAATGCTCTTTAGAGGACAAAACATTCTTGGATATCGTCACTATAGTGATGATGTTGTCGATATGTTCTGCAAGAAGAGTATTGAAAATGGTATCGATGTCATCCGTGTTTTCGATGCCTTAAACGATGTAAGAAACTTAAGACAAGCTGTTATTTCTACAAAGAAATATGGTGCAGAATGTCAAATTGCCCTATCTTACACAACTTCACCAGTTCATACCGTTGAATACTATGTGAACTTTGCAAAAGAAGTTGAAAAGTTAGGCGCTGATTCAATTTGTATCAAAGATATGGCGGGTGTTATGACACCTAACGATGCATTTGAATTAATCTCTGCTATTAAGAAAAACACAAAATTACCAGTTGAATTACATAGTCACTGCACAGCTGGTATATGTGAAATGACTTATAGATCAGCTATTGAAGCTGGTGTAGATAGAATTGACTGCTGTTTATCACCACTTAGTGGTGGTACTGCTCAACCATCTACTCAAGCATTCAATACTGTGCTACAGGGCACTAAGTATGATCCAGAACTCAATGTTGATGCCCTTCATAAAGCAGAACCATTAATGGAAAAAGTTAGAGCAAAATACGTCGCTAATGGTTTATTAAATCCAAAAGCATTATCAGTTAACCCTAACATTCTTAAATACCAAGTCCCTGGCGGTATGCTTTCTAATTTAATGAAACAATTAAAAGACCAAAACGCTATGGATAAGTATGATTTGGTGTTGGAAGAAGTTCCTAGAGTTAGAAAAGATATGGGCTATCCACCTCTTGTTACTCCATTATCTCAAATGGTGGGTACACAAGCAGTTCTTAATGTTATCTCTGGTGAACGTTATAAAATGGTCGCTAAGGAAATTAAGGAATATTTACATGGTAGATATGGTAAATGGCCTAGCGAAGTTAATGAAGACGTTAAGAAGAAAATTATCGGTGATGACGAAGTCATTACTTGCCGTCCAGCTGATTTATTAAAACCTGAATTTGAATCCATGAAGGAAAAATACAAAGACATCGCTAGATGTGATGAAGACGTATTATCCTTGGCATTATTCGAAGCAGTCGCTACAGAATTCTTACAAAAGAAATATGGTTTAGTGAAAGCTGAAGAAAATGAAGTCGTGGAATTCAATATGGTATTCTAGGAGGAGTAGTCATGAATAAGTTATACGCAATTCTTGATGGATCTGAAATAGGCGGTCCAGCCTTAAAAGATTTCTCCATCCCAGTATTAGTTGCTATCCTCATGGTGTTTGCTATCTTGGGTATCATCATAGGTATAACAACATTAATCTTTAAACTTACAGGTTTGTTTGATATGAAAAAACAACTTGATGCTAATAAGAAGAATAATGCTGTCCCCGTAGCGACAAATGTTGAAAATAATGCAAAAAAAGAAGTTATCATCAATGAAGATGATATGATGGTAGCTGCATTAATTGCTTCTATCGATTATCAAAACGAAATTAAATCGGACGTCAGAGTAGTGTCCGTTAAGGAGATTAAATAACATGAAAGTCTATAAAGTTAAAGTTAATGGTAAAGTCTACGAAGTAGAACTTGAATCCGTTAGTGAAGTTAAAGGTAGCATTGCTGCTCCAGTAGCAGAAGCTTCAAAGGCTGCTCCAACAGCAAGTGGTAGCGCAACAATTAACGCTCCTATTGGCGGTAAAGTATTAAGCGTATCTGTCAAAGTTGGCGATACAGTAAAGAAAGGCCAAACAGTTGCAGTTATCGAAGCAATGAAACTTGAAAATGAAGTTCCTGCAACAGTTGAAGGCAAAGTTGTTGATATCAAAGTCTCAAAAGGCTCTGATGTTGCAAATGGAGACGTTTTAATCGTTTTAGGCTAATTTTATGTGGGACATTATTCAAAGCTTTTTAAATAAAACCACAATTGCTACATTCTTTAATGGTAACGGCTGGATGAACCTTGTCATGATTCTCATTGGCATCGTTTTCCTTGTTCTTGCTATCAAATTTGATTTTGAACCATACTTATTAATTCCAATTTCTATTGGTATTATCTTAGTTAACTTATTGCCTGGCATCTATGCGGACTACACTTATAATGGCCCAACAGATCCTGCAACAATTAATAATCTCATAGACACGTATGTGATAAAAGAGACGGCTGAAGGTAGCGGCCAATATGTTTACAATGCAATTAGCAGTGTTCCAGTATCCCAAAGAGGACTTTTAGGTGTTTTACATCTAGGTGTTGAACGCGAATTATATCCATGCTTGATCTTTATCGGTATTGGTGCGACTACAGACTTCGGTCCAATGATTGCTAATAAGAAGACAATGCTTCTTGGTGGTGCCGCTCAAATCGGTATCTTCGCTGCATTCTTTGGCGCGTTAGCTTTGGGATTAAATGGTTTTGAAGCTTCATCAATTGGTATTATTGGTGGTGCTGATGGTCCAACAGCTATTTTGGTTTCTAGTAAAATGTTATCTGCTTCGGCAGCAAGCGGAAAACTAGCATCCTTAGATTTACAAGCTCCAATAGCATTGGCTGCTTATTCTTACATGGCTTTAGTGCCAATTATCTTCCCTCCACTTATTCGTTTATTCACAACTAAGAAAGAGCGTCTTATTAAGATGGAAACACTTAGACCTGTTAGTAAACGTGAGAAGATAATGTTCCCTATCATCTGTACTTTGGTCGTTGCACTTATCGTACCAGATGCTACTCCATTAATTGGTTGCTTAATGTTAGGCAACTTAATTAAAGAGTCCGGTGTTGTTCCTAACTTAACAAAAACAGTTAGCAACGCATTGCTTTATATCTGCACAATTTGTTTAGGCTTATCAGTCGGCGCAACTGCAATCGGCACTGGTTTCTTAACATTAGATACATTAAAAATCTTCGGTTTGGGTATCTGTGCGTTTATCATCGCTGCTATTTGCGGCATCTTAGGTGGTAAACTCATGTGCTTGTTATCACATGGTAAGATTAACCCTATGATTGGTGCGGCTGGTGTCAGCGCTGTTCCTATGGCGGCTCGTGTTGTCCAAAAAGAAGGACAAAGAGAAGATCCGAGCAACTTCTTATTGATGCACGCTATGGGTCCAAACGTAGCTGGTGTTATTGGCTCTGCTATTGCAGCAGGTATATTAATGTCAATGTTCTTATAATATGAGTGAGAGTTTTAGAGAATTACATTTTCAAGAAATTGACTCTACCTCTAGCTACATTAAAAGAGAATATTTAAATTTAAATAATTTCACCTTTGTCTCTAGCGATTATCAAACTAACGGCAAAGGTAGATTAGACAGACAATGGATTAGTGGTAGAAACACTAATCTTTTGTTTTCATTGCTTATTAAAGATCCTTTATTAGTGGATAAATACGCTTCTTTATCTATTGCTAGTGCAGTTGTTATTAGTAAAGCTTTAGAAGGTTTAGGTCTTAATAATATTTCTATAAAATGGCCAAACGATGTATACGTTAATTCTAAAAAGATATGTGGTGTGCTTTTAGAAGGCAGTGTTCCTAATTACCTTTGCGTAGGAATTGGCCTCAATGTGAACCAAAATAAGTTTGAAGGTGTATTTAAACATCCTTGTACATCAATATCTCTAGAAACCGCTGAAAAATATAATATTTTAGACTTAAAGAACCTAATTTATAGAAAGATTTATGAAGAATTTGTTTTAATAGGTAAAGGAAATAATAAATTTATTGAATATGCTAAAAAGCATAATTATTTAAAAGGAAAAAAAGTTTTTGCGGAAGTTAATCATAACATTCAAAAAATTGAAGTGATTGATATAAACGATGATTGCTCTTTAAAAGTAAAACTTAATGAAAAAATAATTAACTTAAATAGCGGAGAAATCTCATTTCACATCTAATATGAAAAAATACGATTTATATTTGTTTGATTTTGACGGAACTTTATTTGATACATTCCCTAGCTTAGCAAGGGTATTTAAAATTGCTTATGAAGCAGTCGGAATTGACTTCGATACTAATCAAACTGCTTATTTTTCTCGAATTCCTCTTCCACAGGGATATCAAGAAATAGGCGCACCTGTTGAGTTAGGCGATGTTTTTGCAGAAGTGATTGAAAGAGAAATTAATTCCAAAGAATCTGTGCATGGCACAGTTACTTACGACGATACACTCGAATTTTTTAATGAGCTAAAATCTCGTGGATATAAAACAGGTCTTGTTACTAGCAACAATGTTTGCCATGTCCAAGATGTATTGGAGCATTTTAATATTTCTAAAGATTTCTTTGATGTATATGTTGGAAATAGAGAATGTAACCAATATAAACCAAAACCTGATCCAATTTTGAAAGCTTTGTCAATGTTTGACTACAAGGGTGATTTAAAAAAGGTTTGTTATGTTGGCGATGGCATTAACGATATGTTATCCGCTAAAAATGCAGGTGTTGATGCAATATTAGTGGATAGACACGACCATTTTAAAGATTGTGATTATTATTTAAGAATTAAAAGTTTAATGGAGCTTTTTAATTAGTATGGAAAATATTAGAAACGAAGTATTAAAGTATATTAAAGATAATTGGATGAATAGTGTAAGACCCGCAAATGAAAGAGTCCCATATCCATTTACTTCCCCATCTATTTCTGGCATGTATAAGGATTTTTTCTACTGGGATACATATTTTATTAACCAGGGTTTGCTATTAGATGGTTTTGATGAACAAGTTAAAAATAACTTAGATAATTTTGTTCACTCTATCGAAACACTAGGTTATATTCCTAATGCTACAGACCTAAATGATAGAACTCAGCCACCTTTATTCTCTAGATGTGTCTATGAATATTATGAATATAAAAAAGACATTAATATCATTAAACATTATCTTCCTTATATTCTTAAAGAATATAATTTTTTTATGACAAAAAGACTATTACCATGTGGATTGAACAGCTTTATGGCAGTTGATTGCACTGATGAAGATATCATGGTGCATTATAGAGGTTTGTCCCCACGAGTTCTTGAATTTAGCGATGACCCAGATACTCAAAGAGTGATAGGCAAGGATATTATTGCTATCGCAGAAAGCGGTCTTGATTTCAATATGCGTTTTAGAACTAAAGAAAGCAAGATTTCCGCACATGCTTTTATTCATTTAGACCTTAACTGTTTCTTATATGATGTGGAATTAAAGATTGCAAAAATGTTTGAGATTTTAGGTGACGAAGATAATAAAAATAAATTCATTAGCTATGCTAAAAAGAGAAAAGACTTAGTAAATAAATACTTATTCTGCAAAGAAAAAGGCATATATTTGGACTACAATTTTGAAGATGACACTTTCTCTGAAATTGCTTCTGTTGTTAGTTTTTATCCATATTGCTTTGGCTTATCAGACGATAAAGAAGGTGCCTTAAAATTAATTAAATTATTAGAACTTCCTTATGGCATTTCTCCTTGTGCATATAGGGGTGATGATGTTTATTTCCAATTTGACTATCCAATGGTTTGGCCTTACACATCATGGTTTACATTTAACGCTTTGAGAAATATTGGCTTGAAAACTGACGCTGATCGAATCGCTACAAAATATATGAGTTGCGTTGAAAACAATTTCGTAAAAACTAATCGTATTTGGGAAAAATATGATGGTAGAGATGGCTCTATTGGTGTTAGTTTTGAATACGAAACTCCGGAAATGCTTGGTTGGTCAGCAGGAGTTTATAGATTTTTTAGCACAAAAATTGATTAACAATTATTCTATAAAATAGAACTTAATAAAGTCCAAATCGCTAGTGTGATAAGAATGCATCCTCCTATTATGGAGGATATTTCGAATTTTCCTTTTAATAATTTATCAAACCAGTGACCTAAAAATAGGCCAACAAGTGAAATGATAAATGTGATCACAGTAATTATTGATATATGTAAGAAAATAGTGGCATTATTTGATAATCCAGAATGCAAAGAAATGCCTACTGTTAGAGCGTCAATTGCAGTAGCTACTCCCATAATAAGAACTTCTTTAATTGAGAATTTTTTCATTTCTTTTTGACCACTAGGTTTTTTAATGTCGATAATTGCTTGTATTAACATTTTTAAACCAATAAAAAGAAGCAATCCAAACGCAATCCAGGTAATAATAGTGGACATAATTCCACTTGCTTTTTCACCTGCGGTTTCACCGACAGCGTATTGAATTCCTTCAATAATCCAATAACCTGCTAATGGCATTAATCCTTGCATTACACCAAACACACCAGCGATAAAAAAAGACTTCTTTTTATTGATGTCCGAATATATTAATCCGTCAGTCACACTTACTGCGAATGCATCCATTGAAAGTGCAACTGCAAACAACAAAATTTCGAGAATAATTTGCCAAGTCATAGCAAAGATTATACTTAACTATTTTTTTGTATGCAATAGTGATTTTTAAAAAATCTTTGATTTTTTACTTTACATATTTTACCATAAATTTTATAATAAAAATGAGTTAGTTTAAACTAACGTCTATAGTTAGTTGTGACTAACATGGAGGTATTTTTATGTTTGAAAAAATCACACCAGAACAAGCGGGGGTAAAATCCGAATCTTTAATCAAATTTATTAAGACTCTAGAAGATAATGATTTGAACACTCACTCAATACTTTTCATGAAAGGCGACAAGATATTCTTTGAAGCTTATTACAAACCTTTCCATCAAGATTATTTGCATAGGATGTATTCCGAAACAAAGTCATTTGTCTCTATTGCGATTGGCTTATTATTAGAAGAAGGCAAATTAAATTTAGATGATCCTATAATAAAATATTTTCCTGAATATATAGATTTCAAACCTCATCCTTACCTTAGAAAACAAACCATTAAAGATATGTTAATGATGAGAACATGTATTGATTTGCCACTCGGTTGGTTCTATCAGGAAGAAAATGATAGAGTTTCTTTATATTTCCACACAAAACCTTGCAGACCTTCTGGAATGTATTTCAAATACGATAGCGATGGCAGTCAAGTATTATCAACATTAGTTGAAAAACTTTCTGGTATGAAGTTACTAGATTATTTAAAATATAAACTTTTCAACAAAATGGGCACTTTCAAAACAGCCTATACTTTAGACACGCCTACAGGCACTACATGGGGTGATTCATCACTTATTTGTACTTTAAGAGATATTGCTAGTTTTGGAAGACTAGTAATGAATTATGGTGTTTATAATGGTGAACGTTTGATGGATTCTGAGTATTTATTTACAGCGACATCAAAACTTGTCGATAATAAAGAAACAGTATACCAAACCATTGCTTCATTTGGTTATGGCTATCAAATTTGGCATTTGGAAGGTAACGCATTTGCATTCTTCGGAATGGGGGACCAATTAGTCTTTATGTTCCCTGATCAGGATGTGTTATTTGCCATTAACTCCAGCAATCAAGGAAATCAAAATTCTCGTTATACAATATATAAAGCAGTTAAAGAAATTATCGTTTCAATGAGCAACTCTTCTATAGAAGAAAACAGAATAGCAAATGTTGATCTAGAACAAATGACTTGCGATTTAAAATTAAGATGTTTGCCTGAAGGTATAACCTCAAGCCTAGAAAAAGATATTTCTGGTATCACATATGTTTGTGAGAAAAATCAAATGGGAATCAAGGAATTCAAACTAAACTTAACCGCGTTAAATGGTTCATTTGAATATGTTAATGAACAAGGCAAAAAAGTTATCAATTTCGGCAGAGGATTTAATATATTTGAAACGTTCCCACAAGAAGGATATTCAAATATGATTGGCAAGATTAAGTCAGAAAACTATTTCTATAAATGTGCCAATAGTGGATGTTGGCTTGATAACGAAAAATTCTTAATTGAAGTTGAAGTTATTGACAAGTACTTTGGCAATCTATCAATTTTCATCTCTTTTAAAGACAATGTTGCAAGTCTTTTTATGAAGAAAAATGCTGAAAACTTCTTCAGAGAATATTTTGGAGAGGCTTTCGCGAAACAAAAAAGATAGATTTTCTTAAAAATATTTGACACTTATTAAATTAATAATATAATAAGTATGCATTTGAAAAAGTGCATTGCTCTGAATAAGAGTGACCGAAATGGCCACTCTTTGTTTTTAAAGGACATATTTATGGATATCAAAACACTAGAAACTAACATATCTAAAAAGCTAGAAACTATTGGCTATGAATTAGTCAGCATAACTAGCAAATTCATTAAAGGTGACACAATTTTGGAAGTTGTCGTTGATAGAGTTGAACCTATCGATATGGATGCTATTGTTGAAGTCTCCAATGTATTAAACGCTTATGTTGATGAATTAGATCCATTCGATCATCCTTATACATTTGATATATCCTCATTAGGAGCAGAAAAACCTCTTAAGATTGAAAAATTACATGATTATGTTGATTCTTATATCCACGTACATCTTATCAATCCTATTGAAGGCGAAAACATTTATGAAGGCACTCTAGTTGCTGTCTTTGAAGATAAAATTCAACTATCTTATAAAGTAAAAACTAGAACTAAAACTGTTGATATAACAAAAACAAATATATCAAAAATTCGTTTAGCAATTAAATTTTAAGGAGTAAAAATTATGGCTATGAACGCGAAAGAATTCAAAGAAGCTCTTGAAATGATTGAAGCTGCTAAAGGCATTAAGCAAGAAGTCATCATTGCAGCTTTAAAAGAAGCATTAATCAAGGGTTTCAAAAAACAATTAGGAGCAGACGATGCAATTGTTGAAGTAGATATCGACATTGAAAATGGTATTTCTATGTACAACATCAAACACATTGTTAAAGAAGTTGAAGATGATGTGCTTGAAATCGAATTAGCTGACGCAAAAGCATACAATTCTAATTACAAAATTGGTGATGATTGCAAAATACCTGCAAGTGTCGATGACATGAAAAAGCAAACTGCAATGTCCATTAAATCTATATGGAAACAAAAATTTGCAGAAGCTGAAAAAGAAGTTGTGCGCGCAAACTTTGCTGACAAAATGCAAACAATGGTCACTGGTAGAGTTGAAAGATCAGACGATAAGGGTGTGACTATCAATATTGGACGTAACACAGTTTATCTTCCAAGAAGCAAAATGATTGGTGATGAATCATTCTTACCTGGTGATACAATTCGTATTTATGTCGCTGGTGTCGACAGCGAAGGCAAAAATGGCGCAAGAGTGGATGTTACTCGTGCTGATGAAGGTTTCTTACGTTGCCTATTCAATGAAGAAATTAGAGAAATCTATGATGGAACAATTTCCATTAAGGCTATTGCACGTCAAGCTGGTGAAAAGAGCAAGGTCGCTGTTTATAGTTCTAATCCAGATGTTGATCCTGCTGGCTCATGTATTGGCCAAAATGGTTCGCGTATACAAAAGATTGTCAGCCAATTAGGCAATGGCAATGCAAACAAAGAAAAGATTGATATAATTGCTTGGAGCGAAAACCCAGGTTTATATGTCATGGAAGCTTTAAAACCTGCACGTATTGCTGGTGTAAGTTTTGATGCTGAAACAAAGAAAGCTACCGCCATCGTCGAAGACGATTCCTTAACAACCGCTATTGGTCGTAAAGGTGTTAACGTTCGTTTAGCAGCCAAATTAACACAATTAAAAATTGATGTTATTAAGAAATCAGACGCTCTTGAACAAGGTATTGAATATCAAACATTCGAAGAACTCAACGCTGAAGAAATTGAAAGACGTGAGAAAGCTAAAGAAGAAGCAAGACTTGCTCAATATCAAGCATTCAAGGCTTCTACTGAAGTTTTACCTGGGCTTCCTGATGGTTATGTTGCTCCTCAAGAACGTGTTTATGAAGATGAAAAGAATGACTTTGATGAAGTCCTCGAAACAAAAGTTGAAGAAGAAGTCGTACTTGAATCCGCTTCAGTTATTGAAACTGTTAAAGAAGAACCTAAGGCCGAAGAAAAACCAGCTGAAGATGTCAAGACTGTTAAGACTACAATCACTTTAAGCGAACTCGAAAAGACTCTTGAAGATGATAAGAAAGGTTCTAAACAAAGCGGCCGCAAATCTTATAACAAGAAAAAGAATAAAGACGAGGAAGAAGATGAAGCAACTCCAGTCATCTCCCGTGATCCGAGTCAAAATATGTCAATTTACACAGAAGAAGAACTTCGTGAAATCGAAGCCGAAGAATCTGAAGACGATTACGAAGAAGATGAAGAAGACGTCGATTATGACGAATACGACGATTACTACGACGATAATAAATAATGGATTCTGTTCAAAGAATTTGTATCGTTACACGTCGTAAACTCGATCGTACTGAATTGCTTCGTATTGTAAAAACTCCTATAGGAGAAATTAAAATCGACCTATCTTTTAAAGAGCAAGGTCGTGGTGCATATGTTACCAAAAGTAAGGAATGCATCGAATTATTAATTAAAAGAAAACTTCTTAATAGAGCGCTTAGATGTGATATTCCAAGCGCCTTCTATGAAGAACTTAGAAATTTATTTTAAAGAAAGAAGGTGTTGATTATGGGAAACAAAAATTATAACAAAAAAGATTTTAACGAACGTCAAACTAATGTATCTACAAAATATAATGCAGATAAAGTTAAAACTAAAGTCAATGGTGGCGTATTTACCTATACTGGTGCTATAAGTGTTTCCGAATTGTCCAAATCTTTAAATGTTCCTGTAGGAGATATTATCAAATTCCTTTTCCTTCAAGGAAAGATGATTACCATCAACACTGTTTTGGATGATGAACTTATTGGTTTAGTTTGTTTAGAATTTGGTTACGATTTCGAAAAGAAGGAAGTTGTTGCAGCTGAAAACTTTGAAGAACTTGTTATCAACGACGATCCAAGCAAACTAAAACCAAGACCTGCTGTTGTGACAATCATGGGCCATGTTGACCATGGTAAAACAACACTTATTGATGCAATTAGAAATTCTAAGCTTGCTGAAGCTGAATTCGGTGGCATTTCACAAGAAATTGGTGCTTATCAAAAAGAAATTGATGGCCAAAAGATTACATTTATCGATACTCCTGGACACGAAGCCTTTACCGCAATGCGTTCAAGAGGTGCTTCAGTTACTGATATTGTCGTTTTAGTTGTTGCAGCAGATGATGGTGTTATGCCTCAAACTATTGAAGCTATTGATCACGCTAAAGCGGCTAATGTTCCAATCATTGTTGCTATTAATAAGATGGATAAACCAGGTGTAGACCCTGATAGAGTCAAAAATGAATTAATGCAACATGATGTTATCGCTGAAGAATATGGCGGTGATTGTATTACTGTTGAAATTTCTGCAAAGCAGAAAAAGAATATCGATGGTTTATTAGAAGCTATCCTTCTTGTCGCAGAAATGAAGGAACTTAAAGCTAACCCTGATAGATATGCTATGGGCACAGTTTTGGAAGCTAAACTTGATAAAAATGAAGGTCCAAAAGCTACTTTATTGGTACAAAATGGTACCTTAAAGGAAGGCGATTTCCTTGTTGTTGGTACTTCATATGGTAAAGCTAGAAGAATGACAAACGAATACAAACGTATCGTTAATGAAGCGTTGCCAAGCACACCTGTTTCTGTTATTGGTTTGGGTGAAGTTCCAGAAGCTGGTGATAGATTTATGGCTTTCTCTTTAGAATCTGAAGCCAAAGAAATTGCAAATAAACGTAAACTTAATAAAGATGAAAAGGACAGAAACGCAACATCTGCAGCATCTTTAGATGATTTGTTTGCAAGAGCTAAAGAAGGATCTATTCAAAATATTAACCTTATAATCAAAGCTGATTCTGCTGGATCCGCTGAAGCTGTTAAGAGTTCTTTAGAAAAACTAACAACTGATGATATTAAAGTTAATATCGTTCGTGCAACTAGTGGCGCAATCACTGAAAGTGATGTATTGCTTGCCAGTGCATCTAACGCAATCATTTATGGTTTTAATGTCAGACCTGATGCACGTACTAGAGCAAAAGCTGAAGAAGAAAAAGTCGAAATTAGATTACATAGAATCATTTATGCTTTAATTGAAGAGATTCAAGCTGCTATGAAAGGTATGCTTGCTCCAACATTTGTTGAAAAAGTTAACGGTCAAGCTGAAATTAGACGTTTATTTAAAGTTAGCAAGATTGGCACGATCGCTGGATGTATGGTCATCGATGGTGTCATTAAAAACGCAAGTGCTGTTCGTGTAATTCGTGATGGTATTGTTATCTACGAAGGCAAACTCGCATCATTACAAAGAGAAAAAGACTCTGTTAAGGAAGTCAAAGCAGGATTTGAATGCGGTATGTTAGTTGAAAACTTCAATGATATTAAAGAAAATGACATTATCGAATCATACGAAATGGTTGAGGACAATAAATAATGGCTAATAAACAAGAAAGAATTGCGGCTATTATTCGCAAGAATATAGCGGAAATCATTCAGTTCGAATTAAAAAATCCTCATCTTGGTTTCGTAACAATTCCTGAAGTTAAAGTCAGTAGTGACTTCAGCTATGCAAAAGTTTATGTCTCTTTTATTAAAGATGATGAAATAAAAGAAGGAATGGAAACATTAGAAAAATCTAAAGGTTTCATTCGCACATGTTTATCTAAAAAAATGGATACACGTAGAGTACCTGAAATTTCATTCGTTTTAGATGAAGGATTTAAAAGAGAAGAAAGAATCAACGAACTTCTTAATAATTCAAAAAAATAAAGTGTGCTTTAGCACACTTTTTTCATACTGATATGTTTTATACCAGCTTCATAGAATGTTTCACCGTACTCTATAAACCCTATTTTCTTATACATTTCTAATAAATGGTATTGAGCATTTAATTTTACTTCACAAGGATTATTTTTTGCCATCAACATATCTGTTAAGAATTTTACCGCTTCACTTGCATAGCCTTTATGTCGGTATTCTTTGAGAATAGCTAAACGTTCTAATTTTGTATCTCTATTGAACTGTCTATATCTAATTGTTCCGATTGGAGTTTCGTTTATAGTTATTAAATAGTTTTTAGCTTCCTTTTCTTCTCTAAGAACAAATTCATCTTCACGCTTGATATTTTGCTCATTAATAAAAACAACGTGTCTGATTTCGCTCATAATCATATAATCTTCCGCAGTAATTACTGGTTTTAAGCACAAACCATTTTGATTTATCTTAAGATATATTTCTTTTCCCCAAATATCTTCTGTCTCGTAATTAGAAAGCATTGATAAGAAACTCTCTTTTGAAACTGGATATTTTTTATATATGTCCTCTAAAAGATTTTTAATATCTTCTCGTGTTGTGTTTTTGTCAGCAGGGCAACACGAAGAACTAATTGGAAGATTTTGCTCTTTAACCAATTTTTTGATATCATTTTCTCTCACAAGTATTAATGGTCTTATAAACTCAATGTCCGCTCTTTCTAGGTGCATTTTTGGTGAGAATGTTGCGATTCTTGCGCCATAAATTGTATTCATAATATATGTTTCTATTGCATCATCAGCATGGTGTGCAAAAGCTACTTTGTTATAACCCAACTCTTTTGCTACTTTATTAATAGCGGCTTTTTTCATTCGTGAGCAAATAGAGCAAGGCAAATGTCTTGAATCTTTTTGCTGTATTTTCAAAATTTTATAGACATCTTTATTGTCCGAAACAATCAAATTTAGACCTAACGATTTGCAAAATTCTTTCATTGGAGTCGGATCAAATCCAGGAAAACCTAAATCTAAAATTACTGGTTGTATGACAAAATCAGTATGTGAAAACTTTTGATATAATGAAAGTGAGTAGGTTAATGCAACGCTATCTTTTCCTCCGGATAAACCGACTACAATTTTATCCCCATGATTAATGAGATTATAGGTTTGATCCGCTCTTCTTATACACGCTAATATTGTTCGAATTGCTTTCATTGTGGTTTCATTATATTATCTTAATAGATAATTACAAGTATGAATGGATTTTTACTTATTGATAAGCCTGCTTCTTGGACATCTAGGGATGTGTGCAATCGCATACAACATCTTTTCCATACAAAAAAAGTTGGACACACTGGAACACTAGATCCTTTTGCCACTGGTTTGCTTATTGTTACTCTCGGTAATGCAACTAAAGCAGGATTATATCTAGAGAACGAAGATAAGGAATACATTGCAGAGTTAAAGCTTGGAACTAAGACATCTACTGGTGATTTTACAGGTGATGTTTTAGAAGAAAAACAAGTGCCAAATTTAACCATAAATGATATAGAATGTGCTTTGAAATCTTTAGAGGGGAAACAAATTCAAATTCCTCCTATGACAAGCGCAAGACATTACAAAGGCCAACAATTATATAAACTCGCCCATAAAGGTATCACTGTTGAAAGAGATGGCAAAGAAATTACTGTTTATAAAATATGTTTAATTTCATATGAAAACAACATCTTAAAATTTAAAACAACCGTTTCTAAAGGAACATATATAAGAGTCCTTGGCGAAGATATCGCTATGAAACTTGGAACATATGGAAATTTGATTAACCTACGTAGAACAAAAATTGGTGGAACATCAGTTGAAGATTCAATTAGTTTAGATTTAGTGAATGAATCTAATTTAAAAAACATTGTTCCGTTTTTAGAAAAAGCTTATAAAACATTTGTCGTAGATCGTGATTTAGAAAAAAAGATTAAAGCGGGCTTGAGCTTACGATTAGATACAATTGAAAATCTAGTCTTTTTTAAAAATCAAGATGATTGTCCGTTAGCAATTTATGAAAGAAATGGCGAAACATACAAATGCAAAAGAGGATTATGGTAAGATGAAAACCTATTATTTTGATTGTCAGTCTGTACCACATATAAAAGACACTTTCTCTTTGTGCCTTGGGTATTTTGATGGCGTTCATATTGGGCATCAAAAAATGATTGCTCAAAGTAAAAATGAAGGTTATAAAACAGCATTGTTAACTTTTGATGTGAATCCGCTTTTAACTTTGGGGAAAATCGAAAATGACGTTTATTTAACTTCCTTAAAAGATAAAGAGGAAATTCTTTTAAAGTTGGGTGTTGATTACCTTTTTGTTTTGAAGTTTGATAAAAAATGTTCTGATTTAACTGACACCGAGTTTATTGAAAAAATTTTGCTCGCTATCAATCCTGAAGTCGTTTTTTGTGGCGAGGATTATTCATTTGGTAAAAATGGCAGTGGTGATGTGCAACTTTTAAGCAAATTTATAAAAACAATCATTGTCCCTTTTGTTAAAGTAGATGGAAGGAAAGTCTCTTCTTCAACTATTTTAGATTTAATTAAAAGCAATAAAATAGAGCAAGCTAATGCCTTATTAGGCCGTGAATATTCCATTAAAGGCACAATAGTTAAAGGTTTGCAAAACGGAAGAAATTTAGGATTTCCAACTGCTAATATAACTGGAAAAAATTATCTTTTGCCTGCCTGTGGAGTATATTACACAAAAGTCCTATTAAATGGTGAAATTTATGATGGCATAACAAATGTTGGACGACACCCTTCAATTGATGTTTTAAATGAAGAAATTATAGAAACTCATATATTGAAGGCTAACGATATTGACCTTTATGGTAAAGATATTAATCTTTATTTTGTTAAAAAAATTAGAGATGAACAAAAATTTGATTCAAAAAATTCACTTACAAATCAAATGCAAAAGGATAAAGAATTTGTTTTTAATTTGATTGAACGAAACAATAAAAAATAAATTTATTTTTAAAGGGAAAAAATTCCCCTTTTTCTTTTATGAAAATATATTTTAATAAAAAGGTTTCATTTTTGTTAAAAAGAATATATTATATTCACGGCGACTTTTGCTTAGTTTATCGATTCCTCAACGGTTTACCAGGCTTAAGTTAAGAACAAATAAGGAGGAACTTTCCATGGCATTAACTAAGGAAAGAAAAGCTGAAATTGTTAAAAAGTTCGGTAAGAATGAAAAAGATACTGGTTCTGTTCAAGTTCAAGTAGCTCTTCTCACAGAACAAATTACAGCTTTAACAGCTCACTTGAAAGCAAACCACAAGGATGCTAATAGTAAGCGTAGCTTAATGATTCTCGTTGGTCAACGTCGTAGCTTATTAGACTATCTCGTTAAGACTGATCGTGAAGCATATCTTAAGCTCATTGTTGATCTTGGCTTACGTAAATAACCAATATCAAATAAGGAAATCGCATATACGTGCGATTTTTTTATTTAATAAAAACTTGTAAAGATTTTATTAGATGCTAAAATTGTAGAGTATTAATTTTAAAAAAAGAGGTAAAACAAATGAAAAGAGTATTCGAATTAGAGTTCGAAGGAAAGAAATTCGTTATTGAAGCTGGCGAAATCGCTAAACAAGCTGATGGCGCTGTCTTAGTAAGATTAAACGAAACTGTAGTTCTTTCCACAGTGTGTTGCTCAGATGAACCAAAGGAAGGGGATTTCTTTCCGTTAACAGTTGGTTACGAAGAAAAGCAATACGCAGTTGGCAAAATTCCTGGCTCATTCTTAAGAAGAGAAGGTCGTGCTGGTGAACACGCCACATTAACAGCGAGATTAATTGATCGTCCTATTAGACCAATGTTCTCAGAAGGCTTCAGAAATGAAGTTCAAATCGTCAACACAGTTATGTCTGTTGACCAAGATTGCACACCAGAAATGACTGCTATGTTAGGTTCTTCCTTAGCATTAGGCATTTCAGATATCCCATTCGATGGTCCTATCGCTGGTGTTTATGTTGGAAGAATTGATGGAAAATTCATTATTAACCCAACAGTTGAAGAAAAAGCAAAATCCGATATTAACTTAGCAGTTGCTGGTACTAAAGATGCTATTAACATGGTTGAAGCTGGTGCTGATCAAGTTAGCGAAGATGATATGTTAGATGCTTTAATGTTTGGTCATGAAGCAGTTAAGAAATTATGCTTATGGCAAGAAGAAATCATTAAAGAAATTGGACACACAAAAAGAGAAATTGAATTATACCAATGTGATCCAGTTATCGAAAAGGATGTTACAGATAGAGCACAAGCTCGTCTAGTTAAAGCTATTTCTATCTTTGATAAACTCGAAAGACAAGACGCTATTGATGCAATTGAAGATGAAATTTTAGATGATTATGATTCTCGTAAATACGAAGATGAAAAAACTCATCAAAAAGTTATGCACATGGTTAACGAAACTCTCGAAGGTTTAGTTGCTAAGGAAGTTAGACGTTTAATCACTGATGAAAAGATTAGACCTGATGGCCGTAAAGTTGACGAAATTCGTCCATTAGACGCTCAAGTAGACTTATTACCACGTGTTCATGGTTCCGCTATGTTCACTCGTGGTCAAACACAAGTTATCTCTATTACAACTTTAGGTGCAAAATCTGATGCACAAATCATTGATAACTTAACTGAAGAAGATTCCAGACACTGGATGCATCATTACAATTTCCCACCATATTCTGTTGGTGAAGTTGGTAGAATGGGCTCTCCAGGTCGTCGTGAAATAGGCCATGGTGCTTTAGGAGAAAGAGCATTATCATATGTCATTCCTTCTGAAGAAGAATTCCCATATACAATTCGTACAGTTGCTGAAGTTTGTGAATCTAATGGTTCATCATCTCAAGCATCTATCTGTGCTTCTTGTATGTCATTAATGGCAGCTGGTGTTCCTATCAAAGCTATGGTTTCCGGCATTGCTATGGGCTTGATTTCATCTGGTCCATTAGATGGAAAACACCCATACACAATTTTAACTGATATTCAAGGCTTAGAAGATCACTTTGGTGATATGGATTTTAAGGTTGCTGGTACTGAAAAAGGTATCACAGCACTTCAAATGGATATCAAAATTAAGGGTGTCACAAGAGAAGTTTTAAAAGAAGCGTTAGCTCAAGCTCATGGTGCTCGTGCACAAATTAGAGAAGTTATGGCTAAAGCAATTGCTGAACCACGTCCTGATGTTGGTAAATACGCTCCTAAGATGGATACATTCATGATTGATGTAGACAAGATTAGAGAAGTTATTGGTACTGGTGGCAAAGTTATCAACGAAATCATTGAGAAATGTGATAATGTTAAGATTGATATCGAAGATAATGGCCAAGTTACTATCTATCATATGGATAGAGAAACTATCAACAAAGCTAAGAATATGATTCTTGATATTGTAAGAGAAGCAAAAGTTGGTGAAGATTTCGAAGGTGAAGTCGTTAGAATCGAAGATTATGGCGCATTCGTACACCTCTTTGGTAACGTTGATGGTTTATGCCACGTTTCCAGATTAGGTTGGGGCTTTATTGATAAAGCAAGTGACATTGTTAAATTAGGTGACAAGATTAAAGTTCGTGTTACTGAAATCGATGACAAAGGCAAAGTTAAAGTCTCACATCGTGAATTCTTGGAAAAACCTGAAAATTACGAAGAAAGACCTGAAAAACCTCAACACTTTGATAGACCTGATCGTTCAATTAAAGGACCAAGAAAATTTAAAAAATAACAAATATTAGACCCTTGCTAAAAGGGTCTTTTATTTATTTAAATAATGATATATACTATTAGCAACATTTCGAGATAGTCAATTTATTGAATAGTGGAGGTGCTTTATTTTATGGATATTATTAAAGTATGCGCTTTAGGCGGTCTTGATGAAAAGGGTAGAGACTGTTATGTTGTTGAAATTAACAATGATATTTTTGTTTTAGACTGTGGCACATCATTACCTGATCAAAACATTCCAGGTATTGATTTTCTTATTCCTAATGTAGATTATTTAATTTCTAATAGAGAACGAATAAAAGCGTACATCATTTCTCATGGACACGATGAATCGATGAGTGCGCTTAAATATTTTTATCATTACGCACCAGCACCTGTGTATTGTAGTTCAACCACTAAAACACTTTTATTAGGACAAGCAGAAATTCAAAAGTTTAAGATTTTTCAAGACATTGATTTTAGAATCGTTGAAGCAACTTCTGACGTTAATATTGCGGGACATTTGGTTCACTTTTTTCAATGTTGTCATAACACATCTAACTCTTCAGGTATAGCTATTGAAACTGATCAAGGAAACATTGTTTACACAAGCGATTTTATTATTGATTATTCGGTTAAAGAAAAAGGTTACATTTTTGATATTAAGGCTATGAGTAGGTTAACTAAAAATCCTACATTATTGTTACTTGCTGAGTCTAAAAGCGCTAATAAACCTGGATATTGTTCGCCTAAACACAAAATCCATTATAAGGTTATGAAATACTTCAAAGATGAACAAAAACGTATCTTTATAGATTGCTTCTGGCAAAACCTATATAGAATTAGAGAAATTTGTGAATTAGCAATGCAATTTAGCAAAAAAGTGTATTTTTATAATGATTACACTTCTAAAGTTATGAAGATGTTGATTCAAAACGAACCTGACATTCTATTACCTAATTTTATTGTCGATAAAGAGAATTTATTAAGAGTTCCAACTCAAGACTTAGTTATATTAATGCTCGGTCATGGCGAAGAACTTTACACTGAATTAAGTTTGTTATCTAAATGTCAAAATGAGGATAAACGTATTGTTCTTGGGCCAGAAGATATATTTATTAATGCTGCTCTTGCAACACCTACCTTGGAAGTGGCTGCTACTAGGTCTGTAGATAGCTTATATCGAACAGGTTGTGAGGTTGTTTGGCTCAAAGGAAAAGACTTATCTTCTATGCATGCTTGCCAGGATGACTTAAAAGCATTTTTATCTTTGCTAACTCCTAAATACTTTATGCCTGTTAGAGGAACATTTGTCCAAATGATGGCAAATGCAAAACTAGCTTTATCCATGGGCATTGGACTTAATCATTCAAATGTCTTTGTTGTTGATAACGGTATGCAAATTGTTTTTGATGGTGTGACAAGACCAAGAATTATTCCGAACGAAGCAAATGGAATTCTTATTGCTCCTGTACTTGTTGACGGAAAAGGAATAACTACTAAAGGAGCAGAACTTATTGAGGAACGTAAAACACTCGGTGTTGATGGCATAGTAGTTGTAGCATCTACAGTAAGTTTGTCGGAAAGAAAGGTTATTGCCGGTCCGGATTGCCAAATGAGAGGTTTTGTATATGTTAAAGAAGCAGAACCTTTGCTTAAATCAATATCCAATATTTACGTAGACGAAGTTAACACTGCTTTATCTATGAGCCCTAATCCAGATTTTGATAAAGTATCTCTATTAATTCAAGATAGAGTTCAGAAATTTATAAAAAGAGAAAATGGTCGAACTCCTGTGGTAATGCCTATCATAGTGACAATAGATTAAAGAAGCACTTAAATGTGCTTTTTTAAATTGTGAGTAGAAAAATACACGCGTATGTGCGTATAATATTGATATGGCTAAGAGAGATAAAAATAACGATCAAAACAAACCAATTCAAAAATTTGCTTTTTTTGGTGGCATTTTCTTTTGTATTTTTGCTGTTTGTATGGTTATCAACATCGGTGTTGTCTGCAAAGTTTTTACCGTTATTCCTAATTTCTTATTTGGTACTTGTGCATTTTTAATTTATGCTCTTGTTTATGTTTTCGGTATCTTTCTTCTTTTCAAAGAAAAAGTTACGAAAATTAAGTTAAATCACATCTTTTTAGGGTGCTTTTTTGTCTTTTTAGCATCGCTTATTGTGCTGAGCCTTATTAACAATAAAGTTGACGCCAGCGAACAAACCTATATTGCTTTCTTTAAAAATATGTACACCGGTAATGGAGAGGAAGCGAAATTCGGTTATTTCCAAAGAGCACAAATTTCCCCTTTAAATTCATTATTTGGAAGCAATGGCATTAATTATTCTACAAGCGGTGTTGCAAGTTCTGACCCTAATAATGATCCAACATATTTATTTGGCGGCGGATATATAGGAAATTTATTAGCTAATATCCTTATTAGCAAAGCCAAACTTGGCTTAGGTGGAGCTTGGGCTATTTCAATAGTTATTTTATTAATTGGTCTTATCATCGCATTTAAAAATAAGATTAAAAATCTCATTAATAAATATATTAAGAAAAAACCTTCTGATAAACCTAAAACAAATAATGATTATCAAATTAAAAACGAAACTAATAATGTCCAACCAACACAAACATTTACCCCAAGACCTCAGCCTCAACTAAATCTTGGAGTAGTGGCTAATCCATATGAAAGAGTTGGTAACTTTGCTCCAGCTCGTTTTTCGCGCACAGTAGAACAAGAAAATAAACCTGTCGAACAAGAAACACCAATTTATAATCAACCACAATATCAACAAGCTAATTTCTATCAACAACCTATTAATCAGGTCCAACAAAATCAATATGTTCAACCTGAAATTCATCAAGAAATTAATCAATTTAATCCTACTGTCCAAAAAAGTGGACAGGCTAATCAGTATAATGCTCCTAGCGTTAACGCTCCAGTAGAAACACGAGTGGAAGAGCATCACGAACAATGTGATATTTTCCAAGCATCTGAACCTGTTGTCCACAATGATGTTTATGGTGCTAAACCAGAGTGGGAAGAACGCAAAGAAATTGAAAATAAAGAGACACAAACTGACATGTCAAAACGCGTTATCATGAACCAACCTATGGTTCAACAAGAACAACCTGTAGAACAGGTAAAAGTTAAAAAACCTATTAAATGGATCCCACCTTCAAGTGATATGCTTCAAGAATACGAAACATCTGAAGCACTTGAAAAGAACACCAAAACTGCCGAAGAAAGACAAGTTATTATCGATGGCTTATTTACTGATTTTGGTATTGGCGCTCATGTGGAAAGTTTTACAATTGGTCCATCCGTTACAAGATTTAATATTAAATGTGATGCTAACGTTTCCGTTAATGCTATTCAAAAAGTCGTTCAAGATATTTCCGTAAGATTAAACGGATCTCTTGTTCGTTTTACCCCAATTGTTGAAGGCCAACAAACCTCTGGTTTGGAAGTTCCTAATGCTATGGTTACTACTGTAAGCTTTAAGGAAGTCTTCGAACAATTACCTGATGTTGAAAAAACACCATTGGCGGTTCCGTTTGGCAAAAACATTAAGGGTGAAGTTGTTTCTGCAAACTACGCAGAATTCCCACACTTATTAGTTGCTGGTACCACTGGTTCTGGTAAATCTATTTATGTTCACTCTATCATTGCATCCCTTATCATGAGAAATTCTCCTGATAAATTTAAGATTGTTATCATTGACCCTAAAGGAAGTGAAATGGGTGTATATAGAGACATTCCTCATTTATTAACACCTATTATTAACGATGCTAACAAAGCAAAAATGATTCTTTCTAAATTATGTGACGAAATGAACGACCGTTATAGATTGTTCGAAGGTGCCGATTTTGCTAGTGATTTAAAAGCTTATAATGAATATGCACGTAAGCACGGTTTAGAAGAAAAACCATATATTGTCGCTATTGTTGATGAATATGCTGACTTGGTTGAAAACTGCAAAGAAATAGGCACTCCAGTTGTTTCGATTGGTCAAAAAGCTAGAGCTGCTGGTATTCATTTATTAATTGCTACACAAAGACCTTCAACTAATATTGTTACAGGTACTATTAAAGCAAACATGCCTACTCACGTAGCTCTTACTGCTAGTAGTGCTGTAGACTCCCAAACAATCATTGGTGAAGGAGGCGCTGAAAAACTTCTTGGTAAAGGTGACATGCTCGTTCAGTCACCAATCGTTTCTAAAAATGGTGCTGTTCGTTTGCAAGGCTGTTTTGTTTCTAAACAAGAATTATCTCGTGTATGTAATTATTTGAAAAATAATTATGAAACAATTTATGAAGAAAGATTCTTAAATTTAGAGGAAGTCTCACAAAATGCTGGTAAGGCTGCTGCTATGGCGGGACAAATTGGTCCTGCAGATGATGCCGATGAAGCAAAATACCAAAGCATTAAAGAATGGGTTATGGGCTTACAAATGGTTTCCATGTCAAGAATTCAAGGTGAATGTGGCGTTGGTTTCAATAGGGCTAGACGTATTTTTACTAGACTTGTAAGCGAAGGTGTTGTTGCTCCAGAAGGAACAAGCAAAGGTAACGCTGTATTGATGAGAGATCCTCATACTGAAATCGACACTAATAGCATTCCAGTCAGTGATGACATATCTCATATAGGATAAAATGAAAAACTCAATATCTTGTTTCCTAACATCATTAAAAAATATTGAAATTACTATTAATAGTAAAGATATGGTTCATAAGGACCTATCTTTTCTTTTATATATTAATGATGAGCCAAACAAAAAACTGGTTGTCACTAATATAAAATTGCTTAAAGATAGTAATGTTTTTACCTTGCAATTAAATGAAGAATATGACTTTGCTAATCAATATAGCGTTCTTATAGAAGAAATAGGTTTCGTGAAAGTTAATACAACTCACGCAGTTGATTTCGAAGAATTTGATGATTTATTTTTTTATGATGGCAATGATTTGGGAAGCAATGTCAAAAAAGGCATTACAAGTTTTGCTTTATGGGCACCTTTAGCGGGACAAGTTAAACTCAAAATTGAAAATGATAATGCGTTTGAAATCTACGAGATGAAACGTAGTGATAAAGGTGTATATAGAATATCGCTGCCTATAAATTTAGAAGGAAAGCGCTATCATTATATTGTTAATAATAATGAAATTATTAGAGAAACTAATGACCCTTACGGTAAAGAAGTTTCTTTAAATAGCGAATATTCGATAGTTACGAGCTTAGAAAAATTGACACTTTGTGAACAAGTATCTTTTAAAAACAGCACTAAAAATCTTTTAGATTGCATCATTTATGAAACAAATGTTAGAGATTTTAGCGAAAATAAAAACTCCAATATTTCAAATAAAGGCAAATATTTAGGGTTCGTTGAAAGCGATAGGAAAACTAATAATGGCAACAAAGCAGGACTTGATTATCTCAAATATTTAGATATAACTCACGTTCAATTAAATCCTATTACAGATTACTTTGGTGTAGATGATTTGAATTCGTCAAAAAAATATAACTGGGGATATGATGTTTTAAGTTTTTTCGCGCTTGAAGGATCTTATTCCACTCAACCTGATGTTCCATATAGTCGAATAAACGAATTCCGTTATATGGTTAATAGTTTACATAAAAACAATATAGGCGTAATTTTAGACGTTGTCTTTAATCACGTTTATAAATGGCAAGATTCTTGTTTTGAAAAAACTGTTCCTGGATATTTCTTTCGGAAAAAGAGCAATGGCGCCTTATTTAATGCTTCAGGATGTGGAAATGATTTTGCAACGGAAAGAAAAATGGCAAGGAAGTTTATTTTGGATAGCTTGTTATATTTTATAAAGGCATTCGATGTAGACGGTTTTAGATTTGATTTAATGGGTTTGATTGATATCGAAACATTGAATACATGTATCTCTGAATGCCATAAATATAAAGAAAACATTGTTTTCTATGGTGAAGGCTGGAAAATGTTTACCGGGATTCATACTGATAAACTGGCGAATTATGAAAACGCTAAAAAACTTCCTAATGTGGGATTTTTTAATGATACATTTAGAGATATCGTTAAAGGCCCTACCTTTGGTGAAAAGAACGAAACAAAAGGCTATGCTAGCGGAGACCCTTCATATCATTTCGGTCTGGATTATGTTTTTCACGCATGCATTTTAAAGCATACATATGATCCAAAATATATTTATGCTCATCAATCAATCAATTTTGTCGAATGCCATGATAATCAAACTTTGTTTGATAAGATGTCAATTTCTAATGCGACTTCTGGTGAAAACTCTTTAATTAGCAAAGTTAATCTCGCTAATGCAATAACCATTTTATCGATAGGCGTTCCTTTTATACATTCTGGCCAAGAAATTGGACAATCTAAAAATGGTTTGGATAACACATATAATGTCACTAAGGTCAATCAATTTGATTGGAATCTAGTTGATGATAGACAAGATATGATTAATTATTTTAAATCATTGATTCATTTTAAGAAAAACGTTTTGCCATATTCTAAGCTGGATAAAGCAGAGAACATTCAAGATTGTTTCGTTTTTTTTCAACATGAAAATAATGTTTTAACAATAAGAAGCAAAATAAAGGATAAAGACAATAAAGAATATATGTTTTTAGTCAATCCAACTGACTCTCCACTAAATTTTGAATTAGACGATTATTATTTCCTATATGGACATGACAAAAATCATATTGAAGGATTTAAATCAGTTTTGATTTCGCCTAATTCATTACTTATTTTATATAAAATATAAAATAGAATTGAGACTTTTTCTTAATGAATATCGCTTATAATAAAGTAAGCGATTTTTTTATGATTAGCACGATAGTTGTAACGGGATTTTTAGACGAAATATACGCAGAAAGGTTTAGGAAATTAAAAACCACAAACACAAACATTTCTATTTGGCCTTGTGAAGAGGTTGTTTCATTTTTACCTCTTTTATATTGGACTAGAGATGCAAATAATCCTTTAAATAATTATGAAAAGGGCCAATTCGTCATAGTTCAGGGCCATTTGGAAGCCAATGAAGAAATTGGTCTATACATACTTGTTGAAACTTTTAGAATAGCTAAGTTTTAAAACTTTTTTCTTAGATATTTTGGATAGTGATTTTTAATGATGTTTCCATCGCTTTTAGCTAAAGAGAAAGGTATACTTTGGTATTTTAATAATACCCAGCCTTTGTAGCTTTCTTTTCTAATTACATCCCCCTTTATATAGCTGGAAAAATCAGATTCAGTAATTTCTAGTTCGTTTTCAAAATTTGTTAAGAAACGAGAATAATGATTATCATATTTTAGAATTTTATTTTTATATTCGCCAACTTTAACACCTTTTCTTAAAACATTTAATGATTTGGTGTCAAAATCCTTAGTTATACCAAAAATAAAATCACCAAATTGTTTATAAATTAGGCCAATAGAGAGACTGTATTCTTTAAGCATGGATATTTGCTTTGGTTCAATAGCTTTGCTATTGTAAATGTCCAAACCTGGCTTTGAAATTAAACATATATAATGTCCTTCACCTGGAAATTGATTTGTAAGTAGATGAATGCCTAATTTTGATGAAGATTTGAAAAATAGTGGATTATCTGGGATTTCAATTATTTCTGCATTGGTATTTATTAAAAGATGATTAATAACTTCTTCATCTTCTTCAAAAGAAAATGAGCAAGTAGAATAAACCATTTTTCCTCCCGGTTTTAACATTTGATATGTATATGTGATTAGTTCTTTTTGAATTTCACTATACTTCAATACTTTGTTATATGACCAGTCGTTTTTAACATCGATATCTTTTCTAAACATTCCAGATCCTGAACAAGGAGCGTCCAAAACGATTTTATCAAACGAATTCAAAAACTTTTGATAGCATCTAGAAAAATCATTGTTTGTAACAATTACATTAGCGATTCCTAAATCTTCTATATTTTGAATTATTGTATTTGCTCTTTCTCTATTTGAATCGTTTGAAATAATTAGACCTTTATTGTTCATTAAAAACGAACACCCTATTGTCTTTCCTCCCGGTGCTGCACAGAGATCCAAAACAGTGTCGTTCTCATTAGGATTTAGCAAATATGCTACAGTTAAGGCTGATGGTTCTTGCAAATAAAAGCACCCTAAATCAAAGAAAACGCTTTTGCCTAGTTCATACTCATCTTTGTCATATAAATATGCATGTGGAACAATGGGGTGTTTAATTACGTTAGGAAAATAGGAGATGAAAGTGTTATCATCCATTTTCCTTAAATTCAGTAATGCTGCGTGTTTGCTCTTTCCTTCTAATGATGCTAAAAGGGAATTAATTTGTTCTTCTGAAAGATAATTCTTTAAATGCTCTTTGAATTTCATATTTTAATTTTAAATGTTATGAAATTATTTAGATATAAAAATTTAAATTTTTATGTTAAAGTGAAAAGGAGGTAATTCCTATGAGAATGGTAGATTTAATAATAAAAAAGCGTGAAGGACATGCTTTAAGTGACGAAGAAATTGAATTTTGGATTAATGGCTTTGTCAAAGGCGAAATTCCTGAATATCAAAGCTCAGCAATGCAAATGGCTATTTTGTTTAAAGGCATGAATAGACATGAAGTGTCTTGTTTAACCGACACAATGGAACACAGTGGAGAAATATTGGACTTAAGTGCAATTAAAGGTGTAAAAGTTGATAAACATTCAACTGGCGGTGTTGGCGATAAAACTACTTTAGTTTTAGGCCCTATGGTTGCAGCTTGCGGTGCTAGTGTCGCTAAACTATCAGGTAGAGGTCTCGGGCACACTGGTGGAACATTGGATAAATTAGAATCTATTCCTGGACTTTCAATATCAATTGAAGGCGAAAAATTCATTGAACAAGTTAATAAAATTGGTATTGCTGTTGCTGGACAAACTAAATCTTTAGTGCCTGCTGATAAAAAGATGTACGCACTTAGGGATGTTACTGGTACCGTTGAATCAATCCCATTAATTGCTTCGTCTGTTATGTCTAAGAAACTCGCTAGTGGTAGTGATGCTATTTTGTTAGATGTCACAGTGGGTGAAGGTGCATTTATGAAGAACATGGATGACGCAAGAGAGCTAGCAAAAATCATGGTTGATATTGGAAATAACCTAGGCAGAGATACTAGAGCGGTCTTATCTGACATGAGTGAACCTTTGGGTTTTGCGGTTGGTAACTCTCTAGAAGTTAAAGAAGCTATTGATGCATTACATGGACACGGTCCTGAAGATTTAATGGAGCTTTGTTACACGGCCGGCTCAATTATGCTTGTTCAAGCTAAGATATGCAAAACTGTTGAGGAGGCATTAGAAAAACTTCACGATGTTATTGAAAATGGCGAAGCATTTAATAAGTTTGTATTAATGGTAGAAGCACAAGGAGGGGATATTGAATATATCCTACATCCTGAAAGATTCGATGCATCAAAACACATTCACGAAATTGTTGCTTTAAAAGATGGTTATATTTCTAGCATCAATGCTTTAGAAATTGGTGAGAATGCAATGAGATTAGGTGCTGGCAGAGCAACACTTGATGATATTATCGACATGTCTGCAGGTATTGTTCTTTGTAAGAAAGTTGGCGATCAAGTAAAAAAAGGCGAAAGACTTTGTTTAGCTTTTACTAATAAAGAAAACGTATCTGAAATTTTGTCGGATATTCACAATTCCTTCATTGTATCGAAGGAATTTGCACCTAAGGTTAAGGTGATTAAGGAAATAATTGGACAACTATAGTTATATTTATTAAAAAATCTCGCATTTGTTATGCCTAAAATAGCGAGATTTTTTTATTGACTTAAGAATCATTATTAAATAATATTTTGCATGTTATGGTTTATTTGAAGGAGGAAAGATTAATATGAATAATAGAATTAAAACTGCAATCATTTTTACAGTAGGTGCATTTTTAATTGGTGGTGTATCTTATAGTCACGCTAGATTAAGGAAACTCTATAATGTCATAGATGATTTGAAAAGCGAACTCAACGAACAAACGTTAAGTTCAGAAGAATTATCAGCAAAAGTTTCTGAATTAGAAACAAGAATTAGTTCTTTAATTACAAAGAATGAGGAACTAACTTCAACAATAAATGATTTAAAAGACCAAATTGAAACTTTGAAAAATAATCATATTAGTGACTTAGAAGCTATAGAAGAACTACAAACAAAATTAGAAGAACTTGAAAACGAAATAAAGATACTCGAAGTTACTTGGGATGGCAAATCAAAAGATACAGAATGGTATGACAGTTCAAAAGATGAATTTGAAATTTCAAAAGGAAGCGAGCTTGCTGGTTTAGCATCATTAGTAGCAGATGGTGAAACATTTGAAGATAAAAAAATCGAACTTGCTGATGATATTTATCTAGGTGGTCAAGAATGGTTCCCAATAAAATCATTCAGTGGTGAATTTGATGGTGGAGGCCATGTTATTAATGAACTATGTGCATATTCATGCGAAGCAGAAGGCAGCACTGATTATTCTTATAATGGCATGTTTAAAAGTTTAACTGATGCAACTATCTCTAATGTTATCTTTGATTCTGTCGTTTTATCTCCATACAAAGAATATGAAGAAACACAAGATGAAAACGGTTATTGGAACTACATGGGTGAAAAAGGAATTATTGCTGGTCAAACTCATGGCGATGTCACAATCACTAATATTACTTTAAGAAACTCCAAAGTAACAACATACAATAACAGTGTTGGTGGCATTGTGGCTGAAGTTAGAGATGGAACAACAATGATCTCTAATGTTGATATCGATAACTCAAATATATTTTCATCCTTTTGGGGTTCTTATGATACTCCTGTTGGTGGTTTAGTTGGCTTTGTTAAGAGTGGCGCTAAAGTTGTTCTTGATAACATTGTGATGGCAGGAAAAATTGATGCTTACAATGACTGTTCAGCTAACTATCAAAATTTTCAATATAGATATTGTGGCATGCTTTGCTCAAGTGTCGAAGGGATGACTGAAGAAAACTACACAGATATTATTGAAGCAACTAATGTTACTGTTATTTTTGATACATGGAATCAATTTAGATATTGCGAATATGAAAGTTGTGGAAAACCATCTTACGCTGGTGATGGTGAATACAAATATGCACGTATAAATGAAATCGATGGTTCTTGGAATAGCCATGGCAAACCAGAAACACACGAACATAGTGAAAAAGAAGATAATCATAACGTGTTATTACCTTTCTTTAATGTTTATGGTTACAATGGTGCTGGCGGCATTAAACCTAAATTAATTAACACAACTCATATCGATGATCACTATGAAGATAATTCATCGATTCAGGGTATTAAAATAATTTTCCTTAATGGTTCTGAAACTGGGTTAAATTAACATAAAATAAAATGTGTCATATTCTGATGTGTACCGTTCTGCAAAACTTATAAAACTCTACAAGCTCATGTTCGCTTGAAGTTTCTACGACACTAGCCACATGGGCTTTTTTGTGTCTCCACTTCCGTAAATTCCGTCTTGAACGAAGGCGTACTAGTTTGTTTTAGTTAATT
>JAZRZI010000006.1:0-3339 GCA_045601325.1 Bacilli bacterium
ACTCCGCGATTCTTGACATCTTTGCGATTGACGATAAAGGTACGCAGTATGATATTGAGATTCAGAGGGCAGACAAAGGGGCTTCTGAAAAAAGGGCAAGGTACCATAGTAGTTTAATAGATGCGAATTCACTATCGAAAGGCGAAGACTTTGCTAACTTGCCCGAAACATACGTTATATTTATTACAGAAAAGGATCATTATAAAAGAGGACTTCCGATATATCATGTAGATAGGATAATCCGAGAAACAAATGAACCATTTGATGATAAATCGCATATAATATATGTAAACGGAGCATACAAAGATAATGATACTGATTTAGGCAAATTAATGCATGATTTTAGGACAAAAGAGCCAAACAGAATGTATTACCAACAACTATTAGAAAAGACAAGTTATTTCAAAGAAAACGAGAAAGGAGTAAATAAAATGTGCAGAGCAGTTGAAAATTATGGTAACGAAAGACGCGAAGAAGGACGAGCTGAAGGAACAAAAGAAACACTCCTTGATCTTTATAAGGAGGGCTCCATTACACTAGAAAAGCTAATTGAGAAACTCAATATTACAAAAGCAGAAGCAGAAAAACTAGTAAGGTGTTGACAATGTGCCACAAGGAACGGATGTCAAGGGGACGGGTACAATATCGTTTAGTTAAGGAAATTTGACTTTTCTAAACAATATAATTTGGCCCTCATTATCATCTAATTCATTTTTATTCCTAAGGAAATCTTGTTGATAGTGATTTCCTTAGGAATTTTTTTATGTTTTTTTATGTTTTTTTAAATAATTCTTGACATTATGTTTGCAATGTGCGGCCGCCTTATCAGCTCCTTGAGCGCAAGCTGACAAGGCGGCCCCTTTAAGTGAAGAAAAACACAATTTAATAAATCACTTAAAGGAGGTTGTATATGTCTAAACCATCAACAATTCGAAAATCACTTCTTAATATTATTAATGATTGTGACACCAATCCCGATGCTTTTGTTGTTAGTAAGGGTAAAGATATGAGTAGACATCGAAAGCTACCATTATCTAAAACTATATCAACTATTCTATCATTTGAGAACCATTCTTTAAATAAGGAATTATTCAATTATTTTAGCGATAACCTCAAATCTTTGCCATCCAAATCTGCGTTAGTTCAGCAAAGAGATAAGATAAATGAACATCTTTTTCCTTACATTTTGCGTGCTTTCAATGCAGCTTATCCATTTAAAAAAACTTTTAAAGGATACCATTTAATTGCTTGCGACGGTTCGGATTTAAATCTGCCGACAAATGCAACAGATAAACAGAATTTTGTCAAATATGCCCATAGTGACGATGGATACTATCAGTTCCATCTTAATGCTACTTTTGATATTCTTGAAAAACGATTCTGTGATATCTTTGTTCAACCACGTCCTTTAATGAATGAGGCTAAAGCCCTGCTTTCTATGATTAATGATTTCCCTAATGAAAATAACTATGTGTTTATTGCTGATAGAGGCTATCCGAGTTTTAACCTTATTGCAAGTATTGCTAATAAAGATAAGTTCTATTTATTTCGCACGAAATCTCCTACATCTTCTGGAAGCCTTTTAAAAAAATTCAATCTGCCAGATAGTGATTCCTTTGATGTTAATGTATCCTTTGGCTTAACTAGATCTCATAAGAAAAAATACACCAAGCACCCTGATAAATTTAAGATCTTACGACCCGATAGAACAGTTGACATTATTGACATAGACGACATGGATACTGTTGTTGATGTTAACATGCGTGTTATTTGTTTCGTCTTGCCTTCTGGCATCAAAGAATATCTTATTACCAATCTTCCTCACAGTATTACCTATGAGGACATTAAGCAACTTTACAATTTGCGTTGGGGTATTGAAACTGCTTTTAAATCGCTTAAATATGCATTTGCTCTTGTTTATTTTCACTCTGTTCGAAGGGATTTTATTATTCAAGAGATTTATGCAAGATTAATAATGTATAATTTTGCCTCCTTAATTGCCACTTATGTAAGTAGGACGGGGAAATTTAAGAAAATTCTGCAAGCTAGAGAAAAAAATTGGAAAGTCTCCATGGACTATGTCTCGATGCTTGTATCGAAATTTATGAGCAATAAATTTCCCCAAAACTGCATGATAAATTTGATTCTTTCAAATATGAGCCAGATTCGTGATAATTCTTTACCGAAAAAACGTAAAGTCCGATCTCAATCGGTAAAGCCTCTAAATTACCGTTCATAACATTATTTGCTAATAAGTTCTGTCGAAGCGGATGAAAATTCGCTTGTTTGTGTTTCCTAAAATTAATTTTTTAATCTTCTATTGGTATTTCTATTTCAAAATTCAATTCCCAAATTGCAGTTTTATCTTAACTAAACGATATTGGCACGGTCCTCGTCGACGGATATGATACGGGACTCGTCTCTCCTCTCGTGGTGAGTTTTCCCGGGGGCCCCCAGCCCCTGGTCAAACATCAAGCCACTCGAGCACGTTCCTCATCCAATCATACCAGCGTCTCCTGCGGAGTGTGCATTTTCGCAGGCACCCCGCCAGCTTCATCTCAATTATTTCATACTTAATGCAATACGTTTTTTCTGTAGGTCGACAGACAAAACTCTGACTTCTACTATATCTCCGACGGATACTACGTCTAATGGATGCTTAACGTATCCGTTGGATAACTCGGAGATGTGAACAAGTCCGTCCTGGTGAACACCTATATCCACGAAAGCTCCGAAATCAATAACATTTCTAACCGTGCCCTTTAGCACCATACCCTCAACCAAATCTTCCATCTCTAGGACGTCAGATTTTAGTATTGGTGCAGGCATTTCATCACGAGGGTCTCTACCTGGTTTTTCCAATTCCTCTACTATATCTCGAAGGGTTGGCTCACCTACTCCTAGATCTGCCGCTAACTGTTTGTAGTTGTTAATCTTTGAAGTGATATCTGCGATTCCGCCCTTACCCAAATCATTTTCGCTATATCCGAGTAACTTTAATAGTTTCTTTGTAATCTCATAAGATTCGGGATGCTCTGCTGTTCCATCTAGTGGTTCAGCGCCACCTCTAATTCTCATAAATCCTGCACATTGCTCGAATGCCTTTGGTCCAAGTTTTGGAACATTGAGCAAATCCTTACGACTGTCAAAGCTGCCGTTTGATTCTCTATAAGTCACGATATTCGTTGCCAAAGTCTTATTAATTCCTGATACATACTGGAACAACGATGCGGAACCTGTATTTAGGTCGACGCCGACTTTGTTAACGCAGTCTTCGACAACCGTTGCTAGCGACTCCTCTAACTTCTTTTGGTTCATATCGTGCTGATACTGACCCAC
>JAZRZI010000007.1:0-18510 GCA_045601325.1 Bacilli bacterium
ATATAGGTACAAATCCACAGCATATGAGTGAATTATATCATTGCTGTGAAATGAATAACTCACATGTTCCCAAAGAAAGGAATTATAGATACTAGGTCATTCAATTCTTTGGTCGAATTCTATAATACAAGGTAAAAATAATATGGCAAACATTAAACTAAATCATATTTTTAAAGTCTATCCTAACGGTGTTAAGGCTGTTAATGACTTTTGTTTAGAAATTAATAACGAAGAATTCGTTGTCTTTGTTGGTCCATCTGGATGTGGCAAATCCACAACCTTAAGAATGATTGCAGGTTTAGAAGAAATAACAGCAGGTGAATTATACATTGGAGAAACATATTGTAATGAACTCGAACCAAAAGATAGAGATATCGCAATGGTGTTCCAAAACTACGCCTTATATCCTCATATGACTGTCTACGACAACATGGCCTTTGGTTTAGTTAATAGACACATGCCTAAAGACGAAATTAAAGAAAGAGTTCTCAAGGCCGCTAATATACTTGGTTTAAACGACTATTTAAATAGAAAACCAAAAGAAATGTCTGGTGGACAATGTCAACGTGTTGCGTTAGGAAGAGCTATTGTTCGTAATCCTAAGGTCTTCTTACTAGATGAGCCTTTAAGTAATTTAGATGCTAAATTACGTGCAACAATGCGTACCGAAATCGCTAAACTACATCAAAAACTTCAAACAACATTTATTTATGTTACTCATGACCAAGTCGAAGCTATGACTATGGGAGATAGAATTGTTGTTATGAGAGACGGCTTTGTGCAACAAATAGACACTCCTAAAAATTTGTATAGATATCCTAGCAACAAGTTTGTTGCTGGTTTCATTGGCACTCCACAAATGAACTTCTTCAATGCAAAACTATTAAAAAAAGATAACGTGATTTCTATGAATTTGGTTGACGCGAATGTTTCATTAGATTTCGACCAAAAATGTATCCAAAGTATTGATCCAATATATCTTAGTGGTGGTAAAGATGTTGTCTTTGGTATTAGAAGCGAACACATTTCCATTCATAATCAATTTGAAAATTCTATTAAAGCCAAATGCTCCATTACTCAATTAGAGGAATTAGGCACAGAAACATTAGTGTATGCTGATTTAAATATTGAGGGAGACAAAGAACAAATCGTTGATAGCGAAATGCTTAAAACAAAGATTGTGTTTAAAGCTAGTGCTGATTTCTCCGCTAATACTAACGATATCATAGATATATATCTAGATCTTGAGCACATTCACTTTTTTGACTCAAAGAGCGAACAAACTATTAATCCATTGCTTCCTAACCATTCAAGAATTAAATGCGTCTTAAAGGGCGGAAAAATAGCAATTGGACAATATATTGTTGATATGCCTTACGCTAAAAATAACTACGAAGATGGAAATTATGATTTATATGTCCCATCTAACTCCATTTCACTAGGCGATGATATTACTGGAGAGATTATTGATATTATCGATTCATCAAACGGCAAAATGCTTTATGTTAAGGTTAATGATGATGTTATATTTGTTCCAGTTAACGACATATCTAAATTCAAATTAGGAGGCAAGGTTGGTTTGTCATTAGATAACACCAAAATTGATTTCTATTTAAGTGATGAAATTAAATATTCTTCTGTTGATTCACTTAACTATGTTAAAGGTGGATTGTTATTAGAAAAAGGTGTTGATGAAAACAAACAAAAGACAAAGAAATTGTCATATAAAATTTTTAATACATCTTTTATAACAAAAAACCAATCTGCATATAGAAGCTTTGTTTTAGTAAACGATAAGAGAATATTCAAGAAAGAATATGAATTTGCTTTCAAACCATGTGATGTATTTATTTCTAATGATGGCGTTTCCGCGATTGTTAAAGAAGTTATGGACTATGGCAAACTTAAATTCGCAAAAGTCCAAATTGAAAACAATATATTCGCTGTTAAGGTTGATAGCGTTTTAGAAATAGGTAGTGAAGTTAAATTGCAATTTAACATTGATAATTTTGAGATATTCAATCCTACTAACAAAGTTCAATTAGTATAGGGGGGTTATGATATGAAAAAAAGAAATCTTATTAGTTTATCATTGCTAGCGTCTTTCTTAGCAATTCCTTGTTTGAATAAAACAAATATGAAAGAAAACAAGGCTGCAGATATCGGTTCTGATGCTTTGTGGATGGATGTTCCTCCTACAATAAAACCTGTTGGCGAAGATGAATTCACCTTAGCACTCTTTGGTGACACCCAAAAAACCACTCAAAACGCACCTGCAGTTTTAGAAAGATCATTTGATTGGCTTGTTGAAAATAAGTCAAACCTTAAACTTAAATACGTATGTGGCTTAGGTGACATTGTTGACGATGTTGATAACGAAGATACAGGTAGAGATAACATCGGTGATGACCCAGAAACTCAATTAAGAAATGCTTCTAGTTTCTATAGAAAACTTAAAAACAACGATATTAACTTCTCTCTTATTTTAGGAAACCATGATTATGAAGACATGGCGTTCTTCAATAGAAAAATGAACGCTTTTAATGAATATTTTCCTTTGGAAACAACTTACACACCTGCCGCAAACGGAGAAGGCTATCAAGGTGCGATGAACGACACAATTGAAAATACATACCATTATTTTAATCATGGTAATGATAAATATATGATTCTTTGTCTTGGCCATAATCCAAACGATCAAATAGTTGATTGGGCCAACCAAGTTTTAAAAGCAAATAAGGATAGAAAAACTATCGTTGTAACACATGGTTACATTGATGGTGGTTCATTTGGCTCCCAATCTAATTATCCATATTATTCCTTTTATGCTGGTGGATATGGAGAAAGGGCGCCTCAAGGAGAAAAGGTATTTAAAAAGATTATTTATGAAAACGAAAATGTCTTTATGCTTTTATGTGGTCACTCTTTAGGACTTGATAACAAGCGTATTGTTCGTAACGATACATATAACAAGTTTGGAAATGTTGTTCATGAATTTATGATTAACCCAGCAGATATCGACTTGCCTTGTGGTGGCGATGGTTTAATTGCGTTAATGACATTTAGAAAAGATGGAACAGTAGACACTAATTACTATTCCCCATATCTTGATAAATATTTCAACCCTGAATCACAATTCACTTTTGATGTCGAAAATCAATTCGTAGAGCCTTCAAAAGAACAAACAATCGTGGAAAAAGTATATTCATCAGATATGTATGAAAACTATTCATTATATAACCTTGGTTCAGATGCTTTTGGTCAAAAGGCACATTCTTATAGCAATTTAGTTATTGCTAACGAAGGCTTGGTTCCAACAAATGATAACGGAAGTATCACATATAAATTTGCCGCTAATAACGGAAGTATAATTAAAGATGCACTTGTCGAATTCAATTACTCTTCTACTTCTAGAAAAGGTGGTATTGCTATTTCCACATCTAGAGATGGCATTAACTATCAAATAGTTGACTCATTTGATGGTGTTTCTCAATCAGCTAGAAAAGAAGCCTCTTCCTATAAAGTTAAAGACCTTTTAAGAGAATATATTTATGATTCAAAAGAATTCTATGTAAGAATCTCTTTCTTAAATCAAAGTGTCAATAATATTTCATTATCTGATTTCCAAGTTAAAATCCAAACTGTAAAAACAGTATTTAATAACGGCGGTACATTCGGCACATCATTAAACTTTAGTAATTATGTTAATTATGATGTCAATGACTGGGCTAGTGACGCTATTTATATTGATGACATGCTAGTTATGGGTGGTTTGCTCGGAACTGGTAGAGCGGATGATTATTGCGGAGCTAGAGGTGTTGCTATTTGGCGTTATGATGCACCAGAAGGTTCTACCATCGAATCCCTAACATTTAACGCTAAAGGAAGATTGACATTAAGTAATAACAACATATTCACCCCCCCATATTGTTTAAAACTTAGCTACAGTGTTAATGGTGGGGAATATGTGACTTATGTCATTGAACAAAAGAGCGGAAAAACATCATTCAATTATGATTTGTCTTCTTTTGTTAAAGGCTCTAGTTCGGTACATATTAAACTTGAAATGTGGGGAGATAGCTGGAATTCGGTTGGCTTAAACTCTTTATCAATTTCAGGTGGATATAGATATTCGATTAATTACCATTGTGGTGAAGGTACAAATTCCACTAACAATCCAAGTACTTATGGCACAAGCGATTCATATGTTTCCTTAGAGGATCCAACTTGCCCACAATATTATGAATTTGGTGGTTGGTATGATAATCCTGAATTTAAAGGCGAACCAATGTATGACATTCCTGCAGGAACATACGGCAATTTAGATTTATACGCTAAATATGTTCCAATGGTGAGAAACATTACTTACCATCTTAATGGTGGTAAAAACTCCACTAACAATCCAAAAACCTTTGAAATAGCCAGTGGTTTAAAATTAGAAAATGCAACCCGTAACGGATATTCATTTAGAGGTTGGTTTGATAACGAAGACTTTGATGGCGATGCTATTAGCGAGATTGCTATTGGCACGGAATACGATGTCGAACTCTATGCGAAATTCTTAAAGAATTACCGCATTAGCTATGTCACTAATGGTGGTACCATCACGCCTGAAGATAAGTTTGATTATTTCACTGAAGAGGATAATTTCGTTCTTCCTATTCCTACTAAACAAAACTATGTGTTTAGAGGTTGGTATTTAGAAAAGACTTTTGAAAACAAAATTGAAAGCATTCAATTAGGCACAAACGCAGCTTTAATTGTTTATGCTAAGTGGGAGAAAGTTAGCTCATCTAAAGGATGTTCTGGAAGTGTTATAGCAACATCTGCTATTACTTCTATAATTTCCTTGTTAGGCATTTCACTTATTTTAGTTAGAAAGAAAGATAACAAATTAGATTAGATTCCATTTAGGATTGAAGCAATGGCGGAGATTCCTCTCCACAAATATTGTTAACTAGTTTATAATATTATTTGTTTGGATTTGGCTGGGTTTTTGTCCTAGCCATTTCTTTTGCAAATAATCCAAAAGATTAATAGAAGTATAACAATAAGAGTTATGTCTTCCATTCTCATTCTTTCCTAAACTAATACAATACTTGTTTTGAGAAATCTCCTTTAAGTAGAAAGTTCTATCCATGGTTAGAACCTCCTACTATGTTAAAAGGAGATTTTTTAAATAATTTTCAAAATAATTTTTATTATTACATAGTAATAAAAAATATTTCACCTTATTTTTGAGAGATGCTTTGGCTATCATATAAGGTATGAATTTGCCACTAGAAATTAAAAACAAAATTGAATCTCTTGCAGAATCTTATTCCATTAATGATCTTAAGAAATCTAGCGCTTCTATCAGCGATAAATATCATAGCGAAAGTGGAAAAGGCGAAAGATTAGTTATCTCTAAAAGAGATGTTTTAACATATGCGATTACTAGGATGCCTGCGACATTTGCGGCTTTAACTAGTGCGTTAGAGCATAGTCTAGTTTATATGGAAGAAGAAATACATTCGGTGTTAGATTTAGGTTCTGGCACCGGTAGTGGTGTTCTCGCATGTTCATTATTAATAAACAATAAATACGATATTACATGTTTAGAAAGAGAAGATGAGATGATTGACTTTGTTAAGTCTGACATCGATAATAGGCCAAACTTTATTAAACACGATAATTCAAATGGATTACCAAGTATTCATAGTGACCTTGTAATTGCATCTTATTTTTTAAATGAATTAGATGATGCTTCTAGAGATGTTGTTTTAAATGATATATGGAATAATGCGAATAAATATATTCTCATTGTTGAACCTGGAACACCCGAAGCGTTTAAGTTAATTAAATATATTAGAGATTACTATCTATCTAAAGGTGGATGTATTGTTGGCCCTTGTCCACATAGTAAATCATGCCCTTTAAGTAAAGATGACTGGTGTCACTTTGTGACTAGAGTAACTAGGTCAAGATTGCATAAATTATTAAAGGACGCAGATGTCCCATATGAAGACGAAAAATTCTCTTATATATGTATTGCGAAGTCACCTTGTAAACATGCCTCAAATCGTCTATTAAGGCACCCAATTATTAAAGGAAACTCGATAGCAATATCTGTTTGTAACGAAAACGGAACCAAAATAGATAAAGACGTCACAAAAAAAGATAAAGAAACATTTAAACTGGTTAAGAAACTAAATCCTGGAGATAGCCTATAAAAAAAGAGAAATTTATTTCTCTTCTTTTTTTCCATTGTATCTAAACGCTAATACGGTAATGTCATCAAATTGAGGAGCGTCACCTTGGAATTCTAATATCTTAGCTTTCATGTGATTGTAGATTTCTTTTAGCGGTTTATCTTTGCATTTATTTAGTTCATCAAGGAATCTTTGCTCACCAAACAATTCGTTGTTGCTATTTGTGGCTTCAGTGACACCGTCGGTGTATAAAATCAAAACATCTCCTGGATTTAATTGCAATTCTTGGTCTTTATATTTGATGCCATCCATTACACCTAAAACAAGACTCTTTTTATTATCTATGTATTCAAAATCGCTACCATAGCGCATGAGAATTGGTGGGTTATGTCCTGCGTTAGCGAACTTAACGTTACCATTAGATAAATCAATATTTGCTTGCCATGCAGTAACAAACATATTGGCTTCATTACCTTCACAGATAGCGGTATTTCCACGTGTAAATGTTTCCTTTGGTGTAACATCATTTTCACCCAATGCTTTTAATTCTGTTTTTGCGTGCATCATAAACATAGCGGCAGGAATACCTTTACCGGAAACATCCGCGATCATGATTACCAAATTACCTTTTTCGGTGTAATAGAAGTCGTAGAAGTCACCACCAACTTCTTTAGCAGGAATGCTATGAGCGTAGATTTCAAATTCATCCACTTTAGGGAAATTATTAGGTAACGCTGATAGTTGAATTGTTCTTGCGAATTCAAGTTCTTGGTCAATACGTGCTTCTGCTTCTGCGATATATCTCTTTAATGTTTCAACGGTGGAGTTAATACCTGTAGACAAGGCTTCAAACTCTCTAGTGGAATTCTCTTTGACCACTTCATTTAAATCACCCTGAGTAATCAAATTTAAAGATTTATTGACGCTATGAATTCTTCTCACCACCAAATATTTCATCAACAAGTAAGTCATGATGAATAAAATACCGAATACTAAGACAATACTATCTGCGTTAACATGAACAGCAAGGTCACGTGTTAAGAACACCTTGTTATAATCCAAAGAGCTAATAACGGAAAAGCCTTCTACGTTTCTATAAGAAAGAAGAACCTTTTTGCCGTTGATTTCAGTGGTTAAGTAGTTACCAATTTTTGTTGTTTCTAATAATGTCGCTACTTTGTTTCTAAAATCTTCTGTAAGTTGACCAAAAACAACGGTGGTGTTAACAAACTCTTTAGTGTTTGTTTCTACGATTGAGAATGATGTAGTGGTGGAAGTTATATATTGATTAATATAATGTCTTGCAAAATCTTTAACTTTTTCGTGCATCGTTTGTTGAGTGTAACTATACATAATGTACCTATTAGATATGTGAGCGCATGGGAAAATGACATATCTATTAAGCACTGTTAAATTGAATGGACAGGCAAGATAATCTGTTTCATAAGTAAACATATCTTCACCATAGTCGATAATTGTTTTAAAGCTTTTAAATCTATCTATTGTGTCAATGCGTTTACCAATAGCTTCTAAGTTTGTGCTTTCGGTAATTTGATAATCTTTATTAACGATGGAAATGTCGTAAAGAGAATGCTCTTCTTGGATAGTTTTTAATGAAATTAAACTGCGATATTCATCATCAATTCCTTGCTTGTCCGCTAAAAGAGCATTTATGGAAGCATCAAACAAGTCGCTTTCTGAGTGTGATAATGTGTAATCAAATGTATTAACGATGTTTTCTTTGTTGATTTTTGTTTGCACATTATATGTTGTGAAATAAGCACCCAAAAACGACACAATGATAGTGCCGAGAAGAGCATATTGAACAATGTTACTGATTCTTGGTTTTTTTCTTATGTCAATTAAAGGTGCTTTGTATAAAAAATAGTGAATGACTAATAAAGCAGAAGCGGAACCAAACACAGATAATGAGTTCGCTAACACCATCGGCATAGTAGCGGCTTTTAAAACCTCCAACACTGTTTCAGGGTCGTTTGTGTGGGTGAAATACACCATGGACATATGGAACATTTCAATAATGACTGTAAAACAGAAGCAGAATAATGGCGATGGTCTTCTATCATCAAAGATAAACTTTCTAATAAACGCTGCATAAAAACCTGCAAGTGCGGTAGTAACAGAACATGCAACGACTGTATATCTACCAGTGTTCCAAATATACGCTAAAGCTCTTTCGATACCACCGATTAATCCGGCGATAATTCCAGCAGGACCTCCAAAGAAGAAACCAGCAGCTAAAGGAGCGGCATCTCTAGCGTTAAGCATTGCCCCAGTAATTGGAACACCTTTTTCGGTTCCAAATATTGCGGCAGCACCAAAAACAACACCGATGATGACTTGTCTAACCATAAATGGAAGTTTGTTAAATTTTGTCTTTCTTTCCAAAAGATAAAAAACAATTGTTAAAACAATTGCGATACAAGATACGAGAAATAAATCAAAAAAAGTTTTCATAATTACACTAATAAATTACACGAAATTTATTACGAAAACTATAAAAATATCAAAAATATTAAATATTTTAAGATATAATTTCATCATAAATCATAATTTGACACACTCCCTATGATTTAAGTGTTACAAACGGAGGATTTGTTATGTTAGAAATTAAATGCCCAAAATGTGGAGAAGTTTTCAAAGCCAGTGAATCTGATTATCAAGAAATTGTCTCTCAAATCAAAACTAAAGAATTTAATCAAGAATTAGAAGCTCGTATTCACGCTCTTAAGGAAACATATGATGCCAAACAACAACTCGCAGTTAAAGAAGCTAATGAAGACGCTAAAAAAGAGCTTTCTGATTTAAAGGAAAAAATCAATGAATTAAATGCTAAATTAGAAGCTGAAAAATTAGAGAAAAAGAACCTTGAAAACAATATTAAAACTCAAGTGGAATTAGAGGTCTCAAAAGTAAAATCTTCATATAATGAAGAAATTTCATCTTTGAACAACAAAATAGTTCAACTCAGCAGCGATATAAAATTGAAGGACAATGAATCTAAATCCGCGATTAAAGAAGCGGTGGAAGAAAAGGAAAAAGAAGTCATTGAGCTCAAAAATTCTATTATCTTAAAAGAGAAAGAAAACGAACTCAATATCGCGACTATTAATCAAAAACATCTCGATGAATTAAAAGCTAAAGATGCTGAAGTTGCGTTCTATAAAGATTTAAAAACTAAAATGTCCACAAAATTAGTGGGTGAAACTCTTGAGCAACACTGCATGATTTTGTTCAATCAACTAAGAACAAGCGCTTTCCCAAATGCTTATTTTGAAAAAGATAACAAAGTTAGCCAAGAATCTGGATCTAAAGGTGATTTTATCTTTAGAGACACAGAAGACGGACAAGAATACATCTCCATTATGTTTGAGATGAAAAACGAAAACGACACAACTGCGACAAAGCATAAAAACGAAGATTTCTTAAAAGAACTTGATAAGGATAGAAACGAAAAGGGTTGCGAATATGCAGTCTTAGTTTCCATGCTTGAACCTGATAATGAATTCTATAATGCTGGCATCGTGGATGTATCTTACAGATACCCAAAAATGTATGTCATTAGACCTCAATGTTTCATTTCTATGATTACTTTACTTAGTAACGCCGCTAAAAATTCACTTGAATACCAAAAGCAATTAGTGGAAGTTAAGAGCCAAAATATCGACATTACAAACTTCGAAGAAGACTTATTAGACTTCAAAGAAAAGTTTGATAACAACTTCCGTTTAGCTGGTGAGAAGTTCGCTAAAGCAATTGACGAAATCGATAAAACTATCGACCATCTTCAAAAGGTCAAAGAAGGTCTCATTGGCAGCGAACGTAATCTTAGATTAGCTAATGATAAAGCCCAAGACTTAACCATTAAAAAGTTAACTAAGAATAACCCTACAATGAAACAAAAGTTCGATGACCTTAAAAAATAATAGAATGCTGGTTTAGCCAGCTTTCTATTTGTGTATAATGTTATTGGAGGCTAAAAATATGATAGATTTCAAAGAAATTAAAGAAGAAACGATTCCTCACTTTTTAGGCGGTGAAGGAGAATATATCACTCATATGTTCAATGATGGTGATAACAAAATTATGAAGAGCTTAATTAAACCTGGTAGTTCAGTTGGTTTTCATAAGCACGAAACAAGTTCTGAAATTATCTATATATTATTCGGAAGCCCTAAAGCTATATTAGATGGCAAAGAAGAAAGGCTTCATCCTGGTGATTGTCATTATTGTAAGAAAGGCCAAAGCCACACGCTCGTTAATGACACAAATGAGGATGTTACTATCTTTGCGGTTGTTTGTAATCAATAGGAGGTTTATATGAAATATTGTGGAAAATGCGGTGCAGAATTGTCTGATGATGCAATTTACTGCCCTATATGTGGAAATAAGACTCATCAATTAACAGACGAAGAAAAGAACACATTTGTTAAAGTTGTTCCTGCTAGTAAATCATTAGCGCCTTATGGAAGAAACGTCTGTGCTTTACTAGGATTTATTTTTTCATTTATCTCACCTTTAGCAGGATGGATATTGAGTGGCATAGGCCTAAAGAAAGCACCTGATTATCATGGCGATAGAAAAGGATTAGCAATCGCTGGAATAGTTATTTCTTCAGTGAACTTCCTACTCGGTATCCTCCTCTATCTTTATATTTTGCCTTACTTGCAAGAACAATTAGAGCAATTGTGCGCTTTGTTGCTATCAATTCTCTAAAATGTATGTTTTTGTGTGAAAATATCCAATTATTATCACACATATGTGCATATATTCTTGATTTATTAATATATACGAATATAATTTACTTACTTTATGCTGTTGTAATAGGAGGTTTTTGATATGAGTAATGTTAACAAGGGTAAAGGTGGAAGAATTGTTTCATCAATTATTTCTAGCTTATTACTATTAGGCGCAGCGGGTTTTCTTGCATACGAGCACTTAGTCGATAGAACATTCACAGTTACATTTGACTGTGATGGTGGTACACCTTCATTCCCTAGCCAAAAAGTTGAACAATTCGGATTTGCTAGAGATCCAGGCAATCCAACAAAAGATGGCTATACTTTCTTATATTGGCAAGACGTTACCCTTGGCCAACACTGGATATTCAATGTTAACCATGTCCAACAAGATACAAACTTAATGGCTCAATGGAGATTAGTGGAATACACAATTACATACGAACTTGATGGTGGCACTAATAACCCTTCTAACCCAACAAAATACACAATCGAGGATGATGAGATCACATTATTAGATCCAACAAAATCTGGTTATACATTTGCTGGTTGGTATAACGGAACAGAAGCTATTAGTTCAATTGAAGCTGGCTCATTTGGTGATTTAACTCTCACCGCTCACTGGAACTAATCAAAAGTTAAAAAATATTAAAAAACAAAATTCACTCTTAAGGAGTGATTTTTTGTGTCCAAAATTTTGTACACGTTGTCCATATATTTAAGGTAGGAGGTTCCACTACCCATACGATTTTTTCGATATTTATTGATTGGTTTATGAAAATATGGGAAAATATAATCACAGATGAGGAGTAGCTTACTCGATCAATCTCGTCAGGACAAACAGAAATGTTTCGGGATTGATAATCTTTGAAAAGATTTAGCAAGATCATCGCTTAATCGGCGGTGATTTTTTGTTAGGTTTTGACCGCAAAAAAGAAAACAAAGGATAATCTAAGGAGGTATTAATTATGATTAGAGGCATCCTATTTACATTGTTCTTCCTTATTATGGCAGCGTGTGTCGTCACAATTGCTTTAATTACCGCGAAGAATAGAAAGAAACAAGCCGGCAAAAAGAAAGTTGGGGTTGTCGGTGGTGTTTTGGGCGCAGCATTATTACTTACAATATTGCTCCCACAATCATTCCAACAAGTTGATACAGGTAGTGTCGCAGTGGTTAGACATTTAGGTAAGATCACAGGAGTTAGATATCCAGGCACACACTTTGATTTCTATCTGTTAAATTCTTATGAAATTTATGACACAAAAGTGCAACAAGATAAAATCTTAACTTCTGCTTATTCCAAAGATGGTCAAACTATGGAATTAGAAGTATTCCTTCAATACCAAGTTCAAGCAGAAAACATTATCAATATCGCTACTGAATATGGTTCTTTAGACGCATTACAAGCTCGTATTGAAACAGTCACAATTGAAAAGACAAAAGCGGTCATGTCCAGCGCTGAAGCTATGACTATCATCCAAAACAGAGCGACATTCTCTGAAGATGTTTCGACATCCGTAAGAGCAGGAATCTCCAGTGACTATTATGTCAATGTTAAAGATGTTGTCTTAACAAACATTGACTTCACTAAAGAATTCGAAAAATCAGTTGAAGATAAAGTTATTGCTGAACAAGAAAAACAAGCTTCTATTACAAGAGCAGAAGCACAATTAGAAGTAGCAAGAATTGAAGCTGAGAAAAAGATTACAGAAGCTAATGGTAACGCTGAAGCTGCTAAAATCATCGCTTTAGCGGAAGCTGAAGCTGCATCAAGCAAAATTATAGAACTTGCAAGATCATTAGGATTTGAAATTCAAACATCCTATATCTATGAAACAGCTGTGGTTATTGAATCAAGCGATAAATCCACTTATTCAAAGACAGTTACTGAAGTAACAACTGATGTAAAACAAGCCGAATCACAAGTGATTGAAACAATTGAGGGCAATAATATTAAAACTACCACAACAACTCTCAAAGCCACTAAAAACGTGATTGTTTATGACACTGATCACACAAAAGAAGATATGGATAAATTAGTTATCAATTATCTTGAATACTTAGCATATCTTGAAAAGTGGAACGGCGAACTTCCAGAAGTAGTTGCAGGCGATGATGCATTGAGCATTATTGTTCCAAATAACTAATCGGTATGTTACAAAACTAGGGCGGGTGTAAAAACCTGCTCTTTTTTATATTTATTAGAATTTGTTTTGTTATATTATTAAGTTGTATGAAACAAAGATATTTAAAAGGTTTTTTGGTGTTATTAACCGCACCTTTATTAATGGCTAACGCACCGGCACCTCGCCCTGATTATGATGAAAATTACGACGGCATTGAAGTTTCTAATGTCGAATTCGTTAAGCAAGAAGATTACTGCTATTCTTATAATGTCACTTTTAATAACAAAGGCGATAAATTTGTATCACCACAAGAAGACATCTATGTAAAGAGCAATAGTAATTATAATTATCGTTTCGATCTACATACCTTTCAACTAGTCCCACCTCACTCAGAAGTCACTATTGCGGGTGATATATACGTTCATAAAGATGAAGTAGTTGAAGTAATTCCAGAGAATTTTATTTTCCGTTCGTTGGTCACTAATGATGGAGAATTCACTGATTTTACTATTACTGACGTGGGAATCAACAAATATGAAGGTGATGACTATCAAACACCATCTTCTTATGTTTGGTTCACTGTTATATTTGAAGCAAGCAGTGATATTTATGGTTATATCGCAAAAATTGATTACGATGGTGAAGATAGATATTACATGATTAGATATGGTTCTAGTGGAGAAGGAGAACATCACTTTTCATTTGTGTGCGAATATGATTTCGACATTTCTAAAATGGAAATAGAATCGTTAACGCCTGTTGGCTATTCTAATCATTATCATCCGCTTAGAAACAAGTGGGGAAACGTCATTATTGGAATAATAATCCTCGGATTAGCAGAAATAATGATAGGTGGAATTGTCGCAATATGCGTTGTTAGCCACGTTAAAAAGAAAAGAAGAGCAAGATAATTTACATGAATGCCTGGTTTTTTTCCAGGCATTTTTTATCGATAATAATTAATGCGACCGTGTTACATACGAACAAGAAGAAGTACATTAATGTGAATATATAATTACTCAAATTGTATAAATACATGTTACTAAATATTCCAATAGCTAAACTAATTAAGTTTGCAACAAACACCGCTAGTAGGGTTTTTAAGAAATTTGTTTTGATAATCATATTGATTACAAATGATTCTAATAACACTGTTAATATTTCATATATTGTTAGCCATAGGTAATAACTATCTGGTGTACTTTGTAACAACAAATTCATTAGTGGATTTAATATAGCGTTAGTTATTGCTGAAATAGCGTATATCTTTTTATCTAATTTAAAAAATAAAGACACCACAATTGGTTCAACAAATAGCGTTATGGATAAGGCAAATAAAATATCTAATACCATAACTTAATTATAAGACAACACACGACTCTTTACACCCTCCCTATGATATAAGTACAAACATGATGACGCTATAACACTGGTGGCGGTTATATCAAGATGAACAACCACTTGAACTAACAGGCATCGCAATGGGTGGATATCCATTTGGTTCGAGGTTCGACAAGATGTCCATCAATAAAGGCGCTATTCAATCTTACAATCGCGATACTGCTTTGGAAAAAGATGAAAAAGAAATTGATAGAATCTATGTTGATATGCAAGGTAGACCTGGTAACTCTGGTTCAGGCGTCATTGATGTAACTACCGGTAAATGCATTGGCATCTATTGTGGTGCTGCTGTTGGTAGACAAGATGGTATGAGCTACACAATGGGTTATGCTGTCCAAATTAAGTACCTTTGGCACTTAATCAAAAAGTTAAGTGGACAGGATGATAAAGCAGCTGTTCCTAAGGCCTTCCGCTATGGCGTATAACTTAGGTAAATAATTATTATTTAACTAAACCGATATTTAGGGTAAAATGTAAAAGCCCTATGTATCGGTTTTTCTTTTGGAGGATTCTTTATGATTAACAAAAGCAAATATTTAAGAATCATTGGAATATTATTAATTATCTTATTTGGTATATCTACAATCTCATATGTTATTACATCGTGTGTTTCTTTTGTGGATATGCAAAATGTTCCGATTACATCAATCATTAGTTTTATCGCAACTTTAATAACAATGCTATTTTTTGGTCCTGCAGTTGGCACATTGTTTTTAGTTGTCGCTAAGTTAGCAGATGCTCATGATATGGATCCAGTCGACTTATTTAAAGTTGGCGACAAAGTTAAAACATTAGTGGTTTCCACTAGTAATGAAGATGTGGAAACAGTGTTAGCTAAAAGAAGCGAAGGCGAAATTATTGAAGTTCAAGACGATGGCGACATTGTTGTTAAGTTTATTTCTGGTCACACAACTTATACAGCGTTATATAGGCCAAAAGAATTAAGAAAAAGATAAATAATGAAAAAACGTTATCACATATTTATCGGTTTGGGTTTGTTTGTTGGCCTATTTATCTTAGGCTCGTTTTTTGATTTGCAAATTGCGGAAGCTATTTATCATCCAAAGAATTTCTTTGGTCTTGCTTTAGAAAGATATGGCACAATTCCTGGATATGGATGTTTAGCTTTAGTGGGTGGTATTTTAAGTGGTCACGCGATCAAAGGAAACTACAAAACATGGGTAAAAGTCGTGTTATTTGTCTTTGGCTTAATATGTTTGGGTATCGGTGGCTATGAACAATGCGATGGTGTTTTTCACTTTAAATGGTTCGATACTGAAGATTTAACTTGGGTAACAATCGCTATATGTGGATTTATCATTATTCTTTTCTATCTACTAGGCTTATATCTTTCTAAGTATGTAACCGACGATAGAATTTGGATCTACGTTTTGATTATGACTTTAGTGGTTGTCGTAGCATTCCTTGTTGGTGTATTTGGTTCTAAAAGTATTTTCCATAGACCTAGATATAGAGATTTAGTCGCGCCTGGAATTGTGCGTTTCTATAACTGGTGGGAAGTATGTAAGGAATATAAAACTTTAGATGTTGATCCAGAGTTCTTTAAATCATTCCCTAGCGGACACACATGCGGGACAGCTTGTTCAATTATGGTGTTAGCGTATTTGCCACTTTTCTTTGAAAAGTTAAAGAGTCATCAAACATTTTTATTCTATGGCGCTCTTATTTACACCCTCGTAGTAGCGTTCTCTAGAATGACATTAGGAGCGCATTTCTTAACGGACATCTCGATGGGTGGAATCCTATTTATGGTGTATTTCATAATTGGTAATGAATTTGTACTTAAATTTTCTAAAAACGATAAAGATTAGGTTTTGCCTACTTTTTCTTTTTAACAAATAAAAAAATTATATAATTGAATTGATAGGTGGAAGTGTTTATGAAATATTCTAAATCCAATTTTTTAACATTGCTTTCTGTATTTTGTTTAGTGGGATGCAATTCTATTAAAAACGTAGAAAAGATTATTTATCCTGACGGGAAAATAGAAAATCAAAGTGAAATTACAATTGTTTTTGACAAAGAAGACAAAATGAATTTCCAAGTCCTAGATGATAACGCTACTGAATTTGTTGATAAATACACGATTGGATGTGGATCTAATTATAACGTCAATAAAAGAGATGTTTATTTTCCTAATGATTTAACTATTTCATGGACTAATACAAATACACCTGATTATTCAGTATTTAAGCTTGCTGATAATATTTCTTTTAATAGTTCCAAAGACTATATGACTTTTGGTAACTCTATTACCCTTAAATCATTATTCATTGATACACAATATTATTACTGTGTTGACACTCACTATAGTGATCATATCTTAAGATCGAAGATTTATTCATTTACAACCGATTACACATTTAGAACTCTTAGAGTCGCTAATGTTAGCAACACCCGTGATGTTGGTGGCGCTTACACCGAAGATGGCAATCATAGAATGAAACAAGGTTTAGTTTATAGAGGCGCAAACGTTGACTCCATCACTCAACAAGGTAAAGAGTTTATGGTTAATGAGCTTGGCATTAAAAGCGATGTTGATTTGCGTGAGCCAACAAGTGTCGCAAAGTTAAATGGAGTTTCACCATTAGGAGAGAGTGTTAATTTATTTAGTTATGGAAGTGATTCTAGGGGTTGTCCTTATTACACAGGATCAACAGGAATCAACTCCACCGACCAAGTTTATAGAAAAGCATTATTAGATTATTTGAAAATTTTTGCAAATGAATCAAATTATCCATTATATTTCCACTGCGCGATTGGAAGGGATAGAACCGGAACTATTTCATATTTAATTCAAGCTTTATTGGGCGTTGATTCTGAGCGATTAGCAATGGAATATGAATTCTCTTACCTTTCTGTTTCTGGTAATGCAGACAACAACCCAAGTATGTCTATGATGAAAGGTGCGTACTATAACTTATCTTCTTATATAGAAGGATATGGACAAGGTTCAATAAGTCAAAATACAGAAAAATTCATGTTAGATTTAGGTCTCACTATTGATGAAATTAATAGCATAAGAACTATCCTATTAGAGGAGGCTAAATAGAGAATGAAAAATAAGCACTTGTTTATTTTATCTATATTATCCTTTGGACTCCTTGTTGAAATAGGAACTTCCTATAAATTTACTAGTTCATCAAAGATGATGGAAAATAGAGCCACTGAGAGCGATGAATTCCATGATGGTAGATTTACATATGCCGGAATAGAAAACGCTCAGGTTAGTGTTTTAAGCAACTCTATGGCCATAAGCGAGTCTTTACCTACTGGTTTTAGTGGTAGTGTTTTAAAGTTTGGCCCAAATAATGTTGCTAGTATGAATATTGATTTTTCTATTGGTCATCATAAGGTCAACGATATTTCCTCTATTGTTTTTAGAGTATGCTCCAAAGGTGGGACGAGCGGTACTTATCCTGAGTTTAGATTAAAAACTAGCCCTCAAGATTCTACTTGGAGACTTAAAGGTAGTGGTTCTTTCCAAGGCGCTGGAGGCATTTCTTTATCCTCTGTAAGCAATACTTGGTATGACTTAGTAATTGATTCATCAACTTTTGTCAGCGGAACATCATTTATGACTTTCGCTGATTCTAACGACCCAACAATATTAGGAAATATGTGCATTACTTATAGAAATGTGGATCAATCTTCTTTATATATTGATAGCATTATTATTAATAAGAAATCTGATTTCACTAACAACCAATTTGAATATAAAACAGTCGCTGGTTTAAATTCTTTATTATTCCATCAAGATATGGAAACTTTAGGCATTAATGGATCTAGTGGGCCTGTTTTAAAGCTCACAAACGACCTAACAGCTTCTATAAAACTTGATTTTTCTTGCGCAAATATCAACTTATCTGAAATTGAAAACATTACTTTTAGAATTTATGCTACAGGTGATACAAGTGGCAAAAAGCCTGAGTTCCGTATTCAAAATGAAGACAAAACTAACCCAGAGTGGTGCTTCTTTCCGTCTTCAAGTGACCCTATGTATGGTGATGG
>JAZRZI010000008.1:0-92578 GCA_045601325.1 Bacilli bacterium
TAACGTAGTTATTGTCCTACTCACCTCTTCGTGCTTTGTAGACCGTTCCTAACGTTATTAATCATATCACGGTTGCCAAACATTTCCGTAAAACGTTTGGGGGTCAGCGCATCGCGCGACCCATGGAGAAAATTATGGAAAACGAAAAAAATCATGTTGCAAAAAAAGTATTAGGAATTCCACTTTTTGAATTTGTTTCTTACTGTGTAGTTGCATTGGATTTATTCATGCTCTTCTTATTGGGAGTCATATTTTTAAACGCAACCACTCAATCAGCATTTCAAGGTTCAGTAGTTTGTGGATTTATTTTCTTCTTACTAGGACTTTCAGCAATCCCATTCCATCTAATCAGCTTATTAAAAGGTGACAAGAAGAATGTTAAAAACTGGATTGTCTTTGGCATTGTTGCTTTATTGACATTCACATTATTCATTTTAGGTTTTGCAGGCTTAATTGTTTTGCTATAATCTGAAAACAAATTAAATGACCACATTTGTGGTCTTTTTTTGTGCTTAAATCTTTAATCAACCCCTATATTGCATTTTTTATTTGCATAAACTCTACTATTGTGATAATATTTGAAAACGCTGAATAAAGGAGGCCTACGATATGTCAAGAGTATGTCCAGTTACAGGTAAAGGACCAGTCAGTGGTAATAACCGTTCCCATTCTTTGAGAGCTACACGCCGCAAATGGAATTGCAATCTCCAAGTTCGTACTGTCGTGGTTGATGGCAAAGAAATGCGCGTTCGTATGTCAACACGCGCCTATCGCAGTCTCAACAAACAATACAAATAAAATTTGGTTCAAACCTATTAATAAAAAATGCGACCCTCAAAGGTCGCTTTTTTATGCTTTAATTACAAACGATAACACCAAGGCAATGATCATATCTAGATACAGCACTAGAATAAGCATCCATTCTGTGAGAGCAAGAACGATGAACTTTGGCCTTTCATAAACATCATTGCCATTTTTATCTTTTTTGATTTCATAAGTAAATTTAGCGTTGCACTTTGGATTGAGAATTAAGCCAAGAACAAATAATGCGAGTAAAAATCCCACCAAAAATACAATTGTGCCAAGAGGTGTAACTTCATATTGGTTAGCTCTATAGCCTGCAATAGATATACCAGCGGACAAAGCAAAGTCTAGAGCAAATAGCATTACAGTAACTGCTAGATGAGGTTTTAAAGTCTTAAAAGGAACAAACGCAACTGCAGTTTGAAGCAAAGATAATAATATGCCAATAGAGGTTATAAAAATAAGTACTCCATCTTTATGATTCGGGGTGTAAAAAATGAAGAAAATAATCATGCAAGTTGAAGACATAACGAGGCAAAAATTGCCCCAGAAATTATCAACAAATTTTGAGTTGTAATTAAGCTCAAAAGGAAACATATGTCTCATCTTATATTGGACGTTGAACTTACTTGAATAATGAATCTTAGAAATCACTACAAAAGCTAGTCCAAAAAATATAGCAAGCAAGAAAAATCCTAATCTTAATCCCATTATCTTAATGACTCTATTCTTTCTTTAATTTGATCGCCTTTAAACACATAACTGCCTGCAACTAATACATCAACGCCAGCATTTACACACAATTTGCCAGTTTCAGCATTAATGCCACCGTCAACCTCAATAAGGCAATTAAGTTTATTATCATCTATATAACTACGTAAAAAACTAATTTTATCTAAGGCACTAGAAATGAAGGATTGACCTCCAAATCCAGGTTCGACAGACATAACTAAAACTAGGTCAATTAATCCCAAGAATTTTGTTATATTTTTAACAGGGGTTTTAGGTTTTATTGATAAGCCAACTTTGCAGCCATTTTCTTTAATCAATTTAATTACATTAATTACATCATCATCACTATTGCACGCTTCATAATGGAAGGTTAATAAATCAGCGCCAGCATTGATATAATCAAGGGCAAATTTATATGGTTCTTCAATCATGATATGAACGTCGTTAACCATGTTATGTTTATCAGAAATATCTTTAAGAGTTTGAACGCTAAAAGAAGTGTTAGGAACAAACTTTCCATCCATAATATCAAAATGTAAATATTCCGCACCGCATTGTTCGAGTATAGCGATTTTTTCGATTAATTGATTGCTAGGAACACTCAAAACAGAAGGTGAAATTAATACTTTTTTCATCAGTCAAACCTCCTTGATTTAAAGATGGCTTCGCTAGAAAGCTTTAAATAACATTCATACGCTATTTGAGGATACTCTTTGTTTTCAATTGCTTTTTTAATTTCACATTTATTTTCAGTAATATGTAAACAATTAGAGAAATAACACTTCAATGATCTATCCGTGAAACCTGGGTAGAATTTTGCCAAGTCTTCTTTAAACAAATCTAGTTCTAGTGAAGAAAATCCAGGTGTGTCAGCGATGTAACCGCCTTGATATGGAAGAAGTATAACTTCTTTAGTTTGGTGTTTGCCTCTTCCAAGTGCGTAACTATATTCACCAATTTCTCTTTCAAAAGAAGGGTCTATTGAGTTAATAAGAGAGGATTTGCCAACACCTGTTTGACCAATCAAACATGTAATGTGATTTGCAAATAATTTTTTAACTTCTTCTAAACCTTCGTGAGTTTTATTACTTACGACATAAACATCAACGCCGATGGAAGAGAATGTTTCCTTGATTTCTTTTAAAGGGTTTTCGTCGTTAAACCTATCAGCTTTCGTTAATACTATTTTTGCAGTTAATCCATTCATATTAGCATATGTTAAATATTTAAAAGCAAGCAAATAGGAAAACTCTGGCTGCACCAAGGATTCAACTATTAACATTTGATCTATATTCGCAATAGGAGGTCTTTTTAAAAAGGTTGTCCTATCTAAAACGCAATTAATAACATAGCTTGAATCATCAACTTCAACCAAATCTCCGACAATAGGCTTAATACTATTTTTTCTAAAGAGTCCTCTAGCAGGGACATTGAAAAGTACTCTATCACACATGACAGAATAAATTCCACAGCTTAATCCCACTATTCTTCCTTGCATTATTTAAAACCAAATAATCTCGCAAAGAATCCTTTCTTCTCTTTGAGAAGTTCAGGGTGTTCTTTAATTTTAACTAAATCTTGATAAAACTCATTAGCGGTTTTGTAACGCTTACGAGGATCTTTTTCGGTAGCTTTTCTTATAATGTCTTCAATTTGTTTTGGACAATTAGGCAAATATTTTTTAGGAGAAGGTAATTTCTCTTTAATATGAGCAACAGCGACACTTACAGCATCTTTACCAGTAAATGGAAGATGACCAGTAATTAATTCAAAGAATGTAATACCAGCAGAATAAATATCTGTTTGAGCACTGGCAGGTTTGCCTTTAGATATTTCAGGAGCCATATAGTGAACAGAACCGATAATTTCGTTGCCATTAGAGTTTTGCATTTTGATACCAGAAGATTCAGCGATACCGAAATCACCAAGCTTAATTGTGCCATCTCTAAGCATAAACATATTTTGTGGTTTCACATCTCTATGTATGACAAATCTACCATGAGCGTATATAAGCGCAGAGGTTAATTGAATCATCGCACTAATTGCTTCTTCTAATGTCAAAGCCGAACGAAAACCAAGCACATCGCTGAGAACTTGCCCATCAACATATTCAATAACCATATATGGTTTATTTTCATATGTACCATGGCTATAGATTTGCACAATATTTTGATGTTTTAAAGAAGCCGCAATAGTAATTTCATTGTTAAAACGAGTAAGGTTGATAGTGTTACTCATTACATCTTCTCTAATGATTTTAATGGCAACCGTATTTTTAGTGATTGCATCATGTGCTTCATACACTTCGGCCATGCCACCATGACCAATACGGGCTGTTACACGATATCGATCATCTAGATATGTTCCAATTTTAATTGGCATGTTTGACCGCCTCCCATAGTACGACGCTAATATTATCTGTTCCACCATTTGCGTTAGCTAAAGCTATCAATTGCTCGGTCTTTTGAATTGTACTACCAGTACTATTAAGCACGGCAGCAATATCAGTGCTATGCAAATTGTTATATAAACCATCTGAACAAAGTAACAATGTATCAGGCACTTCATAATGAACTCTTAAGTCCATATTAGAAGCAGGGAAAATGCCTAAAGCATTCATAATAACATTGCGCTTTTCATGCACTTTAGCTTCTTCTTCGGTGATTTGATGTGTTCTTACTAAGTAAGCAACATATGATTGATCTTCGGTGATTTGGTTAAGCTTTTTATCTTTCATAGAGTAAGCTCTAGAATCTCCAATTTGGCATGTGAAAACTCTATCATCAAGCAATAAAGTAGCAGTTAATGTTGTACCCATTCCTTTATAAAAGTCTTTTGTGCAAGATTCATCATAAATAAGCTTATTAGCTTTTTTAACTGCGTGATATAACCATCTATATGCGCTTGTGTGGGTTAGAAACCTATCTTTTGACTTGAATGATTCACTTAAAAAGTTGATAGCGATTGTTGCGGCGTATTCGCCTTTGTTTTGTCCGCCCATACCATCACACACGATAAGAAGTACATTACCTTGTGAATTGATAAGAGCAGCGACTCTATCTTCATTTGTAAGTCTAACTTTACCAATATTTGTTTGAGCACAATATGTGCCTGCAACTGTCATTTGTTTCATATCATTCCCTCACTTTTTGCTTTTAATTGTCCACACGCAGCATCGATGTCGGATCCAAATTCTTTTCTTATTGTAGCGGTTACTCCACCTTTGGTTAAACAATCTAAAAATGTATGCACTCTATTTCCAGAACTACGTTTATAATCGTTTTTATTTGTTTCGTTATATGGGATTAAGTTAACATATCCCATTGTGCCTTTGATTAAAGTAATCAATTCTTCAGCATGTTCTTTTGTGTCATTTAAGTCTTCTAAAAGAAGATATTCGTAAGTTACTCTTCTGCCTGAAATTTCTTCGTATTCTTTTACCGCTGGCATAAGAACTTCTAAAGGATATGCTTTGTTAACTTTCATCAAGGCATTTCTAAGTTCGTTATTTGGAGCATGTAAAGAAATAGCTAAATTAGTTTGTAAACCCTCTCTAGCATACTTTTTAATGCCTTCAACAAGTCCACATGTGGAAACAGTGATGTGTCTAGCTCCAATATCCAAACCTTTTTGGTTATTAACAATACGGATAAAATCCATAACGTTATCGTAATTATCAAATGGTTCACCAGTCCCCATAACAACGATATGAGAAACGTGTTGGCCTTTGCCTTCTTCTTTCAAAAGATTGTTAATGACAAGTATTTGCCCCACCATTTCTTCAGGGAGAAGGTTTCTTTGTTTTCCAAGCATACCAGATGAACAAAATGAACACGCCATATTGCAACCAACTTGGCTTGACACGCACACTACGCAACCATAGTTATAGCGCATGAGCACACATTCAACCTTTGCGCCATCATAAAGTTCAAGCAAAAGTTTAATCGTGCCATCTTGACTAACTTGTTTCAAAAATATCTTTGGCAATTCTAAGCAATATTTCTCTTTGAGAACTTCTCTAAATCTTAAAGAAATATCTGTCATTTCATCAAACGAAGTGGCTTTCTTTTCATAAATCCAAGTGTAAAGTTGGATAGCACGATAAGGTTTTTGACCTTCGCTAACCATTAATTCTTGAAGTTTTTTCATTTCCATTCCGTAGAGATTAATCATTGCTATCTTTCTCCATATTCAAAGTCTTTCTAAGTCTAGCAAAGTAAAATGTTGTATCGCTAGAACCGAATGGGAAAAATTGTTTTTCTTCGCACAAAACAAAATTATTGTGGTTAGAAATAAACTTCTTAATCATGTCTCTTCCTTCTTTAACGTTCAAAGTAGGAACAGCGTATAAAAGTTCACCATTATCTTCCACTAATAAGGAAGCTTCATGCAAAGCGGTTCTTTCTTCGTCTAATATAGAATCCAAATCTTCTTGTTTAAATCTTAAGAAGTAATCTGGAACAGTTTTGAACGATGCAAAGTTAGAGTTTCTTGGCATTACAATGAAAGTATGAACAGGTTCTGAAACGCAAGAAATGATGCTTGTTGAATCTTGTTCATAAATTCTCATTTTGTCTAAACCTAATTCTTGCTTTGTCTTTTTTGCATCGAAATAGCAAGAAGAATCATTTGTAATCAAATCAAATTTAGCAAATGTTGAAAACTTGTAAATAAGTTTCATATACACATTTGTTCTATATCCTGTAAATACAGCTATGTTTCTAAAAGGATCGATATCACAGGTATCAATAGCATAACTGAGAGCAGGACTAAATGTTGCAATTAAATTTTCTTTGTACGCTTCGGTATTCTTTAAAGATTCCTTTTGGGAATACAAAACCATATCGTTAAATTCACATTCTTCAAATTCTGGATAACACGCTAAAAATTCATTTTTATCGTTCTTGCTAGAATTGACGAGCAAGAATTGTTTTGAAGACTTAGTATTGGCTCTTAATGTTTTATATAAAAGAGATTCTTTGAAATGTTTTCCCCACATTTTAACAAGCCATAAAGGTGTATTATATCTTATGGATAAGAATTCATGTGAATTCTCTTTTAAATCAGTAATGGTTAAAAAATCTTTAGTTTTTGATTTTTCTAAAAAGGATTCAAAGTTAACTTTATTTTCTTCTTCAACCTCATTCAAAAAAGTAGAAGTAATAAATTCTTTTGCAATTTCTTCATTACTGACGTTAATGAATAAACCATTAGCGAGGAAAACGAATAAATCATATTTCACTTTTTTAGTGATATTTGGGAATAGTTCATTAATTTTTCTTTCAAAAACATAAAAGTGTTTTAATGAACAACTCACTAAAGAAGCGATCGAGCGTCTCTCAACGTTAGTGATTTTTTTATCTTTTGCAAAATTTCTTATCGCAATGGAAAAAGAGATGTCTTCATCCACTACTTTGGAAAGGATATTTGAACTAAGTGAAAGTAAATTAGTCATACTTATTTGTCATCTGGATCCTTAGGAACGATGCCATCAAAGATGTCACCAGTATAGATTTCATCTTCATCATCGCCTTCTTCGTGATGATGGCATTCACAATCATCATCACAATCATCATCATAAGTTTCTTCTTCATCATTATTAAAATCGACAACATTGCTTACGGTAATATAACGTGGATAATCCTTATTTATTTCCTCATAGCGGTTGTCTTGTAAATAATAATAGAATTCGAGAGATTTATTGATAGCAACTTCGCCAATGCTAGAAAGAATAAACTTAGCTGCTAAATCTTGTAAAACAGAAACCTTAAGTGGAGCGTGAACATGAATTAAAATGTTCCATGAAGTTTGTTCTACTCCGTTGTGGAAAATCATATTATTAGGAGAAACAAAGTTAATTTCGTCTTCATCGACTTCGTATAACTTAGCAAGAGAAGGTGTCATCTCTTTTGATAAACGTCCGACAATATATTGATCGAGACCATAAAAAATTACTGTAATCATAAGAATACCTCGCCAATTATTGTAATACAAAAATATATATTTTTAAAATTAAAAATTATATGGATCGATATTTATCTCTAAATTAAGATTAGATTTGCCTGAAAATAAAGTAATCGCTTTCTTTAAAATTTCACGAGCGAAATCGTTATCTTTATATTTCACAAATATGACTCTAAGATGTAAATCTCTATCCCTTGAAACATATGGAGTTGTTGGTCCTAAAATTTGACCTTTATCTAAAAAATTATCCGCTAAAAAATCCGCCATATCGAGAGATTGTTGAATCACTTTCTCTTCATCCTTTCCGGATATTACTGCACTGGCTAAATAAGTATAAGGTGGGTAAGACTGGATTTTTCTCATACTCATTTCTTTTCTATAGAATAATTCATAATCTTGTCTAGCTGCCAAGGTAATAGCGTAGTGAGAAGGGTTATATGTTTGAATGATGGCTTCACCTTTTTTGTTTTTCCTTCCACTTCTTCCGACCGCTTGAGTAATTAATTGAAATGCTCTTTCACTGCTTCTATAACTTGGCATAGATAAACCAATGTCAGCTAAAACAATGCCCACTAAAGTTACATCAGGAAAATCGTGGCCTTTTGCAATCATTTGTGTGCCAATTAAAATATCAGCTTCCTTTGTTCTAAATGATTCGATTATAGAAGGTATTTTTGTTCTTATTTTTGCAGAATCGCTGTCGAGTCTTAATGTTCTAGCTTCTGGGAACAATCTATGAATTTCATCTTCAATACGTTCCGTGCCAAATCCAGTTTTCATCAAATATTTAGAACCACATTCTGGACAAACTTCAGGCATCTTTTCAACATAGTCACAATGATGACATTTAAGCATATTATCAGTTTTATGGTAGGTTAATGCAATTCCACATGTAGGACACTTAAATATATGGCCGCATTTCCTGCATGAAACATTGGTGGAAAAGCCTCTTCTATTGATCAATAAAATCGCTTGTTCACGATTGGACAAAACACGTTGAATTGATTCTCTGAGTTTCTTTGAGAAAATATAAGAATCCCTATCTATATTGTTATAATCTTGCAAATTTACAATGGTTGTTTTTGGTAGTTCTTGATTATTAACACGTTTTTTTAATTTGAGAAAATGATAAACGCCTTTTTGCGCTCTTGCTCTAGATTCTAGCGAAGGTGTTGCACTGCCCAAAAGCACTTTTGCATTATGCATAACGCCACGCATGATAGCCACTTCTCTAGCATGATAAAAAGGAGAAACATCTTGTTTATAGGATTCGACATGTTCCTCATCTAAAATAATAAGTCCTATATTTTCTAGAGGTGCAAATATCGCGCTTCTAGCACCGACAACAACCCTGCATTCACCTTTAGCGATTTTACGATATTCATCATATTTTTCCGCAGGAGTTAATTCGCTATGTAAAATAGCAACGTTGCCTTGGAAACGTCTAATACAATATTCCATCATCATAGGAGTTAAAGAAATTTCAGGAACAAGCATCAAAACACTTTTTCCCTCTCTTAAAACCTTTTCCGATAAGTTTAAATAAACTTCCGTTTTGCCACTTCCAGTAACACCTTCAAGTAAAAATACTTTATCACTCGATTCTTCAAATTCTTTAATAACACTAAGCTGTTCGTCCGTTAAAGGAGGTGGGGTGATGTATTCATAGTTTGGAATTGCTAACCTGCGTTTTTCCTCTTTAACTATTTCAATTCTTCCGTACTCAATTAATTTTTCAACAACAGAAGGAGAACCAACTTCACGTTTAAGAACCTTCCCTTCATTAGAAATTAATCTAAGTATTTCTATTTGTTTTGATGTTAAATCATTTTCATCATTATCCTTAATAACGAGATATTGATCATACGCAACTTTTGGAGCTTTCAATGACGAATGCCTTGGCGATAAGGAAGGCGGTAACATAGATTGAAGAACGCTAATTTTAGGAGCGAGATAATATTCTGCAACTTGATTTGATAACGCTAGCAAATCATCATTTAGTAATGGGGTTTGATCTAAAACATCAGAAATTTCACCAATGGTAAAACCAAGTTCATCTTCAAGCTGTTCTTTACTCTTATCAATTTCCTTTGTTGAGACAACATAGCCCATTACTTCACGTTTATGAAAGTTGAGCAAAACCCTGTATCCAGGTCTAACTATTTTACTCCCAGAGTACGTGTAAGAAAAAGGACGATTCAAGGAGTAATTTGCATATTCAATTAATACTTCTATTACAAGCATATTATTTCCTTATCGTCCTATTTGACTTCTGCGATTTTTGTTTTAATGATATCCGCTATTTGTTTAGCTGCTTTTTTAACTTGTGCATTTATAACAACGTAATCATAATATTTAGACATTTCCATTTCTCGAGCGCCCTTTGCTAATCTTTTTTGGATTACTTCTTCTGGCTCACTACGACGATGCCTAATTCTATATTCAAGAGCTTTTAAACTAGGTGGCATAAGGAATAATGATACAACTCCAGGATCCTTAACTTTTTCAAGAACCTGAGTTGCGCCATTGATTTCTATTTCTAGAAAGACATTTTTACCTTGGTTTCTTAATTCTTCAACTTTGTCTTTTGGAGTGCCATAACAATGTCCGACAAATTCAGCATGCTCTAAGAAATTATCCTTAGCAATATTTTCATCGAATTCTTTCTGGCTCACAAAGTAATAATCAACACCATTTACTTCTTTATCTCTAGGACTTCTAGTTGTCATAGAAATAGAGTACACAAAATCTATGCTCTTATCTTTTAAGAGCTCACGTCTCACAGTGCCTTTTCCAACACCTGATGGTCCGCTAAGAATAATTAATAAACCTTTTTTCATTCCAATATAATTTTATATAATAAACAATCTTTGTCAAATACATCTAATATATAAAATATATAGATAGACCAACAAAAAAGTTGGTAAAATAATAAATACTATGAAATACAGTTTTGCAGATTTTAAAAAAATAGTTTGTCTAATCAAAGAAAATATAATAGACAACCATGTCTCAAGCATAACAGTAATCAACTCACATGACATATTGTTATCTTTTTCGTTATATAGAAAAGCAAGACTTTTTATATCTCTAAATCATCAAAAGCCATTCATAGCATTTACAAATAATAAAGAAAGTTTCGTAACAACTATAGGACAATTAAATGACACCCTGAGAAAAGCATTGAAAGACGCTTACATTACAGGAGTTGATATATTAAATGATGATAAGATATTGAAGGTTAATTTTGAAAAATCAAATGATTACTTTGAAAAAGTCAAAAAGTCTTTAATTATTGAACTAATCCCACACAAACAAAACTTAATAATTTTAAACGAAAATGGAATAATTGAGTTTGCAATTCACAACACAAGTATCGATGTGTCTAGACCGATTGCGAAAGGGCTTTTATATCAGTTGCCTAATAAAAGCGAAAACTATGTAGAAGATACACCGATGAGTGAAAATCAGTTATCAAGTTTAGTTGCAAAATATATTGAAACTGCAAAAGAGACTAAACTTAAAGAAAGATATAATGATCTGTTCAAATTTATAAAAAGCAAAATCAAATCGTTTAATAACAAAATAGAAATATTAAACAAAGAAATAATTTCAGCTAAAAATAATCTCATTTACCAAGAACACGCAAATATGATGTTGGCTTTAGCGAATGATAAAGAAGAATTAGAAAACTATTTTAATGCAAATTCAATAACCTACGATTCAAATTTCTCTATCGGACAATACGCAAACATATTATTCAAAAAATATAAAAAAGCTAAAAGAACAATAGAGATAGATTCTTATGAAATTTCTAAGACCGAAGACCAAATTTATTCACTTAATTTAATTCTAAAACAAGTTCCATATATGGATGATGAAGACCTATACAATTTAGCGTTAGAAATGATGCCACACAAATTTAAACAGTTGCCTAGAAAAAATCCTAAAACTATATTTAGCTATATCAATATAGAAGGAGTTAAAATATATTTCGGAAAATCAAGCAAACAAAACGAAGAATTAACATTTAAATTTGCACGAAATAACTATAGTTATTTCCATATTAAAGATTATCATGGTTCGCATGTAATTGTTGCAAGCGAGCAGTTAACTAATAATATAATTTTAACAGCTTGTGAATTGTGTTTGTTGTTATCTGATAAAACTACAGGCGACATCATGTATACGCAAGTAAAAAATGTCAAAAAAGGTGATTCGCCAGGCCAAGCTTTAATGACTAATTACAAATTGATCACATTAAGAGAAATTAGATTAACGACCATCGATAAACTAAAACATTATCAAAAGTAAATTTCAAAATATAACAGTGGGTGATTATCCACTGTTTTTATTAACCTTTATTGTTTAATTTCCTTATCTAGAAAATCGTTACCTTTTATCGATTCTGCAGTTGCCAGATTTGGGAAATTTTGTTGCCTTAAAACTTCGTATGAAACTATCGCGACACAATTGGAAAGGTTTAAACTTCTAGCTTCCGGAACCATAGGAAGTCTAAGTAATCTATCAGGATGAGATCTTAAAATATCATGAGGAATTCCTGTCGATTCTCTTCCAAACATCAAATATATATCTTTAACAGGATCTGTGAAGTCAAATGTTGAATAAACCTTTTGAGAATAACGCGTTATATAGTACACATCATCTTTATAATGCTTTTTTTCAAATTCCTCATAACATTCATAATAAAACAATTTCAAATCATCGATATAATCCATTCCAACTCTTTTTAAGTCCTTAGAATCAATAGAGAAACTTAAAGGACCAATTATGTGTAATGTTGCATGAATTGCTACGCAAGTGCGCATAATATTACCGGTATTTTGAGGTTTTTCGGGACGAAATAAGACAATATTTATCATACGCGAATATTTTATCATAAATATGCATAAATTGACTCAGTTTCTTTAGATACTAATATGTGCTATATTATACGCATGAAAAAGAGAAGAATTTTATATTTATTGCCTCTAATATTAACTAGTTGTTCGAACAATAATGCATACTCTATAAAAATTATGCAAAATTATGAGGCAAGAGTGGAAAATGACGATTGCTTTGGAAGTACAGTGACAAGTAATCAACTCTGCACACTTTTGGAAACAAAACAAACATTCCCACTATTCATATATTCAAACTCTTGCTCTATATGTGCTACATTTAAAGATGTTCTTTTAAAATACATCGATGAATATGGAACGTTTTTCTATCGTTATGAATCAAATTCATTGAGTAATGATCTATTATTAGAAAAATTCCCAGAGATATTTCAAGATAACTTATTTACACCTGCACTATTAACATTTGAGGATGGAAAATTAGTTTACGTATTTCAAAGCAGTAAAATGACTAGTTACAACAAATTTAGACCAGTCGCAAAATCACATTTAATTAAGACGAATATAACAACTTTATGTAATAAAGAAACATTCACTAAATACATTAACGATAATCAAGATTTCTTATTGTTTAGTTATGATTCAGCAAATAAATCAAATTTAGAAATGAATAAGTTTGTTTATGATATCGCAAAAAAATCCAATAAAAAAACATTGTTATTAGATATACAAACGATTGATTTTTATAATATATTCGAAGAAAGCATAATGACTTGCCAAATATATGAAGGCGGACAAATTAAAAGCGCCACAACTAGTGAGAACGGTGACGCTTTATTTAAGGATTTAATTAATTCTTTTTATTGAGCAAAATATTAAGCCTATTAACAGCTCTTAAATAAGCCTTGCGTGCCCTAGCTTCATCAATAGCAGCATCAGGGCTTTTATTTTCAATTCTATCCTTTGCTCTTTGAAGAGCGGCTTTTGCCCTCTCTTCATCAATCTCATCTTCTCTTTCAATTGAATTAACTAAAACAACAACCTTATCCTTGCTGACTTTAATCACGCCACCACTAATTGCGTATGAAAATTCAAAATTATCAAATTGAATTCGCATCATAGAGATAGCTAAAGTAGAAATTAAAGGGGAATGGCTGGGTAAAATGCCCAAATTAAAGTCTTCTGAACGCACATTAAGAAAATATACGTTGCCTTCAAAATAACGGCCAGTTGGAGTTAATATTTCAAGAGGAAATGTAAGTGCTGCCATAATTATTTCAACGTCTCAGCTTTCTTTCTAGCATCTTCGATTGTGCCAACATATAAGAATGCAGCTTCAGGAAGATCATCAGCTTGACCATCTAAAATTGTTTTAAAACTTCTAACTGTATCAGCAACCTTAACATAAATGCCATCAAAGCCATTAAACTTAGCGGCAACATGGAATGGTTGAGATAAGAAGTTTCTAATCTTTCTTGCTCTTTCGACAGTCTTTTTGTCTTCTTCGGAAAGTTCATCCATACCTAAAATAGCAATAATGTCTGATAATTCTTTATATCTTTCAAGAATTTCAATAACCTTACGAGCCACATCATAATGCTCTTTGCCAACGATATCTGGTTCAAGAGCGGTTGAAGATGAATTAAGTGGATCGACAGCTGGATAAATACCTAAAGCAGCGGTTCCACGGTCCAAAACTGTCTTAGCATCAAGGTGAGAGAATGCAGTCGCAGGAGCTGGGTCAGTCAAGTCATCAGCAGGAACGTAAATAGCTTGGACTGATGTAATAGAACCATCTTTTGTGGAGGTAATTCTTTCTTGTAATTGACCCATTTCAGTCGCTAATGTTGGTTGATAACCAACTGCGCTAGGCATACGACCAAGCAAAGCAGAAACTTCACTACCAGCTTGAGTAAATCTAAAGATATTATCAATGAATAGCAAAACATCGTTATGGCGGACATCACGGAAATATTCCGCCATAGTTAAACCTGTAAGCCCAACTCTCATACGAGCTCCTGGAGGTTCATTCATTTGGCCAAAGACCAAAGCTGTTTTTCCTAAAACGCCAGAATCCTTCATTTCATAATATAAGTCATTACCTTCACGGCTTCTTTCACCAACACCAGCAAAGACGGAAATACCACCTTTTTCGTTAGCAATATTGTTCATTAATTCTTGAATAAGAACCGTTTTACCAACACCAGCGCCGCCGAATAAACCGATCTTGCCACCTCTAACATAAGGGCAAAGTAAATCGATAACTTTAATACCCGTTTCAAAGATTTCTTTCTTAGTAGATTGATCTTTAAATTTTGGAGGATTGCGATGAATTGACATGGTTTTTGCAGTCGTTACTGGATCTAATCCATCAATTGGCTCGCCTAAAACATTAAACATTCTTCCTAAAGTTTCTTCACCAACAGGAACAGTGATAGGTGCTTCAGTTGATATGACTTCCATGCCACGTCTAAGGCCTTCAGTAGCGCCCATAGAAACCGCTCTAACAACATCATCACCGATATGTTGAGCAACTTCGACAGTCAATGTATGGCCATCATCAAACGGAATTACTAAAGCTGTTAATAATTCTGGAAGATGTTGATTTTTAAATTGCACATCCACAATAGGACCAACAGCTTGGATGATTTTACCTGTAATTTTTGCTTTTTCCATTTTTTAATCCTCCTAGATTGCTTCCGCCGCAGCAGCAATTTCAATAATTTCTTGAGTAATCGCACCTTGGCGGGCTTTATTGAACTCGATTTTAAGTGCATCGAGAATTTCATTCGCGTTATTAGTTGCGTTATCCATCGCATTGCAACGACTTGCTTGTTCACAAACTTCAGATTCTAGTAACTTAGAATAGATAGTTGTTTTTAAATATATTGGAACTAACTCAGAAACAAGCTTTTCTTCACTTGGTTCTAAGATAGGTGGATAAGTAATTTGTTCTTTCTTTTCAGACTTAGAAATAGGAAGAACGACATAGTCTTTAGGAATAAAGGCTATTGAGTTTTTATATGAAGAATAAATCATATGCACTGTTCTATAAGTACCTTTGACATATTCATTAATTACAAATTCAGTTAAGGATTTAATTGTGTAATTATCTTCAATAGATGAATAGGAAGAAAATTCTTCCACCTTTCCAAATTCACCATTCGAGAAATGGATTAAACCTTTGCCACCTAATATGATTGCATCATCTTCAGGTTTAATAGATGCATCCGCTAATTTGAAGATATTGTTGTTATAAGCACCGCATAATCCTAATGTGGAACTAACAACTATATACAGGTCTTTCTTTGAGGTTTTATTGGTTTGTGAAAAAGGAGTTTCAACTATAGAAGTGTAATTTAAAATCTCATCGGTGATTTCATCGATGTATGAAGAATATTCACGATTAGCGAGCATTTTATTTCTCCAGCGTTTAAGTTTAACTGTGGAAACAAGTTTCATCGCGCTTGTAACCTTTAACGCTCCGCTAACAGATTTGATACGAGATTTAATTTTAGTAACTTCTTGAGACATTACTTATACCTTATTTGTTAATTTCCAAGAAATCTTTGATTGCATTGTCTAAAGCAGTTTCAACTTCAGGGAGAACTTGCTTAGTTTCATTAATACTAGATAAGATTTCAGGATGAGAATTAGAAACATATTTATATGCTTCATCAAGGGTTTGACGAACTTCACTAACTGGGAGTTCATCGAGATATTTATTCTTAGCCATAAATAATTCAAATACTTGATGGTCTAAAGAATAAGGTTTGTATTGTTCTTGACGTAGCACTTGTAATAATGCTTCACCATGTTTAAGAATTGATGTGGTTGCACTATCTAAGTCGCTTCCAAATTGAGAGAATGATTTCATTTCTTGGAAACTAGCTAAATCAATTTTTAAAGATCTAGCAACTTGTTTTGTTGCTTTAAATTGGGCAGCGCCTCCAACACGAGATACGGATAAACCTGTATCAATTGCAGGACGTTGACCAGCGTTAAATAAATCAGTGGTCAAGAATATTTGGCCATCAGTAATAGATATGACGTTAGTAGGAATGTAAGCGGAAATATCACCAGATTGTGTTTCAACAATTGGTAAAGCAGTAATGGAACCACCACCATATTTTTCATCTAACTTACAAGCTCTTTCGAGTAACCTACTATGCAAGTAGAAAACATCACCAGGATAAGCTTCACGACCTGGAGATCTCTTTAATAAAAGAGATAATGTACGATACGCTACAGCGTGTTTGCTTAAATCATCATATACGATTAAGACATCTTTGCCTTGGCTCATCCATTCTTCAGCAATTGCACATCCAGCATATGGAGCAATGTAAAGAAGAGGGGCTGGTTCACTAGCAGTAGCTGCCATGACTAATGTGTATTCCATCGCGCCATGGGTTTTTAATTTATCAACAATTTGAGCAACAGTAGAATTCTTTTGGCCAATAGCAACGTAAATGCAAATAACATCTTTACCTTTTTGGTTGATGATTGTATCGATAGCAATAGCGGTTTTACCTGTTTGTCTATCACCGATGATAAGTTCACGTTGTCCTCTGCCAATAGGAGTAATAGCATCAATAGCAGTAATACCAGTTTCTAATGGGGTATCAACGCTTTTCCTTGTAATAACACCTGGAGCAATGACTTCGATAGGACGATTCTTAGTTGTGGATATGTCTCCTAGTCCATCAATAGGCTGTCCAAGAGCGTTCACCACTCTGCCAAGCATGGCATCACCAACTGGAACTTCCATAACCATCTTAGTTCTTTTAACAGTGTTGCCTTCTTTGACTAATGAATCACTACCTAATAAAACAGCACCAACATTGTCTGTTTCTAAGTTCATGACCATACCATAAACATCGTTAGGAAATAGTAATAATTCACCTAACATTGCGTTTTCTAAACCATAGATTAACGCGATACCGTCGCCAACAGTAACAACTGTGCCAACATCACTGCTATCAACTTTGTGGTGATAGTTTTTAATTTGTTCCTTGATTAATGCGCTAATTTCATTTGCGTTAATTTTCATAATATTGCCCTCCTATTTCAAAAGGTCACTCTTCATTGTTTCGAGTTGAGTTTTAATTGATCCATCATAAACGTGATTATTGATTGTCACTTTAATGCCACCGATAAGGGATGGATCAATACGGTTGTATAATTCAACCTTTGTTTGTTCTTTAAGAGAAATTTTCTCTTCGATTTCAGTAATCGTTTGTTCATCAAGAGGAATTGTAGAAAATACAATGCCTTCAATTACTCCACGATATTCATTACAGTAGGAATTAAAACTTAATAAGACCTCATCGAGAATATTTACTCTGCTGTTTTCAACTAAGATTTTAATTAACGAGAGCAAGACGGTTGAAAAACCATTTAAAGATTTATCCACCATATCGATGCGTTCTTCCTTTGTCAAAAAAGGAGAATTCAAAACCATAACGAAATCAGCATTCTCTATTAGAATACTTCTTAAGTTCTTAGCTTCTTCTTGCATAGAGTTTAAGTTGTTATTTTCTAAGCAAAGAGAATAAAGAGCTTGTCCGTAACGTGAAGCAATTTCATTCATAGTTATAGTCTTTCAATAAATTCCTTAGCCAAACGTTCATTATCTTCACTAGTAATTTCACGTTTTAAAATTTCGCTAGATGCACTTAAAGCGACATCCACCATTTCATCATGAATGGATTCCAAAGCTTCTTGCTTAGATCTTTCAATGTCGTCTTCAGCGTTGGCTTTAATTCTAGCGGCTTCTAATTTTGCTTCTTCAATGATAGCTTCACCAGATACACTTGCAGCCTTGTTAGCTGCTTCGATGATGCTGGCAGCTTCCTTTTTAGAAGCAATAATTGCCTCTTGTGATTCAAGAGCATTTTTTTCAGCGATAGCTTTATTCTTTTGTGCATCATTAATATTTTGTTCAATAAAATCCGCTCTTTTCTTGAGCATTTTCTTTACTGGTTTATAGGCCAAAAATATAACGACAATCAAAAGCACAGCAAATGCAGCGAGTTGCACCACAAAAGATAACCAACTAGGAATTAGGTTATTCTTGATGTTTTCGCCGATTGATTCGCCGACTAAAATGACGTTTGTAGGATGAACCATTTTTACCTCCAATCCAGTAATTAGTTACTAAAGATGCACAAAATAGAAATTAATAATGAATAAATAGCAGTTGTCTCAACTAAAGCACAAGCCAAAATCATTGTTGTACGAAGTTTGCTATAGGCTTCTGGATTACGAGAAATACCTTCAATAGCTTTAGAACAGACTAAGCCTTCACCAAGAGCACTAGGCATAACACCTAAGATTGCGATTGCAGCGGCCATTAAATTGCTCATAGACGTCCTCCTTTCCTCTTATTCTTCCTCTGGAATCTCTTGTCCAACAAATATAGCTGTTAATGAAATAAACACTGTTGTTTGGATAAGAGCAGAGAATAAATCGAAATATGCGTGTAACACAGGTGTAATGAAAGGCGCAATGAAGTTACCAACATGCACTGATTCAGTTGCTAATGTACACACTTGATTTCCAATAGAACCCACAGCTTCGTAAATTAAGGACATTAATACATATCCTGCAGTTGCGTTACCGAATAAACGCAAAGTCAAAGAAATAAGTGGAGCCCACATAGAAATTAAGTTAATAGGTAATAAAACTGGGAATGGATCAATATAACGTTTGAAATATCCCCACTTAGTGAATTTCGCGGACACTAAATGGATGGATAAAAAAGCAGTTAATCCAAGAGATAAAGGTACCGCTAAAGAAGTAACGGGGGATGGTAAACCAGTTAAACCCCATATAAACGAAATAAATAAATAAACCGCGCAAGTCATGATGACTCCACCAAAACCTGGCAAACGTTTTCCAAGCAAATCTTCTGTGAATCTATCAAAGAAAGTAACACCAATTTCAGCAATGAGCAATAAACCACGTGGCTTCTTTAGTGGATCATGATTATTAGCAAGAATACCAACGATTAACGCCAAAATAGCAACAATAGCCATAACAATAAGAGACGACATAACTTCGCCTGATAAGTTGGTCTTTAAAAAGTTATCAAATAAAGAACCTGATGTTTCTGGTGTATCATTAAGCATTGTTACTGACATTCTTGCTCTCTTTTCTAACTAAAATTATTAATACGACTAGTGAAATTAAATATCCACCAACAACTGCAAAAGGATTAAAGATATGATATTCAAGTTTGAAATACATATAAGCGCTTAAAACAAGCACAGTTGCTAATAAGATAAATCTCATTATGCTGACAATAATTGCGCCTACTGATCTTTTATTTCTCGCGTCTTTTCCTTCTACTAAACCAAGAATTAGATATGAAAGGATACCAACTAATCCCCCTAATGCAATTCCATTAGGAACATCATGATAACCAATAAAATACAAAAATAAAGTAATAAGCATTACCGCTACTAAACTAATAGCGGAAATAAATGCTGTTTTATAATAAATTTGCAAATTTTTAATCCAGTTCTTCATAATACCCTTTTTAATAAATTAAATAACATCAATATGGATATGATTCAAAATCTTGAAAGACATTTCTTGGGTTTCTAAATCATATGATGATGTTGCGTTTCTAACAACCTTGATAGGCGTATTTTCTTTTGCAGCGGTCTTACAAACCACTGCATTAGCAAATACACAAATGCTGCTGACTAAGCCACATAAGAATATTTCACTGATTTCATCTTTATGGTTTTCAACGTATTTTCCAAGGTCAAGGGATCCAAAAGTTTTCTTTTCGAAAACAAGAGAATCACCAACAAGAGGTTGCAACCCATCAGTAAGTTTCCAACCTTCGCTATCTTTGATACAATGCAAAACAGGCAATTTATTTCCTTCAATTGTATCCATATAATTTTCATGATGTGTGTCCATAGTAAATACTACTTCATCACCATTAGCGCGGAAGTCTTTTATTAAATCAATAATGTTATTTTCAATGAGTTCTGCCCCATTAAAACCTAAGCTTCCATCAACGAAATCCTTTTGATAATCTACAACCACGAGCAATCTTTTCATAGTTAAGACCTCCATAATTCATACAGAATTATAGCAATAATATTTTTTCTTGTCTTGCAAATTAATAAAAATATTTGCATAATGTAAGGCTAACTTATAAAATCGTAAGTGCAAGCAAACATAAAGGAGATAAAAAAATATGTCATTCAATGTAACTTTTAATAACGTCACAAAAACATTTGAAAACCCTATCACTGTCCTTGATATCGTTGGGCAAGATAGAAATTTTATCTGTGCTTCAGTTAATGGAAGAATCCGCGAATTAACATATACATTGGATAAAGATTCCACAGTTGAGGTTTTAACTGCGAAAGATAGAAATGCAAGACACGCATATGAAGCTTCCTTAAGATTCTTAGTCGCAATGGCTATGCATAACATTCACCCTGAGATAGATATTAGATTCTCTTACAATGTTTCGCGTTCTATTTTCTTACAAGTTTTAAATCCAAGAATTATTTGTACAGGTCAAATGGTCAAAGAACTCGAAACAGAAATGAAACGCTTAGTGGAATTAGATTTACCAATGGTAAGAACAATTGCTTCTAAGGAAGAAACTGCAAGAATTTTCACTAGAGATGGATATCCAGATAAAGTTGATATCCTAAAATATCGTCCAGAAAAAACATCCCATATTTATGTGTGTGATGGCTATAGAAACTATATGTACAATCGTATGGTGCCATCAACGGGTTACTTACAAAAATGGTCAATTCGTTTCTATCATCCAGGAATTATCATTCAATACCCTAGAAGCGAAACTTCTGGTGATATTCCAAGATTTGAAGACGCACCAACATTTGGTAAAACTCTAAAGAGGGCACATCAATGGGCAACCGCAACTGGTGCAAACACTATCGTCGGAATCAACAAATTAATTGAAGATTCAGGTCCAGTTGATTTCATTACTCTTTGTGAGCAAAACCACAATAGACAACTTTGTGAATTGGGTGAAATGATCGAAGCGGATAAAGAAAACATTAGATTGATTTGTATCGCAGGTCCATCAAGCTCTGGAAAAACTACTTTTGCAAACAGATTAAGAATTGAACTTTTATCTAGAGGTATTAAGCCTATTAGAATTTCACTTGATGATTACTATTTAGATAAAGATAAGATTCCTCTAGATGAAAAAGGTGAAAGAGATCTTGAATCAGTTCAAGCGCTTGATATCGCTTTATTCAATCAAAATATGGCAGACCTTATTTCAGGTGTTGAAGTGCAACTCCCAAGATATGATTTCAAATTAGGTCATAGGGTGCCAGGAAGATTGATGCAAATTAGCGATGACCAACCAATTATTGTGGAGGGCATTCACGCTTTAAATGAAATCGTTTCTTCATCAGTCCCTAACCACCAGAAATATAAAATCTTCATTGCTCCTCAAGCCCAAGTCAATATCGACGAGCACAATCCACTATCATTAACAGATTTAAGGTTGTTAAGAAGAATTGTTAGGGATTATCAATTTAGAGGCAGTGATGCGCTTGAGACATTGAGCATGTGGGAAAGCGTAAGAAAAGGTGAATTCAAATGGATTTATTTCACACAAGAAGGCGCAGATTATGTTTATAACTCATTCCTATCATACGAACTAGCGGTTATGAAAAAATACGCAATGCCACTACTTGAAAAGATCGAACACGATAATCCATATTACCCAATGGCAGAACGTTTGATAAGAATGTTAAAATTCTTCATCGATATGCCAGATGAATGGGTGCCATGTAACTCAATCTTAAGAGAATTTATCGGAAAGAGTTGTTACGCTGATGTATAAAAAAAGAGGGATTTAATCCCTCTTTTTACTTGCTTGCCAAGCTTTAAATGAATTGGCCTCACGCTCGTGAATGTTCACTAGTTGAGAGTAATAAATTTTTCTCATGTCTAAGTATTTAGCCATTTGATTTTCTGTCACCCTCTTAGAGAACAATGATGTAAAAACATACTCTAATCTAAAGAATGATTCATATAAACTGAGAAGAGTAACGTAATAGAAATATTGCTTATTTGAATAAATCAACATAGGTGTGCTATGGATGATTTCTGAACTCATTTCATATCTATTTGAATATTTAGATAAACCCGCTAATTTTTGAAGGCCATCTCTAAAGTTAAGTTTAAATGATTCATCATCCTTAACCCCTTCAATGCCATATAGCCAACCGTATTCAATGTACTTCTTAATATCCTTGCTCTTAAGATTATATTGTTTCATTTCTTCTTTCATAGAATTAAAAATTTCAGTTTGCTTTTCTTTATCCTTCATTATATCTTTAAACACAATGCCATAAGACATGTGCTTATTGTATAAATCAATGATAGGATCGCCATACTTTTCTAGTATCACTAAAGTACATTCACATTCATGCAAAGTACGCCAGGAAGAGAAAGCTTCGGTTTCAAAACCGTCCACTAATAAATCAAGTGTGCATCTAGCGATGCTAAGTGACTTAGTTAGTAAGTCTGAAATCAAAGTGGTCTTAGGGTCATTCTTATCAAATTGTTGAAGAATGTTAAGCATAAAATTTATGTATGTTGATAAAGAAGAAATTGGCGGAATAAACTTATTTGCAAAGCTTTTTTGAGGATGATGAAAAGCTGATAAAGATAAATATTTATCTGCAACCACAGAAGCCATAGAAGTTTTAATGTTATCGTTCTTTTTGAAAAGTTCTAAATCTTCGCTAGTTCTATGAACAACACTATATAAATATTCGCCCACAACATATTGTATTAATTCAAATGAATTAATAGTATCAAGATTTATCAAATTATTAACAGAGTTTAATTCTTCAATTCCTTCATATGCAATTGAATAAATTTCATAAGTATAATCAGGATCAACAATTGAAGGTATGTTTAAAAATGAAAGAACTTGCTTATATTGATCTATACTAAATAATGCGCTTCGTTTTTCCATAATCTCCTTCCTTTCTACTTAAACATTCTTGTGGCTTTAACAGCGGTTTTCCAACCTTTATAACGGGAAGATACTTCGGCTTTTGTCATAGTTGGTATAAACACTTTTGCTGCTTTATGAATTTCTTTAATTTCATCTAAGCAAGTATAAAAACCAGAATTCAGTCCTGCTAAATAAGCCACGCCTAAAGCTGTAGTTTCTAAGCACATAGGAAGTTTGATATTGCATGTTAATATATCGCTTTGGAATTGCATAAGATAATTGTTAGCGACTGCGCCACCATCAACCCATAAATCCTTAAGGCAACATTTAACCTCTTTTTTCATAACTTCGAAAACATCTTTGCATTGATATGCGATGCCTTGAAGAGCAGCGGAAACAAACTGTGCTTTGTTAGTTCCACGTGATAGTCCAAAGACTGCACCTTTAGCATTATCGTCCCAATACGGAGTGCCGAGTCCTACAAATGCAGGAACAACATAAACACCATTATTATCTTTTGCATCATATGCTAATTTTTCGCTTTCTGAGGCGCTAGAAAACAAGTTCATTTGGTCGCGCATCCATTGAACGGTCGCACCACCCATAAAAACAGAACCTTCAAGAGCGTAACAAACTTCATCCTTTATCTTCCAAGCAACAGTAGTTAATAACCCTTTTTTAGAAAATGTTGGAACTTTTCCAGTGTTTATCAGCATGAAGCAACCTGTACCGTATGTATTTTTGCTATCGCCAATTTCAAAACATGTTTGGCCGAATAATGCAGCTTGTTGATCACCCGCCACACCACATATGCAAACATCGGTTTTGAAAAATGATGCAGGTCCATAATTAAAACTACTCGCATAAACATTAGGCAATATCTTTTTAGGGATATTAAATAATTTGCATAACTCATCATCCCAAGACATATCATTAATGTTAAAAAGTAAAGTTCGTGAGGCGTTAGAGACATCGGTAGCATATGTGCCTCCATTAGTTAGTTTATAAACTAACCAGCAATCAATTGTACCAACCATCAACTCGCCCTTTTCCGCTCTTTCTTGACCATTAGGAATACTATCTAAAATAAATCTAATTTTGCTCGCTGAAAAATATGGATTGATTAATAGTCCAGTTTTTTGGTGAATGAATTCTTTTTTTTCGAACAACTTATCACATATATCAGCGGTTTGTCTTGATTGCCATACAATGGCATTGCTCACAGGCAATCCTGTAGACTTATCCCAAATTACAGCGGTTTCTCTTTGGTTGGTGATTCCAATCGAATCAATGTTATCAAACGTGATATTAGCTTTTACTAAAACTTCACTAATAACATTAATTACACTAACCCAAATCGATAATGCATCCACTTCCACCCACCCAGGATGAGGGAATAAACATTCAACCTCCTCTTGAGCGCTATAGCAGGCTTTACCATTATGATCAAAAAGGATAGCTCTAGATGAAGTTGTTCCTTGATCAATTGAAAGAATGAATTTTTTCATTATTAGCGTTTCCTTGTTCTAAATAATCTCTCTACATCCGCAATTTCTTTAGCAATGTTTTTAGAAAGGTTAATAGCTCTACCATTAGAAATTAAGATATCATCTTCGATACGAACACCGATACCTAAATCAGAGAAATATAAACCAGGTTCAACTGTAATAACATTTCCATTTTCTAATGGTTTACTTCTATCTGAAATATCATGAGTATCTAAACCCAAGTGATGAGAAATGTTATGGAAATAAATTTTCTTCATATCAAATTCCTCATCGATAAGGCCTAGACGTAAGCATTCACTTCTTAAGCACGCGATAGTGAATTCTTGCAATTCTTTAATTGTTTGGCCTTCTCTAATATGTTCAATAACTGCTTTGTTTGTGTTTAAAACAGCTTCGTAAACATCTCTTTGTTTTCCTTCGAATACTCCATTAACTGGATATGTACGAGTGATATCAGCGGAATAACCGTTTGTCTTATAGCCTAAATCGCATAACACTAAATCATTAGGTTTAATAACATCGGTTTGAGTTGGGTAATGCAAACATGTACCATTTTTTCCACTAGCAATAATTGTGGAGAATGATAAATCATGTCTACCATGCTTTCTACCATAGAACTCAAACTCATCGGCAACTTCATATTCAAGTAGACCTGGTCTAAGATTGATAATCAAGTTATTTAAACCCATGTTAGTAGCATTAATAGCGTCGACAATGTTATCGATTTCTTCGGGAGTTTTAACCATCCTTATATTTCTTAATAAAGGATAAGCATCTAAAACTTCAATATGTGGGTATTCCAAACCAATATATTCTTTATAGTTAGTTGTGCTATAAGCATCTTTAATTTTAAGTTCAGGTGCTAAGTCAATATATAGTTTATTGATTTTACCATAGGTATTGTTCTCAGCCGCTAAAACTAGAGAAAGCATTTGTTCGAAAGAAGAAACTCTAAATGTAGATTCAATATTTGAATCTCTAACAGCTTCCTCGATTGTTAATAAATGACCAGTCCATTTTTCTTTGACTGGATCGTTTTCGTGAATAAATAAATAAGTATGTCTCACTCCAATACCTTTAACCATCATCAAGATAGAATCTTCTTGTTGAATATTAGTGAGGTAAAAGAAGTTTCTATTTGAAACAAACTTATAATTTTCATCTTCACTAACGATTTTGCTCACGCCAGAAAATAAGACACAGGCAGAGTTTTCATCCATTAGTGAGAATAATCTATCACGTCTATTTGATAACTCAGACATATCATTCTTCCTCCTTTAAAATTGCTTCAACTGCACTAGAAATTTCAGGCAAATCAATGAATTCTGCCATACCTTTATCAACTAAAGAAGTGTTCTCACTATTTAAAGGTAACTTAGCAAGTACATTGAAATTCATTTGCTTAGCAAAATCCTCGAGGTGAGATTCGCCGAATATCTTTAGTTCTTTGCCACAATCTGGACATCTGTAATAGGACATATTTTCGATAACACCTAATACATTAATTTTCATCATGTTAGCCATCTTAAGTGCTTTAGTAACAATCATAGATACTAAATCTTGAGGCGAAGTAATAATGATTAAATCATCAACAGGCAACATTTGAAAAATAGTTAAAGCGACATCTCCAGTTCCTGGAGGCATATCGATAAGAAGAAAGTCCAATTCTTCCCATAAAACTTCTTCATAAAATTGTTTAACTAAATTGCCAAGCAATGGACCTCTCCAAACGATTGGATCACTATCATCCTCTAATAAGAGGTTAGCGGAAATAACTTTAATTCCTAATCTAGTTTCAATAGGGTAGATAAGATTATCTTCACCATAAGCTTTTTCTTTAATGCCAAAGGCTTTAGGAATGCTTGGTCCTGTAATATCAGCATCAAGAATGCCTACTTTATATCCTTCTCTTCTTAAAGAAACCGCTAATAATGAGGTGACATATGATTTACCGACACCACCTTTTCCTGAAAGTACACCGATTACTTTCTTAATATGTGAACGGTCATTCAATTTAGCTTTGACAATTTTGCTGCCACAGCCCTCTGACATACCACAATGTTCACAATCATGATTGCATTCTGACATATAATTCCTCCTATAGCTCAACTAACTGAGCGTTATTAATAACATCAATACCGGATTGTAAGTATGTTCTAAGTAACCTAGAAGCACCAAGCTTAACTCCTCCAAAATATCTAGCCACAAACACCACGACGTTGTTCAAATCCTTTTTGTGCAAAAATTCTAATAATGGTCTACCGGCTGTTCCTTTTGGTTCTTGGTCATCACTAGACTTGCTAGCCTGTCCAATTCGATAAGCGTATGGAATGTGTTTGGCTTTGCTGTGTTCTTTTTTAATCTCAGTAAGCAAGGGTTTAAAATCATCAACATTTGAAATAGGCACTAATATGGCCACAAATTTTGACTTCATAACTTCAAATGTTTTTTGACTTCTGGCTGTTACTGTTTTCATACTCCAATTAGTAGTAGTAACAAAGTTATTACTACAAATACCACTGTTTTTAGTGTATAGTTTTTAGTTGGAGAAATAAAGTAAATGTTTTTCAAAAGACAAAAATGTGACATTTGTGGAGCACAATATGACTCCGTAGAAAAAGATTGTCCTACGTGTAATGCACCTAATAAAGCTTACAGAAAAGGCATATCAAAAACGGTTGTTTGGACACCTTGGTGGCATCAATTAATAATGATTGCACTAGAATTTTTGTTTATGGAATTAATTTCCTTATTAGTGGCAAAAATAATCGTAATGGTTAATCCATCTATTGAAAAAGTATCATTTGTAATGCTCGCTAACTCACTTGTTTATTTATTGATGTTTTTAACATTTATTGGGATGAGCATTCCATATAGGAAGAAAGTGTTTAAGTCCTTTAATAGCGGATGGCTTCCATATGCAGTTGGTTTTTTGATGGGAATAGGATTAATCGTTTTGTCAATGATTTGGGGATCTATTGTTTCAGTATTTAGACCGGAAAACACCGGAAATGAAAATCAACAAACAATTGTATCAATGGTCAGTGAATACCCACTAGGTTGCATAATTGTATTAGGATTTTTAGGACCAATTTGTGAAGAATTTTCATTTAGAGTTGGTCTATTTGGTTTAACCTCTAGAATAAATAGAATACTCGCGTATGTCGTAACAGCTTTAGTGTTTGGATTTATGCATTTCTCATTCACTTCTGAAGACATAGTAAACGAACTATTAAATATTCCTGATTATATATTTGCAGGTGTCATTTTGGCACTTACATATGACTTCCATGGCTTAGCTGCATCCACAACCGCTCACGTGGTAAATAATGTATTCTCAGTTATTATGTCTATTCTTTTATCATTTTTAAATTAATATGGAAAACACACATAAAAAGTGGCAAATACTCAATAATTTCGGTTTAAAAATAATCGCTTTGGTCACAATGACTATAGACCATCTAGGTATTTTTCTTGCCGAGATGTTTTTGACTTATAATGATCCATTAGTATTAGCTTTTAGAAGTATTGGAAGACTAGCCTTACCATTATTTGCCTTTATGATTTATGAAGGGGTCAAACACACAAAACACTTTGGTAAATACATACTTAGACTAGGAATTATGTCCACCGCTGTATCCTTGGGTTTACTTGTCCTACATTTTGAAGATTTCGGTTTAACAGGAATCTCTTATGCGGGAAACATTTTCCTCGATTTATTATTAGCTGCTTTAGCGGCATATTTATTAAAGAAAGAAAAAGTGTGGCTAAAGTTATTATCATTACTTCCACTTGCTTATGGAATATTAAATTTTGCTATAAATGCTTATGAGGGTTCACATGGCGGTATCGTTAATTGGTTGCCAGATGTGATTAGACTTCAATATGGATTTTACGCAATTGGAATAGTAATGTTATTAACACTTGGTGGCTTTATAAAAAATGAACTTTTAAAAAGTTACGCAACGAAGATAGGAGCTGAAGAAAATTCGTTTATCGGAACGTCTTTTGATACAACTTTAGAGACCATAATAAACGTCACAATGATCACAATCGCTTCATTAAGCCTATTTATTATTAAATTACTTATTGGTTACATTTTTATGTCTGTACAAACATACTGCCTATTAGCGGGCGTATTCGTTTTGTTATATAATGGAAAACGAGGTTACAACAAGAAGTGGTTTAGCTTAGGCTGTTATCTATATTACCCACTACACTTAGGAATTCTTGCTTTAATCTTTTATTTAATTACTTTATAGGAGAAATTTTATGATCAAACACATTGAAACAGTTCAAGAATATGATGAAATCATCGCTAATAATGAATTGGTGCTTGTAGACTTCTTTGCTACTTGGTGTGGTCCATGCAAAATGCTTGCACCAGTATTAGAAGAAGTTGATGAAAAGCAATTAACAAATGCTAAAATTATTAAAGTTGATACGGATGAGTTTATTGAAATAGCAAGAAGATATAACATTCAAGCCATCCCAACATTGATTCTTTTCAAAAATGGTGTTTTATCAAATACATCACTTGGCTATTTAAATAAAAACCAAGTTATCTCATTTATAAATAAATAATTGTTATTTTGGTTGCGTTAGTAATATAATATAACACGCTACCGAATTGCAGGCGTAGTTCAGTGGTAGAACATCAGCCTTCCAAGCTGATTATGCGGGTTCGATTCCCGTCGCCTGCTCCAGAGACAAAAAATCGTTGGATAACTTCATTCCAACGTTTTTTATTTAATGAGTAAGCCAATAAAATGGATTGGACATAATTTAAACTTTTTTTATAATTTTATATAGGTATCACTATGAACTTTGAATTAATACTAGCAACATCTAACAAACATAAAGTCCAAGAGGTAAGAAAAATATTATCTCCACACGGTATAATTGTATATGGTTTAAATGATTTAAACCTTAAACCAGAGGAAGTAATTGAAGATGGCGTTACTTATCAAGCTAACGCTCTAAAAAAGGCCCAAAGTGTGCAAAAACTAACTTCTATGCCAATCATCGCTGATGATTCAGGTATTGAAGTAGAAGCTTTAGATAATAAACCAGGTTTGCATTCTGCAAGATTTGCGGAAAGCGAAGGTGGCTATATTAATGCGATGAATAAAATCATCAAAGCCACAAAAGACAAAAACAATAACAATGCAAGATTTGTTTGCGACATCGTTTTATTAAATGTTGACGAAAAACCACTATTATTTGAAGGCATAGCTAACGGGCACATCAAAAATGAAATAATTGGTGATTCCGGATTTGGATATGACCCTATATTCTATTACGATGAATTAGGCAAAACTTTTGCAGAATTAACTGAAGATGAAAAAAATAAAGTCTCGCACAGAGCAAGAGCTTTAAAGAAATTATTAACTTATCTTAAGATTAATCAATTAATCAAGTGACGATAACGTTTAAGAATAGTTTTAAATGCTAAGTGAAAAATCATACAGACTAATCCACCTAGTAAAAATACACCTGCGCCTATGAGAAAATACATAGACCAGGTTTTTTCTTTAAAGAAAATGAATGAACAAATAAGACCGGCGGTAAATAAATAAAAGACAATAAATAATGGCAAAGAACCACGTGATGCTTTGTAAATACCAATATTATTAGGGTAGATATTATTGGAAATAATTTTAATATGTTTTGCTTCTTCATCTAGTGTCGCGTTAACAACTTTAGTTGGGTTTCGTTTTGGCTCTTCATCGTTTCTTGCAATCATTGCCTTGCCTAATGCATTAAAACCAACGAATTTATAAGTAAAGCCTTCCATAGTTGGTTGTTTCTTTTCTAGATATCGTTTTGATTTTTCAACATCATCGATAATATCTTGGTGATATTTTTCTACTTCCTTGCTAACTGAATTAGGATCTAATTTTTGCATTGAAAGCTCATATAACGCTAATAAAGATTCTCTTGCCTTTAAAAGTTTGTGATTCTTCTCAAAATAGAGTTTTAAACAATCTGCGTCATAGAAATATGATCTATATGAAAGCTTCTTATAAACAAGATACTCGTATTCATCTAAACCAATAGAACATTTGTTCATAAATAAGAACAATGAGTTCAAGTCCGACATTTTAGAAAAATAAGATGCGTAATCATTTCCTAACATTAAAGTAAATTCTTCAAATCTATCTCTTCTAAGAGTGGACATGTATAAGAGAGATAAAAGTCTACCGAATCTAGCTTCTATAGATTCTGGATCAAACGCTAAAATATTAGCAAACATTTCATATGCTTTACCATAATCTTTAACACCATAAAGAATCTTTTTTGCTTTAACAACTTTGTTGTGAAGCATAGTTTCATAGTTAGAAATAGCTTCACCAGTGGTGAGTTCGGCCATACAATGAGGGCAATAACAAACCTTTGCAGAACTATTCACATCAAAAATTGCGTTGGTGAATTCTTCAGGATGACAATGTGTACAATAACCTTTTTTAAGACTCATACTAAAATACCGGTGCAAAAACTATTAGACCATAAACGATAAGGAATTGGCCTACTAAATATGTAATCATGATTGGAAGATCTCTTCTTCTAAAATCATGGACGTAAGTTGAGATGATAACAAGCACATCACTGATGAAGAATAAAACATAGCCCACTAATAACATAATGCTAGCAAAGAATTCATCTCCACCTTTAGGTGCATTCTTAATAACTAAATAAACTGTAGAACCAATTAATGCGACTAAAAGAAACATATAGAAGTTTCCTTCTAATGTAGGTAATCCACACATTTTGTGATTGAAAATAAATAGAATTAAAGATAACGCAATAATGACTCCAAATCCAATGAGATACATAGTCACATTAGTGCATTCAAGAATAAATCTATTAATTGCAAAGAAAAGACATAGGTGTCCAATTAAAAATAAAGTTGTTCCAATAAAATAACTTGTTTTCTTGTGAACTTTAATAAGGAAAAAGTCACCGACACACGCTAAATAGAAAGGAATATATACAAGCGGATTAGAAGGGACAGCAATAGTTAACGCAACCGCTAAAAATAAAACGCAAAAAGGTTTAGTAAACTTTTTAAGTTTTTCTTTTTCGAATAAGCAGAACATAATGTGCACTAAGGCATATGCTCCGAATAGTGTGAATAGAATCAATATAGGCAATTCGAGTTTCATAAGTTCTTATATTATATATAAAGAAAATAATTTAATAAAGTAAATTATATTTGGGTTATAATAGACCCATGAAATTTAACGTAAACGAACAAGAAAAAAGCAAAATATATGCATTATTAGAAACTAAGGAAATGAACATCATTGTTGCAGACATGCTTCAAGCATTCTTTTCTTACGTAGATGCAGTTAAAGGGGTTACCACCACTGACGATTACATTTCCAGTATGTGTGACTTTTGGGAAATCGACATGAATAACCAAGAAAATATAGACATCTTGTTCGATAGAGTTATAAAAGAATTGAAAGAATTGAACGATAAGGATTTAAAGAATAACCCTTATTTTAAAAACATAAACATAAAGCCAGTTAAAATTGGTAATTACTATCTTGGTTATGACACATATTATCCATATCAAGGCTTTGCCTATGATGATTTATCATATCTAGAATATTACTTAGAAATTTCAAAAGTTGGATATTATTCAAAGGAAGTTAAGTATCCAGTTTTAAAACATAATAAAGATGTCTGGATGAGCATTACTCCTAATGAAATTGCCACTATGCAAAATTCAATCGATGAAGCTAATGGCAAAGTTTTAGTTGTTGGCCTTGGTTTAGGATACTATCCATATATGATTTCATTAAAAAACGATGTTAAAGAAATAATCATTGTTGAAAAGGATAAGGATGTTATTGAAATTTTTAAAAAAAACATACTTCCTCAATTTTCACATAAAGAAAAAATAACAATTGTGAATGATGATGCTTATAAATTCATCGAAAACAATAAAACAAAATTTGACTATGCTTTTATCGATATTTGGCATAATCCAAACGATGGGCTTCCTCTATACATCAAATTTAAACAAATCGAACATAATCTAGGTTCTATAAAAGTATCTTATTGGATTGAATCTTCAATATTGGAATTATATAGACGTTGTTATCTCACAGTGGTTGAAGAACAGCTTGAAGGAATGGGTGAATCCAATTATCAAAAAGCTAAAAATGACATGGATAAATTGATTAACTCCATTTACCATAAAACAAAAAACGTAACTATAAATAGTTACGCTTCGTTATTAGAATTATTAAGTGATAAAAATATTATTTTGAATATTTAAATTTGCTTGCTTTGAAAAATAAGTAATTTCTTTTCTCGTGTTTGAGAATTCTTTGAATTGCAAACATTCCAGTTGCTGCCGCTAAAGGTAAACCACCAGGAGATTGGCACCATTGAGAAGCTAAATAAAGGTTATTAATTCCATGGATATGACCACTATGCATCAAAATGCCGTTTTTAGATGTCACCATAAATGACATATAGCTGCCTTTATAAGCGTCTGTATACCTTTCAAAAGTTAAAGGAGATAAAGAATCTAAGTATTCAAAATCTTCTTTAGAGAATTCGGGATATTGGGAAACAATTTTAGAAACTATTTGATTGCTAATTTCTTTCTTTTTGGAATAATATGCATTTTTATCCTTATCAAAGATTTCTTTCCAATAATCATAAGAATCGTGATATTGCTCAACATAGACTTCCATGACAGTTTTGCCATTTCTATCAAAATAATCATCGAATCCAAAACTTCTCATGACAATTGAATGCTGATTTTCTTTACCTATGGTAAGTCCATCTACAGGGAAATATTGATTATTTGTGTGGAATACAGAATCATATTTTTCTTTATCGACTGCATAATAAGCCAAGAAAGCACTTGGACAAGGGTTCTTGTCTGATTTGTCGAAACGTTTATTGAAAGGCTTGTTTTTATATTTACCTACTAAAAGTTTATTTAATAAAACATTTGCGTCAACCGCAGAGACGACATAGTCAGCTGCAATAAACTCGCCATTATCCAAAGTAACACCTGTGGTTTTCTTTTTGTCAATGTTGATTTGAATTACAGGAGATTTAGTTCTAATAGTGCCACCTAATGAAAGATATCTTTCTTCCATATTATTTACTAAGCCTTTAGAAACCTTTTTAGGAATGCCTCCATTTTGATAAACGATGGTACCAAAACTATAAATCAAAGCATATGCACTGCCAGGTCCTGGTTGAAATTGATTAAAGAAGAATCTTAGTATTGGGGATTTGAATTTTTTGCAATATTTTTCACAACTAGATGTAGCAATTCTCGCCATAAAGAATATGTAAGGAAATAGCTTGAATCCTGTCTTTAATAACCTACCAAAACTCATAGTATTAACTGGCTCAGTAAGTGGCAATGGAACATTCATTATTTTTCTTAAGTCCTTAAAAAATCTATTGATTGCACGTTTGTCATTTGGGCCAACTCTTAAGAATTCTTCTTTAAGCTTTTTAGGATCAGCGTATAGAGTTAACTTTTCTCCTTGATAATCCATCACGCCAATTACCTTTTGAACAAAAATATTGTCATCATCAGTTATAACACCAAGATTTTTCCAAATGTTATATAAATCTGTATCTTTATGAGTGCCAGTTAACCAGTGAACACATCCATCGATATGATAGCCTTTTCTTTCCCACCAAGTGCAAAGACCGCCAACTCTATCATGTCGTTCTAAAACAATAGATTCGAATCCATTTTGTTGAGCGTATATTCCAGCAGAAAGACCGGAAATTCCCCCTCCAATAATTACTATTTTCTTCATTTATCTTGCTTCCTTATCTAAACGATCAGCAACAAGTTGGCAATTATTATAGATTTCTTCTATAGGTTGACCGACAAAAAATTCTCCATCATCATAAAGAATCTTTCCGTTAATCATCGTCATTTTAATAATATCTTTTGAACCACTATAAACTATGTTATTAACAATGCTATTTAATGGCTGCATATTAGGTCTAGTTAAATCAATTTCAATTAAATCTGCTAATTTATTTACTTCCAAAATGTCAGCATCAAATAATCCCATTGCATGAGCTCCATTGACAGTTGCCATCTTAAGAATTTCATATGCAGGTAACGCTTTAGGGTCACTATTTTGCAATTTTCCAAGTGAATAAACCAATTGCATTTCTTTGAACATGTCTAAACAATTGTTACTTGCTGGCCCATCTGTACCTATGCAAACATTTAACCCACTTTCTAAATATTTACTTACAGGACATATACCACTCGCTAGCTTTGAGTTACTGCCAGGGCAAGTAACTACTGATACATTATGTTTTTTAAATATTTCGATATCTTTATCATCTAAATAGTTGCAATGAAAAGCGACACCACCATTTTCATAAAATCCCAAGGATTCAAAAAATTGAATTGGTGAAAAACCATTGTGTCTTTTCTTGCACTCTTCAACTTCACTTAATGTTTCGGAAGTATGAGTAGCGAAAGGAGATTTCGTTTCTTTTAAAACTCTTGAAGTTACCTCGTAATCAATATTTTCAGAAGTGTATTCAGCGTGTAGACCAATCACATATGTGACTAAACTATTTTTACTAGAGTTGAAATCAAAGTAGTAATCTTTCAAATTTTCCTCTGATGTGTAATTAGAATAAGTGCCTTGCAAAACAGCACGCATGCCAAATTCTTCTGCCGCTTTAGCGGTTGATAAAGGATAGAAATATTGGTCATAACAAGCAGTTATTCCACTAGTCAAATATTCTAAAAATGCGACTTTAGATAAGTGATATGGATCTTCAACTTTCAAATGTCTTTCCCTAGGAAACACAACATTAAAAAGCCAATCTTGCAACGAAAGATCATCTGCACAACTGCGTAAAAATGTCATCGCACTATGAGTGTGTACGTTCTTAAAGCCAGGCATAACAACATTGCCGTTGCATTCTCTAATAACATCAAATGGTGAGAACTTCTTATAATCTTCACCAATATATGCAATTCTATTTTCAAATATTACAATATTCGAGAGAAATATAGGAGTGTTATCCATTTTTAACACCCTAGCATTTTTAAGTAAAATTTTCATACAATGCATTTTATCATTAACTTTTTGTTTTTGTATACAAAAAGCAACACATTTGTTAAATTATAAATATGAAAAACGAACAAAATAACAATGTAAAAGTGCTATGCACAAAAAAGATTCAACCTAAAAAAATTGAACCAACAACTAAAAATAAGAAGAAAAAGAAGAAACATATATTTGGAAAAATCCTCCTTACATTTTTCATCGTTTTTATTGTTTTACCAATTGGTTTAGTCTATGCATTATGTTACACAAATAAATGGGAAGACATTAAAGCTACCGATGAGACCACTGAAGAAATATTTAATAGAATAAAAGTTGATTCACTAGATTACTCAACATCCGCATATAATCCAAGAGTACAATTGAGATTAACTCAAGATGATTTGAATGGATTTTTAAAGCAATACACACAAGAATTCACAACCGATAATCCTTTGATGAAATTTGTAAATAATTTCTATATCAAGATCGAGGACAACCAATACGAATTCGTTTTTGAAATAAAAACAAAAATTTTCTGTACAAAGCTAATCTTACAAGCTGAATTCCAAGAAATAGGTAATAGAGAAGATTACACAAAATCATATTTTGATTTTAAAATAAAAACATTAAAAGTTGGAAGATTATCAGGATTTGATGCATTGATTATCAAATTAGTAAATTCTGAAACAATCACATCTTTCTTTAATGATGCAGGCATAAGTGCACAAGTCGATTTAGAAAATAAAGAAATCAAATATTATGAAAAAGATTTAATCGAAGATATAAAGAAGCAAGAAGGCTTTGAAGATGATGATTTATACTTTTCTGTTGTCAATGACGCTTTGCAAAGAAGAATGCTTAAGTTCGATTTTAACAGCGATAATTCGTTAACAGTTTCAGCATCTTTGAAAGATATGAAATATAACGATACTTATTGTGATCATAATAAGGAATTGGGTTACAACTTTTCCGAGAAAAGAGAAATGGTTGTTCAAGCCCTAAATGAAGGCATTATAAACGAAGATAACGCAGGAAACTTATTTGATTATCTAATTCATGGTTATGAATTTGCTAAACAAGATAATACAGTTAGAATGCAATTTACAGGTGACATTTTTAAAACTCTTGGTATCGATGATGTCGCAACATACGAAGGATATGAAAAAATCAGTATTTTAAACCATGATTATGCAACACTTGATAGCAGGATTGCAAATTCAGTAGATCCAACTAATTTAGCAACAGGTGGAGTCATTGCCTCGCTTAATGAAAATGACATTAATAACTTTATTCGTGCTTCTGAAATGATTGGCGTAAAATCTCTATTTATGAGAAAAACAAGCGAAACAGAATGGAAAGCAAATTATGTTGCTATTAATGATTTCTATTGTGACATCGTAGATAATGGCGTCAATTATGTTGTAGGCATTGATATCAATGGTTATAACACAGTTCTAAGTTTTGTCACTACTTTTGAAAATATTGAAGGTTATAAATTAAGTTTTAATACAGACAAAGTTTACTATGGCAATACAGAAGCAACCGAATCAATGAAAATTGTTATCTTAAGCATATTAGAAAGTGCAATTAACGCGGATGCCACTATGGGTGTTGAAATAGTAAATAACCATTTCATATTTGATTTTGCTTCGGGTATTGAAGAAAGCGGGTATGGAAATTATATTGATCCATCGAGAGGAAGAATCGAAGTAAAAGATTCCACTGATGGCAATGGTAGAATTAATTTCCTACTGAATTAACCAGTTTTAACTGGTTTTTATGAAATTTCTAAAAACTCAATTAGTTTTAAATTATATTTTTTTACTAGTTCGTACGCTTTATCAATGCGTTCATCAGGATTAAATATAAAACATGGATTATGAGCGTCTAAACCGATAATAACAGTGTTTCCAATTTCTCCAGCAATAGAGAAGAACTCTTCGGAAGGATATGTCCTTTGGCTATCTCTAAACCATCCTCCAACATTAATTTCTAATGGAGTGTTTGTTTCTTTAGCTTTGATGCATATTCTTCTAAACTGTTCTAATACATGTGGGGTAATATTTGTCGTCCAACAAATGAATAAATCAGGATGAGCGACATATGAAAATAAGCCAGTATCTAATCCTTGGCAAATAAAGTCTGTATATTGAGTCATTTCTTCTTCGAGAACTTCATCTCCTAATATGTAATGTCTTTGACCGGTTGGTACAAATACGTCATGTTGACCCAAAATAAAATATTCAATTCCTATTTCCTTTAGATGCTTATAATGTTCTTCACATCCAGGAAGATATAATGCTTCTAAACCTATATGAATCTCAATTTGATCTTTATATTTATCTTTTAACTCCTTAAGTGAAGAAATATAGCCTTTGACGTATTCAATTCCACCATTTCCATTGTTGTACCATTCAAATTCAGAAATTTCTTCGTGATCTGCAAAACCAAGCACCTTAATGCCAGCTTTAATAGCAGCTAAAACATACTCTTCATCTTTTCCTTGAGCATGCATGCACCTATATGTATGTGTGTGGTAATTTGCTTTTATATACATTAAATAACTTTCTTAAATTCCTTAAACCATTTATTTGCGATGACATCCGCACCAATTAGGTTGCTATGAACGCCATCATACAAAACATAAGTATTGCCGTATTTTGCTGCGGCTTTATCTAGCTCACTTTGCAATTTCACAAAGTGACAATTAAATTCTTTTGCTAATTTCTTTGCACCTTTTGCGTATTTGTACACTAAAGAAAAGAGTTCTAAATTGCCTTCTGTTGCAGGGCCTTTAATAAAGAAAGGTTCGCAAACCATAATCTTTGTGTTAGGAAGTTTCTCCTTAAGATTTTTTAATAACTCACGGTAATTAGATAAATACTTGCGATATGAATTTCCATTATTAATAACATGATGCCAAACATCATTAACACCAATCATGATGCTAAGAACATCAGGATTTTTAGCCACTACATCTGTCTCATATCTTTTTAATAGCTCAGTAGTTCTATCTCCACCACAACCAACATTAATTGTTTCAATACATTGAGAATCATATTTCATTAACAATGTTGCTACTTGGAAAACATATCCATTCCCATAAGAAAATACTTTATCAACCTTTTCATCACGAGAGCGACACATATCTGTCAAAGAATCACCAAAAAATACAACTTTCATACTATTTCACCATTTCATGTAATTTGTCTAAATTATCAAATATATCCTTAGCTAATGTTAATTGAGTTCTGCATCTAACTAAGTTATGTTCATCAAATTTTGTGTGGAAATAAACATCTCCATCAAGATAGTCTGTTAAGAATCTAATACCACATTCATATGTTAATAAGAATGCACTATAAGGTAGCAATTCTAACTCTCTTGGGGATAAGACAGTTCTCATTTCGCTTAAATATGCATTTGCGTAATTTTTATATAACTCGTAATTAACTTTAAGTTTGGAAAGATCTCTACTATCTTCATTAGTGCCTGTGAACAAGCTTCTAAGAGCGTCGCCAAAGTCAAATAAATAACTACCAGGCATAATAGTATCCAAATCGATAATACATCTAGCATCGTCTGTTTTAGCGTCAAATAATGCATTATTAATTTTAGGGTCATTATGGGTAATGCTTAGTGGAATGCTTCCATCTTGTAAACCAGACATAATCTTATCTATTTCTTTTTCATAAGATAACGCTAATTCAATTTCAGGCATACAAGTTGATTTACGTCCTTTAACATCCTTTGCAATACTTGCTAATAAATCTCTAAATCTTTTTGGAGTATTGTGAAAATTAGGAATTACTTCGTAAAGTTTGCTTGCATCAAAATCTCTTAAGCATTTATGGAATTTACCATATGCGACCGCATCTTTGATTAATGTTTCTGTGTCGGTAACTTCCTCCAAAGTAACAGAGTTTTCTACAAAGTCATATAAACGGAAGTATTTGTCACCTTCTTGATGATATAACTCATCTTTTAAAGTGCGAATAATCTTCAAAGATTCAATACCCTTCTTTTCCAAGTTAGAAGTGACATATTCAATGTTTGCCATTAATTCATCGACATTTTTAAATGCGACTGTATTAATTTGTTGAAGAATATATCTTCTTTTTGAAGTAACAACTAAATATGTTCTATTGATGTGACCATTTCCATATGGTTCGCAAGATAAAACATCACCTTCGATTTTAAATTGTTTGATAATATTTGCCATATAATTCGTATTATTCAGTTAAGCCTAGTTTGATGACTGAATAACTTTCTCCTTTCTAGGCTATAATCCCCTTAACTATGTAAGTTTTCAAATAAAATTAAATCTTCCTTCGTCGTAATTTTGAAATTCAATTTGGAGCCATTAACTAAATACACAGGAATATTCAGTTTGCTTACTAATTGAGCGTCGTCGCTTGCGTCGCTATCCTTAAACATTTCATGAGCTTTTTTAATTACTCCTAATTTAAACGTTTGAGGTGTTTGAGCTTGATAAAGTTCTTTTCTACTGCAAGTATCCGTCAAAGTATTTGCATTTGCGCTTTTAATAATTGTATCGGTTACAGGTATGACAGTTTCTACTGCGTCAAAAGTTTTACCAGCGATGATATTTTCATTGATAATCTCTTGAGATACATTCGCTCTTGCAGCGTCATGAATTAATACCACATCATTATAATTAACCCCTAATGCTTCTAATGCACATAATCCATTATAAGATGATGCTTGTCTTGTATCTCCACCTACGAGAACGGCGTTAACCTTAGATAATCCAAATTCTTTCGCCCATTCTTTGACTTTTACTATGTAATCTCTCAAAGTCACCACAACAATCATGTCAATATTTTGGTTATTTTGAAAAGCCTCTAAAGTATAAATAAGAAGAGGTTTGTTATTTACTAATATGAATTGTTTGGGCGTGGATTCTTTCATTCTTGTTCCACTGCCAGAAGCTAAGACTAACGCGATATTCATACTTTTAATTATTTGATATCCCTTTTTATAAAAGTGATCGTTCCAAGAATCGCAAACACAATTGCCCATCCTAAAGGACAAACAATAGAAGCGAGGAACCACGTTTGATTCATACCTCTACACATAGTAGATATAACTCCAAAACTAAATATAGGGTTTAGCCAACCTTGAATGCCGATAACAAACTCTTCTTCTTGTTTGCCGATATTTTCAAGTGTTGGAATAATTGCGAGAAATAATAGAAACACGATTGGGACAATAACTAATGGCATCGAACCACCGATGTTTCTTGTAAGAGTGGCCATAAATATGGTGAAAGTAACAATAAAAACATATGTTGCTAGTGCCATAAGTGGGTATTGATATAGTAGACTAGGTACAAATTGTCCTAATGTTGTGGAACCATTCTTGTCAAAACCACCAATAATTGAAGCGACACCAACTGATAAACCAAAATAAATTGTCATCAAAGAGATGGTGAAAATTAAGCCTATCAATAATAAAGAAAAGTAGATAGAACTCTTTTTGTGACCCGCAATAATCTTATTTCTAATCGTGCCACAATTAAATTCACCAATAGTAAATACAATTAAATTAATAGGAACAGTTAATCCAAAGTTTTGAGTTGGAGACAAGCTGGAAATAAACATGTTTTGTCCATTACATACGGCGCCGACATTGTCTCCAAGCAAATCAATGCCAAAATACACTAAGTTCATAAACACTGCTAAAGCAACGCCGATGATTAATGTGATTCTAAAAGTCCAGTCTTTAAATAACTTATAGAGAGCAGATTTAATGATATTAGCCATTATTACTACCTCCTATAAGATTAAGATAATAATCTTCAACATTTCCTTCACGGGTGCGAATGTCTAAAACATCGAGACCGACTTTATGAAGTCTTTCTAGTAATTCTAAAGGAGTGACATCGTCAAAAACTCGAATATATGTCACATAGTTCTTATAATCTTTAAAACCTGCCTTTGCTAAAGCTACTTCAACTTCAGATAAATCTTGATGTTTAATGTCGATTGCTTTAATACAATCTTTTACTAAATCATCAGCAGATATTTCTTTTAATAATTTACCTTTTTGGATGAAACCATAATGAGTTGCAACCTTTTCAAGTTCAGAAAGGATGTGAGAAGAAATTAAGAAAGTAATCCCTTGTTGATTTAAAGAGGTTATAAGATTTCTTAATTCCGCAATACCAGCAGGATCTAAACCATTCATAGGTTCATCAAGAAGCATAAGTTTAGGTTTATTTAAAAGCAAAACCGCGATACCTAAACGTTGTCTCATACCTAAAGAAAAGTTTTTAACTTTCTTTTTGCCAGTATCTGCTAGCTCAACATCTTTTAATACCTTATCAATAATTGAGAAATCCTTAACACCATAATACATACAAGCGAATTTTAGATTTTCTTTAGCGGTCATTGTAGGCACCAAAGAAGGAGCTTCAATAATGGCGGAAATGTTATTTCTAACTTTATATATTTTTGAATCTTTTGCATTAACATTAAACAAAGCATAAGTTCCATCATTAGGAATTGCTAAACCCATAAGCAAACGCATAATGGTTGTTTTACCACTACCATTTTCTCCAACAAATCCATATACAGAACCGAGTGGGACATGCATATTTACTTTGTTAACAGCTACATTGGTACTATATTTTTTAGTAAGGTTATTTGTTACAATTGCGTATTCCATAAATATCCTCCTTTTAATAATTATAATAATTATTATTTTAAAAATAAAGGTGCGAGAGATTAAAAAAAGTTCCAACACGCAAGTATTGAAACTTATTTTTTAAAGTGGCGGAGTAAGAGAGACTCGAACTCTCGCACCAGTTAACCCGATCTACGTCCTTAGCAGGGACGCCCCTTCACCAACTTGGGTATTACTCCAACGGACGCTCATTATAATAACATAACAAGCGTAAATATAGAAATTATTTTTAATATGCCTTAGCAAATAAAACAACTTTTGTAGCTTTTTTGCCACATACTGGACAGGTGACATCAAAAGAAATTTGATTGAATGGAATGCATCTAGCAGTAGCGTTAGTCAATTCCTTAATCTTATCTTCACATTCTTGATCGCCACACCACATCATCTTAGCGTAGCCACCTTTTTCTAATGCAGCATTTAATTCTTCTAAGTTATGAATTTCTGTGACGTGATCTAATAAATATCTATATGCCTTTTCATACATTGCTTTGTGAATTTGTGGGATTAATTCATTAATCTTATCCACCATTTCTTCTTTTTTAACAGTAATTTTTTCACCATTGTAACGTGTAGCAATAGTGACGTTTCCTGCTTCGATATCTCTAGGGCCAATTTCAATTCTTAATGGAACGCCTTTCATTTCATATTCAGCAAACTTCCAACCAGGAGATTTATCAGATTCATCTAATTTAACTCTTAAGCCAGCATCTTTAATCATCTTAGCTAATTCTCTAGCAGCAGGAATAACACCTGGTTTTTGTGCCGCTACAGGAATAACAACAGCTTGGATAGGTGCGACATATGGAGGTAAGGATAAACCATTATCGTCGCCGTGAACCATAATGATAGCGCCGAGTAATCTAGTAGAAACACCCCAAGATGTTTGATGTGGATGTGCTAATTTTCCATCTCTTCCTTGGAAGGTGACACCAAAGGCTTCCGAGAAGCCAGTACCAAAATAGTGAGTTGTGCCAGATTGTAAACCTTTTCCGTCAGGCATTAAAGCTTCAATAGAATAAGTTTCCATTGCCCCAGCAAATTTTTCTTTTTCAGTTTTTCTACCTTTAACGAAAGGAATAGCAAGTAAATCTCTGCCACAATCGTCATAGATTTCTAACATTCTTAAAGCTTCTGTTCTAGCTTCTTCTTCAGTTTCGTGCATTGTGTGGCCTTCTTGCCATAAGAATTCAGCACCTCTTAAGAATGGACGAGTTGTCTTTTCCCATCTCACCACAGAACACCATTGGTTATAAAGTTTTGGTAAATCTCTATATGAAGAAATGATTTTTGCGTAATGTTCGGTGAATAATGTTTCACTCGTTGGACGGATAATAAGTGGGTCTTCAATAGGAGCGCCACCACCAATATTTGCCACTAAGCATTCAGGTGCAAAGCCTTCAACGTGGTCCTTTTCTTTTTGAAGCAAAGATTCAGGAATAACAGTTGGCATGTAAACATTTTCATGACCAGTTTCTTTAAATTTCTTGTTCAAATATTCTTGAATTTGTTCCCAAATGGCATAACCATAAGGTCTATAAATGATAAAGCCTTTAACAGAACTATAATCCATTAATTCAGCTTTTTTACAGACGTCAGTATACCATTGTGCAAAGTCATCTTCTTGACGTGTAATGGAATCATTTTTAATTTGATTATTTCCCATATTTATACTCTCCTTGACGCGACAATCGCGATATCGTTTAATTCTTTCATTCTCTTTTCGCTAATAGGCATAACCATTTCGCTGCTAGGTCCATTAGTATCACTAGACACTAAGTTAATACCAGATTGGATAATGATATCCACGAAATGTCTAGTCGGTATGTCGGTAACAATAATCGGTTTATTGTATCTTTGTAAGCTAGCAATAATGCTGTAATAAGAATGGGTAATAGAATTCATTCTTTCTTTAGTCTTAATATTTACTGCTTTGACCACAAAGTAATCAAACTCATTATTTATTTTACTGTCCAATAATAATGTTTTGTCGCTTATAGAAAGCGCCAAACCATAACCAAGATTATGCAACTCTTTTAATTTATTTACAACCAAATCTATCTCAGAAGCGTTATCGCAAACTTCCTGTTCATCAAATAAGAGGATTAAATCAATCTTATTGACAGTTTGAATTTGTGATAATACATTAGCGATATGGTCGGTAGCAAACATACTTGCTTCCACAAACAAAGATGCTCCATTTGTTCTATCGCTAGCACTGAATACAGGGACAATTTGACGTTCAATATAGTCCAGTAATTCTCTGCTTCTTCCATATTTAGAAGAGTATTTCATAATTTCATTGAAGTTATTAAAAATAACTTTTGAACCATTAACATATGAGAAATATCCTAAAATACGTTTATTAAAGCAATCAACGATAGGTCTATATGTAATAGAAAGGTGTCCACCTTCTAAAATAGCATCGATATTTTGAATGTAATTTTCACTTTGAAGTACGACTCTAGATGATTTATCAAATAGGAAGTAATCGCAATCAGTCAATTGTTGAGCATGAATGCTAACTTGTTCTGCTTTTTCTAATAAACTATTAAAATCATGGTAATATTGAGCGTTTTGGACAATGCCAACACCAAAGTGAATAGAGCTACCATTGGAATCTTTTCTAAGTTCTTTCTTAATAGCATCCACTATCGAAATAGCTAATTGAACAGCTTCATCACTGGATGCAATTTGCATATCAAATAAAACGAGTTCATTAGTGTTAACCTCAAGAATCTTTCTATTTGCTCTTTTATGAGTGGCGAAAGAACAAATTGTGTATTTTAAACGAGTGTATAAATATTGTTCGGCAACATCGGTGACTGTAACTCTATTTCCTAAATAGGAAAAACGAATTGCAAATGTATATCCTTTTATGGACTTCATGGTGTCAAATTCGGATGAAATATCACTTCTTGAAACAATACCCATATCGGATTTATTAGTTTTCTTTTTAGTTTCATAGTTTGAAATAGATGCTATGTGTTCACTTTGAAGAATAATCTTTCCGGTAAGCTTATCGTAGTTAACTACTTTTAATAAAGTACGCGTAGAATTCTTTCTGTTGTCATTTAAAACGTCAATTTCAAGGAAAGGAGAAACTTCGTTATTAGAAATCTTATCAACCCATTCCTTAAGTTTTGTAACTTGAGATTCCACTGCTAAAGCGTAGAAGGAAGTTAAAGACATAGTTTGTTTGTTAGCTAGATCAGACAAGCTAAAAGTAGTAACTGAATTTTCTCGTTTATCAATGATGAAAATAGAATAACTTCTATTCTTAACAGAAACACTTTTGTTTTTTCTTCTTTCTAAACCACTACCAACACCAAAAGATACAATCATTCCGAGTATGAAAAGAACCACCAATAAGGTAACAATAGCTAGGGTAAGAAATACAGGGTTAGTAAAATCCATACCTCGATATTATAAATTATTCAAATAAATTTGACTATAAAAAGTCTAATTTACAATTTAATTGTCTATAAAAATATAGGAGTCGTGGTATAATACTTAAGGTTTTGGAGAAGTACCCAAGTGGTTGAAGGGGGCAGTTTCGAAAACTGCTAGGGGGCAATTGAGTCTCGCATGGGTCCGAATCCCATCCTCTCCGCCAATTTTTTATTGTTATATTTTAAAAAAATATGATAATCTAATTTAGTAAAGCTACGAAGGAAACAAGTACACTATTCCTCTGCTAGATAGAGATGACTCGGTTGGTGAAAGAGTTATAGCAAGAATTTGTGGAATACATTCTGGAGCTGCTTCCTGAAATTAAGTAGGGATAGACGGGTTAGCCCGATATAGCTAGATGTGCACTGCACACACTAAGGAATAACTCGTGAGGGTTATTTAAAATGAGGTGGTAACACGATACATTCGTCCTCTGTAAAGAGGACTTTTTATATTTTTAGGAGGGAAAAATATGGGCATTTATGAAGATCTTCAAGAAAGAGGTTTAATCGCTCAAGTTACCGATGAGAACGAAATTAAGGAATTAGTTAATAACGGAAAAGCTGTTTTCTATATTGGCTTTGATCCAACCGCTGATAGTTTGCATGTTGGTCACTTTATGACATTAGTGTTGATGAAGAGATTACAAATGGCAGGCAATAGACCAATTGCTTTATTAGGCGGTGGAACTGGTATGGTTGGTGACCCATCAGGTAGAACAGATATGAGAAAAATGTTAACTATTGAAGACATTGATCACAACTGTGACTGTTTTAAAAAGCAAATGGAAAAATTCATAGAATTCGGTCCAGGCAAAGCCATGATTATTAACAATGCTGAATGGTTAAGAAACCTTAACTATATTGATTTATTAAGAGACGTAGGTGCACATTTCTCAGTTAACAAAATGTTAACTGCTGAATGCTATAAGCAAAGAATGGAAAGAGGCTTATCCTTCTTAGAATTCAACTATATGATTATGCAAAGCTATGACTTCTATTATTTGCATGAACATTATGGATGCAATATGGAATTCGGTGGCGATGACCAATGGAGTAATATGCTTGGTGGCACCGAATTAATTAGAAAGAAAACCGGCAAAGATGCATATGCATTAACAATTACTCTTTTATTAAATAGCGAAGGAAAGAAAATGGGCAAAACCGCTTCAGGTGCAGTTTGGTTAGATCCAAATAAAACATCTCCATTTGAATTCTTCCAATACTGGAGAAATGTTGATGACGGCGATGTGATTAAATGTATGAAACTTTTGACATTTATTCCTATCCAAGAAATCAAGGAAATGGAAAGCTGGCCAGATAATAGAATTAACGAAAAGAAAGAGATTCTCGCATTTGAATTGACAAAGTTAGTTCACGGTGAAGAAGAAGCTGCAAAAGCTAAAGTAGCAGCAAGAGCATTATTCTCTGGAGAAGGTGATGATAGCAATATGCCAACAACCGAACTCGAAAATGTTCCCGAAGAAGGAATTCAATTATTGAATATCATGGTCACTGCTGAATTAACTACATCTAGAGGTGAAGGAAGAAGACTCATTGAACAAGGTGGAGTTTCTGTTAATGGAGAAAAAATAAATAATCCAAATATCACAATTTCTAAAGCTCAATTAATGGAAGGAATTAAGATTAAAAAAGGTAAAAAAGTCTTCCACAAAGTTATTGCAAAATAGTTTAATAGCAAACAAAAAAGAGCACTTTGTGCTCTTTTATTTTACATTATTATAGGTTAATTAATTGGTTTGATAAAGAAACTACCATACACCTGCACCAAAGATGTGACAGAAATGAATGAGTGACTATCAACTTTCCTTGCTAATTCAACAACTTTCTTAACTTCATTAGAAGAAACAATCATCCAAAAGACGAATTGTTCTCTACCAGAATAAACACCATTACCATGCGCCATTGTAGCACCGTGAGGGAAATTGGAAATCAAGATTTCGCCCATATCTGAATGTGTTGTAATGATTTCAACTCTAAGTTTTTTATTTCTTAAGTTAATAAGGTCGACGACAACATTAACAATGATTAAATAAACTAATGAAAATAACATTGGACCAACAGCAGCGCCCCAGTTACCACCATTATCAACAGCTAGAAGAATAGAATAAATAGCGATAATAACAGCATTAACGGCGACACCAAATTTGCCAACAGAAGTAGACTTTTTATTAGAAATATAGTAGGTTATAATATCAATTCCGCCACATGAGAATTCTGCCTTATATGTGATTGCACTAGATAGGCCTATTATTACGCCACCAAATAAGCCGCGTAAAAAAGGCATTGAACCAATAGCAGTTGAAAGATCAACTACCTCATTCACAGTACGTGAACCTGTTGCGAGTAAATTGTACATAAAGCCATTTTCGCCACCAAGCATTTGAGGCACTAAAACTAAGAACAACGAAGAAGCTCCAACATTGATAGCTGTTTGGATTGAAAAACGTTTGCCAATTTTAAAGAAAGCAAAAACTAATAAAGGTAAATTAAAACAAACATAACCAATAGCGGTAAGTACGTTATCAGGAATTGTTCCACCAAAAATATGAACAACCAAAGCAAGAACTTGAGATAAACCAGATACACCACCAGTTGCAAACTTCATCGTAGAGAATGGTTCATTAGGCAAAACGAAAAGAGTAAAGCCAACAGCAAATATAATTGCTCCTAATACTGCAATAAAAAATCCTTTAACTTCATAAAGAATTTTTTTGAGAATATAATGATCATAGAAGAAGTTATTTATTTTTCTTTTGTAACGTTGAATTTTTCTCATATTGACAAGCAATATTGTAGTAGGAGTCAAGTCAAAAAACAATATATATTATATTTATAATATTTTTTGGTAAAATATAGACGTTATGGCATATTGGCTATTTGCCTAATACATGTTTGTTATACAAATATGTTATTGCATTAAAAAATGCTTAGTGTTAATATATTTAGCGCTATATGTATATATAGGAGGTTACTACTATGGTCGTATTAAAAGCAATCGGAAGATTCTTCGCCAAGATTGGTCGTTGGATCAGAGACACAGCATGGGTTCAACCATTATTAATTGTTGGCGGTATCTTTGCAATTATCTTCTCTATCCCACCAATTACAAAAGCTATCAAAAACGCTAATAAAGAAAGCGATGCTGCATTAGCATATTACAAGAAAAATGCATTAAGCTGGAAAGGCGTCGAAAAAGATGGCGTTAGCTGTGATGTTGAAAAATTATTTGCTTATCTTGAAAACCCTGATGATCCAAATAATAAAACATACGCTAATAAATTTGGTCGTAAATTCTTTGTGAACTTTGTCCAAGAAGGCTGCACAGGCTGCAAATCAAACTACTATGGTTTCAAAACAGCACAAGACAACTGGGGCAAATCTGAATTTGCATTCGAGGGCGAAAAAGAAGCATTCAAATCTTACAGCATCTTTATTGATGCAGAAGATGATGACGATGAAATTTGCTTCACAAAATACATTTCTGGTAACAAAGCAAGTGCTGAATACAATGACATCTTCCAAGATGCAAGTGATATTCAAACTCCATATAAGGACAACGTAGGCGGTGGAGATTCATATTATGAATCATTATTCTCAGAAGAAAATACATTCCAATCTCCAACATGCTTCTTAGTTGACTTAGATGGTCCTGGTTATACATCTACATTCGGTATCTCTGAAATCTTCTTCGAATTCAGCGGAAAAAATGGAGATAGCACAGCATGGGGCAAAGCAAGAACAGTTTGGGATTGTTGGAACCACCAAGGTATCTTCTCAGTTGATTACAAAAAATAAAAACTAAATAACCGTCACTTTGACGGTTTTTTATTATTATGAAATACTTTAAATACACTTTTGATAACAATGTTATTGCGCTTACCACCACTACAGAAATTGGTAACATGGCTTTTCAAGTCGGCAATAATCCAAGTGATGTAATTACCAATAGAACTAAGGTTTTAAACGATTTATCTATTGATAAAAATCATTTAGTTTTTGTCCACCAAACTCATAGTGATGTAATAAAAGAAGTTACTATTAAGGATTTAGGAAAAGGCTCAAACGACTTTGTTAGTGGTGTTGAAGCTGATGCTTTATATACAAAGGAAAAAGGAATTGCATTAGCAATATTCCATGCAGATTGTGTTCCACTATTCTTTTATGATCCTACTGTTCCTCTTATAGGAATTATTCATGCTGGCTATATAGGAACTATTAAAAAGATTACTTACAAAGCATTAAAGGAAGTTATCGAAAAGGAACATTTAAACCCAGATAATATTCAAGTATATGCTGGTCCACATAGAAGAAAGGAATCATTCTTCGTTGGCGAAGAACAAAAAGAAGAAATATTGTCCGCAAATTGTTTATACGAGGATGGATATTTCGATGCAACTAATAGTAACATCAACTTCGTGCGCGCATGCGATATAAATAATATTAAAGATATACAAATAGATACAGTTAAGGACATAAATTGCTTTTCAGCATATAAAAAGACACCAGTCGGTAGAATGGCGTCCATTATTCTTTTAAAGTAACAAGTTACTTATTTAATCTTTTAAGTACACTACTAGGAACTAAAGCTGAGACATCAACTCCGTTTTTTGCCATCTCAATAATTGTGCTAGAAGATATAAATGATTTTTCTAGTTTAGACATGAGAAACACTGTATCGATATCATGGTCAACATAATCGTTTGCAGAGGCAAGTTGGAATTCATAATCGAAATCAGTGACAGCTCTTAAGCCTCTAATTAAATATCTAGAGTTATGGGCTTTAGCGTATTCAACTGTCAATCCAGAATAAGAATCGACCTCAACATTTTTCAAATCGCTAACGGCTTCTTTTATCATATCAACTCTATCTATGATAGAGAATCTGCCTTTCTTATCAGCGTTTACCGCAACTAAAACGATGACTTTATCAAATACGCCTAATGCTCTTTTAATGATATCTAAATGACCATTTGTGATTGGGTCAAAACTACCTGCATATATTCCAACTTTCATCATTATTGCCTCCATAATATGGAGACAAAAATTTCCCCATATTTATAATCTTTTCTCTTTTTGAACAAATCATTATCAAATTCTAAATAATGATCTGACTCGGTCACTATTATAGCATTATCTTTTAAAAGATTCTTTGATAACGCTAAGTTAATAACATCCTCATATTTACCTTCTTTATATGGAGGGTCCATAAATAAGATGTCAACTTTTACATTTTTGTTAGATAATGTCTCTATAGCAGAAACATCTGACATAGAAAAGACAAACGCATTTTCGTTTGTTATTTTTAAATTGTTGATATTGTTTTTAATTGTTTTTAATGCAATAGGATTAATATCTACAAAGTATGATTTTAAGCAGCCCCTAGAAATGGCTTCAATTCCAAACGCTCCGCTTCCTGAATATAAATCTAAGAATACTAACCCATCTATATCACCAAGAGCGTTAAAAATAGATTCTCTAATCCTATCTTTAGTGGGTCTAATATGGCTTGTATCATCAGGCCATTCTAGTAATCTATGTCTATAAATTCCACCAATAACTCGCATACTACTTAACCTTATCACAAAGTTTAGGCATAAAAGGATAAAAAATTAATCTATTAATTTCCTCATATAAATCTTTAACTTCCTTATACGCTGATAAATATTCTTTTACTAGTGGATGATTCATAAGTTTTTCTTTAGCTAAAGACAACTCTTTAGTGGCAGAAATGGCTTCCTTAGAATCGCTTTTAAATAATCTAGTCATATCTTCATAATGATCTACTGCTCTATCTTTTTGATAAGAAAGAGTCATTACTTCTTCGTCATTATTTAATTTTGTTTCTAAATTATTAAGTAAAATAACCCTTGGATCATTATCTATTTCTTTTTTTAAACGATACGCTAATTCGGTAATTTTTGTTTCCATGTTCTTATTATAAAATATTTTTATCTCAATATATATCACTTTGTGATAAGATAAAATATATGAAATTAAAAATAGTAAAAGACCATAATCCAATAATGAGAAAAGTGAGTGCTCCTATGGCTCTCCCTCTTTCTAATGAAGATAAAGATTTATTAGACTCAATGCTCAATTATATTAAGATGTCTCAAGATGAAGAATATGCAAAAAAGCATAACGTGAGACCAGGTGTTGGCCTTGCTGCTATTCAAGTTGGGCAACTTAAAAAAGCGTTTGTTGTATATCTTAAATACGAAGATGGAACGGAATTCGCTCACCAAGTTGTTAATCCAAGAATTATTGAAACATCTTTTAGAAAAGCAGCACTTTCTGGTGGAGAAGGTTGCTTATCCGTAGATAAAGACCATCCAGGTCTAGTTCACCGTTACTATAAAGTTAAAATGGAATGCTACGATGCTTTAACTAATGAAAACATCGTTATCAGCGCGAGCGGATATGAAGCAATCATTTTACAACATGAATATGATCATTTAGATGGAAAATTCTATTATGACCGTATCGACAAGAACAATCCTAATAAGCAATTATTAGGTGAAGAAATTATTTAATTTTAAATAATACTTTATTTTTTATTATAGTGTGTTATCATACATACAACTAAATTGACATAACATAATGGCTATGGAGGTTTTAAATGGTAAGAAGTAGTTCGATGCCTGTTTCTATCTATGCTTTAGGTGGTTTAGGCGAAGTTGGAAAAAACACTTATTGTGTTGAAAATGAAGAAACTTTAATTATTTTAGATGCTGGCGTGCGTTTCCCAGGAGTTGAATTCCCAGGAATTGACTATATCGTTCCTGATTATACGCACCTCAAAAACAATAGAAATAAGATTAAAGCACTTTTCATTACGCACGGACACGAAGACCACATCGGAGGCATTCCTTTCTTATTACAGCACGTTCATATACCTGTTATTTACGCACCAAGATTGGCAGCTGCTTTAATTAAAAACAGATTAGAAGAAAATAAAATGCAAGATAGAACTATTATCGTTGAGTACGATGAAAACTCTATTGTTAGCGTAGATTCATTCAAAGTTTCATTCTTTAGAGTAACACACTCAATACCTGATTCATTTGGTATTGTTGTTGATACTACCGAAGGTAGAATTGTTTCTACAGGTGATTTTAAAGTTGACTTAACGCCTGTTGGACCAGATATCGCTATTACTCGTATGGCAGAATTAGGAAAAGAAGGCGTTGATTTAATGCTTAGTGATTCCACTAATGCTGAAAATGAAGGCTATACACCTAGTGAAAAGAATGTTTACGATTCTATTAATGATGTAATTGAAAATGCTGCTGGAAGAATTATTGTTTCTACATTCTCAAGTAACATTTCTCGTATTCAACAAGTTTGCGAATGCGCTGTTAAACATAATAGAAAGATTACCATAGTAGGAAGAAGCATGGAAAAAGCAGTGCAAATTTCAAGAAGCTTCGGATATATCAAAGTACCTGATTCATCTTTCTTCCCAACAAGTGATATTAGATTATATAGAAACAGCGAAATTTTAATTCTTTGTACTGGTTCTCAAGGCGAACCAATGGCAGCTTTAAGCAGAATCGCAAACGGAGAACATAAAGACATTCATATTATTCCGGGAGATACTGTTGTTTTCTCAAGCTCTGCTATTCCAGGTAACGGAATAATGATTGAACACGTTGTTGATACGTTATCTAGATCTGGTGCAGAAGTAGTTACAAACTCTATTTTAAGCGATATTCACTCATCTGGTCACCCTGCAAAACAAGAATTAAGACTTGTCTTAAAATTATTAAAACCTAAATACTTTATGCCTATGCATGGTGAATATAGAATGTTAAGAATTCACGCTGAACTAGCTACAACTGTGGGATTAGAAAAAGAAAATACTTTCGTACTCGATAACGGTGATTGCTTAACACTTTCAAGACATAAAGTCACATTAGATTATCCAGTTGAACACGGTAATACATACATTGATGGAAAAGACATTAATGGTTTAGCAGCCACGGTTATGCAAGATAGAAAAATTCTTACTGATGATGGTATGGTTGCAATAACTGTATCTTTGAACACAAAAACCAATGAAATAATTACTGTTCCACAATTATTCTTAAAAGGCGTTATTAGCCAAGAAAACAAAAAGATGTCTGAAAAAATAATTGCCGAAATAGAAAAAACATTAAAAGCAAAATTACAAACTAGGACAAACTTTACAGAATTAAAAATGATCATGAAAAAGATTGCTGGCGATCTTATTTACGAAAGAACAAATCGTAAGCCAATGATCATTCCTGTAATTATGGCTAAAAATTCATGATTATCTTAGCGAGTAAATCACCAAGAAGAAAAGAATTGATGAAGAAAATAACTTCATCTTTTTCTATATGTGTAGCAGATATTGATGAGTCAATTAGTTATTCTTTGCCAACTCCATTAGATGCAACAATGGATATTGCAAAAAGAAAAGGTGAAAAAGTTGCAAAAGACCACTATGACGATATAGTAATTTCAGCTGACACAATTGTTGTATTAGATAATGAAATATTAGGCAAACCAAAAGACAAAGAAGATGCCAAAAATATGCTTCTAAAATTATCAAATAAAACGCACACAGTCGTCACTGCATATGCGATATTTTATAAGGACAAAATGATTCAAAATCACGTGGAAACTTTAGTAAAATTTGCTAACCTTCAATTAGATACAGTGCTTAGATATATAGAAACAGGTTCCCCTATGGATAAAGCTGGTAGCTATGGTTACCAAGATAACGACAAAGAGTTCCATATAGTCGATAACATCATTGGCAGCGAAGACAATGTCATCGGTTTTCCAGTAGAAGAAATAAAAGGCGATTTAAATAAAATCGCCTAATATTTAAAGATTTAATCGGAAAATTACAGGGATTTTTCAATCTCTGTTTTAATTTTTACAGCTTTGTTTTCGATTACTAATGTAACTTTATTAGTCATTTCGACAATGTTAGAAACTCCTAATGTAGTTAATTGATCTCTATTGATTAATGATTTGTCCAATAAAGAAACAGATAATCTTGAACCGGAGGCATTAACCTCTTTCACATTATCTTTTCCACCTAAAGCATCTAGCCAATTAGAACTATCAATTTGAGGTGTTTTATCTTTATGAGATTTGCCTTTAATAACAAAAACAATAACCAAAGTTATAACAATGATTCCAATCACTCCCATACAAAGCCAAATAGCGTTGTTTTTTAAGAAAGCATTGAAGTCATCTTTAAAACCATCAAATATAGGTACCATTATTTAACAAAGCTCCTCTTTAATGCTTTAATCCATGAACGTGTATTTGCGTGAATCATATTCACACGTTTATCTGATAATGTAACTAACATAGAAATCAATCTTTGGTTAGATTCTGTAGTCATATAATCATAACCGACGACTTCTTTTCTAAAATCTCCAGTAATAAGAATGTTCTTTTCTCCAGAAACAATAAGCGGGGACCCTAAAGAACGAATAACATTATTTTGAATTGTAGCAATTTCAGTTAATTCTAATAAATCTAATGATGGATCAACAACCGCACCACCAAGTGATTTATTATAAGCTGTGCTTCCAGATGATGAACAAATAATCAAACCATTACCATGGAATGTTTCGAGATGGTCTTCATTAATATCAACATCCGCGATTAATGTATGGAAAGGAGATTCTAATCTAATTTCATTAACTGCAAAAATATCTTCTTCGTCATCGTTTTCAAAAACAAGATGCCCTTTTAACAATCTATGAGGAGTAACAACATATTCCTCTTTTTCAATTTTTCTAAACAAATGGGAAATATCCTTATCTGTATAGTCAAAGAAAAAACATAAAGTTCCATCGTTAACTCCAACAAAGTTAATAGTATCTAATTTATCAATGTAATGTTGAACTGCTCTTAAGAAAGTTCCATCGCCACCAACAAAGATAACAATATCAGGATTTTCGTTATCTATAATATATCCACGTTTGTCACATTCTTCCTTAATTAGGCCAGTAACTAATGATTGGTCTTTTTTTGGATTAAGAAATAAACCTATCTTCATTTTAACAAACCCCTTTTAGTGTGCTAATATTGTATCACAATATAAAAGGTAGTCAAATGTCAAAAGAAATGGAATATGAAGAAAGAGTAATGCTTAATTATGACCAATATTTAAGCATTTTAGCCTTTTATATGCAAAAAGAGCCATCTACCCCTATATTAGTGCAAACAAATTACTATTTCGATGATAAGCACTTCACATTAATTAAAAAGCACTTTGTATTAAGAATACGCACTGTTGAAGATGTTAAATGTGAATTAACATTAAAAATAAAAGGGATTAACGGAGATACAGAAATTAATATCCCATTATCCTACAACAAAGCACAAGAATTAATTGATAACTTTAATATTGAAGACAAAGAATTATTTAGTCAATTATCCAAAGAAAACATCGACGTTAAAGATTTAAAATTAATTGGATCTTTAAGAAATATTCGTTCTGAGTTCTATGACGGAGACAACCTAATTGTTGTTGATAAAAATGAATATCTTGATGTAGTTGACTATAACTTAGAAGTTGAATCTGCATCCATGGAAAATAGCAAAAATTGTATTTTAAAAATTTGTAATCAGTTTAATTTAGAATACACAAAAGATTACGTCTCTAAGAGTAGACGTTTATTAAAAAAAATATATAAAAGTTAATTATTTGTCAGTTTTTGCTTGATCACAGTTGGCAAATTTTTCGCAATTCTCCTTCAAACAGAAGTCCATTGCCATTCTTCTTGCCTTTGGAATGAATACTGTTAATTCATCATTATCATATCCAACCTGAATTTGAGAATCATCCACCATGATTGGTCTTTTTAGGACACTTGGATTGTTACGGATAAATTGAATTAGCTCTTTAATTGTCATAGAGTTAATATCAACTTTTCCCTCTTTGATAATCTTGCTTTTTGTAGCAATAATATCATCAGTACCATTTTCACTTTTCTTGAGTATGTCTCTTAATTCATCTTCACTTAAAGTTGCTGAAAATATGTTTTTTTCAACGAATGGAATATTTTGTTCGTTGAACCAGTTTTTAACCTTCTTACAAGATGAACATGTTGGAGCAGTGTAAATTTTTATCATGGAAATATTATATAACAACGTTATAGTTTTTACACAAAAATCATTAAAATATATAATGCAAAAATCAATCGTTGATTGAAAAGCAAATTACAAATCATTAAACTATATTAGAAAGAAGAGGGTCAAATTATGGCAGATAGAATTCTTACAGGTATTAAGCCAACTGGCAAATTAACATTAGGAAATTACATTGGTGTTCTCAAAGGATTACCAAAACAAATGGATAGAGGTGATTGCTTTATCTTTATTGCAGACTTACATGCTTTAACGCTTCCTATAGATCCAGAAGAATTAAGACAAAATAGCATTGACCTAGCTGCCTTCTATCTTGCTGCAGGTCTTGACCCAAAAAGAGTTACTTTGTTTTTACAATCTAGTGTTTCTGCCCACAGTGAATTAAACTCAATCATGCAAAACTATTTGTATATGGGTGAATTATCTAGAATGACACAATTTAAGGATAAATCATCTAAGATGAAAGAATCCGCAATTGGATTAGGACTATTTGCTTATCCAGTTTTAATGGCTTGCGATATCATTCTTTACGACGCAAATATTGTTCCTGTGGGTGAAGATCAAGTTCAACATGTGGAATTGACCAGAGATTTAGTTAATAGGTTTAACAATAGATATGGTGATGTTCTTCAAATGCCTAAATACGAAATGCGTAAGGTTGGTGCAAGAATTATGTCACTATCAAATCCATTAGTGAAAATGTCTAAATCAGATCCTAAGGGTGACATCTTTTTAAAAGATGACTTATCAGTAATTAGAAAGAAAATCATGTCAGCGGTTACAGATTCAGGCTGTGAAGTTAAATACGATGTCGAAAATAAACCAGGTGTATCTAACTTATTAACAATCTACGCTGCAATTAAAGAAATTAGCATAGAAGAAGCAGAAGCACATTTCACTGGATATCGATATGGTGATTTCAAAAAAGAAGTTGCGGATGCGGTTTGTGATGAATTAGGACCTTTCCAAGAAAGATATAGAAAGATTATTGAACACAAATCATACGAAGCAGTCTTAAAAGAAGGCGCAATTAAAGCGAAAGCTATTGCAGATAAAACATTAGGAAGAGTCCAAAAAGCAATAGGTTTATTAAAATAGGCATTAAAGATTCCAATTTGAAGCCCGTTAAGAAACCATTTTTAATTGTGCCACAAAATATGTTTTAATTTATGAAAAGCTTAATTCTTTACTATAAAAACATTCACTTGATGCTTTTGAAATAACAAAAGTATTTATGATTTCTTAAAAAAATTTCCGATTGAATCGCTTTTTTTAATGCTAATCTTTTTTTTATTTTTAAAAACAATAGTGTCGTGTTATTATATGCCCATGGTTATCAACGATTTAACAACTGCGATTATCTACTTGTTAGTAGGCGTATCAATATTATTAATTGGCATGAAATTAATGTCTGGTGGTTTGAAAAAATGTATAGGCCACAGCATTAGAAAATTCTTTAAAAAAACAGAAAATAGTCCTGTTGTATCATTGGGTATTGGCACTGTAGTAACTGCCGGAATTCAATCAAGCGATGCGACTAATGCAATGGTTATTGGTTTCATAAATGCTGGAGCAATGACTATTTTCCAAGGACTATGTATCATGCTTGGTGCGTATATAGGCACAACTGTCACAGGTATATTAGCCTCATTCTCATCATTACGTATTTCTTTGTATTTCTTGCTATTCGCATTCGTAGGCGTAATATTAATGTTTATTAATAGCGATTTAGTTAAAAACATTGGCGAAATACTTGCAGGTTTGGGATTATTGTTCTTTGGCCTTGCCATTATGAAAGCTGGTTTTAAGCAAGAAGACATTATTTTGGGCATTCAAAATATATTTGGAAACATTAACTTTGGTCCACTTTTATACTTATTTGGAATATTGCTAACTGCACTTGTGCAGTCTTCTTCTGCAGTAACATCTATTGTTATTGCCATGGTTGGTGCCTCTTCAATCACATTGGGAACTGGTTTGTATATTGTTTTAGGCGCTATGGTTGGAACGGTTGTAACCACTTTACTTGCCACTATTGGAGGCTCTGTAAGTGGTAAAAGAGCAGCTTTAGTTGCATTTGTATTAAGATTGTTAACTACATCTATAATGTTAGTTTTATTATGCATATTTAACGAACAAATATCTCAAGCAATGCATATCTTTGCGGTTGATGGAAGCGACGAACTTCCTGTCGCGTTATTTACATTATTCTTCAATATTATTTTCATGCCTCTGTGCATTCCATTATTAAAGCCAATGATCAAACTATTTGAAAAGATAGTTAAAGATAAAGAAGCGAATAAACTTAAAACATGTATTCGTTACATTAATAACAATTTGCTAAAAACACCTGCAGTTGCAGAATTACAAGTTAAAAAAGAAATACTTCATATGTACGATTTAGCTTATAGAAACTACATCAACGGTATTAATAAATTTCTTATTAATGAAAATGATAAAGATGCAGAATTGAAAGAATTAGAAAACCAGATTGACTATTTAAATAGTCATATTGCTGACTTCCTTATAGAATTATCTTCAAAAGTAGATAAACGTGATGAACAAAGAGTCGGAGCATTCTTCCATGTTATTAACGATATTGAACGTATTGGCGACCACGCTTTAAACTTCTTAGAAGAATATAACAGCATGAAAAATAAAGAACTTAAATATACAGAAATCGCATTAGAAGAAATTAAAGAATTTAACAACGTGTTACTTCCTATGTTTGATTTAGCCAGAAACATCTTCAACAACAAAGATAAAAGTTTATTAAAAAAATTGCATGAATTAGAAAATAAAACAGATCAATTAAAAATTAAATTCTCCACTAATCACTACGAAAGAATCAAAGCTAAAGAATGTGTTAACGAACTATCATCATACTATTCCACGCTTCTCGTAGAATTAGAAAGAATTGCGGACCACTTAAATAATATAGGCTATTCTATTATCAACCCTGTCGGTGATGATTCAAATTAAAATATTTTAATGGAACTTTAATTTGTCCAATAAGTCTTGATATTCTCGTGGCATCGGAGCCTTAAAGGATTTACTAGAAAGATTTTCTAAAGGTTTAGCCAACTTGCCAAAATGAAGTTCACTAGCGTGTAAGAATTGATTTTTAAATTTGTATTCTTTTTCGAATAAATTATTAACTTTGAAATCACCATATTTAGTGTCACCCACTACATGGTGTCTAATATAAGACATATGAACACGGATTTGATGTGTTCTACCGGTAACTAGAGTTAAATCTAATAACGTATAGTCACCAAATCTTTCAATTGGGTGATAAATTGTTTTCGAAGTTTTCCCACCATCTTTAGTTTTTGCGACAACGGCTTTCTTTTGATCAAAGTTTTTTCTAAGAGGGGCGTCAACCTCACCATTTTCTTCTACATCGCCAACCACTAAAGACAAATAATGTTTCCCTATTAATTCGTGATTCTTTAACAATTCAAATAAATAGACTAAAGAGGCATGGTTCTTACCAAAAATAACAAAACCGGAAGTATTTCTATCTATTCTATGAGCAGGTCCAGGTTTAAAGCCAACTTCCTTATTAGGATCATATTCCCCTTTTGCCATTAAATACTCAATAACCATTTGGTCTAATGCTTTTTCGTTAGAATGGTCATCTTTTTGCACTAGTACACCTCTAGGTTTGTTGATAAAGATGACATTTTTATCCTCGTAAACAATCCAATCTTTTATTGAATAGTTAGGTGTAAAATCACCATTTTTTTTAAACTCTTCCATTTTAGTGTCAGCGATATAAATCAAGACCTCATCGCCTTCATTTACGATATACTTTGTATCTTGCCAATGGCCATTCACTTTAATATCTTTTTTTCTAAATGTTTTATAGATAAAAGATAATGGAGCAATACTAAGAATTTTTCTTACATATTTCTCTAAGGTTTGCCCTTGTTCTGTATCTTTAACAATGAATTTTTGCATACGTAGATATTGTAATCAAAAATATTTTCTAAATAAAGATAACATATTTATGTTTTTTTGTTATAATACATAAGCACGCCACGAAAAACTCGTGGGAAAAGGCCATTCATGGAGGAATACCCAAGAGGCTGAAGGGGCGGGCTTGGAAAGCTCGTAGGCATGTAACAGTGCGCAAGGGTTCAAATCCCTTTTCTTCCGCCAATAGAATACTACCCTAGATTTTATCTAGGGTTTTATTCTTTACATAGACCAAAATGGGAAAAAAATGGGAAAAAAATGGGAAAAGTTATTTCTCTTCCTTCTCCCTTCTTGCTTTAAGATATGCACTTAGTTTCTTGTCAATCCATCTTGCAATTTTGAAGAGACAAGTAATGTAAACAATAAGACAAGCACCTAATACGAACCAGTTATAAACCTTATCAAAAGTAAATGGTAAGAATAAATCCTTTGGAATTAAAGACACTCCAAATACCACTGTGGCAATTCCAACAGCTTTACCAATTGCTCCATAAAGCATATGCAACCACCACTTCATTTTCATAGATCCTACACATAGACAAATAAAGTCATCTGGGAATAGTGGAAGTAAATACATTATTGGAACATAAACCATACCTTTTTCATTGATTAGTTCTTTGGTCTTTTCGTATTCTTCCTTGCCAAATATCTTGATGATGAGTTTAGAGCCACCAAATCGACCTAAAGCATCAATGAAAATGTAAGAGAGAATACAACCACCAAATGTTGCTAAAAAGCACTTCCAATTTGCTCCAAATAATGCAATTCCTAGCCATACAAAGACACCACTACCAACCGGGTTCATACAAAGAAGTGTCGCTCCAATTGCTTCTGCTAGAACATAAACTATGTAAAGCATTGGGTTGTCTTTGAGTTCTTCAAACATAGCATTGTTAAAAACAAAGCCATTATCAAATTGAATTACACCAGTAAGATAGAAAATTAAGAAGAAAATACTACTTATTGCGATACCAATTGCTAAGACAATTAAGAGTTGAAGTAATTGCTTTTTATGATTCTTAAGCCATTTCATTAGTCTTTCACTCCAACATATGTTAAGGCATCTTTGTGACTTGCTCCCTTACTCATCAAGAAAGAGATAAGTGTTTTTTGAGAGTTCCCGGTTACTGAATACCCAGCAAGATACATAAGTAAAACTTTCTCTTGTTTAGACATTTGAAGTTTATTTATGTAATCAATAACTAATTCTTTTCTACTCTTCTTCTTTGTTTCAGTAATAGAACCAGTCTTTTGTAAGATTGAAATATATTTAGCAAGTTCGACATTGCCATTGGTTAAAACAAGTAAGTTTTCAAGTTTTGATGAACCACTACTACCAATTGCTCTTGCTTTAGCAAAACCATAATAGGCATTATAAACGCTTGAAATGAGTTTGGCTTTTTCTTCGCTTGTAGCAACTCTATACTCTGGTGTATTCATCACTTTAACAACTTGATTTTCACTTTGTTGATATAGTTTCTTAAATTGAGTAATTTGAGCCGCAGTGAGTTGAATTTGATTACCATTATCATCAGTGTAGGCAGTAGGAATACTTCTTGGAATAGCATTATAACCTTGAGATGAAAGTATAACTAATTCAGCATTGATTTGGTCATTAGTTACTCCACCTTTGAACTCACTGACCATATAGGAAAGATATGCTTGTGCGGACTTTGTGTCTCCACTTTCAATATATTGGTTATAGGATTTGGTTAAACCATTAACAGTAGAAGCATAGAAAATATTATTGAATTTCAAAGCTGCTTCCGAATCAATGAGTTTGGTAATTCCATAGATATACTTTTTGATTTCATCAATTGGAAGCCCTGTAAGACCTTCAAGAATAGAAATTAAACCAGTTAATAATGCACCACTAACTTTACCTTCTACAATAGAAGAATAAATATTATGTGCCACTTGTCCTAAGTCGTTGAGCATAGAAATGCTTGGAGCATCAATCTCATAACCATTCAAGACAGTGCCAGTGAGAGTTCCAACAACAGGAATCCAATTTAAGAATGAGTTAGTAGCAACTGTTGTAAGTATTTCTTCTGCTTTGTATTCGCTAAATTTCTTCTTACCATAGAGGAAGTTAGCGAGCATACCAACAGCGGTGACAGCAATACCATTGATAATCATCTTAGCAAGGATATTAAGAGGTATTCTCTTACCACCACTAAACTTATATTGTTTATAACCATCACTCTTGTTTTGTTGAGTTTTGGCTTCACCATTGGCTTTATATTCTTCTTCACGAGCATTATTAAGATTTTCTTTAAGTGTCTTATTAGTTGCTCTTTGTTCATTGACTTTTGCTCTTGCTTCAGCAATTAAACCGTTGATATCTTCTTCAACTGAAGTATCAGCAAATTGACCTTCATCTCCATTGATCCAAGCAACTTTATTGAGTTCAATTTCTTTTGAATAAATTTTCGAGCCTTGTCCACCAGCATATTCTTCGGCTTGTATTTTACTTGTTGAAACAAATGTTCCTTGTTCAATCTCTTTTGAAGAATAAATAGTTATTTTTCCACTTTCAAGTGCTTTTTGTGCGTCTTCTCTTGAGAAATCTCCCCAAGCAAATTGACCTTCTTTTTCATCATTCAAAGCAAGGACTTCTTCCCAAGTTTTAATATCTTCAACCTTACGGATACCTACATGATATGAGTCTTCCATTGGGTTATATTTATTAACAATACCAAGTTGTTGTTCTTTCTTATTATTAAGCAAATTATCTCTTTCTTCTCTTAAAGTGTCGAGTTGTTTGAGACCATTGTTGTATGCTTCTTCAGCTTTAGAAGTAACCTTTTGTGCTTCTTCATACTTAGCAAGTGCATTTTCTAAATCTGCTTTTAATTGAGCCTCATCAACATTGTGGAATTGATGATATAAAGAACCTTGAACAGCATATGAAGCAACATTCGCTCTCATAGCACCAGCAAGGACATTGAAAGTCATTCTTGTAATTGCATTATCATTGAGCAAGTTTTGATGAAGTGGAGTAGAACCAACATTAAGCATATTGTATAAAGAATACATATCTCTAACATATTGCTTACCTTCAACACTATTAACGTCAACACCATTCTTCAAACAATCATTGACTATGTCTAAAAGACCACTATCCATAGCGAGTTTATCCCAAAACTTAACCGGAGACATAACTATGGATTGTATCTTTCCACTAATACCACTAAATGTTGTAGGAGCATTACCTTTTAAGAGTTCTTGTGAAGCACTACGATATTTGAGTTCAGGTATTACTTCATCAATAAGCATATGAGCTGCTTCTCTAACTTCTTTACCATATTTGCTTAATTTAACCATTTTGGCTAAATCAATATTGGAAGTTGTATGTGATAAGTAGTTCTTAACACTTCTAATAGGAGAAGAAATCTTACTTGTAGCATAACCACTCATAAATAGAGCAGTTGTTTTTGTGATGAAGTTTTGACTTTCTGGGTTTTTAATAATCCATTGATCAGTGATATCGGTAAGATATTTGAGTTCATTTCTTCCATACTTTTCACTAATGTGTTGAGCAACTGAAATACCATTACTGTCTTTACTATTAAGTAAGGCATAAAAATCATGAACCGCTGGTTTAAGATAAATTTGTTGACCAATTCTTTTAATATAGTCACCAATCTCGTCCATGATATCAACGACACCTAAAGCACTTAAGTCTTCAGTTCTCTTTAATCCATATCTAAAGGAAGGGTCACCAATAACCCTTTTATCAATAGAGGTTTGGAAATAAGAATCTTTATGTAATGTGGAATAGTCTTTAACTAAGTCAACATCAACATATCCACTTTCTTTTTTGAAATCAACAAACTTACTTTGTAAGTATTCATTGATAACTTTATAGTGCAAGTTTTCAGCAAGTTTAATGGTTTCTGGTGTCATTAAGGCATCAATATCAGCTTTTAATTGTTCCAAGTGACCTTCGCCTTGATAGAACCATACTGGTCTACCTTGTTTGTCTTCGGTGTGATAACCACCATAGTTAATATTTTCAGCATTAACTGGAGCAAGATGAGTTTCGATATAGGCTTTAATAAGTTCACCTTTTGTAATCTTAACACCGTTAATCTTCCCGGCATTATCTTTACTATGCCAACCTTTTGGTAAGAAATCACTTACAAACTCATTGCTCTTAACAACCCATTCAGTATTGTTTCCATGTGCTTGTAAAATTCTAATTTGACCTTTAGTGATTTCACCATAGCCATATTTAACAAAGAGTTCTCCACCCTTTCCACCAAGTGTCTTAGTAATTGGGTCTAAAACCATTTGAAGTTTAGACATATCATAAGAAGCAATTTCATTAGAAGTTGCGATTGCTCTACTTCTTCTTTCTGGAATTACTCTTCTTACCATTTTTTGTTCATAGGCAAGTAAATCTTTGTTGTATTGCTTTAATGCTTTATAAGTTTCTAAAGATAACTCTGGTTTACCTAAGTCGCCTCTTAAGAGAACCTCTAATTCTTCAAGGTCTCTCTTGATAGTGTCATCATAGTTCATGATGCTCTTTTCATAGTTTTCTTCGGTGTAAATCTTATTAGCAGTAGAGATTGCTTCGATAGTTTTATCGGTTGCTTTATAAGTTCCACCATGTCTTTCTAAAGAAGCAAGTAGTTTTGAGAGCATATTGATAGTATGGACATCTCTATCTTCTAACTTGTCATAGGTATAGTCGCCTTCCGCTAAATCTTTAATCTTAGAGCGGTTTCTAGATAAGAAGTTGGTGTAATCCTTTTTAGCCTTAACTTCTTTGATTTGAGACTTAAGGTCATTGTTAATTGACTTAAAGATTTCATATGCTTTAGCAAGTCTTTCATTAGCCTTTTCTCTAATCTTAGCAATTTGTTCATTCTTCTTTTCAAGAGATAAATCAAATCTCTTTTCGAGTTTAGCAATTCTAGAAAGTTCACTCTTTGCTTTAAGCAAACCAGTGATAGCCTTAACAAAGTCATCTTTATGTCCTGCTAAGAACTCTTGTCTAACACTTCTATCTGGGTTAAATGAAACAATCTTAGAGTTAGCAATATCATCTGCTAATTCACTAATAGCATTTGCAATTTCACTTTCTTTAAGAGTATTAAAATCTTCAAATAGTCTCTTTGCGGTTTCACCTTTAAGGAGTTTAATTTGATATTCATATCCTTCCTTTTTAGGGAAGATTTTATCCATAATTTGTTTCTTGACAATATCAACAATGTCCTCTGCCTTTTTCATAGATAAAACTCTCTCATGGTTTAGATCACCATAAGCCTTGATATATCTTGGCTCACTCTCTTTTGGAAGAGACATCATTATTTCATCATTTGCCTTTGCCATTGCGACAGAAGTCTTGGCAATTTCACTAACATTTATTGATTTTGTTGGTAAAACCTCAATATTTTCAATGTTTTTGAATTTAGAATCGACATATGTAATAGCACTATGCCACTCACCATCTTCACCATTAACAGCTTTAGAGATAATCATGTATCTATCTCCATCTTTGATTATAGATGAACCTTTGTGCTCTCTAATAAGTTCAAAATATTCTTTTATTTGTTCAGTAGAATAATCTTGTTGAATTGCTTTTGCAACGTCTCTATTAACAGTTAATCCACTTGCATTATTTGGCACTTCGATGCCTTTAGAAACAAACGAACTAATTGGAATAATTGCACCTTGAACAGTGCCATCACTATTGTCAACTGTTCCTAAATAAATAATAGAATCAGTTGCTTGATTGATAGTCTTTGGAACTAAAGCACTTCCGCTTCCACTATCTAAAGTCATTGGTAAGTTATAGGTTTCATTAGTGGTAGGATTTGTATAAGAAAGTCTTAAATAATCTTTTTGAGGAGTAATTGTGGTATTACCTTTAGAAAGATGATTTTTAATATCGTTCCAAGTATATCCTTCATCAAAAAGTTCATTTAATTGTTTTTCAATTAGTCTTGTTTCACTTGATTGAGTGATGTTAAAAGAATCAACAATCTTCTTTGCATAATCTTCTCTTGAAGCAGTAATTTGAGTTCCATACTTAGCATCTACTTTTGTAGTGTTTGTCATATGAGTAAAGTTATCTGCAAGTGTATTTCCTTGTTCTTGAAGTTCATAAAATCTATCAAGTAAAGGTTTGGTTAATTTGCCATACTCATTTTCGGTATATCTTCCTTCAACCATTCCTTTGCTATAAGCATCAAGTTGTTTTGAGATAGAATCCATTTCACTAGCAACTTCACTAAGTTCTTTAGAATATTGCTTATATGCTTTTCTATATTGAGAATAGTCATATTGTTTAAGGAAATTTTCGGTATAGGTTTCTTTACCTTGAATTTTGTATCTTACACCTTCTGCAACACTTTGAGCAACAGCACTCATTGCGGCTGCAGTGATAATTGATTGACCAATCTTTTTGGCGGTCTCCGCTGCTGCACTTTGACTACCATATGCTTTTTCAATTGCTTGTTGATCATATGTGACTTGTTTCCACACTGGATCTGCAGCAGTTCTAATACCAGCAGCAACACCTTGAATACCAGCATTAACTGCAATTTTAGTAGCATTGGATAAAGCAATACTCCCGGTCTTTCCAAAGACAGCGTTTGCGGCTTTAGCACCAACACCACCACCGGCAAGAGTTTTACCGGCAACAAAGGTTGTAACACCTTGAATAGCACCATTGATAGCACCATATCCAGCGGCTGCACCATATTCAGCACCTTCATTAAGTGCTGTGTTAACACCTTGACCAAAACCAGCAATAGTTCCTACCGCTGCTTCTGTTCCTAATACTGCTGCTTGAACACCAGCACTTGAACCACCAGTGACAATACCTAAGATGATACTTGGCAACATAGCACCACCGATTTGTTCAATATTTTGTAATGTATTTTTACCAAAGTCTCCCCAATCACTTGAGAAAGAGGCTTCATGTAATTTATTGATATTAGTTCTACTTGCTACTGCATTCCCGGTATCAGCCCAATCTCTCCAATAGTCTCCACCGTCTGCACCAAAAAAGTCACCACTCATAATGTTAGTTCCAATATCTAATTGGTTCATAACATTCATATATTGAGCAGTCCAATCATAATTCATGGCTGCTTTTGCACCTTCGTGGTCTCCAGAGATTGCACCATAAAGGTAAATCCCGGCATCACCAATTGGATCTAAAATGTATTTAGCAATACCTTCATTGATATTTGAGATAAAGTTACCAACTGAATCCCAAAACCTTTGCCAACCATTACGAGATTCTTTGTATTTTTCTTCTTGAGTAACAGTTCTTGGAGCAAGAGGATCACTATAAGAGGTATCGACAACTCTACTATTGTTATCATCAATAGGATTAACATTGACAGCAGGGTTGACTAAATTACCACCATTAGCATTTAGTTCCTTCTTTTGGCTTAAAAGAGCCTTAAGAAATTCATTTCTTGAATGTTCGTTTCCTAATGCCATTTTAATCACCTATTAACTAAGTTGTGACCAAGTATTTGTTTTGTCACCATTTCTCTTTAAGGAGTAACGGTGTTCAGCCTTTTCAAATTCATTTCTACTAACAACTTGCCACCCTTTTGAAGTTCTCTTAATGTAGATTGTGTCACCTTCACCATTTCTTACTCTAACGACACCTTCAATTGCGAGTGTGCCATCATTAGAGTATTTCATAATATCTTTGACTTCTTCACTATAATGAGAACCAATTGTTGCGGTTGAACCATCAGCTTTAGTGTAAGTTGCATATCTTAAGTCATCTTCATCATAGAAGGTTGGGTTATTAACTTCACTTTGTTGTAATTCATCAGAATAAAGGGCATAGAGACTTCTTAATTGTCTCTTAGAAGCATCATCAAGAGAATCAAAGTAATCACCACTAAATTGACCATTTTCAATGGTAATACCATATTCTTTTAACACATTGTCAAGTTGTGATGAAGAAGAAGCAGAACTCATAAGAGTTGCAAGTGATTCAAATTCACTATTTGCAGCTTCTTTTTGTTGATTATCAATAGCAAGAATAGATTGATCGTATTCATTTTGACTATCTCTTAAAGCCTTTTGGTATGTGTTTCCAATGCCTAAATTAGCACTCTCACTAATTCCTTGAGTGCCATAGCCATTAGCAACTAAACCATTGTTAGTGTATTTCATTGCTTGCTGCTTAGCGTTATATGCTTGGACTTCGCCTTTAAGCAATGCTTTATACGATTCATTTTTCAATTTTTCATAATAATCTGGTGTTTCACTACCACCACTTTGAGGACTAACTTGGTTTTGAGGAGATACACCTGTAAGGTTCTCCTTAAGACTTTCCATGTAAGCGTCTTTTCTTGTTCTTGAATCTGCCATAGTTCTATTCTCCTTTGCTATCAATTTCAACTTTGTTGTGTTCTATCATAAGAGGTTCTTGTTCTTGCTCTTCCTCTACGATTTCAGGGGTAACAACATTTTTGAGTGCTTCTTCCTTTTCTTTTTCTTCTTGTTCGATTTCTTCATCAACAATTTCTTCATAGGTCTTTGGGAAGAAGTCTTTTTTATAAGATGAACGATAAATATCGTGCAAATCGGATTTATCATCTAACATTTCAGCTTCTAACTTGACACTTACAACAGCAGTCATAAAACCACTAAGCAAACCACTTAAGAATGTAAATAATCTAAATGTGGAATTAAGTGCCGCTTCTCTAACACCTTCTCCAGTTAATTCTTGGATTGTGGCAGCAGCAAAAAGGATAGAAACAAAAATGTATAAAGAAATCTTGAACCATCTTCTAAAGTTCTTATTCTTTCTTTCTTTATCATTAAGTGTTTTTGCTCTTGATAAGACAGATTTTGCAGTTCCGTCTCCACTAGCACTTAAATAATAGGTGCAATTATATGTTTCAAGTTGAAAACTTGGATTGTAAACATTGGTAATGATTTGATATTGTTCTTCAGTAATCTTTCTAAATCTAATTTCTTTGCCACTCTTTTCATCAATTTTTTTGAAAGAACCATGTCTCATATTTTCGATATCTTCGAGTTCGGCATAAGCAATTAAATAATGTGCTTGAAGTAAATCAATACCATTATCTACAAGGTAATCTTCTTTGAGCTGTTTAAGTTCTCTAGCCTTAAACCAAGTAAAGAATTGTGAAAAATATTGATAGAGTTCACTATGCCTTAATTCATCAATAGAGACATTAAATCTCTTTAAGGCATTTTGGAATAATCCACCTACCTTTTCTCTTTGCTTTTCTTCACCGGTAAGTTCACCAATGATGATAGAGGCAACAGAGATGCCAATATTGATCAAAGAAGTAGTTAACCATTTTCTCCAATCAATATTTAAGAAATCAAAGAAGAATGGAATCCAAGTTAACACTAAGATAACAACAGGCATTAAAATCATTAAAGCCCATGTTAAAAGTTTCTTAGTATTGAGTTTCTCAATTCTTTTGTTTCTAGACGCTTCTTGCTCTAAGACCTTTTCGGTTTCTTTAGAGACTTGTGGATTATTTTGTTCTGGCATAACTTTCTCCTATTTTTCCATCTTTGCTTTGTGAATAAACCAAATAGCACCAAAGATAATAAATACTATTAGGACATAAATCATGACCGCCCATTTAGAGCCAAACCATTGAAGGACAGATAACCAACCATTAGCAAGTCCAAAACCAACAATTAAGGCAGTGATACCAAAAACTGCAAAGATGAGTGATGATAACAATACCCATTTGCCTTTTTTATTAACCCAAGCCCAGAATTTGTTAGGTTTTTTGTAGATGTTAACCTTGTTATTTTTCATTAGTCGATTGCCTGCTTTCTTGCTTCGAGTTCAGCTTCTTTTTGTGCTTGAACTCTCTTTGCATTTAATTTTTCTTGTTTGCGAACTTCTCTCTTATCAAGTCCATATTCAGTAACAAGATCCTTATAGAGTTGATACTTAGGTTCAATAAGTCTTGTTTCGGTTTCATCAATTACCGCACTAGCGATAAGACTAAACCCAATATAGAGAAGGATATAACCTAGTTGACTTGCGATTGATGACAAGAATAACAATGCAATCGCCCAACAAATTACGATAATCGCAACATTCCAGAAGGCACTTAATTTTTCAATTAGTTTCTTTTGTTTTGCGATAGAGAAATAAGTCAATAAAGTGGAGATAATTGTGAATAAGAAACCAAATCCAACAAATACACCATTTCTAGATTGAACAAACCACTCGTCCCAATTTATTCCAACTAGAATTGAAACCGCAACAGTGGGTGAAGCATAGGTCGCTCCTTTGCAACCAAAACTACCTACTCTTAGCCAGTTTCTTTTATGGAGAGTTGACATCTTTTTTCTTTCTTTAGCCATATGTCAAACCCCCTTTACTTGTTTCCAAATTTTTTATTTAACTTTTCGGCAACACCACTAGCAACTGCTTCTTTATCGTTATTGACATAAATAAGGAACATTTCTTTGATTTCCTTATTTTCACTTGAAAGGAGTGCATTTTGTTGTTCAAGACCTTCCATACGAGTGATTGCTTTGTCTAGAATAACGCCAAGTTTGTTATTGATTTCAATCACTTGCTCATATTTCTTGTCTGTGATATCAAACTTTTCTTTTGCTTCTTTGAACAACTTATCATTGCAATCTACTTGAACTCTAATAGTTCTAGAGAAGTCGATTGCTTCTTTAATGTTTGTTCTATTGACAAGAGCAGGAATCAAGCCTATTAAAGCACCAACGATAGAACCAGCTATTGCACCAATAGTCGTTCCAGCAACTTGGATATCTTTAATCTCATTGTATTTTGCTTCTAACTCACTAATGATTGTTTGAAGTTTAGATTTCTCTTCTTCATTTAAGTTTTCATCATTAGCAATCTCTTCTTGTTTTTCAATGAGTTGAGAAGTTTCGTTTGCTTTGTTTTGGTAATAGGCACTAACACTAAAACCGGCAGCAGTTCCTACTGCACCAAAACCCAGAATGATAAGTGGGATTAAAAATCTTTTCTTCATTGTGCTACCCCCTAGCCTAATAAGGCGGTGATTTCATTGAATAGTGAACGATAGTCTTCTAACTCAAGTTTCAAATCATGAGCATCTTGAATTGTTTCAAGTTGAGCATTTGTAACTTCGTGAGAGTTGTTTTTGAGTTTGTAAGCGAACAAAAGGAAGTTCCAAAGTCTTTTTGGTAACATTGGTTGATAACCTTGTTTCTTGTTCTCTTCAACATAGTTGAATAAGGACTTATCGTAATTAAGTAAAATCTTTCTTGCAAGTTCTCTATTGGTGAGAATGTCATGTCTTACGAATTTAGCATCATTACCATAGACAGTAATCATATCTGGAGATTCAGTGACAAAGTAGATAAGTTTCTTATAAGTCGCAACCTTCGCCCAATCTCCAAATGTGTAGAAAGTGCATTCAACTGTATAACCATTGATTGAGAATGCTCTTAATGTTTCAGCTTTAGGGTTGTAATGTTTAACAATGACTTTGAAATCAATGTCACCACACTCTTCTAAATAAAGAGAAGAACCTTCAAGTAAGATACATTCAATGTTATTAGATGTAATGCCAACAGCATTGAGATTAGCAATTAAATTCGCTACGAATTGGCTATCAACGATTGTTCTAATGTTTTGCATAATTTTTTTCTCCTTGTTAATTGTTTTATTTCATCAAGTGAGATACCCACTTTAGAAATCAATTTAGTGTAGAGATATCTAACATAGTTAGTTGATCTCTTTAACCACCCATAGAGTGAAATGATAGTTCTTGCTCTTCTTTTGGAATGGTCTTTCATTCTCCAATACAACCTTGCGATTTTATAAAGAGAATCTTTGTTGAGCCTAGTGAATTGCCTAGTAACTCTATATCCAACACAGTCGATTTCATCACCCTTATCAATGTTTAGAATTTGATAATTTCCTTTGAGTTGAAGTTCTAACTTCTCCCACAAGAATTTCCTAATCATCTTGTAGTAGTAATGAACTTTTCTAATGTTGTTCTCGAAGATCCATATGTTATCTACATATCTTATGTAACATTGAACCTTTAAGACTTGTTTAATGTAGTAGTCAAATTCTTGTAAATGGAAGTTAGATAACCATTGGCTTGAATTAAGCCCGAGACTAATTCCCTTTCCTTTTCTTCCAACTACTTTTCCATAAAAGTTCATAAATGCCTTATCACTTACTCTTCTCTCAACTTGATGATAGAGAATTTCTTTGTCTATGCTTTCATAGAACTTTTTGATGTCACCTTGCCAGCAATATGAGTAATGCTTTGCCGCCTCTTTAACATATGACAAGCATTTATCTAACCCTCTTCCTTTAACATTCCCAACACAGTAGTAATACATTGATTTTTCTATGATTGGTTTAAGTTGAGAAACTAGAAGATAGTCATATGTTTTGTTTGGGAAGAATCGAGATAGAGTGATATTTCTATCTTTCTTGCGATCATGAACAACCTTGCTTTGAGTTGGAAGCATTTCTACTGTCTCATTAACAAGATTGGTGTATGCTCTTTCAACAATAGTTGTTAAGTTCTTTTCCACAACTGCTTTATAAGGTTTATTAGAAGATGCTTCGATTAAGACATCTCTTATATAATCCTTGTCACAAATCTTTCTGTAGAGGTTCTTGTAAGTTTTCACATATTCCTTTCCAAGATTCTTTGCTAATTCTCATTGGGCTTTCGATATTTCGCTACTTGCCCAATCCGTTTTGAATCTTCTTTTCGCCAAGTGGCAGAGGAGTTAAATGGCAATATAATTTAAGTTATATTCTAGAGAGATTAACGCCATCGTTAATTAGCATAGGCGGAGAGCGTTGTTGTTGTTCCAAGCGTTGTTGAAGTTGTCATTCCAGTTCGAGTAGAAGAGCGAAACCGCCAACCGAACGCCAAGAAGCCATCTAATCCCTTGTTTTTATACCTTTTCTCTTGGTAGTTATTTATTTATATGCAAGGGGTGTTCCCCTTACCAACCCCCTTAAACGGGTTCTTTGCAAAGGCGGAGAGCGAAGTTGCCGTAGTCCCAAGCGCGGTAGAAGTAGTCATTCCAGTCCGAGCAGAAGAGACCACATTCAGGGTAGATTTCACTATTGTAATAGGAAAATACTGAATAGCATTGTCCTCTAGCACTATCATCATCTTCAATAGTTGCCACTTTTTGCTTACAGGCATAATAGACATTTTCTAATGATCCTTCAGGTTGCTCTGCACTATTTGGTAATTGAGCAGTAGCCCAAGAAAATGCAGGTTCGTTTGCATCACAAGTCCATTTGGAAATGATGTTGTATTCACCAGAATATGAAGTTGATATTTGCAAATTACTTCTTAAATAGCCTTCACTAAGATGAGCATTAGTATCTAATAAGCGTGTGTAATAGAGGGTTCTATTTCCAGCGTTGTAACAACCATTTAATGAAGTCGCTCCTAAGGCATCATCAATGTTGAACAACTTGATTTGATTTGTCGCTCTATTAAAACCTGAGTGAGAAACAATATCATCAGTATTACCAGTGGTATATTCTTTATCAGCACCACCAAACACTTCAACATCGTTTTCATCTAGTTCAGAACTAAATTCAACTTCTAGCATATTGTAGACGTCTGCTCTCGCAAGATAAATCATTGCAAGTTTTCTAAAGAGGTCTAAATATAACCAGTGGAACATACGATATGTAGAATCGGTGTTTTCAATGACTTCTAATCCTTTGTCCCATGAACAATATGACAAGCCATAATTCAAACCACTCTTAGAGTTAACTTCAAATTCATCAATATCGTAGTCTTCGTTTTCAATGGCATAACCGACATCGCCTTCATAGACTTCATCATCTGTTTTGTTATAACAAGCAGAGAAGTATTTAGCGATTTGGATTGAGCCATAACCATTAAAATGGGTTTCATCAGTCCATTTCTTAAATGCTGGGTGAAGTTCAAATCCTAATTCTTCATCACCATCTTCATACTCTTTAACACTTAATGCTTGAATTTCGCCATTAACGGTTCTATTTGCCTTAAACGCTAAAGGACGGATTGTGACAAATACGTTACCTTTTGAATCCACTGAAACAGGGAAATCGAAGAACGCTTGCATGGTTGGGTCACTTAATACAAATTCTGCTAAATCACCATCGTTTTCATTTTCGGTGATATTAAGTGTTACTCCAGCGGCATCACCAGTTCTAGTCCATATTGGATTTTCACTACCGATACCACTTATGCCATAAATTTTGGCAGAAGAACCACCTCTAGATTCTGCTATTGCAGCAGCAATTCTACGATCAATTTCAGCTTCTTCTAATAAAACTTTTGTAGACATATTTTTGTCTCCTTTCTTAGACATTTAATTGAAGAGAGATTCTTCCATCTCCCAAGTCACCAACATAATCTTCATAAGTGAGAAGTAATCTTCCGTTACCTAAGTCACTTACTTTTGGTGTCGTGTCATAGTCATCAATAAATTGGTCAACTTTATCGCTAATATCATTTACTGACTTAACTAGACCACTTGAGGCATTACCTATTGTTGTGAGAATGTCATCAACCATTCCCTTTAACACATAACCTTGTTTTGCACTCAAAGGTTTATTTGCAAGTTGAGAAGTTAAGTTATCGACTATATCAGTAACACTTACTTTCGCAGTGGTAATGCTATCTATGAGTGATTTATTGCTCTTAATGTAAGTAACAATTTCTTGGATTGTATCTAAGTCAGTATCATTACTTAGTAATAAGTTTTGAATACCAGTGATTAGGTCTTTTAAGACTTTTCCTTGATAAGCGGACAAAGGTTTATCTGTGGAAGTAGAACTTGTGTTATTAACCACATCACTCTTTTTAACATAAGTTGTGTGAATGACATTTCCTTGAGAATCATTAAGTGCTTTATTCGCTATTGATACACCTGTGATAAGGTTATTAACTGCTGTTGTAAGAGTTTGTAAGGCAGTAACAGTTGCATAGGTTTCATGAATGCTTCTACCGATAACGTCATATTTAGCATAGTCAGTAACTTCAGCATTTTTCGCTTTTCCATTATTGAAGAGAGCGTTTATTGAAGTTGAGAATGTTTCTAAGTCTTCAGCTATCTTTCTAATGTTTTCAGTAGATCCATTTGCCTTGATGTATTTGAGAGCTGCAATACCACCATTAGTGATGTTCGCTATCTTTGCATAAGTTGTAACAATCTCGTTGCCATCAACATCGTGACTTGCTACCAAATTATCTAGGACATTGTGAACATCGTTTTCGATTTCAGTGATACGATTTTCGATTCCTTCTGTGAATGTGTCATTATCACCTCTTAGTTCCTTGAATAACTTATAAAGATAGAAGAGACCAGCATAGAATTTTTCTTTGATTTGAGCAGCAGTCCAACCACTTTTAGCAGCATCATCTGGCAACTCATATGGAGAATTAGCCTTAAGTTGTTCTAGTTCTTTGGCTTCTTGTTCTGTTCTGTCTGTTACCATAGTTAGTTAACTCCTTTCGTGAATTGTGCAATTGTATAAACAATATTTAATGTTGTAAGCACCATGTTGCTATCTTCATCATTCTTGAAAATGAATCTAATGAAGTTAACATTTGGCACTGTTCTATGTTTTGAATAGATATGAGGCAACTTATCATTTGTGAATTGAATCTTGTCGAAGTTCCAACCATTGAAATTAAGTTGTCTTGTTCCATAAGTGGATTTGATAACCATCTCATAGTCACCTTGTTTTCTACTTGAGAAGTAACCAATATCCATTAGACTTGCTAGTTGAGTATCATTTGCAACAACCCATTGCCAGATAGTCTTTGTGAGAGTGATAGCACCCATTGAATAAGGAGCAGTTACGAAGAAGGCGTTGACGTTATCTTCTTTTGTAATAACACCACTATATGAGCCAACTTCATCATTGTAGTAGATGAGGTCTAACTTCTTATCGTGGTCTCCAAGTAATGAGAATTGCTTTGCTCCACTTGAATCATAATCACTAACATTCGTGATATGAGTAACAGCAAGATCGTTGACCAAGAATGACATTCTAACGGTGTCAATACCAAGCAGAGACATTATGTTGCCATAGTTATCAACGAGTTGATAAACATTGCTGCTATTTTTATTATATTTCTTTAGGAAATATCTACGGTAGGTAAATAAAGTGTAAACTTCACCAACAAAGTGGTCTAAATATACTTCTCTACCTTCATAGAATAAGTCTTGAATGCTTAATAATTTGGAAGTGTCTTCATCACCATTTGATTTGAAACACTTAAGTTCAATTGTGTTATTTGTGGTGTCCATCAAGCCAACAAAAGCTGTTTGATCTAATGAACCACCATTATTGAGAATGTTTTGTTTATAGAATTTATTAACAAAAGAACCAAGATTTGCATAGATTTGTGTAGTTCTATCTTCACCATTAAGGTTGTAAGAAGTAAGTAAGTGGAATGGTCTTCCTTCTTTGATTTCATCTTTATAGGTAGCACTTGCCACTAATGTGTCATTTGCACTATCAATGTAAAGAGTTGCACCACCAACACCAACAAAAGTTCTTGCTTTGTCTTTGTAATCTTTGGTTGTGATTGGGAAACGATATACTTTGCCTTCATCATTTGCGAAGTAAAGTTCTTCATCACATTCAAAGAAGATTGAGGCATCAATATTGCTTAAGAAATACCATTCGTATTCGTTATCTTCATTTCTTAAACCATAGAACCCAACATAAACACCTCTATTTGTCTTTAAGATTAAAGTATCTTCAAACACATATAAGAAAGCATTTGTAAGGTCTTCTTCCTTAATTCTTTCATTTATGAATGAAGAAACATCAAAGGTGTATTTTGCAGTGTTATAAACATCATCTTTGTTAGTAAGAGCCTTTAGACCATTCTTTGTTAAAACAATGGTTTCGCCAACAAAGTTAACAACACCTCTATGAGAAATGCCACCAACACCACCATTAGAGTTAATGTCATACATTGGAAATGAAGGTTCTACTAAATCTTCTCCAACTGCGTTACCATCAGCACTTGTTGCACTAATGAGTTTCATACTTCTACGATAAAGTGTTGCTTGGTGTTTACTTCCTTGTTTGACAACAATTAAGTCACCATCACGATAAATGTCATAGCCAACTACTGCTGTATCAGCATCACCATAGTAGCAATAATCTAAATCAGAGAAATATGTGTAATCTTTGACTGCCTTATTGTTATATTCATCAACTTGTGAAATGTTGACATCACCACTATGCCAATCGCAATTCTTAAAGTTTGGATTGCCACTAACAAATAATCTATTGTTGAAAACAACGCCAAAACGACATTTGTTAATTTTATCTGCATATCCACTAACATAGTGTGGGAATTTGACTTCAATGTTGCCATCTCCATCAATTGGGTTTAATGGGTCTTCAAATAAGATAATGTGTGCTTTTCTTACAACTGTTCCATCATCTGTTGTTAAGCCCATATCCATATAACCAATGCAATCATTTTCAAAGTCACTACCAATATAGACATTGAAACCATGAGTTGCTTCATTAGCAGTTAATAAAGAATCATCAACTCTAACTAAATCACTTAAGAAGATTGGATAATATTCACCGACAAGATTACCGCCTTCATCAAATTGTTTTCCTAACTTGATTGTGGCTTCTTCATGTGTAATTTCAGTGAATAAACTACCATTTAGTGAACCAACAGCAATCTTGTATCTCTTTGTTTCGGTAAGTGTTGCAAGTTGAGCGACACTAACGATAATTTCATATGTTTCGGTCTTTGTGAAAGAACCATTAGAGTAGGTGACTTGAACTTCAATTCTTTGTGCGGATCTAAATGTAGAGCCAATTTGAACAGAGGTTGTGAAAACGCCACTGGTAAAGACATTACCATCAACATCAGTAACTCTCCAAGAGACACCTTTAGCATTGTATTTATCACCAACAAAGTAATTCTTATAATCACTTTCTGGGTCAAGCATTAAAATTGCATTAACAATTGCACCACTTGTTTCAACGTCAATGTTGTATTTAACAATTGCTGCATCAGTATTATTGTAAGGATTTGTTCCACTAATAGTAATTTCTTTAACACCATAGTCTCCGGTTAGATGAATCTTATTTGATTGATCTAAATTCAAAACACTTGAAGCATCTGATGAGAAAGATGAGACAGTGCAAGTCCAACCATTAGCCATTACAGCGGTAACAACTAATCCGCTTGTTGTGAAAGTATCACCATCTTGGAAGTTCTTTCTTACTGCATCTGTAGAAGCATTAGTCATAAGATATGAAATCTGTGGTTTGACTAATGATATAGTGAGTGTTGTTGTTTGAGTGATTCCACCATATTCATAAGATAATGTGACAGTTATATCACCAAAGGTAGCGTCGTCATCTGGGTTAAATTCATGACCGATTGTAGCACCACTAATTGCTAAATCATTAAGGTTAATTGTTTCACTATTGCCATTATTGAAGTTTGCCTTAACAAGCATTCCGTAAAGAGAGAATTTATCTCCATATGTGTATGAAGTCTTTTTTGGGTTAACTTCAATTGAAATAGATGTGAGTGCCTTTGGAGTAACAACAAGTTCACCTTCATTACTTGGGATTATGACAGGTTCTAATAGAGAGCCATTTTCATTATATGAAACATAGAGTTTCTTTCCGTTATGATGAGTGTTATCAAGTTGTTGTGTTTTGTTAAAGGCATTACCATTTTCATCAACAATATCCACTAACATATAGGAGATATTTTTTACATAACCATTGTTGTATTTAACGTTAACAGTTAATCCCTCTAAGGTTAGATATTGATCATCATAGTAATTGGTAAATGATTTGAAAGCATTACTTAACACTGGTTCAATTTCAGTTAAAACCACTGCTGTAACTGTTATATTTCTAGTAATAACAATGCCTTGATAAGTAATAGTTAAAATATATGTTCCTGCATTAGAGAAAACATAACCATCTTTGTTGATAATTTGACCATTAACTGTGAGAGAGTAACCATTAGATCCAAAAGGAACTTCACTTTCTTCTGGATATTCTTCATCTTCACTATCAGTAGAAACAATCGTTTTGATAACTTCTAATTCATCTAAATCGAGTTCATCACCAACATAATAACTTTCTTCAAGAATTTCATCTATATTAGTGTCAACACTATCTAAATAGTGATTATGAACGGTAAATGAAGCATATTGAGTATCATTGCCATAGGTATAGGCACAAGTGCCACTTAATGATGTATGAGAAATAATTGGATTATTCATGTCAATTGAACAACCGGTGTAATCACTGTGGATTTCTTGAGCTGTTAAATTATTACCATCATTGAGTTTAACTTGTAGATATTTACCAACAAGATAGTCTTTTAACTTGTCACCATTATTAACAACGATTTGAGTAATTGCTTGTAAATTTTCATCAAGAAGTTCTACTTCTCTAATTGCTTTAACTGTTAAATCAAGTGGAGTATCGGTTGCAACTTCATATTCTCCACCATAAATGCCAAGATTAGCGTATGCTTTAACAACAGCACTCATTCTTGTTGCTTCTGGAATAAGTCTATTGACTAAACAAGAAGAGATTTCATTTCCATTATTATCAGTAAATACCCAGAAGATATCATCATCACTATCAATATCTACCTTTTGAGCATTGTTATAGACTTTCTTAATACCAACATTTTTTGCTGTTAAATTGAGTTGTTCTCCAATTTGATAGACAAAAGAGGTATTGCCTGGAATAACAAATTCTAAAGAAATAAGTTTTTTAACTTTTACAACTAATGCAACACTAAAGCCTTTAATCTTGAAAGATAATGTTAGAGAACCAACTGCTCCATTATTTCCAGCTTCATTATATGTAAAATTGGTTGTTCTTGCCTCAGTGATTGGATTAACTCTATCTTCTCTAACTTTGTGGTGTTCTGTATCTCCATTAACATAGTTAATATTATATTCAACTGTTTGAGGGTCAAATTGTTCACCCACTTCATAAGCGGTTGCATTTGTAGTTCCTTTAGTGGCTGTAACACCAGAAATAGAAGAGATGCCATTTAATGTGGTCGAGAAAGTTCCCACTAAGTATTTAGTTTCACTATCTTTAACGATATATACTTCAACATCATAACTATCTCCAATAGTGTCTTCACTTGAGAAAATGAGACCTTCTTTGTTTTCGATATTTGCTTGGAAAGAGACATCTTTAGTAGTTCCGTCTAGCATTGGTGCATAAACATGAACATTGCTCATGTCAATTGGAACACCAACTTCACTATATGGAGCAATACTGCCATTGATTACCACTGAAGCAATGTTATCAAAGTCGATTTGGTTTTCTTGAACATTGATTTTGAATGATGCCTTAACACTCTCATCACTCGAATCAATGACTTCAATTGTATTTAATCCAAAGGAAAGATTTGAACCATATGCTGGATTTAATCTATAACCATTATTCACCGCTCCTCTTGTTAAGGTAATCTTTTGATTATCATTTGTGATTGCTTTAACAACAAGGTTAGCAAGAGAAGGAATATCGGTTTCATTGAGTTTTTTAATGTTTGTTTGGTTATCAACGTAGATTTGAATTGGGTTTGGAATACCACTAATTTCTAAAGATTGATGACCATAAACCACAATAGTCTTAGAGCAATAAATGACTTGACCATTTTCAGTAGCACTAAAGACTACTTCTTGTTCTCCGGTAACTGAAGTATTAACATTTGAAAAAATACCCCAAGAACCTTCAAATCCAACGTAGTTTTTATCAGCAACACCATTCACAAATCTTTTCACATAAGCTGTGCAATTTGTTTTTGTGAATGTGCCATTTTTAGCAATTTTTAATTTTTCTTCTGGAATTTCAACATCAAAATTCAAAATGCCATTTCTATATGCTTTATATGTTGTTGAAACAGTTTCATTTTGACCATTTGTATAAGAAACAACTAAATCGTATGATCCTACTGTTTGTGGTAAGTCCTCCACACTTGTTGGAGACACTACTTGAGTTCCAGCTTCATCATTTGAACCATAATGAGCAGTAACACCTAGCCCGGCATAGTTAAATTCATCATCATAATCGAAATAGATATCATCAGGACCAGTTAACGTAATTTTACTTAGAGGGCAAATTGTAACATTTGAAGTCCAAAATAAATTTTCACCAGTCTTTGTGGCAATAGCAATATAATCGACTTTTCCATTAGTATTTAGGGTGAATGTTGGACTAACTTGTTCAGTAGTTCCATCACCATAAGTGATTGTGGTATTACCCACTGTTCCAGTTTCGCCTTTCCTAAAATAATTAGTGTTTCTAATAGATTTAAGTGCTGGATTTGTAAAACTCTTAACACTATAGATAGTGACACTATAAGAAGTTGTATATGAACCAACAGCAACATTAACTGTTCTTGTTTGAGAACCACCACTTGCTGGAGACATTGAAGGGGCAGTTACATTATAGGAAGAAGTTGGAGATGAAAATGCTAAAGCACCACCAGCATCTGAATGGTAATAGTAGTCAAGATTAACAACTAACCCATTACTATTAAATGTTTCGTTTGCATAGAAGGAAGTTCTTGCATTACTTGTATTAACAGAAGCAGAACCAACACTAAATGCCTTAAAATAAATCGATTCTACACTAACTGTTTCGGTAAAAGTTCCTAAAGATTTTGGACCTGTATCTCCACCAGTTCCCGGTCTAATCTTTTCAAATGTAATATCCGCTGTAATTGTTTTATAACCACTACTAGATTGTCTTCTAGTGGTTTGACCAGTGGTTTTTGAATAATAACGGAAGTCTACACCAGCAGAGTTATGTGTTCTTAGGTTTGTTCCACTAACTGAATCCATAGGAATTGTAACAGAAGTTACGGTTTCAATATCTTGATATATACCTATTGATAGAAAGTTAGCCCAAGTTGTGTAACTAACTCTACCGAATTCTAAAACCTTAGTAGTCCAACTACCAGCACTAGCGTTTCCATAAAATTCGATTTGAGCAAAAACATTACCAGCTATTTTGAGTTCAATTTTTTTAATGCGATAGATAAAACTTGTATCTTTGATAAGGTTCAACTTAAAAGAACAACTTTGACCATAGAAATCAGTCCAAGAAGGATTGGAAGCTGCACCATCTCTATATTCGTGAAACTGTCTAGAAGAAGAGATACTACATGAAAAATGAGGTGATTGAGTAACTACATCAGACATACTAATTTATCTCCTTGAATGAAGAAATTGTGATTTCGATATCGTTGATATCTGTTGCTTTTTTAGGTTTGATAGAAGTATCTAGTTGATAGTCGGTGAATCTTGTTGTTCTTAAAGAAACACCATCATCAACATATGTTCCACTAACCAATTTGTTTCTTCTCCATTGAGACATCATATTAACGTCATCAAGGATTTGTTGTTCATTCACTGAACTATCTGCTTCAGTAATTCCAATTGTAGTCACTGGAATATATGTATCTTCATCATCTTCTACTTCTTTCAAAGTGTATTGACCGTTATAGACCTTTAAGACAAAGAGTTTGTTTCCGCCAAAGATAAATAATCTTCCGTATCCTGCTTGAGCAAAAGATTTATAATCTTCAAGTTCGATAGCAAGATGATAAGTAGAAGTTCCTACTACCTTTGTTTCAACTAAAGGTTCTAAGTGAAAGTCAAGGAAAGTAACACCTTTGCCAATTCGAGTAACTTTGTAAAGTAACTTTCCAATGTGAGCAATGTAATGAATGCCACCATCTATGTCTTCAAATTGCCAAAACCCATTGAATGAAGTTGTGTTAACTCTTTCTTCAATAATCCCTTCATCATTAACAATATGATAATGATATGGTTCAATAAGTGCGATTTGCTCCCAACCAGTTCTTTTTTGGTTAACTCTATTCTTAAAAAGAATATTCTCCATGTCTACTGCATGGTTATTAGCCACTTGAAGTTGTGCAGGGTTAAAATCAACACCTAAAAATTTATCAATCTTTAGTGTTTGTAACTTTTTATTGTAATTACCAAGATCGTAGTGTGAATAAGCTGTTTTTCTCATTAGTCATTCACTCCCCACTTTTTGACGACCACTGTTTGAGAAAGTCCACTTCTAACAGGGTTAATATTCACAAAGTATTGTTCTGCTCTTGTGATGTGCATATTTGCTAAAGCTGTTTCAACACCTTCATTTAAGACACCTTTAGCATATTCAACGATTGCATTACACATTTGATCATTGATACCTAAGTCTCTTAATTCGATATCTTTTAAGGTGATTGAAGTATCTTCACCAAGTTCATTAACTGTGTATTCATAGTAATAACTTTCACCTTGAATGAAGAAAATGTCTTCTTTGTATTCAACATGAACTTTAGCATTGCTAACAACACCTTTTACAATCACTTGATTACCTAAAATTTCAAATGTAAGTGGAGTGATGTTCTTATTAGAATCTATATAAGCAATAGCCACTATCTCTTTAAGATTGTGTTCTAAATCACTAATGTTAAAGGCATAGTCCTCTAGAGTTATTTCTTCTACTCTATAAGGTAATCTTTCAAGGTCACTTAATCTTGAAATTGCTTGGTTAATTGCAGAGAAAACATTGTTTATGGAAGTAGCATAATCTGGATTTCCATTAAACTTGCCCTTGATAAAGCCATCATATGAAAAAGATTCATCATCATATAGAATTACATTCTTTACACATAAATAGACAAGTTTACTTAATTTCATAATGATTTCTCCTATAAATGGTCAGTTCTCCTAGAATTGCACTAGGGTCATGTTAGTGGAAGGACGCTGTATGCCAGTAGCGATAATCACTAACCAATTTTTCTAACTAAACTAATAAACTGAATTGAGGAAGTAGTAGCCCATAACCACTACTCCCTAATTTAATTACTTAACTTCGTATTCTGCATACGCTGGGTTACGATCAATGACCCAATCAGGGACTTTGGTAACCTTTCCTAAAGGCACATAGCAGTCGACACCATTGTGTTGAAAGTGAACAACACTTGCGTCAGGACTTGATGGGTCTTTTGGAATTAAGATTCTTCTTGTTTTTGGCATAACTTTATTCCTTTCTTAAGAGTTAGGGATTGATTAAGGTTCAACCCCTTAAAACCTATTGTGTTTGAGTTTCAATTATTCCACTGCAGGTGAAGTGGATTTGCCGGTGTAACCAGTGCGGTTAGCATCAACAACATTGAGTTCAACAACACCATCAGCGAGGATATGTTCACCACGAATGATTGCTTCATCATGGAGAATGCGAGTTGCAAAGCCCATAACTTTGAAACCGACAGAACCTCTTTGATCGAGTGTGTCACCACGAACACCAGTAACTGTGTTGGATTCAACAACAGCTTGTGGAATTGAACCGAGTGGGTGGTTGATAACTTTGACGCTATCATCACCGAAGGCAACAGTTTCAACTGGTAATCCTTTTTCAGTCTTTCCTAAGAATAAGACATAGGATTTTACACCTTTTTCGTAGTAATTAGCGATGCTGGCTGTTGCTGGTTCAGCAACTGCTGTGTAAACATCGCCAGCTTTTGTGTAATAAGTTTTACCATCAACAACTGCTTCATCAGAAGTTCTGAAGTAGTAATCCTTATACATGACATCATCAGCGTTCTCAAAGAGAATGAAGCCTGCGAGTTCACCAATGTAACCATTGATGATTGCTTCTTTTTCGCTGGTGTGAGTGATTTTGTCTTTGTAAGCAAGTAAGACTTCAGCGGCGTGTTCTGGAGCAATAATGCAACCAAATTTGCCATTGCGAAGTGCTTGAACTTTGTTCTTACGAAGAATGGTTCTTGCTTTGAGTAAGTCTTTCATAAAGCCATCAGTGACACTGTTAGCATTGAGGTCAATGGTGCAAGTGCCTTGAATGAATTGTTTTGCTTTACGACCTTCGACGGATTCAAATGCTCTTTGAGCGAGGATTTCTTTCGCATCGGAAGTGACATCATCAAAGTTGTATTTTTTGGATTCATCTGTGTAACCAATCCAATCACCAAAGTTGACTGGAGAGACAGAGAATGCAACATATTCCATGCTTAATCCAGCAGGTGTGACACCTTCTGTTAAGTTGACTAAGTCGGATTGTTTTAATTGAGGAATGTTTAATTTTCTCCATTTGTATGAAGAGAAACCATCTCCAATTTTTGAATGGGAACAGAATTTATCCCAGAATGCTTCCTTACTTCTTAAGGAAACGAGTAATGACTTTTGGATATCAGCAATTTGCTCAACCGATAAGTCAGTGTGTTTAACTATTTCAGCCATAATACTTTTCTCCTTTGCAATAAATTTGGCTTAGGAGAATATCTATTTAATTAGAAGAAATCACCTTTTTTATCAGCTTCTGTTTTGAGGTATTCTTCATCAGACATCTCCAAAGGGTTATCTTTTGTAGGATTGCCTTGTGGATTACTTGATGGTTGTTTAGTGATTTTCTTAGCACCTTTTTTTGATTCTTCATCATTAGGGTCGCCTTGTGGTGTTGGATTAGAACTTCCTTTTCTATTGAGATACTCTTCATAGATTTCAGTCATAGTCCAACGACCTTCCTTTTCTTCACTAATTTCTAGGAAGAGAGGGTCATCACCCAACTCTCTAGTGTTGACTTCAGGATATTTTTTGCGAAGATCAGCAATCTCTTGTTTGAGTTGCTTATCAATGACTTCTTTGTCTTTCGCTTCCTTTTGTCTTGCTAGGGCTAGTTCTCTATCCCTTAAAGCGAGTGCTTCAGGTAAGTCCTTAATTGGGTCTTTGCCTTCCGCTTCCAACTTCTTTTGAATTTTATAGACCTCAAGATCATATTCATCAGTAATTGGTTTCTCGGTATAAGGATTAGTTTTGACTAAGTCAAGTTCCGCCTTTGTGGCAGCTTCCTTTTTGAGTTGCTCTTCACGAGCGAGACGTTCTTTTTCAGCCTTTTCAGCAGCTTCCTTTTCACGTCTTTTGCGAGCATATTCAGCACGCTTTTCTTTCTCTAATTCCTCTTCTGACTTAGAGGCATTAGGGTCGTTTGGGTCAGTTTTGTTTGGATCTCCACCTTTGTCATCAGGTTTCTTTCCGCCCTCTTCTTCCTCAAACTCCTCTGGATCAAGATTTTCTTCACCAGTAGGTTTGGTTTTCTTTTCTTCTTCTGTCATAAGATTTCCTTTCTTAGCAGAAGAGCGATTTTTACGCTATTCATGCGAATAATGATTTTTACGCTCTTCAGTGCGAGTGAGATTTTTGCCCTTTCTCAAGGGAGTTTATAGTGCTTGGGGAACTTCCCCATTACTACCAGTGGCATTGTGAGATTTTTTCTCACCTTCGCTAATTACTGCTTGATTAGATGCTTTAACTTTATCTAAGTCTTTAACAAGACCTTGAATAATGGAGTTAGAAGCATTGATTTTGCCAGTAAACTCAGCGGTTAAATTTTTAATGTAATCACTCTTTACACCATTGATACTTTCAAGTTGTTGACAATATGCCATGATTTGAAGTGTCTTTTGTTGTAATTCATTGAGTTGATTCTCAAGTTGAGAGATACGAGATTTTTCTTGTTTAGCAATAGCATTTCTAATTGCAGCTCTTGTTCTTGGAGATACTGCTGGATTGCTATCGAAGTATGCTTGTAACCATCTTGGGTCAATATTTTGGATTTGACCGTTCATGAAGAGGTTTTCGAACATTTGTTGTTCAACAAGTTTGCTATCAGCAAGACCTTGCATTGCTTTGCAAGAGATATCGAAGTTAACACCCCATAGGTCTTCACCTTTAATATCTTTAACTTCAATTCTATGAGTTGGTTTAGAGAAATCTTCTTCAGTAGCACCCGGCATTGTTTGGAAATCAACACCACGTTCTTTTGCTTTAAGGAGAATATTTCTTGCTTCTTCTTCCTCATCATAGACTTCAATAGGTTTTTCACTTGTGTATTTGGCTTTATCAACATAGTGCTTGTAGAACATAAGTCTAATTTCAGCCATATCTTCGTTATAAACCCAGAAGATTTGTTGTTGTTGTTCGATAGCGGTATTAGATTGTTTAATCATTTGTTGGAGCATATAACCAGACATATCTTTGTTGGTTACACTACCGTCCATGACATCATTGAAGCCATAAACAATTCTTGTCATTCCAAGTAAACGATCAGAGAAATCTAATAAACCATTTGGAATAGGTGGAGTTTCAAGCATTTTGATACCCCAAGTATTGGTTTGGTTAGAGTGGTCAGTGATGACTTGAGAAGGTTCGTTTGTAATAACTTGTCCTCTTAAGGCATCTGGTTTAACCAAGATTTTGTTATAGGCATTGTTTTCACTAGACTTCAATGTCATTGAGTTAGCAAAGTTAATACCTTTTTGAATAGGAATAAGCGCTTTAGTGTCACTTGCTCCATAGAAAGAACCGTTAATTGGGATTGGTCTAAACACTGAGAATGGATATAAAGAGAATTTCTCTTTAATTTGTTTGTAATCATCATCAGTTAAGAGTTTTTCATCATATTGCTGCATGATGATGTCTTCAAAGTCGATATCATAATCCTTAACAAGATTGCCATTTTCATCTGGTTTATCTTGCTTAATTTCTCTTTCATATTTTTCTTTTACTTTCTTAATAACCGCTTCACTAAGTTTTCTACTTAATGGGTGTGGGAAAGCAAATAAGTCGACATCTTTAGTAGAACATTCAAAGTAAACTTCACCTTTGACCCTAAAGTATCTTGTATACACTCTGCATAATGAGTGAGCAATCTCATCAATGCTCTTACCGTTTTCAATTTCATCATCTTTAGAAACTTCTTTAACGATAAGTTTTTGTTTTTCTTTGATTTCTTGTTCACTTCTACCTTCGATAAGTTCTTTGATAGCACCAACTTCCATATCTTCCCAGAACATAACCCATTTTTGGTTTTGGATTCCTTGAATATATGGATTGGCTACTGCAAATTTACGAGGATCAATGTGTTCATAGACAAGACCGCCTTTATAAATGCCTTTGTAAGAGGTATCATCTTCGTCCCAACGAGCAAAGGTGATTTCAGTTCCGTTTACAAAACCATTTAAGGCAGATTGATAATTAAATGTATCTAAATGAAGTTTATTACAGTTATATTCATCAAATTCTCTTAAGGCAGTTGTGTCTATATCATTGTTATCAGCGGTATAGGTAAGATAAATTGGAGTTCCACAAATTTTACTTGCCTTAATAGTTGCAGAGAATTTACATATATTGATTGAGATACGAATCATATTCTTATAATTCGCATTTGGATATTGGTCGCCATTGTAGAAATTTTGTGCTTGATTTACATAATTAAAAAAGTTGGTATGGTCTTTATACCTCTTATCAATGAGATAGTAGTTATATGCAATAGTTGTTTTTCTTTCAGCTTCTTCCATATGGGTAGAACTCCTCTACTTCTCCAGTAAATTGTTCGACAAATTCTTCAGGTGTCATTTTTTGATTTGGTTTCTTTTCCTCTTGAGTGCCATTAGAGGCTTTTGGAGTGTCTTCAATTGGTTGTTCATCAATTTTTTGATGATTTTTAACCATTTTGATTGCCTCTTTGAGATAAGGTAAATCTTCAGCTGTTAGACCTAAAGTAGACAAGATTTTCTCTTGTTTCTTAGTTTTTCTAAACTCTTTGAAGTCTTTAACTAATCCCATACTTGGTAGACATTCCTTTCTTGAGGACTATCAGTGTCCTCTAATGGATCAAATGGATTTTTCACAGTTCTTCTTGTATCTACACTTACATACGCTCTTTGTCTTTCTCGGCAATAGAAGAATCCACAACAACTCATAACAAGGTCATCATGGCTTCCATTAGCAGCTTCAGCCTTTTCCTTACCATTAGCGTGTTTCACATTCTCGAAATTTTCCATTTCACAGATTGTTTCATAGTCACTAATGATTTCCGGGTTCTTTCTAAAAGCCACTTTGAAGAGGTCAATCATGTATTGTCTATTATTGGTCTTTGTCATAAAGCCATATTTGTTCATAAACCTATTAGATAAGTCTTGAACGTCAGTGTCTTTATAGATATTGCGATATCCCATCTTATGGAGCATTTCTAATACATACGAAGTAGTGTTAGTTTCTCCACTTGCTAAGGAATCATCAATGGTTTCTGGATAGTCTTCAGAAAGACAGCCATTGTAATACCTCAAAAGGCAATACATTTGGAAAGCACAATCATCTATATCCACCTTGTTACGGTGATATACAGCAACTTGCTTCCCGGTGTAGTTGTCAAAGATCTGTGTTGCGAAGTAGTCTTCCCCACCATTAGCAGGGTCATTGACTACAACATATGGGTGTCCTCTTTCAGGGGTTTTGAAGATTTTGATATGACCGACATTGGAATCAACCCATTGGATTTTACCAACACTAATCACTTCGCCATCTTCAGAGAATTTAGCCTCATAAGAGAACATTCCCTGTTTATAACTCTTCGTATTCAATATCTGCTCGATAATCTCAAGTTTTCTCTTTTGCAAGAGTTCAGCGTTGAATACGGAATTACCAGTAGTAATAAACGCTTCGACAGGATTTGACGGAAATTCTTGTCTTAATTTGTCAAGGTCTCCATCAAATTCCTCAAATTTTTCGAAATACCATTGGGTTTGATATTCATCAAGGTTTTCCTTAACTTGCAAGTCCACCAACCATTGAGGTTTATCATATAGTCTTAATTGATGTTCTTTAACTCGGTAGTCTCCCCCAACGAACCAACCGAAGAAGATCGCACTATATGAACTTTCCTTTGCAAAGTCTCTATCCCATCTTCTCTTATACTCATTTACACCATTCGCAGTGGTTTCCAAGAAAACCATAGAATCAAGGTTTTCATTAGATACGGTTTGGAGTAAGGAGACTAATGTGTCATGGAGATTATCCCAGAAGGCACATTCGGAGAGATGAAGGAATTGATAAGTGCCAGAACGACCAGCACTTTCACCTTGCACCATGATTCTTACTGAACTTTTTTGACCATTCGCATATTGCACTACTAATTCCTTAGCATTGGACTTGATCCTTTTAGGTTTCAATTCCGTTGGTAAGTTGTCATAGACATAATTGAACTTCTCAAACAAGTTAGAAGCGTGTTCTGCAATGTCAGCGACAATCGCAGCTTTTCTGCCCGGAACGAATATGACCCAAGCAAATCCAAATAAGTCAATAAAGGTAGAAGCACCTAATTGTCTTGCTTTGAGATAGTCTTGCCTAATAGGTTTCCCTAATAAGCGTTGCTCACATATTGATTTATACATTTCCACTTGAGGCTCGTTCATTTGGAACAAGACACTGTGACCATCTTTATCCTCAATGTAGAAGAACTTTTCCATGAGTTTATAGACAGGCACTTCACCAATGGAAGTTGGTATTGTCAATACGTTGTCATATATCGCAAGAGCATCTGAAGGTTTACTCATCTTTCTTTTTAGGAACAACGACTATGTCACCAAATAAGGAATCCGCTCCTCTAAGTTCCACTGCTTGTTCAATCTTTTGCTCCCCAAGAATCTTCGCCCACTTTTCAAGGTCAATATCTTTAGGATTGTTGAGTTCATACCCAATGCGAGCCGCCACGAGTTTAGTTAAAGGATTGACATTAACAACCTCGCCGCCCTCTAAGGTAGTTTCCACAGGAGTTCCAAGAGCAGCTCTTACAACCGAGTTAACCATTTTGTCATCTTTCAAAACATCTCCCTTAGAAGACATAAGAGATTTGACAATGCGAATTTCATAACCAGTCATAAGTGGATCTAATCTAGACATAGTAAACCTTCCTCAAACATAAGATACCCAAAAGTGAACACAATATAAAGGTAAAAAAAGTGTAATACATAGTAAGAAAAAGAAAATTTCAAAAAGTAAACTAGAAAAAAATGGAAAAAAATTTTTGAAGTAAAGTTATAGAAAAAGTTGAATGTGGAAAAGTATGTGGAAAACTTTGATGAAGAATTATTGAAATAGAGACTTGAAAAAAGAGATAAATTTGAAATGTGAGTATTATTTATATATGAGGGTGTCCGGGTGATCTCGTGGCATAGGGGTGGGGTGTATAGGTGTTTCCTCTTGTCTTTTTTGGGTGTGTGTCTTTTCTTCTTTTCTTCCTTCCAGATAATAGAAAAATCTTTATTTTTTCCCATCAATAAACTATTACAATAGAAAAAGTAAGATATAATCTTACTTTATTTATATATGGCGTAATTCTATACAATTAAACCATAAAAAGAAGCTGTTATATAATGCGTATATCATTATTAAAATAGATAAATAATAAATATATCTTGCGTGATTGTGTCATGTCTCTTTTTTTGCTTTTCTA
>JAZRZI010000009.1:0-33778 GCA_045601325.1 Bacilli bacterium
AGACTAGTTCAAAGAGGCTCTTACCACAGCTTTTATTTTTATCGTTAATTAGTTAGTTATCGCATTAGACGATTTATCAAGCACAAGGCTACGAGGAATAAAAGCTAATGGACCACAGTATTAACGAAGGAGGTGAAACTATATGTTTTACATGGGCATTGATATTGCCAAATTCAAACATGACTTCTGCATCATAGATGGTGATACAGGAGAGATAATCGTACCCCCAAGGACGATTACCAACGATAAGGAAGGATTCCAAGAAATGCTTGAGATTCTAACTAATCTTCATTGTTCCCAAATAATAAAGATAGGTTTAGAAGCTACAGGGCATTATGGAACGCTTATTAAGGCATTCCTTACCAGCAACGGATATAAGTTCATAGAACTCAATCCCCTTCAAGTGAGCCGATTCCACTCGCAAACTACACTTAGAAGAACTAAGACCGACAAGATTGATTGTCAAGTGATTGCTAGATACTTAATGGCTGTGACCACCAAAACCTATCAACCACAATTATATCATCTTGAGGCATTAAAGAGTTTAACTAGAATAAGAGAAACTCTTGTTGATCAACGTTCGAGATGCTTGGTTAAGTTAACGAACGTCTTAGACATCACTTTCCCAGAATTCAAGAAGTTTTTTACAGCTAAACTTCGTTCTGAGACAGCTTTGTTCATAATAAGGAAGTATAAGACACCTGCTAGAATTGCAAAGTGGACTGACGAAGACATTCGTATTGTCCATAATGTTTCTAGGAAGATTTCAACTTCCACACTATTGGAGATTAAACAATCCGCAATAGATTCAATCGGAATTGCACCTAAATATTTATTAGATGAAATTCCATCTATACTTAACGTCTACGAAACCGTAAACGATGAAGTATCTTCATTAGAAGAGAAGATTAAGTCAATTATTTTTGAACTAGATCCTCCAACTTTATCTATTCCAGGAATGGGGCCTATAAGTTGTGCAACAATCTTGGGAGAGTTTGGAGATTTTTCCAGATTCCCAACCGCTGAACAATGTGTAGCCTATGCTGGAGTAGATGTTGGCATATCTCAATCTGGCATTAGATGCCATCGAGGTAAGATGGTCAAACGTGGATCATCTCATTTGAGATATGCATTAATGAATGTTGTCCGAACAGTTTGTATTCATACGCCAGCATTTAAGGATTACTGGGTAAGAAAGAAAGTTGATGGACACAAGTTCTTACGAGTTGCTGACAGTCATGCTGCCAAGAAACTTGTAAGAGTTATTTATTACCTCGAGACACATAATACTAAGTACAATCCATCTCGCTGTAAGTAGGATTTGACATAGTCAATATTTTTTAAAGCTCACTATGCTGAGTTCTTTTCAGTATGTACTGATTTTTTGAAGAATAACTTTTTTTAAAATTTCTTATTGTTTTTTAATAGTTAGTCTCTTTGAAATAACAAGACTTAATCCAAGCACACTGAACAAAGTGACCAAAGAAGAAGCCACAATGATAGAACCACCACATCCTTTTTTAGGTTCTTCAGGATCAATGACAGGATCGTCATCAGGATCGTCATCTCCGGATGGTGTTGTATCAGTGACAGCCACTGTCCAAGAAACACTACCACCGGCAGTAGTTAAAGTAATTGTGTGATTGCCGTTTGATAATGAAGCAAGGGTGTTTTTAAAGATAACTAATGTTTCATTCTCATAAGAATATTCGCTAGTAGTCAAAACACTTGAATCAATTTTAATATTAGTTAATTCTTCACCATTAAGACTTGCATTCATTTGAATATCGTTTGGTTCATATTTATCAAAAGATAAAGTGTCAGTTGTGGTTGTGGTTGGCGCTAATTTAGGGTCATCAATTTCGTTAAGATTAATAGATAATGCTCTAATAACAGCCCAGTCCATATTAGCGGCACCGGTTAAAACAGCTTTAACATAGATTGTTTTAGCATCGTTAATAACTTTATCATAAGATAAATCTACATATTCGTCACCTGATGTAATATTAGTAGCAACGTATTGTTTGAGTAATTTATAACTATCGCCATCAGCGGATGTATAAATTTGTAAATTCGTAGGATTCGCGTTGAAATCAAATAATCTAGCGGAACCACTAATTTCAATTTCATCAAAATGAGTTTTTTCATTAGCTTGGAATTTATAAATCAATGTAGCGGAACTTCCGCTTGAAATAGAAATGCCAGCATTATTATTGGAATCATGGATAATTCTTGCGTTTTCTGAATAATAAACATTCTCTAAGTATGAATGATCACCATAAGCATATTCGCCAAAGTTTTCTTCTAAGGCATTGTGCAATGAGTGCTTCATGCTGTCAGTTGCAACTTCAATATCGATTTTATCCATTGTGTTGCCTCTCACAGCAAAACCACCTTCAAACAAAGTAATGAATTGCCCATTAACTTTTACATATTTGAGAACATCGTTATTTAATAAAGTTACTTGGTAATCAATTAATTCTGAATACTTGATTGATGTTGGAAGTGATTCGCTACCATCAACTACTAATTGAACGTTATCACTCAAAACATAGTTGATAGGGTATTCGTTTTCCACCCATCTAGCATATAAAGTAACGTTTTCTGAATATGTGTCAGTGCTAACAATAGTTACTAGATTACCTTCGGTTTCACTATCAAACCATCCAGCAAATGAATAACCTTGGCTAGCTAAATTGCTTAATGTGACTGGTGAAGATTCACTGAATGTTTCTGGGTTTGGATTATTAGCATTTAGTGGATCAACATATGTAATGGAATATGTTCCAGCATTAATTTCCCATTTAGCGGTAACACTAATTGACTCGCCTATAGAAGGATCAAATGAAGTTACTTGAGTATCGTTTTTATCAAACCAACCCAAGAATTTGTAACCATCTCTAGTTAAGGCAGGCAATGTATATTCGTTATCTTCTTCAAGGAATGCGCATTTTGCATCAGTAGGAAGTTCACCACCATTTGGATTATATTCAATTGTTAAACAGTTCTTTGTTTCATAAGTAACAGAGGAATTATGCAAGCACATACCGATTAAAGCCAATTCTCTACTAGATAAAGCCAATAAATGAGTTAATTCAAACTTAACGTAGAGGAATTGCTCTCTATTGTTATCAGTTAAATAATCAGATAGAGATAAATTAACATTTAGTTTATCCTCAGAATTGTATGAAATGTAACCAGCTTCATTATTATGAGCGTATTTAACAACGTTTTCATAATTGATGTTGTCTTTAGAAATAGAGATAAAAATTCTATCGCCATTAAAGGAATCGTCTTGTCCTTTGGCGGAGAATGAGAAAACGCCATTGATGTTTGCAGAAGTAATAACTTGTCCTGGTTTTCCAATCTTATATGTAACATAACCAGATTGGTTTTCAACGGTTTCAATACTAGCGCCCCAAGTATCGCCAACAATCGCGCCATAGACCTCGTTTCCATCACCACACAAGCCACTTATTTCAGTAGCATTGCATGAATATGGGGTGGATGTACCGTGTGTTCCACTACCACCAAAGAAATCACCAATTGTATATTCATGTTCAGTTCTTTCACCATCAGTTGGTATTTCTGAACCTTTAATACTAATTCCAGAAAGTGTGGTCCATGAGGTATCGTAACCACATCCTTCAGTAGTCGTGCCTAAATACAACCTAACATAAAGAGATGTATATTTTTTGCCTGAAATAGAATCGGAAAGATCAATGTCAAATGAGGTAATTGCATTGCCCGTTGCTTCCTTAGCTCCCGCGATAACATAATCTACGTTATCTGTGGAAATTGAGATTTCAGCTTTCGCACCAAAATCACCAAAGTAATATGCAAATCTTGATATTCCTTCTTCACCATAAACTCCGAATTGTAATGTATCTAAATAATTACCCGATGTAGCAGTAACCAAATATGTTGCAGTGCCAAAAGTTTTGTCGCTTTGTGGATAGATACCAACGAAGCTTTCACAACTATTGCCTACAGCCATATCAACTAGTTCCCAGCCTTCCATGTCTGAAGAATCTTTAATCACTTTATCAAAATAGGTAATAGAGTCCGCATAAGACACACTACTTTTTGATTGTTGACTAGCAAAAGCAAAAACACCTAGCGTTAAAGCTAAAGATGGTAATAAAAGATTAATCTTTTTCATATAAATACCTCACTTTATCAATTTACTTATAACACATTTAGTTTTTATAAAAAACAAAAATGAGCAATATCCGCAACTAAATTTATATTTTGTGCAACAAGATAGGAATATTAACGTAATAAAGCATCACATTAAGAAAATCAAAGTGGAAGTTAATATACACACTTATATGCACATAAAAAGCCAAGGGTATTTCACCTTGGCAATTTATATTTTAGTTTGAACTATTTAGATTTTTTAATTTTGTTTCTAACAAATAAGGTAATAGCAAAAGCGAAAACACTAATTAATACAACAGAAATAATAACTAATGAGTTGTTTGGTGTATTAAACATAATTTGTTTTCCTTGAGCGATGTCTAAAACACCACTTTCTAAAATAGTTAATGTTTCACCATTAGCAATTGCCCATGCTTGTAAACGAGCGCAGACACTAGCGAATGAAGGTTGTGTAAAGAGAATAATTCTTTGACTATTTGTTAAGGAAGAAAGAGCTTCTTTAGCAGGACCATAAAGAGTTAAACATTGTCCTTCAACTTCTTCATTCATGTGCATAAAGTCTTGAACAAACTTAGAAACATAATCCAAATCTGTTAATTGGCTATATTTACCAGTAATAGATGTAGTTGCTAATTTTGTTGGAATATAGTTTAAGCCAATTTTTCCTGTTGGGAAATCAGATGTGAAGTTAGAATCGATAACTTCTTCGATTTTGATGTAGTAACAGGATGCAACTTTACCACTAAAATCAAAGGACACAGAATAATCTTTAAATGTGTTTGTGTCTGTAGCTTTTTGGGAATCTACAGCAGTGCCCCAATTTGTTCCATCAGTAGAACCGTAAACGTTAATGTAAGAATTAACTAATCCGGCTTTGGATAGGTAACAAATTTTAGCATTGTAATCTAATTTTAAACTTGTCAATTTATTAGTGCTGCCAGCATCGACTTTATACACAAATGAACCAATTAAGTTGCCAGATGTGTAATCAATATCACCACCCCATGCTTTACCAGGAATACCAGGGTGAGATGCGTTGGCGGTGTTAACGATGTTGCTTGATGAGTAAACATTCGAAGAGTTAACCGCGGTTGTTTTAAAATCATCTGTTATTGGAGTAAGATCAAACTCTTCACCAGCTGCAGGTTTATCTTGCAATGAAGCTGTAATAGATGTAGTTGCTAACTTTGTTGGAATATAGCTTAAGCCGATTTTTCCATCAGTAAAGTCAGATGTGAAGTTAGGATCGATAACTTCTTCGATTTTTATGTAGTAGGTAGCTAAATAACTATTTGTAATATTAAATTTAACATTATAGTTTTTAAAACCAGAAGTGCTGCCTGCTTTTTGGGAATCTACAGCAGTGCCCCAATTTGTTCCATCAGTAGAACCGTAAACGTTAATGTAAGAATTAACCAATCCGGCTTTGGATACGTGCCAGATTTGAGCATTATAGTCCAACTCTAATTCATTAATAACTTTTCCTTCTGTTGATTCAACTTTATAAACAAAATAACCAACTAAGTTACCAGATGTGTAATCGATACTGCCACCCCATGCTTTACCAGGAATACCAGGGTGAGATGCGTTGGCGGTGTTTACGATGTTGCTTGATGAGTAAACATTAGAAGAGTTAACGGCTGTGGTTTTGAAATCATCAGAAATTGTAATTGCAGGATTTTCAACAGCGGCTTTTGCAATATAAGAATTTTTTGCAGAAACTGTAGGAAGGGTCAACAAAAACGCCGCACAAATAGGAAATCCTAAAAGAATGAATTTTTTCATAAAGATGTTTTCCTTTCGAAACGAATTATTTACTGTAATTATAAATTATGGAAACAAAAATAAAGAATCGCGCAACCAAAATAATTTTAATTGCAACATATCTAATATTTTAATTAAATTAAGTTATACGTAATGCGCAATTAAACAATTAGTGTTTTTTATAAGCGCACCAAAAACGATGAAAAGCACATAAATTCTAATAACCTATAAGACAAAAAAACAAATTATTGCGGCGCGAGGTGGTCAAATTCAGGTTATAATATGCACATGAAAAACAACAAAATATTCAAAAATTTGCTAATTTTATTTTCAACAACAATATCATCACTTTTATTTTCATCATGTAATAATAGGTTAAATATCAATAATGGGTCAGGAGGAAATATAGAAATTATGAAAACTCATTCAAACGGAATGGTAATCGAATACGACGGAATACAAACCCCTACTGATTATGATAAATTTAGTAACGAGATAAGAATTGGCACAACTAACAATAATGCAGCCGGTTCTTATGGCATTGTTTATTCTCCGTATTTTACAATCAAAGTTCAAAACGATAATGAAGTTACACCATATTGTGCTAATGTTGTGCAAGGTTTGTCTTCTTTTGCGTATATCAAACTTAACGAAAATTCTGTGACTGTAAATGTTAAATTCTATCAAACTATATCATCTGTAAAATTCTATTGTGTAGGCAATCAACCAACATATCAAACTATTGATTCATCAACAATAAGTGTTACATTAACAGAAAATAAACCTTACACCATATGCATTAATAATGATCTATATAAATGCTTAACTTTATTTACAGAAAAAGAGGTTAACTTTGAAAGAGGAAGCTCCAATGTAACAATATATAAACCAGGCGTGCATGATTATTCAATAGAATTAAAAGAAAACGAGTCGGTATATTTTGCAAAAGGTGTTCATTATATTCGTGACATCGTTTTGAACAACAACACTCAGGTATATTTTGAAGATGGAGCATATATTCACTGTATCAATCCTTCAAAAGATAAAGAGGTCCCAACACAAGACCCAGATTGGCAAGGACAAACAAGATTTAATCACCTTATTAGAGGCAGAGGATTATCAAATGTGAGAATCTATGGTCACGGCATCATAGACTCATATGATCTAAGTTTTCACGCCAGATTAAATTGCCACCTACTAGAATGCAACAACGTATCTATCTCTGACATACTATTCAACAATCCATCTGAATGGTGTATTGATATTGCGTGTTGCCAAAATGTTAATATCAATAATGTAAAAATATTTGGTTATAGGCAAAATAGCGATGGCATTTGTTTAGAAGATTGCAAAAATGCCTTAGTTGAAAACTGCTTCGCTAGAACCGGTGATGATGTTTTTGAAGTTAAGTCTAGATACTCAAATTGCAAAATTGAAATAGGAAATATTCGTTTTACCAATTGTGTGGCATGGCCAGAAAAGGCACGTGGTCTAGGAATTATTTCAGAAACAAAGCGCCACATCAATGACTGCAAATGGGAAAATTGTATTGTTGTTTCATATATTCCAAAATGGATGCAAAAATTAGGAGCTTGTGTAATTATCGGCGAATCAACAGGCGAGATTACTAATATTGAGTTTAATAATATTAAGATTTTTAATAACGTGTATTTCCCAATTAATGTTACATTAGGTGAAGATTCCACAAACAAAGTTGATGGAGTGCTCTTTAAAAACATATATTTTGAGAACGAATATAATCTTTGTGTCCAAAATGATTCCACTAATGGAATAATAAACAATATCACCTTTGATAATGTGTATACATCAAGCTACAACGTCAAAGATAATCAAGGTTCAATAATTAAAAACGGTGCAATAGGAACAATCAATATTGCATAATTGCATTAAAAATAATATTTTGCGCAACTATTTTTATATATTTTCGTGCTAATATATAGACATGAGCTGTTTTATTTTGAAAAATAAACTTCAAACAGGCGTTTCGTTATACCAAATCGGACACGAGAAATGTTCTCCACACCACTCTTTTGGTCCTGTCGAAAGAGACTTTTTTGTAATCCATTTTGTGGTGGATGGCGAAGGTATTCTTGAGGTTGGCAACAAAGTTTATAACTTGAAAAAGGGTGACTTGTTTTTGCTTTCAATTAATAAAGTTATTAGGTATCACGCCATTGAAGAAAACCCATACGAATATTACTGGATTGGTTTTTCAGGAATGTTTAACAAAGACATATTGAACAACATCGGTTTCAATGAAAACAATTATGTAGTTCATGTTGATGATGATTTCGATTCCTTGTTAAACATTTTTAAAGAAATAGATGAATTAAGTAAGGAAGATTCTGTTAAAGATAATATGAGAGCGTTATCCATTTTCTATAATGTGATTTCTCACCTTGTTAAAAATGATTACTACTATGTTGTTGATGATGAAAAGAAGGACATGTTTTATAAACTTGTTAACTACATCGATACATACGAAGGAAACGTTACACTAGCTCAATTAGAAAAAATTGCAAATATGCATAGAAGCAACATCTATCGTTCATTTATTCAATATTTTAAAAAATCACCATCTGAATATATACAAGATAAGCATTTAGAAAAAGCTTTATATTTGTTGAAAAACACAAATTCTTCAATCAAGAAGATTGCTCTATCAACTGGCTTTAATTCAACAGCCTATTTCTGCAAGTGTTTTAAAAACAAATTTAATAAAACTCCTAGCCAGGCTAGAAAATTAAAATAGGAGGTTCTTATGAATAAGAAGAGAACATTTCAATTTATTGCTGGATGTTTAGTTACATCTTTAACTGCTTGTGGCGCGACAAGAGCGGAAAACAAAATCCCAAGTAACGACAAAGTGTTAGTGGTTGACTTACACACTTTTATGCCAACAGATTCATCTTCTGCAGACTTAGTTAGCATTACAGTAACACAAACAATAGCAGATGAATTTGAAGAAGCTACAGGCATCAGAATTAAATGGTATACAGGTAAATCTCTTGATGGCGAAGTCGAACAAGCATCTGGAGACTATATTAAATCCATTCAAAACGGTACAATGCCTGCAATCGGATTCTCATGGTCAGCATTCACTGATAGAGGATATTATTTAGATTTAAATAAGTATTTAGCGACAGAAAACGAATTCCTTTCCGAAAGTGAAAAAGCAAAATATCCAACTTGGAAAGATCAATTCCCATCTTATTTATGGGACACAAAAGAATGTGTAGACGCTAACGGAACAATTATTGCTGTTCCACTACTTTTAAACCCAGGACCAGCTACAGGTTGGTTCTATAACAAAACAAAATTTGATAATGCTGGATACGATGTACCAACAACTTGGAATCAATTTAGAGAATTATGTATGGATTTCCAAGGCGATACAACTGGACCATTTGTTTATAATCAAACAGCAAAGATCACAAACTGGGAATTAAAGTTCTCAATTGGACCAGCATTCGCAAATGCTTTAGTGGATGTTGTTGATACAAACAAAGATGGAAAAGTCTCTGAAGGCGAAAAACTAGAAGGCGTTTTAAATGGAACTTATTCACCACTTCAAAGCGAAAACCCACAGTACTATCAAATCGCACAGGGGTGTTATCAAGTATTAAAGGATTTCTATAAATCTATGCTTCCTGATAACTGGAAAACTGCTAATGCAGAAACTTGTTGGAGCAATGGCCAAGCTATGATGAGACAAAATGGATTATGGAGCATCAGAGCAGAAAATGGCGAAAACAGCAAACGTAGTTGGAAATATGGTATTTTTGCTGCTCCTGTAGTGGGTAAAGATTCTCAATCATTCTTAAACAATAAAGGTTTAACACAAGCAGCAGCGGCTTTAAACGAAGTTGATACTGTAAAGGTTGAAGAAAAAGAAGAATGGCAAATTTCTGAATTAGGAAAAGCATTCACTGATTTATATAAACCAGATGCTTCTTTATACGTAAACTTAATGAAACACGGCATTTATGATAATGAAAAAGTATTAGAAAACGCTGTTAAGTTCTTAAAATTCTTATCAACACCTAAAAACGTTTCCCGTATGTGTAACGATCACCAAGGCGTTTTAGGTGGCGTTATGGGTGCAACACCAGGCACAGCACTTAAATCATGGTTACAACAAACATTCCCAGTTGTTCCACAAGCAAGCTGGCCTGAAGCATATACAGTTGCAAACAATAACACTATCAATACTGCATTAGCAAAATGGATTGCTGGCACAATGGATGACAACACATTCTATCAAACAATCGCAAGTGAACAAAAAGCTGGTGCACAAGCATACAAAAATAGTTTGTCTCAAGTCGAATAATGAAAAAATTAGGTAGCGCAATCTTAGCATTTTTGAAGAAATTCATTCCTGTCTGGATTGTTTTAGGTGTGTGCTTAACACTATATGTCATAGACGCTATTAACGCTTCTGGTTATGAAATAACATTGGTCAAAGCATACACGGACGATAACCCAGAAGGAGATATGAATAAGCTATATTTTGCTACACCTGAAAAAGAAGAGATTATTCATCTCGATTTGCAAATCACCGCTTTTGGAAAGCCAAAATCAAATCATTCAATCGTCGGCGTAGAAAAGAAAGCTGGAAACATTCAAGAAGCTCGTAAAAAAACCGATGAAAATGGTATTTGTACTTTTAACTTTTCTTGTTATCCAGAATACGACGAATACTTAGAAAGCAAACAAGCAGAAATATTGTTCTACGAAGAAAGCAGCGCGTTATTAATTGAAGTCCAAGTTAGAACAATCGTGGAATTTACATTGTATAGAAGGTAATTATGGCAAGTCCGGTTAAGAAATTCTTTAAAAAGAATATATGGGGTTTCACATTTGTCGCCCCACTATTAATATTCTTATGCATCTTCAGCATAGTTCCTTTCTTTTACGGCATTATCATGTCATTCTTTGATGTTTCTACATCATCTCCAGGATGGACATTTATTGGAATACAAAACTATAAGGAATTATTTAGCGACCAAGCTTTCTGGAATTCTTGTAAGACGATGCTTATATTATTAGGTCCAAAACTAATTATCGGGGTTTTTATTCCTTTTGTGTTTGCGGAAATCATATTCGCATTAAAAAACAAAAACGCTCAAAAGATTTATAGAGTTTTAATGCTTTTACCAATCGTCACTCCGGGCGTTGTTGGCATGTTGATTTGGAAAAATATCTACGCAGTTGATGGCTTAGTTAATTCCTTTATTAAATTATTTAGTAATGATTTTAAACCTATCGACTATTTGAATAGTGATGCCGCACCATGGAAAACATATGTCGCATTAATAATGTTAGGATTTCCATGGGTCGGAGGAACATCAGTATTAATTTATTTATCTGGTTTAATGAATATTAACGCTTCTATTTATGAGGCTTCAGAAATTGATGCTTGCTCTACAATGAGAAGAATAAGAAAAATCGATATACCTCTTTGCTTAGGACAATTTAGATATTTCCTCATCTTTGGAATCATTAACGGAATTCAAGACTATGGAATTCAAATGGTTTTATATAAACAAGCTCCAGACTATGTCTTTGTTCCTGGCTTCTATTTGTATCAACAAGCATACACAAACGATAGAAGCGGATACGCTGCCTCAGTGGGTGTTTGTTTGTTCTTAGTTATTGCTTTGTTGACAGTTATTGCTAACTATTCCACCAAAGAAAAGAAACAGAAAAAAGCGAAAGTGAGGTCAATATAATATGAAGATTAATCACTACCGCAATCCAAGAGCTAAAAAGGCTGCTAAACAAATATCATTAAATGCCGCGATGATAATTACTATTATCATAATGCTATTACCTTTGGTCTTAACATTTTTTAACTCTTTTAAGAGTTTAAATGATTATCAAAGGGATATGTGGTTACCAAGTGTGCCATTTAGATTGTTCAATTATCGCGAAGCATGGGATAAATTACTTCCATATTTATGGAACACCATTATTGTCGCAGTCTTTGGTGTATTTGGAATGCTTCTTATTTCCTCTTTAGCGGGCTATGCAATAGGAAAAATACAATTCTCAGGACATAAGCTTATTTACGCATTAGTGTTAGGATTGATGATGCTACCTGGAGTATTAACTTTAGTTCCTGCAAGTTTGATTTATAAATCATTACATATCGACAATACATATTTTGCTTTGTTATTCCCTATTTGGTCTAACGGATGTTTAATGTCAGTTTTCTTGTTTGTGACATTCTTTAAATCTTTGCCAAAGGAAATATTTGAAGCCGCAAAAATCGATGGAGCAAGCGAATTTAAACAATACTTTAAGATCGCTGTTCCATTAAGCGCTCCAACAATTGGAACATGCGCCATTATTCAAATCGCATCAATTTGGAACGATTATTTATGGCCAAAAACAATTCAAAGCGACACATCGATGTACACTATTCCTGCTGGAATTTTATATGCATATCAAAACTACAACAACACTCCAGAAATGTTTGCAGGCTATTTAATTGCTGCAATTCCACTATTAATTATCTTCATTTTCGCAAACAAATATTACATTGAGGGTCTTGTTGGAAGCTCAATCAAGATGTAGGAGAAATAAAATGAATAATAAGATTACCTGCATATTAATCTCATCATTAGCATGTTTATCAATGATTGGATGTAACAAAGATAGTAACGATGGCAAAAGACAAAAAAATAACCAAGTTGAAAAGTTTACATCCACTTACAAAAACGAAAGAAAATACAATACAAACTATTTTAACAATCCAAATAACAAATATAGAGTTTTACCTGTAAACCACAAATCAGCATTATCTTCTGGCGGTATGTCAATGAGTAAAGTTGATGAATATATGGAACAAGGCTATGGCGGTTTTGTCAGCAACGTATCTTTAGGTGATAGTTACTTAAAAAGCGCATCAGCGTGGGATTTGATGAAAGAAACTGTTGATTACGCAGTTGATACATACGATTCAAGAGTGATGATTTATGATGAAGAGTATTATCCTAGTGGTGCAGCAAGAACAAACACTTTAGAAGCCGCTCCAGAAGGTGAAAACTGGGAAGCTCAAGGACTTGTTTATAACGAGATTAAATTGACAAAAGATGTTCCTGTCACGTTAGCGAAAAGAGAAGGACATGAAATAATTCATGCCTATGTTTATAAAGCAAAATCATTAATCAACATTGACCCAACAGCCGCAGTGGATGTTCTTGATACTGTAAAAGAAGGAAGCAAATATACCCCTACAGAAGATGGACTTATGGTTATTCTTTACGCTAAGAATTGGTATGAAGGAACCCACTATCAAAATAACTTAATGGAATCTAGAAGATACATTGATTTATTGAAAAAAGAACCTGTAGAAAAGTTTATTGAGATTACCTATCAAAGATATTACGACCATTTCAAAGAGTATTTTGGAAACAATATTGAGAGTTTCTTCTTTGATGAACCATCTTTGCCTGGTATGTATTTTTCTCCAACAAGTCCGCAGGTGCTTCATGAAGTAAATCCACTAATTGAGCAATATCCTGCTGTCAATTACGATGATAAAATTTGTGAAAGATTTAAAGAGAAATATGGTTATGATCCTTCACCATACCTTCCATATTTGTTTGAAAAAACCAATCAAAATGACAATATTAGAAGATTTAGATGGCAATATTATTCTTTAATATCCGAATTGGTTGAGAACAACTGGGCCGGCCAATTAACATCCTGGTGTGATGATCACGATGTTCTTTCAGGTGGTCACTATTTAGCAGAAGAAGATATATCAGACCATCCTTTAATGTTAGGCAACTATCTAAACCAATATCATAAAATGAGTATGCCTGGTGTTGATATGACTCATGGTTCCGCTCTTGATGCTATTTCTATCGGAGCTAACGTAGCAAAACAAGCAACATCGGTTGCAAGTTTTGATAACAAACAAAATGTTTTCTGTGAAATTGGTCAAGATGAAGCGTCGGGTTCCAGCGTTGATGATAACATCGCTAACGTTGCTATCTTACAATCAATGGGTATCAACTACTTAACTAGTTATTACAAGTACAAAACTCAAGAAGATAATGAAAGATTTGCCAATGCATTAGCGAGAATCAACTATATGCTCGATGGAAACACAAGCGAAAAAGACGTTGGCGTCTATTATCCTATCGAAGGTGTTTTCGTAGATGAAACACCATACAATTCTAGTGGCGCAAGAATATATACAGGATCTTGGGGTTTTAACCAATATGTTACAGAAATAAACAATAACTATCGTACTTTGCTTCAAACAATGGTTAAGAATCAAATAGATTACAGCATTTTTACTGAATATATGATTCTAGGTTCAAAAGTTGAAGATGGAAAAATGGTAACTCCTAATAGAGAAACATATACAACATTTATTGTGCCATACACCACCGCTTTACCTTACAGGGTATTAGAAAAATTAAACGAATTTGCAGAAGGTGGAGTAAATATAGTGTTACAAAACATTGAAACATTATTATGCGAAGATTCTGATAAGCAACTAGATATGGATGATAATCTTGCAAAATTAAAAGGCAATGAAAACACATCGTCTGTAAGTAATTCTATCGCTTCAATTATTTCCGCTATTAATAGTAACAATGCTAAGGCGGTTAATTTATCCACACCTAATTCCAACATTGTTGCGTGTAAACACGATAACATAAATAACACTTTATATATGTTGGTCAACGCTTCAAGCAAACCTCAAACAGTAACCATCATTGCAGATGAAGTCGGTAGCGAATATAGCGAGTGGGATGTCTATACAGGCGAAGTTAACGGAATGTGTGTAGCAGTCAAAAACAACAAGAGTTATTTAACTGTTCAACTACCAGCTTATCATGTTGGCATATACACAATAGGAGGTAAGTAATATGAGAAAATCGGTTATTTTATTTCCTTTATTAACATTATTAGCATTTTCTTCATTAGGAAGTAATTCTAGTTTTTATAAAACTTTAGCGGATGATAATGAAGAAAGTTTTAATAGTGAGAATTTCTTAAATCCTAACAATTATAAAGTTGATTCAACTTCCACTATTTCTAGTACAGATAATGGCTTAAAAGTAATTGGAGGAGCTACATATCAGCTTCCATTTACATTCAAAGAAAACGAAGAACATAAAATCAAATTTAAGTTCAACATAGATCAAATGGATGCTGGTCAATACGCATATGTCATATTTCACAATAATCCAGATAATGTATTTATGGACGCTGAAAGCGACATCAGTGGATTATATTGTCGTATTGCATCATTTGGTTCAAACAAATACTCTTTTGAAACATTCTATACAGATGAAGTTAACTATAAGTTAGAACCTATCGCTGGTGCGCTTACATATAACAACTCGGTGATTAGAGACCACACAATCCAATTAGAAACATCATTAATTCAAGGATACACAAACGGAATTCGTTTGTTCTATGATGGTGTGCATTTTGGTGACTGGCTTGGTTATTCAATGGTTAAAAATAGAAACTTAACCGATGAATATTCAAATATATATGTTTCCGTGGTTGGAAATTTGACAATTACAAACATCTTGCCTAACGATGTTGAAGCTCCAAAAATTACTATTAAAGAAGATGAAAACAACACTCATTACGCCAACGAAGAATTTGTCATAGATTCTATAGAAACTATTGATGATGTAGATGGCAATGTTCCATATACATATAAACTTTTAAATCCATCAAACAAAGATATTACACATAACACATATATTAATGACAATGGCAAAATAGCGTTCGTACCTATTGAATCTGGAGACTACATCTTTAGAGTGTCCGCGAGTGACTATTCCTACAACACAAATAGTAAGAGATTTAATATCTCAATCATCAATAGACCTCACTACCCTGTATTTGTTGGTGAGCCACCATTCTCCATCATCGCGCGTAGAAGTTCAAAATATTATTTCCCAGAAGGAAACGCTAGAGATATCGAGTTAGAAAACCCAGATAACAATATGACTTATGCCTATTCTGGTTATTTCTATGATAATTCAAACGCAAAACACGAAATCGAAATCAAACAAGATAATAATGGATATTATTTTGAACCATTAGATTACGAACCATATAGAGATTTAGATGGTACGGGTAAATATTACTTATCTATAAGCGCTACTAACTCCTATGGAACAACATATTTTGAAAAAGAAATCTGGGTCAAATACGATTTAACTGGTTCAGATGCTTATTTAAATTCCAATTTATGCAATAAGTCCAACTGGGCGTTAAACAAAATTAACAAATTTGAAAATAATAAGGTTTATATCGCAGGAACAACATTCTATAAAGCTGGTTTGTTACTTGAAAACGGAGTGAAAATCAATTTCTCTATTTTAGATATGGTCTCTAATAATGGGGAAGATAAATGGTTCTCATTATCGTTATTAAAACATCCTGGTAATGCAAGATATGGAAACCCAAATAACGACTGTGGTCTATATTTCATGTTCTTTGAAAGAAATAACAATTTATTAATGAACATCCAATATATTTATAGCGATGGAACATATAGAGATATTACAAACTCCACTGTTATTTATAGTGAGATTCCAGAGGATATAACTTTAGAAGTTACTCCATTTGATACATCTTTAGATGCTTCAATGGATGATAATATATCCATTTTCTTAGATGGATCTCAGGTTGAATCGTTTGAAATATCTAAAATCTATCGTAGCGATATGGCAGATGATGAAGGCTTTGTATATTTAGCAGCAGGATATAACAACTTAAAAGATAACCAAGCTAAAACTTTTGAAGAAAGTAACAACCCGAAATTCACTATTAATAGCATTTTAAATACGGATAAAACCGCACCTGAAATTAGTTTATTAGGTGACTTCCCTGTCTCATCTAAAGGAAGCAAAGAAATCATCTTACCTGAGGCAAAAGGAATTGATGAAACCGATGGAGAAATTGCTGCACAATTATTGCGTGTAAAAGATCCTAATGGCAAATCAATAACTGTTATCAATAACAAGTTTATTCCGAAAAAGAACGGAACATATATCGTTATTTACTCCGCTAGTGACACAAGTGGTAATACAAGTTTATTAGAAAAAACTATTGAAGTAAGCGGAGTTAAAGAAAATGGATGCAAAGGGTCAATAGATTCTTGTGTCTATCTTTTACCAATATCAATTTTAGTGGTGTCAATTTTATTAATTAAAAGGAAAAACGAACAATGATTAAATTTATCGGTAATCAAATATGTGAAATTTCATTAAAAGATTGGAAAGTGGTTCTTCAAGTTGTTGATGGTAGAGTTATCAAAATATTTGACGGCCCTATTAACGAGGAATATCAAACCTGTGAATCAGTCGCGGAAGATATTCACGCCTATTATCCAGAAATTATTTCTAGCTATGGTCATATCGATTATCGTGAATCATTAGTCTACATTGAAGATAATAATACATTCTTCACTAATAGATTTATTTTTAATAAATGGGAGCAAATAGTAAAACAGGACGATACAGAAGAATTTCCTCATTCAAGGAATAAATATGAAACTTTGAGAATAACATATTTAAATGAGGCTAAAACAGTCCAAATCGAGCAATTTATATCTGTATATAACGATGAAGATACATTGGTGAGCAATATATCGATTAAAAACATCGGGAATACACCTATTAGAATCAAAAGAGCGATGTCTCTTCAATTGGATATACAAGATGATGGCTATAAAATTATGACATTCACTGGTAAATGGGCTCACGAAAGACACATTACCAATAACGAAATTAATTATGGAACTTTTAAAAATTCTTCCATTTGTGGAGCGTCAAGTTCATTCAATAATCCTGCGACAGTTGTTTATAAAGACAACAAGTATTATTTAATGAATTTAATCTATTCTTCAAACCACATGGAGCTCATTCAAACAACCCATAACAACACTACTCGTGCATTAATTGGCATGAATGATTTTATGATGGATATCCCATTAGAAAAAAATCAATCATTTACAACTCCAGAAGCCACCCTAACTTTCGGATTAGATATTAATATGATGAAGCTAAATAGCAATCACTTCATAGAAAGACACATATTAAGAAAGATTGATTTTCCTATCATATTTAATTCTTGGGAAGGATTAAGTTTTGGAATCAATAGAGACAACTGGAAAAAATTAGCAAAATTAGCTTCTCAATTAGGATGCAATATATTTGTCTTTGACGATGGTTGGTACGGAAAAAGAAACGACGACACATCTTCTCTTGGTGATTTCTATTTATACGAAGAGAAAATGGGAACTTGGGAAGAAATCAATTCTTGTTTAGAAAACTATAAAATAGGATTGGGTATTTGGGTTGAACCAGAAATGGTTTCACCTAATAGTGAGCTTTATAGAAGTCATCCAGAATACGCTTTAGAAACACCAAATATCAAACCAGTTTTAGGAAGAAACCAATTGATGCTAGATTTTTCCAACCCAAAAGTAGTTGATCACGTTTATAGCACATTAAAAGAATTAATTGAAAAAGCTCATCCAAGATACATCAAATGGGACTTCAATAGATTGGTAACAGAAGTATATTCATTAACTAGCAAAGGTGGAAATTTCTTCTACGAATATGAAAAAGGCTTGTATCATTTGATGAATAAACTTGTAAGCGAATATCCAGATATAATTTTCGAAGGATGCGCTTCTGGTGGAGCGAGATTTGATTTAGGTATTCTATATTATTTCCCTGTAATTTGGACAAGCGACTGCACAGATGCGAAAGAAAGAATATATATCCAAGAAGGCACAAACCTTGTATACCCAATGAGTTGTATTTCTAATCACGTTTCCTGCATACCAAACCAACAAACAGGTTTAAAGTCTTCTTTAGAAGATAGGATAAATATTTCTCTTTTTGGTAGATATGGATTCGAATTAGATTTAGTAAAAGAAAACAAAGCAGACATCTTAACTCTTAAAAAGAGTGTCGAATATTATCTAAAAAGAAAAGAACTAATTATTAATGGAGATACATATTATTCTTATCAAAATGATATAAACATTAAATGCTGGGTCACAGTTAATTCTGATAAATCCGAAGCATTATCTTATGTCGCATCTTTAAATTCACCTGATAGACTGGTTAAATTTGTTGGTCTTGATGAAACTACTTTATATTCGATTTCATTTAGAAAACAAACAAACATCGAAGAGGAAGTTGTTCCTCCTCTAACAGGTAAAGAGTTGATGGAAAAAGGTATCACTTTATCTCACTTATTTATGGAAAACGATTCCGAAGTAAACGAAACCAAGATTGCTACAAGAGTAATCAGATTCAAAAAAGTTAAATAATTATTCTTATTTTAAATTGGTGAACTTATCACCTAACATAGCCTTTAACACAACTTGTGCATATATTCTATGTATGAAGTTATTTGGGTGGTTATAGTTGTTACTATTAACATCCTCAAATCTAACTCCAGTATTTTCATATATGTATTTTGTCATCGATGTCATAGTGGCAACACCGACTTTATCATCAGTGTTTGCTATTTCAATTAATCTATCTTCGAATTGCTTTAAATGACAATCGTGATTTAATCTATCCGGATTATCAAGCATAGGTGAGAGCAATAGAATTTCACACTTAGCATTCATTTGATGAATTTTATTAACCAAATTATTAATGTTATTAGCGTAACTATCTGCGGTTCCACCATCGTCATTCATACCAAAAGCAATAACCATAAAATCAGGAATATTCACTAATTTATTAATACCTGTATTAGCGCCCCAGGATGCTGTAGTACCTCCAACACCTTGGTTATCAAACACTATAGGTGTGTTAGGATAACGGTTTGTTAAGTATTCATAGAATAAATTCGCATAACAAGGAGTGTTTCTTCCAAAATATGAATTTAAGTCACTAGATGATCCTCTACCGAAAGTAATGGAATCACCTAACACACCTATATTAATTTTTTGGCCTTTTTCAAGCATATTAAGCGTGTTAACAAACTTATTGCTATAATCGTCAGGCACATATCCATTCCAGGTCTCATTTGTCTTATAGGTAACATTGAGTTGGTATAGATTAGGAATGCTTTCTGAATAGAAAACATATTTGGTTTGTGAAGGAGTCATATTGTAATACTTTTTACTTTGGATAGTAATGCTACCTGGTTTATCCATATAAAGAGTCTCGTCATGGCTAACTGATCCCCAATATCTAATTCTAGTATTACTAGTAAGTTTTAATGTTTTGCCTTCCACGACAAAATCTCTTCCCTCTTCATATTTTGTTTCCAAACCATAATCGTAAACCGACAAAATCTCAGAAGGTGTATATAACAAACTAGGTGTATCATTTTTATCTGCGAAAGTTAATGTTTCATTATAAATAGTTTTGCTATTCCAAATTGGTCTAGTTGCGGTGTCAATGTCATAGTCACCAAAAGCCCATACGCATGAAATCTTCTTGTCGGTAAAAATATCATCATCTGTAGGATCTTTCTCGGTTGGTTTTAATTCATCGATATCCTTAACTTGGCAATACAAACATTCTGAGCATTGACGCATCATTTGACCTTTTTCACTGACAGTTGGTTCTTTGATTGTCATCCATTCACCATAAGTGTGCTTTGCTATATCGCTTTTTAATTCATGCCCGCATGTTGCTTCGTGCCAATGGTAAGACTCATCATGCGCCCAATATGCAGAATAAGTATGTTCGTGTTCTATAGTGGGTTCATTAGTTTTATTTCCACAACCAGTGAGCATTAAAACTGAAAGAGGAAGAATAAATAATGTTTTCTTTTTCATGATAAAACTATGCCTCCACTTCTTGATAATATCTAATTAGTTCGAGCTTTCCGTTTGCTTGAACTGTGCCAGATATTTTTGAATAATGAGTTACACCAACACTAGAAGATAGCTCATCAAAATATTTATAAAATTTGCCGCCCATTTGAACTCCATCAGTAAGAACAGTTCCTGAAGATTGTGGATCTAATTCAATGCTCACTTCTGTTCCCACTAAATTATAGTTGGTTCTTTTTGTAACCATATAGGTTGTACCATCTTTATAAAAATACACATCTATTGCGGTATATTTAGCGACAACTTCACCTACTTTATCAATGTATTTCTCTTGTAATTGAGCTTTTAAATAGTAGTCGCTTGTTTCGCTGATAATTTGTTTAGCAGCATCATACATATTGACCATGTTTTCATAACTAGAGCCATTAGAATAGTTTGCGAACAAATACTTCTTAACATTATTCTTTTCAACTTCAATAACACCTCTAGCAATAAAGTTTCTTGCGATGTTGGTTTCTTTTAAGTTAGAAAGAACAGCGTAGAATGTATCAAAGTTAGATGAGAAGGATGTTTCTTCAGCGTAAGACATAATAATTGTGGTTTTACCGTCTTCTTTGTTTGAAGAATAGATTCTATTGTCACCAAAAACATTCTCATAATTGAGTTCACCATAGTATGACAAGTAATCATATGGCATTATCAATGTCATACATTTAAGAGAATATCCGTTATTTTTTAAACCATCTAAAACACTCTTTTCAATAAGTGTGGAGAATCTTAATCCAATATCATCCTCTCCATATTTAAGAGAGATAGTTGGATTCATAATAAAGTTCATCTTACCTTTGAAAGTCAAATCAAAGAGTTTAACACCCAAAGCACCTAAAGAAAATTTACCAGCTTTGTGTAAAACATTAATTTTGATATAAAGTGTTTCACTATCTATCGCAGATTTTCCATTGATAGACTCACTTCCATTAACGTATTTAGATAAATCCAAACTCATTAATTTAGAATTAGATGAAACACCAAATTCGCTTTTAACATCGCAAATAGTTATGTAATTATCGGCTTCAAATCCACCTTCGATAACAATGTTAGAATTATTGTTACCAGTGAGATAATAATTCATTTTCATCGCTAAGCTTTTGAATGTGGAGAAAATGCCATTACCATTAACAGGAATCTTATAAAGAATGTAACCATTATCTGCATAAACATCAGCACCCCATTGGTATGAAGGAATTAAACCGTGGGCTATGCTTCCTTCTGTTTTAAGGTTATGGAATTCTCCGGCAAGGTTACCCATCTTTTGAGAATTGTTACGGAAATTATCATATATGTAATAACCGGCTTCAGTTAAAGGTGTTGTTGTTAATTTTGAAGACAATGAAACTTTATAAAGTCTTTCAGCGATATCACTTGGTTCAAGAGTGGAAGCGCTAGATTTAATTTCATTTGGCTCACAATGAATTAAATTAATTCTTATAAACAAACATTCAGAACAATAGTTAGACAAGTCTAAAGACAAATTATAAGTGACAAAACCATGGTTAACATAGTCACTATAAATAATAGTTTTTGTGTCTTTGTAATGTTCGGTTAATCCGACGTTTAAGTTTGAAGCTGTATATGGATTTTTATCATCCTGATATAAACTTTTATCGTTTAAAAAATCATAAACGTTTTCGTATATTAAATTATCTTCACTAACTTCAACTGTGACATTAGCTTTACCCATGCTTGATGAAAAATAAGCGTTGTTATATAAACCATTCGTGGTAATGCCTAAGGACATATTCAAAGTTGTATCTTTCAAATACAAACCACTTTTTCCACTTTCTAATTTATATGTTAAAAATCCGGTTTGGGTGTTATATGTTGTCTTTTCCGCACTATCGCTTGAAGGGAATGCACCCATCCAAGATTTTCCAAGCGCTAAAACGTTTTTATCTTCAAAAACATGACTAGCTTTTATAACACCATTAGATAAAGCTACTCCAGAAGGAAGGGATGTAAAATCATCTTGAATAGAAATGTTAGAAACATTAGAGGCACTAGCCCATCTAGTTTCCTTAGTTAAATGATTATTAGAACAACCAGCCAAGAAAGAGATTGCAATAAAACCTATAATTATTTGGACTTTACGGATGTTTTTCATATTATTTTTCCTTTTTCTTGATTCCAATTAATGCTAAACCAAGGACACTGAAGATAGATAATGATAAGGATGTTGCAACAATTGAACCACCACAACCATTGCTATCTTGATCACCATCTCCATCTTTAATCCACATTGCGTATAAAGTGACTGGTTCACCATCAAGACCTTCTAAGCAATCTACTAAATCGTTAAAGCCAGGATCTAAATACCAACCTCCGAAGACATATCCTTCGCGGTATGGATCAAACAATTCCATTGTGTCATCAATGAAATATACTTCAGGGTTTAATTCGTTATTTTCACCACCATCGAGTACGTATGTAATTCTGACACCTGCTTCAAATTTTGCGTATAAAGTTAAATCACCGTATGTGCCTTTTTTGATAGTGCTTATAGTTTCGCCATTGAATGATGAATTATCATACCAACCAACGAATTTATAATTCTTTTTATAAGCTTCAGAAAGTTCTATTTCGTCTTCAATTGTATAACTTTCAACATTATCACCAATATCAGCGCCTTCACCAACAACATAGTTGATGTTATAGGTGTTAGCTTCCCATTTAGCGTAGATATTCATATCTTCTGTAACAACTGTGGAAGCATCAACTTTGTGTCTAAAGTTACTATCGCTATACCATCCTAAAAATGAATAACCAGGCTTAGAAGGATTCTCTAATAAAGTAACAGGAGCACCTTTAATTTGGTCTGTGTTTGTGTACATAACTGTGTTGCCATCCATAAATTTGACAGTAACACAGGTAAATGACATAGATGCATGAATAGAATCCAAACAAACCCAGTCGTAATTTCCAGATTCAAGTACGTATTTAATATAAATAATTTGTTGCCCTTTAGCTTTTGGAGTTAAATTTACTGAAATATCAGTGTTTGTATCTCCGTTTGTGGTGGCTTTGTATGAATTAATTAATTCAAAGTTAGAACCATCTAAAGAGAAATATAAATCTAATCTTGCTTTGCTATTTTGATATGTAAACACTCTACCAGTGCCAGTTAACGCTAAAGAGTTGATAGTTTGATTTTTACCAGCGTCTATCGCATAAGTAATAAAGCCAGGTTTGCTATAGTCTTCAGGGACCAACCAACCATATCTAGAGGAGGAAGAATCTCCTGTATAAGGCTTAACATTGTTACAATCCGCTACACGTTTTGTAAAGTCTGTTTCGTCTTTAAAGTCAATATTGATTGAACCATTGAAATAGTAAGATGGAGCGGTTTCAACAATGATAGTTACATCGCTACTAAAGCCACTAACTAAAACAGTTTTATCTTCATTAACGAATACCACATTGTTATTCGCAGTTACACGTTTAATACGATAACCTTGATCGACATCGATTTTAAGAGTTACACCTTCAAATGTAAGTGAAGATGGGGCGTTATTGATGGAAGAGTGTTCATCACATTGAACTGTTAAGTTATATGAAATAGCCTCCCATCTTGCTTCAAGAGTAATATCTTTTTCTAAAGAAGTATCAATGAATGTAACTTGCGCTCCATCCATAAACCAACCTGCAAAAGAATATCCAGGTCTAGATGCATCGCTTAATGTTATGTTATTTTGATCAGCGGTATAAGAAGAAACGTTACTATGTGTTCCGTTTTCTAGACCTGTATAAGTCACATAATTGATGTGATACCAATGAGCAACCAAGGTAATATCTATAGTTAAAGGTGTGTTGAAATCATATTTAGTCTCACCCAAATACCAGCCACCAAATTTATATCCATCATAAGTTGGTTCTGCGACAACATTTGCTTTTTGATTAGCTTCTTGATAGAAAATCACATCATCAGTGTTTCCGTTATTATATTGGTATGTTACCTTAACTGAATTACCATATTTAGCATATAAAGTAATAGAAGAAGTAATAATATCGGAATCTCCATAGTCTTCCGCGAAGTTGAATGGAGTTGTTAAATTAATATCTTTAAACCAGTTAATAAAGCTTCCAGAAGTTGAAGTTGGAATAGGCAAACCAGTACGAGATAAAGGAAGTTCATAATGGCCCTGCGCAATGTATGTACCTGCATGGTTAGAGAATTCTCCACCATTAGCGTCTAATGTAATAGGGATATATATCGCTTCCCATTTAGCGTAGACAGTAACATCACCTTTTGTCACACTTGTAATACCGTTGAATGGGTTATTAAATTCAGAATCTAAATACCAACCCGCAAAAGTATAATTTGCTTTAGATGGATCGGCTAATGTAACTGAAGAACCATAATTATATGTTAATGGGTTACCTTCTCCGTTAATCGCACCATCCATATTTTCATAGAAAATATCGAATGTAGTTCTATCTAATAAATCACCTGTTAATGTAATATCACTTAAAGCAATCCAGTCATGAGAATATGCTTTGCCATACCAGTTATATTCAACCTTAATAAAGGCATTATGATATCCTCTAACATAACTAGATAAATTGATAACTGCGCTTTTTCTAGTCCAGTTTGTGTCTGTATCTATTGATGAAACTAATTCAAAATTTACGCCATCAATACTGACATAGAATTTTAAAGCATTTTCAATTCCCTCTGCTCCGTTATATGTTGTGCAACGAATCAATTGTGAATATGTTAAATTATAGAATTTATATAAAGGATTACAGCTAATAGGGATAATGATGCTAGCTTTATCTCCGCCTGAGTAAACATATGTTCTACCATCAGAAGTAAATGGAGTTAATACTCCTGTAGATTCACAATCTTTATAAATATCATTGAAAATAATTGTGTCATTCATTGGAGTGGATTCAATTAATTCACTCTTATCATAACCTCCAGAAATAGAAGCGGTATAAAGTCTTACACCAACTTGAGAAAGACTACATTTCATTTCTGGGTGATTTAACTCAATTTTGACATAGATAGTTGTATTGTTTTTGCAAATTTCACTATCGGAATAATTAAAATTAGCGGTTGATCCACTACCTACGGCAGCAAACGTTTTAACTGGAGTGCCGAAGTTTGTAACATCATTAGAAATATATAATTTGAAATTGCATCCTGCAGTTGTCATTTGTTGACCACTAGGAGAAGTACCTGTTCCACCGCTCCAAGCTCTTCCTGAAAAAGAAACGGATAAAGATGTAAATGTAGGTCCAACCGGTGTAGATAAAGAATAAATAACATAACCAGTGGTTGCACAATCAACATCTGCTCCCCATTTATTTGTTGGGACAAGACCATTGCTATTTGAGAAACCTCCTAATTGATAGAAGGAATCAAATTTACAATTAGCAGATGATGTGGAAATATATGAATCTTCTTTTGAAACATAACAAATGCTTGATTCCTTTTCTTCACCATAGAATCTAGCAGTATTTAATTTTGTGCCAGTATTAGCAAGTGAAACCTTGCCAGCATTATGGCAAAGTTCAACCATAATATATGATGTGCTTGCTCCTTCAGCGTATGTTGATAAATCAATTGTTGATGTTTTTAATGCGCTTGATGATTTCCAACCACCAAGAATCTCAATTGGTTCATCAAAGGAAGTTGGTTCATTAGAATAATAAACCTTAATTGCCGCTTCGGATGTAGGAGACCCATCGCTCATAGATAAATCGGTTCTTGCTAAATAAGTTAAATCTAATTTTAATGTTGAAAAAGCCATTCCATCATTGGCATTAATCTTATAAACAACATTACCATTAGCGGCAGTAATAGGATCTCCCCATTTTTCTCCAGGAATAAGAGCGTGAGATGAGCCAACACCGTTAGCAACATGAGAATAGCTATAGCACTTGGAAGAAGCTATGCTAGTCGAAACATAATTTTCATTAAGATATTCTATTTCGCTTTCGCCTTTTGCGGTTGAGATTTTACTGTTCAAAAGACCGACGGATAAGAAAACACCCGAAATTAACGATAAAAGAACAAGTGACTTGATTTTTTTCATAAAAACACCTCATCAAAATTTGCTAGATACAAAGTATTCTATATGTAATAGTATGTATTAAATATTAAAAATGCAAAAGAAAACGCAACCATGTTTATACTTAGCGCAACTATAAGTCAAACAAATGGCTAGTTATAATGTTTCTTTTGCTTTAAAACAACAAAAGAAATAATAAACATTAAAGCGGAAGTAGAAATCATAGTCATTAAAGTGAGGTTGTTGTTAGTTATCGTATGAAACAACTTATTAGAAGAAATTGTTTCAACGGAAATAATCTCTCCATGATAGCTAGCCCAACTAATTAGTCTATCTCTTGCGTTTTCATATTCTTGCTCTGTCATAAATAAGCGACGTTGTTCAATAGATAACTTAAGATAAGCTTCTTTCGCTAACGGGTAATACGAAACACATTGTCCACTTGTGTTATCGTTCATATGCATATAGTTATTTACAAAAAGTTGGATTGGGTTTAAAGATCCTTCTATGAATGTTTTTCCGCATTCAGAGCAAACATAGTGGTCTTCATTTAAAACCAAATCATGGGATGCTTCTTTACCTTTAATTTGAATGTTTTGTAGTATTATCCACCTATCGTCAAAACCACATCCAACATTGGTGGTTCCAATCTCTAATTTAATATAAAAATCATTAACAATTTGTCCGTCAAAAAACGATGAGAAATCATAATAAAACGAAGAAATAGCAGTAGGATTGCCATATTTTTTATCAAATAGAGAATAATTAATTCCATCAAACGATGTCATAAAAGATATGTAATTACCATAGTCACCAAAGTAATATGCAAATCTCGAATTTGTTATTTCAAGTGATAACGTTTCTAATTGGTTTTCTAAATATGGATTTATATGGAAAATAATTGAACCACTTGATTTAGTGGCGCTAGATACTAACTTTAAACCCGTCCAAGAAAGTTCGTTTCCAATTTCAATGTTATTTGTTTCTAGTTCTTCTAAGACACTGAATGAGGAAAAGTCACAATCGTAATAAACACAATTTGACTGAGTGCAATTTAATGTTTTTTCAGATAAGTTTCCTATTAATAGCAACGAATATAGTTTCGTACCAATTCTATTAAGGACAAATGTGCCTGTTGGATGATTTAACTCAACCTTCATATAAAAGGAACGATAGCCTTTTGCAAAATTAGTTAAATCGGTCTCGTACGTATATGAACTATTACTTAAACTTGTAAATGTTACTGCAGGAGAAACGAATGAATTACTATTCTGTGATAAATAAACGCTGATTGATGTATTACCAGGAATAGATGGATCCAAATTAGCGTTATCACTAATTAATGCATCCATTGAATAGGAAAGATTATCGATGACAAATCCAGCTTCAACATTAACTTTATAAATAATATAGCCTTGGCTTGCTTCTGATTCGTTTTTCCATTCTTTAGTGGGTACAACACCATGAGCTTCATTACTACCAGAAACATGATAATAAGATAATTTTTCCGTATTATTGAAAGATGTTGTTCGATAATCAATATTTAGCAAAGTTTCATCCTCGGCTTTTGCGATTATTGATTTACTATTTGTAGAAAGCAAAAAGAAAAATGCACAAAAAACCATCAACGAAGCAATATTAATTAAGTGTCTGATTTTGATTTTCATATATAAGTAAATATAGATTATTTTAGAAATTTAGTCATTACTAATAAGCAGAATTTATGAAAAAATCCTTTGTTTTAATAACAAAGGATTATCTTTGTAATTAATATATTAATTATTCGCCTTTTTCTAACGCGAGTGTTCTTGTGGTTAAATCGCAAACTTCACTTGGACCATAGTATTGAATTGCGCCGGGGAATGTATAGCAAGTTTCAACCGCCCAAGTAGCTCTTTGAGATTCAAAGTATTTAAATGGTTTGCCATCTAATTCCACTAAAGCTTTCTTAATAACTGGTTTATCTTCGCCGTGTCTTCTTTCCATGTTCATCATCTTTGTGATAGGCATACCACCAGCAACCCATTCTTCTGCTGGTTTAGAAAGGTTAGACACTTTGGATAAGTAACCATTATAACCATATTGAACGAGCATAAAAGCGTTATAACCCAATGAATAGCAGTAGTCTGCATCAAAGTTAGATGGGAACGCACATCTTCCTTCATAACCGAAGAAGTGATGTAAAGCAGAGAATTTACCTTTGTATTCACCTTTAGCTTTTCTTTCCGCTAATTTGTCTTTGACTAATGCAGAGAATAATTTCTCAGATTCAATCAAGGAAACTTGTACATTACCGTGAGGGTCTCTTTCTAAGAATAATTGTTGTTGAATACCTTGAGGCAAGATAGCGAACACTTTAAATGATTCTTCACTTAATCCTTTTTCAATAAACGCATATTTTTCATTCCATGATGGCAATGCATTAAATGCATCAGCTTTAGAACCCGCTAAGAGTTCGTTGATTTCATGAATTAATGTTGAGAATTCAGGAACGAATTCAACAACACCTTCAGGAATAATAGCAACACCAAAGTTCATACCTTTGTTACTTCTTTCTACCACGCTATCAGCGATATAATCAGCAATCTCGCTTAGTGATTGTTTCTTTGCTGCAACTTCTTCAGAAATTAAACAAATGTTAGGTTGTGTTTCAAGAGCACATTCAAGGGCGACGTGAGATGCACTTCTACCCATGACTTTAACGAAGTGCCAATACTTTTTAGCACTATTAGCGTCTCTTTCAATATTGCCGATAAGTTCACTATATGTCTTAGTTGCGGTATCAAAACCAAACGAGCATTCGATGTCTTCGTTTTTCAAGTCACCATCAATTGTCTTAGGGCAACCAATAACTTGGACACCAGCGTTATTAGCAGCAAAATATTCCGCTAAAACGGCAGCATTTGTGTTGCTATCGTCACCACCGATAATAACAATCGCAGTGATTCCGTGTTTCTTACAAACTTCAGTAGCGACTTTAAATTGTTCTTCTGTTTCTAATTTAGTTCTACCAGAGCCGATGATATCAAAACCACCAGTGTTTCTATATGCATCGATATACTCATCATCAAAAATAAGAAAGTTATCTTCAATTAAACCACTAGGGCCGTTTCTAAAACCAATCAATTGGTTATCTTTGTTTGTGGCCTTTAGTGCATCATATAAGCCACTGACAACATTATGTCCACCCGGTGCTTGACCGCCAGAGAGGATAACACCAACAACGTGTTTCTTGTTTTCTGATGTATTAACACCTTTTTGGAATGTAATTTCATTTTTACCATAGGTATTTGGGAAAAGAGCTTTAATCTTTTCTTGATCAGCCACACTGTGAGTAGGTTCTCCTTCTTTAACACAGATTTCACTGACGCCATGTCTAAGCATACCTGGAAGCTTAGGGTTATATTGATATCTTGCAACTTGTAGAGGTGAAAGTTTCATATAATTATTTCTCCTTTAAAACTATCGTTAAAATTATAACTTTATATATAAAAAACTCAACAACTTCTAATTGTTGAGTAAAGTAAACTATTTTCTTTTTGAATCAATAAGCTCTTTTTCAAATTCTATTGGATGCTTCTCACTATAATGCTGATGGTACTCTTCAGCAGCGTAGAACACTTTAAATTTTTCAATAGAAATACAAATCTCCTTATCGCATTTTGCTTGCTTTTTAGCGAGGAAATCTTCAACAAGTAAACATTCTTCATCATCTTGATAAAAGACCGCTAAAGTGTACGAGAATCCTTTATCAACAAATTGTCCTTCTCCATCAAAAGGATCTATGTTATTAAAGAAGTCTTCCAATATATCCAAATAAGATATCTTGGTTTCATCATAGATGATTTTGATTGTTTCTCTATGCCCTGTAGATTGAGATTTAACTTCTTGATAGGTTGGGTTGATTTCATCACCACCTGAATATCCACTTATAACATCAATGATGCCGTCTCTTTTATAAAAGACACTGGCGATGCACCAGAAACAACCACCTGCTAAATAAATGTTTTTCATAATTACTAATTATAATGACTAATTAGGTTGCAGAATAGAATTATGAATAAAAACAAATGTTCACCAGCAGAAGCATATCGTAGAGAGAACAATAGAGTGTGCCCTTACTGTGGTAACGATACACACTGTAACTCTCTAGTTCATCGTATAATCATTAAAAACATGGTTTGTATAAGTCATATCATCTTGAGATGACTTGTTCTAAGTGTGGTAAGAAATATATTACAGAGGGTAACAAAGTTAAATTATGATCAAAGTATCCACTGAAACCGGTTCTATATCCCAATTTGTAGGAGATAAAAAAAGCAATCGAAATGATCAAAGAAGCAGGCTTTGATTTCTTTGATTTTACTCTTTGCAAAATGGATGGGTGAATATGACTACAACACAAAAGACATTAAAAAAGAACAAAACGAACTAACTGGTAAAGACTATAAGAAATACTGTAAAGAGATTAGAGAATACGCGGATAGTTGGGTATATCCTGCAATCAAACTCACGCACCATATCCAATCTACTGTAAACCAAGTCTAATAAGTTTAAATCATTGAATAAGGGTAAGCGTAAATAAATACCATATATGAAAAAGCCAGGATGATTAGTTCTGGCATTTTTTGTTTGTAAAGGATGTGAGCATCGACATTTCATCACTCCATGGTAAGAGTTTGCTAATGTCTTTTTGCTTCGTTCTCCATATCTGACAAAACACTTGATATAGATACATATAAGGATCTAAACCATTCATTTTAGCTGTTTGAATCACTGAGAAAATAATCGCACTTGCATCCGCTCCATTATGGGTATTAGAAAACAAGAAGTTTTTTCGACATATAACAAATGGTTTAACCGCTCGTTCGGCAAGATTGTTGCTTAAAGGAATGTGTCCATCGCTTAAAAATCTTATAAGTTTATCTTTTTGATTTAAAGAATATTGCATTGCTTCTTTAAGCTTGCCATCACTTTTATCAATTTTAGATTCTACTTTTAAGAAATATTCATCCACTAGAGGTTTAGATTCTTTTTGTCTGGCTCGATATATTTGATCAACTGTCTCTAATTTCTTATATTTTTCTTCTAAGCCAAATAATTTATCAATGATTTTAATATAGGTAATCGCTAAAGAGGAGGGACGTTGTTTAGAAGATAACCCTTTGATAATATCGCTATATTTTCTTTTGACATGGGCCCAACACCCCGCTAAAGAGACATTATCGATATTGTTATATCCTTCATAGCCATCAACGACAAGATTACCTTTATATTCTTTTAAGAATTGTTTAGGATTATCGCTGCTTCTCGTCTTTTCAAAATCATAAATATAGATAGGATAATCATAAGTTGAGGTAGCATAAACCCACATATATGATTTATCTCTATTTTCCTTTTTCTTATATTCAAGAACTTCCAATGTTGTTTCATCCGCATGAAGGACTTTGACTTCTGTGTTGATGAGGCGTTTATATAATTCCTCGTAAATTGGACACAATTCTCTAGCTCCTTCAATAACATAATTGGACAAAGCCTGCCTAGATATTAATAATCCACGATCGTTAAGAGATTTTTCTAAGCGATATAAAGGCACTCCTAAAACGTATTTATGATAAAGAATGCTCGCTAAAAAGGAGGGAGTTAAATATCCTTGATAAGGATCGTCTTGTCCCTTTTGATATATAACATTATCTTTGACATATTTATGGATACGATATTCTTCCACTCTTATTTCAATAGGAAGCATTTCTACTTTAGTTCTAACATCAAACCCAATATAAGATAAATCGGAGATCGTTTCTTTTTCATCTGGATATATATCTATTATTCTTTTTTGGATGTTTTTAGATAAGAAGTTATCGGAAAGTTTAACACCAACTTTTCTTCCGCGCTTTTTCTTATCTTTTATTTCTTTGTTAACATCTAAAGAAGTATTTTCTTCCGCTTCATTAATCACATTTTTAGTGATTTCACTTTTAGCAACATATAATCTGGCTCTTTCAATACGCTGACCTTCTAATAATCTTTCAATTTGTTTAAAAGCATCATCTCTTTCTTCGATGACTTTACGAAAATCAACTTTTAGTTTTTCATGTTCTTCTAATAAGCCTATATTTTCTTTTTCTTTGCTTTCAATAATCGCAATAAGTTCTTCTTTAGATAGCTTAGAATAATCCATGTAAATAGGATATCATAATTAGTAAAAAATTACAAAGTAATTTTTAATAATATTATTCACTAAAAAAGAGGATTGCTCCTCTAATAAGTATGTTTAATATCAATGGGAAGATGAATTTGAGTGATATCCATGCCCATAAGTAAGTAATTAAGTTCATCTTTACTTATTGACATTTTCCCATATTCAACTTTAGGCCAGCGAAATTTATCTTTAGTTAATCGCTTTTGATACAACCATATTCCATCAATGTCTATTTCTATTATCTTTAAGCGATTCTTGTGTTTATTTGAGAACATGAATATCTTATTCTTCATATCACTTAAAGAGAATGTTTCCTGGATGATAATTAATAAACCGTCAATAGATTTTCTTAAATCAGTTGGACCAGAGAATAGATATATCCCTTCATTATTAGATAGATCAATCATGATAACGCTCCTAGAAATATGGCAAGATTATTTTGATTAATCTCGATTAAATGATTATCTAATTTAAAGGATATGGTTTTAGATGAATTAACAATTCCTTTTGTTGTTATTTGAATAAACGATGATTTTTCTCCTCTATCAATTCTTTTATGAAAGCTAATTAATCCACGTATAACCGCGGGAGAGATATTGTTAGCAACTGCGAAATCTTTGGGTGATAATCCACTTTCTAAATAACATTGATATAAAACTTCTTTTTCTTCTTTGTTCATAAAAACATGCCTTTCTTATGCGAAAATCATCGCAAAATCGGAATGTTTTATGAAGAATGGTATTTATTTACGCTTAC
>JAZRZI010000010.1:0-5277 GCA_045601325.1 Bacilli bacterium
CTTTCTTAGGGATAAAAAGAAGAAATTAACACAAGTATTTGAAATAGATATTGAACAAGCTAAAAATAGATTTATGGAATTAGAGATTATTTAAAAGACCCTATTTACAAAGGGTCTTTTTTATTGTATAATATTCATATAGATAAAGAAGGGGGAATATTATGAATATAGATGAGAAGGTTCGCAAATTATATGAAGATATGGGTCATTCAGAATTATTAAAAGAAGCGTTTAATATGGAGTGTTCACCTCATATATTAGAAGAACAAGCAACAATGGGGACTATTGGCATCTTAAAAATTGCTGTTTATGATAATGAAGGACCTATTCCTCATATACACGTTTATAACAATTCAGTAAATTTTCATACGTGTATAAGACTTGATAAGGCTGAGTATTTTAAGCACGGTTCACGTAAAGATACTTTAACACGTAGAGATAAGAAGGAATTGATAAAATGGTTTAACGAGTTACATCCTAAATTCGATTGTAATAATTGGGACTTCTGTGTAGCACAGTGGGATAGAAGTACTCAATATCCAATGGATGAAAATATCGTTATGCCTGACTATAATTTATTATAAGGGTGAAAGAAGGAGGTGATGTAGATGGAGAAGTCTAAAAAGATAGTTGCTATTGATTTAGACAATACCCTATAAGGTGCTATATGGGATATGAGCACACCGTGGGTGGATTATTATAATATAATGTTTGACGATAATGTAGACCCAAATAATCTTAAATGTTACAATATGTGTGAAACTATGAGATTAGCTAACAGTTCAGAGATTTATGGCATTATCGAGAACCCTAGATTTTGGAAATTTCCTACACTGCTAGATGGTGCTAAAACATATATTGAATTATTAAATGAAGAATATGATGTGGTTATAGTAACTAGGACCAGTTATAGGAACTGTCTGCATAAATTCAATAGACTACTGGAGTTATTACCATTTCTTCAGCACGAACAAATAATAATTTGTTTTGATAAAAGCAAGATAAACTATGATATTCTTATTGACGATAATCCAGAGTTCTTAGATAAGAATAAAAAAGGCATTATTATGGATTGGACATATAATAGATACTGTGAGGATTTCCCAAGAGCGTATTCTTGGAAGGGTATTTATGATATGGTTCATTTACTTTTAGATAAGGAGGAATAAATAAATGAAGATTAAGTTATTAAATGAAAAAGCAACTATTCCTACTAGAGGTACTGATGGTTCAGCGGGATTAGATTTATATTCTTGCAAAGATGTTACTATTGCACCACACACAACCAAGATGATACCTACAGGCATAGCTGTGAAGATTCCTGGTGGCTTCTTTGGTGGGATATATGCAAGAAGCGGTCTTGCTACAAATGAGGGATTAAGACCTGCCAATTGTACAGGTGTTGTGGATGCAGACTATGTAGGCGAAGTAGTCGTTGCTCTCCATAATGATAGTAGAGTATCTAGGTGGGTAGGTGCTGGGGATAGAATTGCCCAACTAATTATTCAGCCATATGAGAAGGTCTCATTAGAAGTGGTGGATGAACTCGATGAGACTGATAGAGGCGATGGTGGTTTTGGAAGTACTGGTAAGTAATTGTAAATAATAGTACCTGTTATTATTATGTTTGAGAAAGGAGGAATGATGGCAAAGAAAATTCGTAAAAGAACTGGAAAGTTAGAGACTTTTGATAAAGAGAAAATTAAAAATGCCGTTCAAGCTGCCTTTATTGAAGTTGACGGTAAGTTAAGTAATTATGCTACTTTCAAGTCTAATGATATTGCTAAGTATGTAGAAGAATTAGTTGAAGGTAGAAGACAACGTTTTGATGTTGAAGAAATTCAAGATGCCATAGAAAGTAAGTTGATGGCTTGTCAAAGAAAAGATGTTGCCGCTGCTTATATTAAGTATAGATATAAAAAGAGTCTTGTTAGAAATCATTATACCGATTTGATGGACGCAGTAGAAGAAAAACTAATGGCAAAGAATGTCCAGAATCAGAACGCAAATGTTGATGAGCATTCTTTTGGTGGGAGACAAGGTGAAGTAACACGACTTGTTACCAAGAAATTTGCATTAGATAATATTGTATCTGAAATGGCTAGAGAAAATCACGAAGAGAATATGATTTATATTCACGACCTTGACTCATATGCCGCTGGAATGCATAACTGCACGGCAAGAGAAACTAAATTTTGTACTACTTATGAAGGAGTGCGCTCTTTTGAAGATTATGAAGATGGAGATAAAGTAAGCGTATTAACTCATATTGGAAATCACGAAATAGCAACAGTAAAAAAATTCGGTGTACAAAAATTAAATAAAATTACTTTTTCTTTTGCTGGTCAGAGATTCGTTACTGAAAGATTCACTTCAAATCATAGATGGATTTTAGATGATGGAACAGTAACGAATAATTTAAAAATTGGAGATAAGTTAGCTAAAGCCCCTATTCAAATTAAGACAAAAGGAGAATTTTCTTTTGACAATGCTTCAGAAAAAGAAAAATATTATTGGTGTTTAGGGTTTGTGCTTGCTGATGGAACAGAAGCATACCGCTGGTCACACGGAAAGAAAAACGAAGGCATTAAATTTGTTCGTATGAGATTATGCGGAGATAAGATTAAATATGAACCACGCTTTGCTCAACTAAAGCATTCTACAAAAAAAATGGATAATGGAGATTTATATCTTACTTTTAGTAGTGTTATTGGTTTCAGAAAACAATTCCCAGATTTATCTCAAATGACAAGACGAGAAAAACACGCTTTGTTTGATGGTTTATATGCAGCGGATGGTCAAAAAACAGGTAGTAGAAAATCTATTTTAACTACAGACGAACAAATCGCTAGTTTTATTGAGGATGAGGCCCCTGCACTGGGATGGTTTATTTTAAATGTAAAAGACAAAACTGGTGAAAAAACTAATTATAAAACAAGAGGTTTTACTAAAGAATTTACTTTTATTGGAGATGCAAATAAATATTATTGGACAGTAGTAGACATTAAAGAAGATAAAGAAGAAGAAGTTTGGTGCCTTGAAGTTGAAAATGTTCATTCCTTTGTATTGCCAAATGGAATTACCACAGGAAATTGTTTATCAGTCCCTTTTGATGATTTATTAGTTAATGGTTTTAACACAAGACAGACAGATGTTAGACCTGCAAATAGTATTAATACAGCATTTCAGTTAGTTGCGGTTATTTTCCAGTTACAAAGTTTACAACAGTTTGGCGGTGTAAGCGCAACTCATTTAGACTGGACAATGGTTCCATATGTAAGAAAAAGTTTTTATAAACATTATCTTGACGGTATGAAATATTTAGAGTGTGAATATGATTTAAATCCTGCCGATTTAACTATTACCGACTCTACTTCAATCAATGATTCAAAATATTTTGAAGATAAAAATACATATCAATATGCTATGGATATGACTGAAAGAGAACTAAGGCAAGCTGTTGAAGGTATGTATCATAATTTAAATACACTACAAAGCAGAAGTGGAAATCAACTTCCATTTACTTCTATTAATTACGGTACTTGCACATTGCCTGAAGGAAGAATGATAATTAGAGCCTTACTTGAAGGTTCTATCAAAGGAGTTGGTAAGCATCATAAGACTCCAATCTTCCCTTGTGGTATTTTCCAGTATATGAAGGGTGTGAATAGCGATGAAGGAGACCCAAACTATGACCTCTTTAAACTTGCCCTTGAATCAACAGCGAAGAGATTATATCCAAACTACGCAAATGTCGATTGGTCGGGTAATGTAGGATATGATAGAAAAGACCCAAAAACATATTTTAGCACCATAAACATAACTGTGGCTTAATACAGCAATGTATTTCGAATAACTCATCTAAACTTGGGAACTCCATGCAAAGACAACGCATGGACAATCAAGTGCTAAATCTCATTTATCTTTATACTATAATTTGCTCGTAGGAGGTAAAGTATGGAGATATGGAAAGATATAGTAGGATATGAAGGATATTATCAAATTAGTAATTTTGGTAATGTTAAAAATATTCAGACTAACAAACTTTTAATTGGTGATACGAATAATGCTGGCTATAGACGTATTATGTTATATAATCCAATTAAAAATTAGGTGTCGCACGTTCAAATATATATAATTGTTGCAATGGGAAACAAAAAAGTTGTAAGGGTTATATATTGAAATATGAAGATTAGTTTATATAAAGATAAATGAGTAAATGCCTAACGACTATCGAAAGCATAACATAAGAGAAAGACTTGTGTGAAGAAGCGAGTAGAGTAACATCAAGTGATGTGAAAAGATGAGGTTCCTATAGAGGTTAATACAATATAGGAATATGAGATAGTCTGAACTATATAGTAATATATAGCAGTAAAACGATAATGAATTAACGACTCATTATGAACATATTGGGGATGTAGAACCGCAAATGGGATGGACATTAATGCTGAGCCAGGACAAAATCCTCAACTCAAGGATGGTCGCGGTAATATCTGCCCAGTAACAATTATTATGCCCACACTTGCAATGAAAGTAAATACTCCAGGAGAGTTTCTTAAATTACTTGACATTAAGATTGATGAAGCAAGACAGATGTTAATGGAACGTTTTGATTATATTTGTTCTCAAAATCCATCATCCGCTAAATTTATGTACGAAAATGGTACTATGTTTGGTTATAAGCCAGAAGAAGGAATTCGTTCAGCATTGAAACACGGTACTCTGGCAATCGGGCAGATTGGTCTAGCAGAGACTCTTCAGATTCTCATTGGTAAAGACCATACTACACCAGAAGGTATGGAACTTGCTAAAGAAATTGAACAGTTGTTTAAGGATAGATGTGCTGAATTTAAGCAGAAGTATAAGCTTAATTTTGGAGTATACTACACACCCGCAGAAAATTTGTGCTATACAGCAATGACTAAATTTAAAGAACAATACGGGGAAATTGAAAATGTTTCTGACAAGGATTTCTTCACTAATTCAATTCACGTTCCCGTTTGGAAGCAGATTAACCCATTTGAAAAGATTGATATTGAGAGTCAATTAACAGGTTATTCATCAGCGGGTTGTATTACATACGTGGAATTCGATAGTGGTGCATCAAAGAATTTACCTGCTCTTGAAACAGTGGTAAAATATGCTATGGAAAAGGACATTCCATATTTTGCTATTAATGTTCCTGTAGATAATTGCCTAGATTGCGGGGCATCGGGTGATTTTAATGATTGTTGTACCGAATGTGGTAGTAAAAGAATTGAACAACTAAGAAGA
>JAZRZI010000011.1:0-40948 GCA_045601325.1 Bacilli bacterium
GGTTCTCTTCATTCCTATGGGGATTTATGGGGATTTGAGTGAAAAATCACATTAAATATCTCTTCATTCCTATGGGGAGGAACAACATAACAAATAAGGACTAAGGACCTCAAAATCCTTAGTCTTTTTGGTTCCTGTTAATGTATAAGACTCTTTTTCTCATTCTTTGAAAATCAGGTAGACCATAACTCAAATCAATTAAAGTTTGAATTGTGTTATTTGTGGACTCAGCAATAGCGTTACTAATCTTTATCGAGTACGGATTTTGAGTCATTCCGTTAATAATTTCGTATCTCCAGTTTTGCAACATCTTACCAACTTTTGCCATCTCTTCAATTGATGAACCGATGAGCTTATTTATATAGAAATCTACTGTTTGACTAGCCTTACCATAATACATTAATTGCTTTGTGTCTCTTCTAAATTCTTCTTTAGTCCAATAGGCATAAAACAAATCAGGATATTTAGCTAGACATCTATCTAAACTAACTGTGGAGTCACTTACTACTCCCCATTTATCAACAACTTTCTTCTTTTTTAATTCGTTTCTATCCATTAAGAATATTTTCCAATTCTTTTTAAGATACCTATATTCTTTTTCTTCCCATACTTCTTGTTTTAAAATTCTAGTTCTGATTGTGGTTATTGCTTCATTAAATGCTTTGACAACATGAAACCTATCAGCGATATGTAAGGCATCTTTAAAGAATATTCTTTTAATATCTCTATATGTATCGTTCATATCGGATACAAAGTATTTGACATTATATCTTTGCGGAACCTTAACTTTGTTAAAGTAATCAACTAGTATAGATTTCCATCTAGATTCAATGATATCCAATATTCTTCCTGTCATCGGATCAGTAATAACCGCGGGGTATTTACCTAAATTGGATTTACTATGTTTAAAACAAAATTCATCAATACAAATGATTTCAGTAAGAGGAAGTGGTAGCTGTGGCAATATGCATTTGTCAAAAATATCTCTAACTTTATTAATAGATATGTTGTGATCATTAGCTATTTGAGTGAATGTTAGTTTTTCTTTTAAATCATCTAATATTGCTTGCTTAACAGGATTAGAAATAGAAGAACCTTTTTCATAAAAATCATATCTTTGTTTAAACGACTTTCCACATTTCTTGCATCGATATCTTCTAACCCTAATTTGAACGATCATGTTCTTGTGTTTGATAACTGAATTATTAATCCTAACTGTGTAGTAATCTTTAATCTCAATTGATGTTGAACCACATTTTGGGCATAGTCCCTTTTCATCAATTAATTCAATATAAATTACAGAGTTTAAATCATCCGATTCACTTGTAAAATATTTAATTTTTTCACCTGGAATCCCAAGTAGTGTTAAAATGTCATTGGCTTCATTCATTTGAATAGCCTCCCTTCTGAATTTGTCTTGACAACAATATTCTAAGGGATTTTTAATTTGATGATTATCACGTGTCAAAACTATTCATTCTAATGGGGATATAAAAAAAGGGTACCCCCATAGGAATCCTCAGTACCACCAAAATTGACTATGGATTCAAAAATTCATAGTCTTTTTTATAAAAAGATTTTTTTGAAAAATAGTGCGAAATAGCCGTTTTTTAATACATGGTGATACTATTTATTTAACCCAGTTTAATAATTATTGCTATATTTAAAATATAAGATTATAATTTGAATCATAAGAAACTGTGTGCATTTATATCATACGTATTGTAGATTTTGCATAGGTTATGTAAAGGAGACTTTATTATGAATAGTAAAAAATTATTAGCTGTCACTGCGATGACTGGCTGTTTAGCGACCATGCTAACTGGTTTAACTGGTTGTAAACGTGGCGTCGAAGTTGGTGGTGAAGCTGTGATTCAAGTCAGAGCACTCAATGGTGGTTATGGTATTGACTTTTTGAATGAACTTATTAAGAAGTATGAAGTTGCTTTTCCAGAACACAAAGTTGTTATTGAAGAAGCATCTATTTCTGTTGCTGAAAAAGCCAATCAAGAAATCCAATCTCCAAAAACAAATCAAATCGACTTGTATCTTTTAAATGGTGGTGCATTATCTACATTTATTGGCAAATCACAAAACATCTTAAAATCTAAGACAAAAACACTTCTTGAAGATTTACGTGATATTTTTGATTCACCTGCTATTGGTTTTGATGGCAAAGAAGAAACAGAAACTATCGGAAGCCGTATGTTTGATGGTTATGAAGAAGCATGTACATATAACGGTATGGTTGAAAGATGGCAAGGTGGTATGTTCAAACTTCCTTGGGCAGACGCTGCCACTGGTTTATTTGCTAACAAACCTGTCTTGGACAAATATGGTATTGATATTCCGTTAACAAGTAATGAATTAACAGCCGCTATCGAAAAGATCTATAACGATCCAAACGCGCAAAAAGATGGCGTTCACCCATATTCTTGGGGTGGCACAAACATTGCTGGTTATTGGTCCTATTTATTTGAAGCGTGGTTTGCACAATATTCAGGTCATGAACAATTCATTAAATTTATGAGATGTGAACCTGATGAAGGCACAATTCAAGAAAACGGTTATGAAGTTTATGATGACCAAGGCATCTTGGAAGGCCTCAAAGCTATGGATGATATTCTCAACTTAAAATATGCAAAAGCAGGCTCTGCTTCTATGGACCACATGACTGTTCAAGGTGACTTTGTTCGTGGTGAAAGTGCATTCATGATCGATGGTGAATGGCTATTAGCAGAAATGAGACACGACTATTTTGAACAAGCAAAGAACGTTGTCATGGTACCTACTCCAATCCTTTCAGTTATTGGCACTGAATGTGGTTTAACAGACGCTCAATTACATGATGTCGTTAAAGGTATCGATGATGGCAAAGCAGATGCACAAATTAGACAAGATGTTCCTGCATGTACAGAACAATCATTAGCAAGAATTCGTGATGCTAGAAGCATTCATAACGCTATTGGTACAGGACACAACATCTTTATTCCTTCATATGCTGATGCTAAAGATGCAGCAAAGAATTTCGTTAGATTTATGTTCTCTAACGATGCATGCCGTAATTTCCGTAACTTAGCTTATGGTACAATGCCTGTTACATATGTAAAAGAAGACACAGATAGTAATACTCCATTCCAACAATCAGTTGATAAGATGTTATCAGTTGGTCATCCAAAGATGGTTTCTGGTGATGCAGAATATAATGACGTAAGAAAAGCATCATTAATGTGTAACTTCAACGTTACAGAATGGGCACACCCAAATACATATAAAGCAATGATGACAGATAAATATTATTCAGAAGTTAGAGCTGGCTATGTCAGAGAATTAACTCCTGAAAAAATCTTCAATGGCGAAAAAGAATATATGAGAGACAACTGGGAATCATATATGAACTATGTATTCTAATCAGTTGCTGTAACAATATGGAAGAAGTTATTCAACAAGAAGCACCCCTTCTACCTTTAACTCCTCACTCATCGAGTAGGAAACATATGAAACGTAAGACAAGTGAAGCAATCTTCATTTGTTTTATGCTTTTACTTCCTGTCTTACAATTTATTATTTTCTGGATTATTCCTAACTTTAACTCTATTATTTTAGGTTTCCAACACCCGGTTACACATAAATTCTCAACTATGAACTTTGAGAAGTTCTTTAAAGAATTATTTAAAGGAAAGGGTTCAACTGGTAGATATCCTGAAATCGTTTATGCTATTAAAAATAGTTTGATTTATTTTGCGATTAACATTTTCATTTCTACTCCACTTGTTATCTTTTTCTCTTATATCTTATTTAGAAGAATTCCACTAAGTGGTGTATTTAAAGTAGTTTTCTACTTACCATCTATCATTGGTGGTACAGTTACCGCAACGCTATTTAAGACGCTGTTCCAGAATGGCGCTCCGATGTATGAACTTCTGTACAAAATGGGATTCATTACAGAAGAAATGGCAATGCTTGGTTTATTCGAAGCTGAGTCCATCGCCTTTAAAATGGTTATCATATACTCTCTTTGGACATGTGTTGGTCTTAACATGATTATGTTCTATGGAGCTATGAAACGAATCCCACAAGAAATCTTTGAAAGCGCTGACATCGATGGTGTTGGATTCTTTAAACAATTTACAAATTTAGTTATTCCACTAATTTGGCCAACAATTTCTACATTAGTGGTCTTCTCGTTATCAGGTATGTTTATTTCCTATGGTGCGATTATGATCTTGACTCCAAGCACTCCATCCGCATCCATGGTTGGTTGGTATATCGTTAGATACACAACTGCGACAGATAATGCAGCAACATTAACATATCCTGCATCTGTTGGCTTAATCTTTACCGCTGTTGGTTTACCATTCGTCTTAGTCGTACGTTGGTTGCTCAACAAGATTGGTAAGAATGTTGAATACTAGGAGGATAATAAAATGATTGAAGATAGATTAATTATTCTCTCTAGAGAACAAAAACCTGGTAAGAAGAGAGATGGAGTTAAATCCTGGGCAAGAAACTGGAAAAAGAAAGCAGCTAGTGAACGTGTTGTTTTGTGGATTATGTTCGTTTTCTTTATCATCTATGGTTTCTCACTTATCTACCCACTTATTTGGGCATTGATTAACTCATTTAAAACTCAAGTTGAATACGATATTAGTTCATTTAAGTTACCTGAAAAACCAACACTCCAAGCTTATGTTAATGTCTTTACGATGTTAAAAAATAATGACACGAACATGGTGGAATCCATTTGGAACTCTATATGGATGAGCTTCTTATCCACATTCTTAGGATTAGTGGCATCATCATTAACTGCATATGTAGTTTCTAAGTATAGATTCAAAATGTCTGGCTTTATTTATGGCTTAGCCATCTTTATTCAAATCATTCCATTAGTTGGTGGTGTTACTGGTATGTATAACCTCATTTGGAATACCCTTCAAATCGGCGATAAACCTCTACTTATTTGGCCTATTTGGTTTGGTGGATTTAGTTTCTCATTCTTAATGTTATATTCCGCATTCAAATCTGTTCCATGGAGTTACGCTGAAAGCGCATTTATCGATGGTGCTGGTCACTTCAAAACATTTATCAAAATTATGCTTCCAAGTGTTAAACCAGTTTTATCATCCTTATTTGTTGTTAACTTTATTGGTGCATGGAATGATTACATGACCTCTTACTTATACATTCCAAGTTATAAACCATTAGCGTATAACGTTTACGCTTTACAAAGTGATGCAACTCGTATCTCTTATCCGGTTTATTTAGCGGTCATTGTCATCTCCGTTATCCCAACTATTATCTTATTTGTCTCATTCCAAAAATTAATTATGGAAAATACCACAACTGGTGGTTTAAAAGGTTAAGGAGGCCTGTATATGAACAAAAAATTTCTTAAATCGCTTTTGTTAGCAAGCACAGTTGTTCCAATTGTCGGATGCACAAACGGAAAGGCGAAAAGTCAAGCGAAGTTATTCTATGCTTTGACCACTGAAAACTTAATGGCAGACTGGGATTACTTTGACAAATCAGAAGACTTTTACGAAGAAAATGAAACATTCTTTGATAGAGATTACACAATGCGTTTTGATTGTATGAAGGGCGAAAATGAAGGCGCTCAATTAATGATTCATGCTAACAAGCACATTGATAATTTTGATTTCCAACTCCCATCAGTTTCTAATGGCACTGATACTATTGATGCTTCTAATTTCACTGTAGCAGCTGCTTGGTATCAAGATGTTTATGGTACAAACGAAAAGTACTCATATTCAGGTTTATACCCAGATGCTTTAATTCCATTAGCAAATTACAAATTTAGAAGACAAGATCAAATTGAAAAAGGTAGAAACCAAGCTTTATATATCAACTTCTTATCTACAAAAGATATGAAACCAGGAAAATATAAAGGTACTGGTGTTCTTACATTAGATGGTGTCAAATATGACATTCCTTTTGAAGTAACTATTTATGATGCTGAAATGCCAACAGCAGTTCACCAAAAATCATGTTATTTAATTTGGTATGAAGAAATTGTTAAAGGTGAATTACAAAATGAATCACCTGATATGCATCAAAAGTATTATGATTTCGCTCTTACAAAGAGACTTTCTCCTGGCGCACTTCCAGATCAATATATGAATACTGCTGAAGCTTTTGCACAAGCAGTTTATGAAAAAGTCGCAAATAATGAAAGAGTTACTAACATTAGATTTCCATTCACATCGGGTAACTTCAATAAGAACGCAATTAGAGAATATTTACAAAAATTAATCGATAAACAATTAGAATGTATTGCTCTTGGTGATACAGAAACTGATATGTTTGCGAAATTGATGTTCTACACAGATGATGAACCTGGCAAAGATAAATATGATGATGTTAAGAGCCACGATAAAGATGTTTATGATCTTAAGAAAGAATTAGCACCTCAATTAAATGGTTATCCTAAACTTCAAGAAAGCTTAATGAAAATTAAGCATCTTTGCACAGTTCCGTTCTCAGAATCTTTAATCGCTACTGAAGAAACTGGTGGTGTTCAATGCTGGTGTCCTCAGTATCAACACTTCAACACTGAAGCAAATAGACAAAAGTATTTTGAAAGGCAAAAATCCACAGATAGATTATGCGGTGAAGAAGTATGGTGGTATGGTTGTACGGACCCACAATCTCCATATTCAAGTGTTCACCTTGATGCTGATTTATTAACACTTCGCGCAAGAAGATACATGCAATTTGAATATGGTATCCAAGGCGATATTTACTGGAACTTTAACTATTATTCTAAATACACTATGAGCGGTTTCACATACGCTAGAGACATTTGGCACGATCCAATTTCTTGGGGACACTGCGCAGGTGATGGACAATTATATTATCCAGGCGTCACATATGGTATTTATGGTCCTATTACAACATTGCGTTTAGAGAACTTATTAGCCACTAACGAAGAATATGAATACTTATGGATGATTGACCAAAAGGTTCAAGAATATAATGAACTCAAGGGTAAATCTTTAGACACAAGAGAATTATTAACAACATATTTTAGACGTTTATATAAGAACGTTATCGCTTACCTCGATGACTTCGAAATGAACAAAGTTAGAATTGAACTTCTTCAAGTCAATGAAATGCTCAATAAAGATTTAGAAGCTGGCATCAACTTCTTAACTAAATAATGGAGGGTTGGTATATGAAAAAGAAATTACTTTTTACTCTCCTAACATTAGGAATGGCACTTCCACTCGCAAGTTGTGGTGGTAGTGGCGCTGATTTAGAAATCGTTTTAGAAGATGGTCTTCCATCAGCGTATGTTGGCGAAGAATACGACTTTGAAGACAATATTGTTATCGAAGATAAGGTTACATACACTCTTCAAGCTTTTTATCAAGATTATTACGAAATGAAAGAATACGAATTACCAGTTGATGGATTCGTATTTACACCTGTTAAAAAAGCAGACTTATCTGTTGTTATTCACGCAAGTAAAGGTGGCGCAAAAGCTACTAGAACTGTGACACTTGAAGTTTTACAAAGAGGCGATCCGATTGACGAATTACTTGCTAGTGATGGTATGTCTGGCTGGGCTGATGGCGGTTTTAGAAAAGAATTAACAACTGAAGCTAGCTATCTTAAAGAAGAAGGTAGTGTTACTGCTCTTAACATTACATATAATGGTAACAACGAGTGGGTTTGGGGCGCAGCGGTATTCTGCGCTGATAACTTCAGACTTTTAGATTACTGGAGTGATAAAACTTGGGAAAACGCTATCATTACATTCTGGGTATATAACCCAACTGATTACCCAATCGAATTCCAACTTCGTTTATTCGATGGATACCTTAATCAAGTAAACTGTGACTGGGGTCAACCTATTCAAACTCCTCAAGTTGCAGATGCTGGTGAATGGACACAAGTTTTCTTTTCACTTCGTAAGTATGGTGTTACACACACATTATTCAAAAACGAAGAAGGTACAAGAACCGACTCCGTTACCGTTAAAGCTAAATGGGGTGGCACTCCTACAACGAAACCAACACCAGTTTATGGTTATCAATTCTATGTTGATGGATTTGATATTGCTCCTGCAAGCAAATACCCTGATGTCGATACAAAAGATACAACTTCAGCAGAAGATATTTCATATGGTTTAGAAAATGCTGAATTAGATACTTCACCAGTTAATGGTTATGGTACTGCAAATGTTAAATTTGATAGAGAAGTCGTCAATTCTACTACAGAACACGAATCATTATCATCTGCATGGTTAACATTTGATAACACAACTATTAAAGATTATAGAGTTGGTTATTCCTTCATTTTAAATATTGAAGTTGAACAAACTGTTAAAGGAAATATCGATACTTTGCCTGATTTCTCACATGGCTTATTAACTGCAGACTTTATGTTCTCAGAAGATGTTAGTAACACAAGCATTAAGATATTAGCGGTTAATGATGGATGGGACACAAATGCTTTCTCTTCTGAAATTGCATTATCAGATTTAGGCAACGGTTGGAAACATTTAGAAGTTGACTTAGCAGTTCAAGGTGACCTCGTTAACATTAAGAAAGTCATTAGACTTGGCTTCTTATTAGTCGGTGTTACTGAAGAAAATAAGAACACAGCAGTTGTTCACATTGATAACATCTTATTCGATCAAAATGGTGGCACAACACCTGTTTCACATAGAGGTGTTAGATTCACTAGCGAAACTGGTTATGTCTTTGACTTTGAACCAGTCGATGTCGCTACTGGTGTTGTCGTTATCGATTTATTATTAGATGATACTAGCAGTGAAAGCGCTGTATGTATTGGTTTATTTGACAATAGTGCAAACTGGGACAACGCATTTAGATGGATTCACGTCTATGGAAACGGCACAGCTAGCACTACTAATGGTGTAGCTATTTCCACAACAGATGATGGCTATATGCGTGTCACATTCACTTTAAGCCAAATTACTGTTTCAACAGATACAAGACCTACTAACATTGCCCACATTCAATTAAGAAATGAATGGACTAATGTTGCGGGTTACGCTGAATATTTCATCAATCCACAATTTTAATGCAGGTATAGAAAAATGTTATTAGAAGATGCACTTAACATAGCAAAACAAAAACTTGGAATTAAATACTTCCAAGCTTTAGACATTAGCTATCAATTATCAAATGAAAAAGCTGAACTATCAGTTAAAAAAGATGGCAATAAGGTTACTATTGTTTACGGACAATTAGCAAGCTTATTCCGTGGCTTAACTCTTATTAAAGAGCATGATGGTGAGTCATCCTTTGACATATCAGTTAAGAAACACTTTAACACAAACGGATATATGGCAGACTGTTCTCGTAATGGTGTGATTAAATTATCCGCACTTAAAGAATTGGTCCTCATTCAGGCTCTTATGGGTCAAAATAGGCTTTTGCTTTACACAGAAGACACCTATATTCTTGATAAATATCCATTCTTTGGATATATGCGTGGTGGATACACTAAAGATGAGATTAAAGAAATTGTTACATACGCTGAATCGTTTGGGGTAGAAATAATTCCATGCATACAAACATTAGGTCACTTGGGCCGTCCTTTAATGTGGGATCCAATGATTCCGCTTAGAGATGGACCATCCACTCTTTTAGCAGGTGATGAAAAAGTCTATGAATTCATTGAAGAAATGCTCAAATTCTCTAGGGAATGTTTCAAATCTACTGAAATCCATATAGGCATGGATGAATCCACTGAAATGGGTTTGGGTAGATATTTGGGTGAACATCCTTATACAGATAGAGTTAAATTATTCTGTGATCACTTAGCTAGAGTAATAGGATTATGCAAAAAGTATGATTTTGTTCCTATGATTTGGTCTGATATGTTCTTTAGATTAAATAATAAGAACGAAGAATACTATCGTGATACACCTCTTCCAGAATCAACTTTGAAGTTAGTCCCTGAAGACATTGAATTAGTCTATTGGGATTATTATCACGATGAAAAGAAAATTTACGACGATATGTTCGATTTCCATTACGACATAAACAGACCTGTTATATTTGCAGGTGGTGCTTGGAGATGGAAAGGTTACGCGCCTAGCATTCAAGGCTCTATGATTCATAGTGTTCCTGCTCTTCAATCTTGTGTTGAAAAGAAATGCAAAAATATCTTTGTTACCGCTTGGGGCGACAATGGTAGTGAATGTTCTACATTCGCAACTCTTCCAATTATCGCTTTATATTCCGCTGCTGATTATTTTGGAAAATATGATGAAGAATCTGTCGATTCATTATTAAAAGCAGTAACAGGTGAAACTCTTGAGAGAATGAAGCTCATGGATTTACCTGATATGCCTGATAAGAAGGTTTTAGTGCCACAATATAACCCAAGCAAATTCTTCTTATATCAAGACCCTATTAACGGCATATTTGATAAGCAAGTTAAAGACCATTTTGCTCTTAATTATAAGGAATTTGCATTGAAATTAGGGGAAGCCGCAAAAGAAAGTGTGTCATATGGTTATGTATATGATTTGCTCAGCAAGTTATGCGATGTTCTCACTTATAAAGTTGATTTAGGTGTGAGACTTAGAAAGTTCTACAAAGAAGGAAATAAACAAGGCTTACAATCTATTATCGACGTTGATGTAAAGACAATACTCACAAAGATTGAGATATTTAGAAAAGCTGTTCGTTTACAATGGAACAAAGAAAATAAACAAACTGGATATGATGTTCTTGATGGAAGGCTAGGCTACTTATCAAATAGAATTGAAACCACACAAATTCTTATCGAAGAATACCTAACTGGTAAGATTGAAAAGATTGAAGAACTCGAAGTTGAAGTTCTACCATTCAATGGATACGATTATGAAATTTGTTGGAACTGGTGGATGGGAACAGTAACCACTCATAACTTATAAATTGAAATTAAAACCCAAGTTTTGATGCTTGGGTTTTGTTTTAGATATTTTCGCCAAATGATTCTGAGATATCGTAATCTTGAGAACCACTCTTTTGGTTGGTAATTTTTTCTAATCTATTTAAAAAATAAATGTTATTTGCTTGATACATTGCTCCTAATAATGAAGCAGGAGTTTCTAATGAAGAGAATAGGATTTTGCTTCCGAATGTGCTTCTATCAAACTCGTTGATGTATTTAAGCAATAAGTCTTTAAATTTAGGACCTAATTTATTAAATGAACCTTCAATAATGACATATTCTAAATCTAATAAATCACAATAAGCGATGATTTGGATTGCGTCCTTTTTAATATAGCCATTAACAATCTTTGTAACTGTTGGTTCTTCTTTTTGATATAAGTCTATGATTTTGTCTTTATTAATAAAGACATCTTTCTTGTAAACGTTTATTGTTGGATCTGCTTCTTGAATATCGTGAGCGATATATTCAAATCCATATAACATGTTTCTATTTTCTTTGCATATCGGATCAGCATCAAGATTTAGGTTTGTTAATTCACCAGAGAAACCACTTTTGCCTTGATATAACTTTCCATTAAATGAGAAGGACATACCAACTGCATTACCAATGTGAAGGAATAAATAGTTCTTCGCATCACTTGGAATGCAACCATAAATTTTTTCGCCAACCATACTGATTTTAGCGTCGTTATATAAGTGAGTTGGCACACCAAATTCATTAAAGAAATATGTAAGTGGTGATAATTTATTATATGTTTGAATCTTACTTGACCATTTGATTTCGCCAGTTTTGCTATAGATCATACCAGGACAAGAAATGCAGATGCCTAATAAAGGTCTTCCGCCCACATCAGGAGATTTTAATAATCTCTTTAGCATATCACCTAATAAATAAATATCAGTTTCTTGAAAGTGATCTTCAGGTGCGTATGTGTCCTGAATCACTAAATGTGAATCTAAATCACATATCGCCACACATAGCTTGTGCCTCGATAAGTCAATAGCAGCAGTAACACCTATAGAAGTATTAATTTTGACATTAACAGGTGTTCTTCCTCTAGAAGCGTTTTTACTTTTCTTTCTATATTTAGTAACAACGTTATTCTCTTCGAGTTCGTCGATGATTTTACTAATTGCAGTAAAGGAAACATTAAGCCTTTCCGCTAAAGCGTTTAAAGATTGAGGTCCTTTTTTTAAAGTGGATAAGACTTTAATTTGATTTGAGACACGTAAGTTATTTTGATTTTCAAATGTTTGCATGTCCATATCTTATAACATAATTTTTCTAATAACAAACTAATAATGTTTGAAATATTGTTATATATCTTCTTTTTTGTATCAAATAGTGAGAGAAAAATGTAAAATAATTAAGAGGATTTTTTATGGGAAAAAAGTTTTCTATTAAGTATTCAGGTTTAAGACTAGATTTTGAAATAACTAAAGAGAAGAAAATTGTCCTTCTTTATTGTGGTGAAGAATCAAAAAGAAAAAGAAAAGTATTCGAAGAGGTTTTAAAACCTTTTAATACCTTTGTAGAAGCTGATTATCTTCCTAACAAAGAGAATAAGCATAGAGGTTTAAAACTTGCTCAAACTGCATATGGTATGACATACCGTTATGTTAGACATAGTTTATTAGAAAACGATAAAGGGCAAGAACTTATTATTGTTACAACAAACAAAGTTCTTACAATTGAAACCCATATCCAACTTTATAAAGATATAAAAGCTTTGTCTTCATTTAATGTTGTTAAAAATGTTTGTAAATCTTCTTTAGATTTGCTTTATGTTTCCAGTTTCTACCAACAAGGTTTATTTGCAAGTAATAGCGATAAGACTTTCTTATACCAAGCCTCTAACAGTTGGCATGTAGAGGCTCAATGGCACAAGCACAGCTTTAGAGAGTTAGGCATTATTAATGGTAACAATAACACTTCCATGGGACGTTATTCCATTAATAACACTGGAAGCTGGTCTACAAAAGAACATCTCCCAATGGTAGTTATTGAAGATAAATCAAGAAAATCCGCAACATTAGTTCAAATTGAAAATAATGGTTCATGGCATATTGAAATTGGCGACTATATTAACGAAGTATATGTTTCTGCTTCAGGCCCTGAATTCTATGACAACCAATGGCTAAAAGTATTGAATCCAAATGATACATTTACGACATGTCAAGCAACCTTAACTTTTGGTAAAGACTTTGAAGAAACAATTCAAGAAATTACTAAAGTTAGAAGGGTTTTACGTAGAAATAGCAATGATTTAGAAACTTTACCAATTATTTATAACGATTATATGCATGCTTTGTGGGATACTCAAACCACAGAACTTATCTTGCCTTTAGTGGATGTTGCTAGTGCGGTTAATTGTGAAGAATTCTGCATGGACGCTGGCTGGTTTGCAAATGGAAGCGACTGGTGGAGCATCTTGGGCAAATGGGAAGAATTTCCTGAGAATTTCCCAGGTGGCTTTATTAAAGTTTTTGATTATATAAGAAGCAAAAATATGAAGGCTGGTATCTGGTTTGAAATCGAAGCTGTTGGTGTTGATTCTCCAATCTTAGAAATTATGGATGATTCTTGGTTCTTCCAAATCAATGGCAAGCCAATCGTGAATAATAATCGTTATCAACTTAACTTTGCTAATCCTAAAGTATACGAATATGCATTGGGAGTTATTGATAAAGCAATGTCTTTATATCATCTTGATTATATTAAGATTGATTATAACGTCGATGCAGGTATCGGAAATAGTTATGAAAGCGATTCATTAGGTGATGGATTATTAAGACACAATAGAGCGTATATCCGTTGGCTTAATGAAGTTATGGATAAATACCCAAATCTCACAATTGAAAACTGTGGTTCTGGTGGTTGCCGTATGGATTACGAAATACTCAAATTATGTCCTATCCAATCTACATCCGACCAAACAAATTATAGAAAATATCCATATCTCTCTACAAACGTATTAACAGCTTGCCCTCCTGAGCAAGCCGCTGTTTGGAGTTATCCTTTAAACGATTACGAAAAGATTATGCCTACCGATGAAGTGGTAGTGATGAATATGTGTAATGCAATGCTTGGTAGAATTCACCTTGCCAGCTTTCTTAACAAACTTCCAGAATCTCAACTTGATTTAATTAGAGAAGGTTTGGCTTTTTATAAATCAATTGCAGAGATGAAAATACATTCTATTCCTTTCTTCCCAAAAGGCACTTCTGAGTTCTTTTCTAAGGAAGTTATAGGTGGAATTATGGATGACAAAACAGGCGTTCTTGGGGTTTGGAATACTTCAGGAAAGTCTAAATCGATAAAAGTCAATTTATCTAAGTATGATTTCAAAGATTTAGAAGTCGGATATCCAACTTCATTATCAACAAATTGGTCTTATGATAAAGATAAGAAAGTCTTGGAAGTTTTCTTCCCTGAAGACTATGGCGGACGTATCTTTAAATTCTGTAGATAGATTCTAAAAATTATTACTATTTTGATATTTTTTATACAGTATTGAACTTCACTATATATAGTGGAGTTTTTTTATTTATATATGCAATTTTAACTTTTGACCTTTTTATGATATAAAAATATTGAGGTTTATTTTATGAAAAAACGACTATTATTGTGTTTTGTTTTGCTCACACCGATATTAGTTGGCTGTGGTAAACAAAAAACACCACACGAACATAATTTCGTTAACCAAGTTACTAGGAAAGTTCACAAAGGATAGTGATGAAAGCTATCAAAAAGTTGCTGAAAATAGTTTGGGTGTTGCTTTCTCGATGAATGATAAGACATACGTGGACTATGTTGATGATAACAAAAACATGTGGCTTCTCAATAAACTATTCTTATACAAAATGATTAAATTAGATTGTTACTTCATGTTAACTCATGATCCTGATAGTTATTATAACAAAGCAACTAATAAAACCCTTGATGATAGTAATTATGCAAAAGAATTGAAATTTATTCATAAAGACAACACTATGCATAGATATGATTGGGATAGTATGATTAATGTATATCCTAAGAAGGCGGATTATAAATGATAGATGATAAAATTAAAACATACGAAGAATTAATAAAAAAAGCTGACAAATGTCATTTTTGCCCTTTTGAAGTTTATCGAGATAACATCGATGGCTTTAAAAAATATGGAATTGGATTAGAGTATTTGGTTCAAAAAAATCACGAATTTGTTGATAGTTGGTTTGATTTTACTGTTCAAGCAGCGGATGACGGCAAGAAGAATTCGAACATGTGCAAGTTTGTGTCAGGAAGGTTTCGATGCTTAATTAGCTTTTATGTTTTTCCTGATAAAGACTATTTAACTAGATTAACCGAATTATTTGAAAAATTAGTTAGTGATGAATATTTTGATATTACTTGTAAATCATATTATCCTCAGCCACTCGATAGATATCCTGAACCTAATAGATATGTTTTGATTGTGAATACACGTTATTTCCATAACTCTCGTAATGGTGTCTATTATGGCATGGCAGATGAAGATGATGATGCCTTATTCATTGGTTTACTTCCATATCTATATCAACATAACTACAAGGATTTATATGAAAGAGTATTTTACTGTATATTCAAAATTGTTAAAGCTAATTCTTATATGATGCTTATGACTGTCGTTTCGTTATTTAGCTTTACCAAACTTAACGACAAAGAAAAATACGATTTGTTATTTAATGAATTGTCTAAAAATAAGGATCTTATGGATTTCTTAAAGAAACATCTATATGACGAATTATATGATCATAATCAACATGAAAGTGATGTCATACTTCAAGATTATAATTTTCTTAGAAATCAATATGATTCAAAAAAACTTATCGAACTTAGAGAAGTATTGCCTTTATTAGATTTAGTTATAGATGAGAAAGATTGATATTGTTTGATTCCAAGTCAATCTAAATACTTATTAGTGTTTTGAAATTATTAATATATAATATTTTCACTATGGGAATATTGTTTAAATATATTGCTAGAAGCATAAAGAAAAATATCGTTCCAGCGATATTAATTTTTTTATCAATTGCATTTAGTTCAGCTGCTTTATATTTAAATTTGAACATTTCTCAAGATGTAGTCGAGGTTTCTCAAAAAGCATTTAAAGGAACTTCTGGTGGCTATGACCTTAGAGTGGAAATTGACGATGGCTATGAACTTGTTGATGATTCTTTGAAACTTGATGAGGCAACTTCCTTACTTTTTATCTCTTATGATATAAAAGATTCCTTACTAGAAGAAAAAAACATTCATCAACTTGGTATAAGAACAAATGTTAATGAAATATTAGATTGTGAGATGATTTCTTTAAAAGAAGGAACCCTTCCTCAAAGTATTAATGAAGCAATTATTAGCGAATCTAAAGCTGAACTATATAGTTATAGCGTTGGAGATATTATTGAGTTCGATTCACAAGAATATATTGTTACCGCGATTGCTGGATCATTAGGATATTTTGGTAATGAGATGCCCAATGTTATTGAGATTATCTCGCCTTATATATCAGGAAGTAAGACTACTACATTCCTTATCGATACCGAAATGGACCCGGAAGAATGTTATAAAAAATTAGAAAGTGAACACGAAGGATGGGATGTTGATCCTTTTGAAGAAAATTTATTTATTAACTATACCGGTGCGATTAGGGCAGTACTAATTATCGTTATATTAATCACGATGCTTTTAGGTGGATTTATTATCTATACAGTAACTAGTATGATGATCGATTCTAGAATGTCCGCAATGGCATCGTTTAGAAGTGTAGGTGCCACCAAACATAAAGTCGATTCTTTATTAATTTTAGAATGTTTGTTTTATGGCGTTTTAGGTAGTGCTTTTGGCCTAGCTCTAGGTGAAATCAGCAGGCATTTACTTGTTTCTGGAATTACTAAAACAGCTTTAAAATCATCCATAAATCTTTTATATCTTCTTATTTGTTTTCTTTTTGGGATTATTTTAGAAATCGTTATTGTGGGTATTTCTTTAGTAAGAAAAAGACCATTATCAATTAAGGAAATCTTATTTAAAAAACCATCCACAAAGGATGTTAGTAAGCTTCCTTGCTTTATTGTTGGTATGACAATTCTTTGTTTGTCGATAATCTTATACGTATTAAATAGAAACTATAATCTTATTATCAACTTTGTAGCGTTATTTATTTCTATAGTTTCCGTTGTTTTGCTTCTTCCATATCTAACAAGTTTAATTGCTTCTTTATTTAATAAGATTGCTATCAACAAAAAACATGGAAATGTGTATCTCGCTAGTAATAACTTAAAGTCTTCTAAAATATCAAAAAACAATGTCTCATTATTAACTATTGTTTTAAGCTTGTCCTTAGTTGTTTGCTTCATTAGCGGATCAATGAATTCATACTACAAAGAATATGAGCAACGCTTTCCTTATGATGCAGTTATTAAGACTACTGATGTTACTGATAGCGAGCTTCTCGAACTAGCCACATTAAAGGGTGTAGGAAAGGTTACTCCTGAATATTGGAGATATATTCGTTACACAGATATCAATGGTGTCAGCTCTAAGCAACCAGTTACATTTGTTAAAGCTGATGAAGATACATATGGAATTAACGTTGACTCTTCTTTGGTAGAAGTTTTAAAACCTAACGAAATCATCATTGATAAAATGTTTGCAAAAAGCATAGATGCATCTATCGGAAAAACATTATCTTTTTCATTTCCTAAGGATGGCAATTATCATGCATTTTCAGGAAAGATAGTGGGGTATTGTGACTCATCTATCTTCAATATTAAAAGGGCTACTGTGATTATGAATATCACTGACTTTAAGTCTAACATTACTCCTTCTCCTAGAATCATTGGTGTTTCTTTACAAGAAGGATATTCTCTTAGCGAATTAATGTCCATTTTAGGATTGCTACCTTACGAGTATCAAGGAAGAGACATTATGGTGTTTACAAAAGAAGCCTTCCTAGGCGAGGAATTATCCACTATTAAGGAATCCATGACTTTAGTGAAAATGTTGCCTGTTTTGGTTGTAATACTTGCTTTCTTTGGCTTATTAAATAATCAACTAGTTATGTTTAGCAAGAAAAAGAAAGAATATGCGACTTTGTATTCAACGTGCTGTGGCAAATCCGATTTAGTGAAAATGTTATTTTTTGAATTGTTAGTCACTATTGTTTTGGGGTTAGTGTTTGCTTCACTATTCTCAATTCTATTAACCAACATAGTTAGGGATATTATTTATACTTTAATGATGTATGTTGCTATCAAAGTAACATTGATCGAATCTTTGGTGGTGGTTGTTTCCGCTATCATATTGATTTCAGCATCATTAATAATTGCAAATAGACTTATCAAAAAAATAAACATAGTGGAGGAATTGAAATATGAATAATGTTGTTGTTTCATGCAAAAACCTATGCAAAAGCTTTGGTAATACTGAAGTTTTAAAGGATATAAACTTCTCTTTATACAAAGGCGATTTTGTTAGCATCATGGGTGATTCTGGCTCAGGAAAATCTACGTTTCTATATTTATTAGGCGGCCTTGATAAACCAAGCCAAGGTGAAGTTATCTTCCTTGGAAAAGATATATCAACACTATCTGATAAGGAACTTTCTTCTATACGTTCTAGCGAAATGGGTTTTGTTTTTCAATTTTATAATTTAGTCATGAATTTAACTGTTGAAGAAAATATTCTTTTGCCTTTAATTATGGCAAAGAAAAACACTAAAGAATTCAAAACATATTTAGATGAAATATTAAATTTATTAGGTCTTGAAGACAAAAGAAAAGAAACCCCTGATCATCTAAGCGGAGGCCAACAACAACGTGTTGCTATCGCTAGAGCTATTATTTCTAAACCAACACTATTACTTGCTGATGAACCTACTGGAAACCTAGATAGTAAATCTGGCTATGATGTTTTAGAAATTTTTAAAGATATTAATAAACGATATAGTATAACTATATTAATGGTCACTCATTCTGAAAAAGCTTCAAAAGTAGCAAATAAAGTTATTAGAATGGTTGATGGAAAAATAGAGGAATAGGAGGCTTATTTATGGTTGCGTTTTATATTGTATTTTTCTTACTTGTTATTGGTTCAATAGTATTTTTGCTTGTTGCAAGAAACAAAAAGTGGAATCTAGAAAAGGCTATGAAAATAACTTTGATAGTGGTTATGTCATTAGCTTTGCTTAATATGTTTCTTCCTGATTCGTTTGCGTTTATGACTGCTGATCCAACTGCGGAAGAATATATTTTCGATAGTGCGAGATATAATCCTTTCTATGCTGTTACTAGATTACTTGATGCGATGACATTGATAGTTCTTCCAGTCGCTTTGTTTTATAAGAAATCCACATTTAAAAAGATAGTGGTTTATTTAGTGATTCCCACTATCATACTAAACGTAGTTATGTACTATCAAACAATTGAATATTATTGTGGTGACTACACTAAAAACTTCTTAGAAATAGGACATAATTTATGGCACGTTTGCCCTAATATTGTCATCAGAACCCTTATATTTGGTGTTATTATGCTAGGAAAATTTGTTGTTTCTAGTTATATTCATTTGGATGATCCAGAAGCTTGTAAATTCCATAACAAAAAGGAAGTTTTATATTTTGCCATAATTACACTAGCATGCTTATATGTGAACATGCCTTTATATTTTCCTCAAAATATTATTGGTGGTTTTAGTGACATCAAAGTTAAACTCGGTCACCCTATCCATATAGTCTGGTTAGTTTTGTTGCCGTGTGAAATAATCGCATTAACATTTATTTTTAAAAATAAATGTTATGAAGACAAATACATTCTTATCTTAGTAATGGCGTTGTCCGCTGGTTATCAATATTCAACCTTCTATACATCACAATGTGATATGGATTTGTCTAAACTTCCTCTTCACTTATGTAATTTAGGTTGCTTATTTGTTTTATTAACTGCTTTAACAAGAAAAGAAAGGTTATTCCATTTTGTTCTAGTGAGTAATGTCTTAGGTGGTTTAATCGCGGCAGTTATGTGCGATACCTATAGTACAGGTTTCTTTAATGTTATGAACATGCACTACTTTATTTGTCATAGAAATATTATAATTGTGCCTATTTTGATGGGTATTTTAGGAATATTCAAGCCATTAAAGATTAAGGATTTAAAACACGTTTTGATTGGATTCTCAATATATTGGGCAATAACACTTATTGTTGGAACATGCATTAATGCTTCCTTTTCCGCTGCTGGAGATACTTTTAGAGTTAACTATTTCTTCATGTTTAGGAAAGATAGAGCTTCCAAACTTATTGGTTCATGGGTAAAACCATTCTTTGATGCAAAATTGACACTTGGAAACGCTGAATTATATTTAGCCCAACTAATTATACTTATTGTTTATAGTGGACTGAGCGCTGGCGTTTTCTTTATTATGTATAATTGCTTCAAAAAGAAAAAGCCTGATCAAGTTGAACAAGCCTAGTCTATATAATTGATTTCACCTAGGTGAGCATGATCATTCACTCGGTTAATTCTCGGGAGAATGATCTTTTTATTTTTCTTGTCCATTAGGTCCACTACTGTGATTGATGTGTGATCAAAATGTTGAATGCCTAATAGAAGAGTAGGGTTTATTCCCAATAGATGTGATAAGCAAAATGTAATCATTCCTCCATGAGCGAATATCACAATTGTTTTATCACAATAAACTTCGTATTTGTAAACATTCTTATCACGGATTAGACCGTATCTTTCGAGCAAGGAATCCAATCCTCTAACATAACGTTTTTCGAGCCTTATAATCTCGTTTTCATTTTCAATATTGGGATTAGGGAGTTCTAAAAGTTTTCCTTTTCGATTTTCTAAGTATTCACGTGTAAATTTCCATGGGTTGTCATCTTGCCATCTAATGTTTTTGTCTGGCTTCCAATCTACTTCAATAAAATCGTCAATTTGTTCAAATGTTTTGCCAACTTTGTTTGCGTAATGTTCTGCGGTCTCAACCGCTCTTCCATAAGATGATGAATATATGTCGTCGATCTTGAATTCTTTCAATAATCTACATGCACATATTTCAGCTTGTTTGTGACCTAGTTCAGTTAGAACATTCTTTTCGTAATCAGGTTCGCCATGTCTAATAAATATTAATCTCATAACAAACATTATATTGGTTACTTTTATCAAATAGAACTTTTAAATACATATTTTGATATTAGTAGTTCAAAAAATGAGCCCACCACTATTAACTTAGTTAATACTATAAAAATTTTATTTTGCAAAAGAATATTGAATTTCATCAATGTTTATAAATTTTTTGCTTAGCAAACTTTTCAAACATTGTATTAATTATATGTAACAAAACTTTTAAAAATGTTCTTTTGCCCAGCAATAGGATAATCGCTATTTTTCTTTAATTTAAATATCCTGATTTTTTGTTTTGGCACATATGTTTGTTTTCTGTTGCTTTTCTTATTTTGAATTTTAAAAACAACATTTTTTTATGATTGATTTAAAAAATGTGAAAATGTTGCTTTATGTTGCTTTATGTTGAATGATAATTAAATCTAATATAATTATATAATTAACTTTATTGGCAAACATGCCAATAAAAGAATTTTAAAGTCGTGATATCTATATTTTTATTAGGAATAATACCACAAAAAACAACTATACATAAAACCTAAAAACCACATTGTTGTTGGATATAAATGTTGTTTTATGTTGTTTTTGTTTGTTTGATAGCAAAATCTTTTCAACTTTTGTGTTGTATTCTTTTTTATCGCGTGTTATAGTACATGTATCTAGGAATGGAGGTACGCACAAACATGAGTAAATTATTTACTGGTAAGATTCAAAAATCTGAACGTATAACTAAGCTTGTTGATGCATTGTACGCTAATGCTCCTGAAATTGAAGCAGATAGAGCGATTCTCCTTACTGAATCTTATAAACAGACAGAAGGCGAACCAATGGTCACTAGAAGAGCCAAAGCTTTTGCTCATATACTTGATAACATTCCAATCACTATTAGAGATAACGAATTAATCGTTGGATCTGCTACAAAGGCTCCTAGAGGCTGTCAAACATTCCCTGAGTTCTCATTTGAATGGCTTGAAAGCGAATTTGATACAGTTGCAGATAGAACATGTGATCCCTTCTATATTTCTGAAGAAACAAAAATAGCTCTTAAAGAAGCGAATAAATACTGGAAAGGCAAAACCACAAGCGAATTAGCAACTTCGTATATGGCTCCAGAAGCATTAATAGCAATTGAACATAATATTTATACACCAGGTAATTATTTCTATAACGGTGTTGGCCATATAACTGTTAATTACCTTAAGGTAATGAAAATTGGTTATAAGGGAATTATTAAAGAAGCTTTAGAAGCAAGAAGCAAATTAGATATAAGCGATGCAGACCACGCAACAAGAGTTCATTTCTTAGATGCAACCATTACAAGCTGTGAAGCAGTGATTAGATATGCCAAGAGATATTCTTCTCTAGCTGCTAAGATGGCAAATGAGTGCGCTGATGTAACTAGAAGAAGCGAACTTGAAGAAATATCTAAAGTTTGCGCTAAAGTTCCTGAAAACCCTGCAACAAGCTTTAGAGAAGCATTACAAACATTCTGGTTCATTCAAATGCTTCTTCAAATAGAAAGTTCTGGTCATTCCATCTCTCCTGGCAGATTCGATCAATACATGTATCCTTATTTTAAAGAAGATTTAGAAAAAGGAATTATTAATAGGGAATCAGCACAAGAATTAATCGATTGTGTTTGGGTTAAATTAAATGATTTGAATAAATGCCGTGATGCAGTTAGCGCTGAAGGCTTTGCAGGATACTCATTATTCCAAAACCTTATCTGTGGCGGACAAGACATTAATGGTATTGATGCAACTAATGATCTTTCGTTTATGTGCATCAATGCTACAGAGCATGTATTCTTACCACAACCATCATTCTCTGTAAGAGTGTGGAATGGTTCTCCTCATGAATTCTTAATAAGAGCAGCAGAACTTACTAGAACAGGAATTGGTTTCCCAGCATATTACAATGACGAAGTCATTATTCCTCAATTAATCTCAAGAGGATTAACAGTTGAAGACGCAAGAGACTATAACATCATCGGATGTGTTGAACCTCAAAAAGCATTCAAAACCGAAGGTTGGCATGACGCAGCATTCTTCAATATGTGCCGTCCGCTTGAATTAGTATTCTCAAATGGTGTTGATAAAGGGGTTCAAATTGGCCCTAGAACTGGTGAAGTTACTTCTTTCCAAACATATGAAGAATTTGAAAACGCATATAGAACACAAATGGATTTCTTCATCAAGTGCTTAGTTAACTCTATTAATGCGATTGACTACGCACACATGGAAAGATGCCCATTACCATTTGAATCTTGTATGGTTGAGGATTGTATTGCTAGAGGCAAACCACTTCAACAAGGTGGCGCTAAATATAACTTCACAGGTCCTCAAGGATTTGGAGTTGCTAATATGGCGGACGCGATGTGGGCGGTACGCGAATTAGTATTTAAAGAACATAAATATTCATTAGCGGATTTCAAAGAAGCTATGGATAACAACTATGGTGAAGATCTTGATGAACACCATGCAGAAAAACTCACAAAACAAGTTGCTTCCGCAATCGTTAAAGCAGGTAAGGATATCACTGAAAGCGATATCGTAAAAATCTATAACGAAGTCAAGAAAAATAAAGCTGATGAAGCTAGCAAAGCTAGATATAGAAAACTTAAAGAAGATATCGATGCATTACCAAAATTTGGTAATGATATTGAAGATATTGATAACTTCGCTCGTGAAATCACATATGTATACACAAAAGGAATGGATCAATATAAGAATCCAAGAGGTGGTATCTTCCAAGCAGGTTTATATCCAGTATCCGCTAACGTGTTACTCGGTGGACAAACAGGTTCAACACCTGATGGCAGATTAGCATATACTCCTGTTGCTGATGGTGTTTCTCCAGCAGCAGGAAGAGATACGAAAGGTCCTACAGCTTCATGTAACTCAGTATCACATTTGGATCACTTCCTTGCTAGTAACGGAACACTATTCAATATGAAGTTCCATCCAACTGCTTTAGCGGGAAGACAAGGCTTAGAAAACTTTGTATCCCTCGTACGCGGATACTTTGATAGAAAAGGAACGCACATGCAATTCAACGTTGTATCTCGTGAAACACTTAGAGATGCACAAAGAAACCCTGATAAATATCGTTCATTAGTGGTTAGAGTTGCAGGATATAGCGCCTTGTTCACAACTCTATCAAGAGCGTTACAAGATGACATCATCAAACGTACAGAACAAGGAGAGTTCTAATGGAAGAATATTTAGCCACTAAAGGAAGAATATTCGACATTCAAAGATTCTCTGTCCATGATGGCCCAGGAATTAGAACCATCGTCTTCTTAAAAGGATGTTTCCTAAAATGCAGATGGTGTTGTAATCCTGAAAGCCAAGAATACAAAATCCAGGAATTGACACTAAATGGCAAAACTAAAGTAGTGGGTCAAGATGTCACTGTGGATGATGTTATGGAAGAGGTTGAAAAAGACAGAGCATATTATCAGAGAAGTGGTGGAGGTATGACACTCTCGGGTGGGGAATGCTTATGTCAGCCTGATTTCGCAGCTGCATTACTAAGAGCAGCAAAAGAAAGAGGCATCAACACTGCGATAGAATCAACTGCTAATGCTGAGTATTCGCAAATAGAAAAATTATTACCCTACTTAGATACATACCTAATGGATATCAAACATATGAATTCTATCAAACACAAAGAATTCACAGGTTGTCCTAACGAGAGAATTCTAGAGAATGCTAGAAAACTTGCAAGAGATGCAAAACGACTCGTTATTCGAACACCAGTTATTCCAACTTTCAACGCTACCGTAGACGAGATTAGAGATATCGCAAGATACGCTAAATCAATCGGTGTCTCGGAAATGCACATTCTTCCTTATCATCGTTTAGGAAAGGATAAATATGCAGGCCTTGGAAGAGAATATACCCTAAACGAAATTGAGCCCCCAAGCAAAGAATTGATGAACGAACTTCTTAAAGTCGTTGAACAAGAAGGATTGAAAGGGCAGATAGGAGGTTAATGTATGGACATTGAGAAGCTCATTCCTGAAAATGAACTAAAAACTAGAATCATTCAAGAGAGTGTTCCTGGTAAACAAATTACCTTAGCACATATCATTGCAAATCCAGATGAACTTCTATATCGCAAATTAGGATTAGATCCAAATGTCGATTATGGTTCAACCGCTATCGGAATCATGACACTTTGTCCTAGTGAAACAGCAATCATTGCTGCTGATGTCAGCATGAAGGCTAGTGGTGCTAGACTCGGGTTTGTCGATAGATTCTCAGGAACGATGATCATTACCGGCACAGTAAGTGAAGTTGAAGCTTCATTATCCGCTGTAATTGATTTCTGTATAGAAAAATTAAAATTCACTGTATGTCCAATTACTAAAACCTAATGCGAAAGATTATCTTGATAGGACGAAGCGGTGTGGGAAAAACCACATTAAAGCAAGCCTTAAAGAACGAAAAAATTGTTTATCACAAAACACAGTATATCGATTGGCATGATTGGATAATCGATACTCCTGGTGAATATTGTGAAAATAAAAATCTTGGATGCGCTCTCGGGCTATATGCCTATGAGGCAGATGTAGTGGGTCTATTAGTGGCCGCTAATGAATGGTACTCATTATTCTCTCCAAATATGGTGGGATTCGTGAGTAGAGAATGCATTGGCATAGTAACTAAATGCGACCTTGCTGATCCAAGTCGCGCTGCTAACTGGTTGCGATTAACTGGATGCGAAAAAATCTTCTACGTTGATAGTGTGTCAGGTAAAGGCGTGAAAGAAATAATTGACTATCTCAAAATTGAGAAGCCAAGATTCCACTGGTAATAATTAAAACGACTTAAAAGGAGAAAAGATTATGGCTGTTTTAAATGAATATGAAATTAAAAAAGAAATCTGCGAAATCGGTAGAAGAATCTACAATCGCGGAATGGTCGCAGCAAATGATGGTAACATTTCTGTTAAATTAAATGACCATGAATTCCTATGCACACCTACAGGTGTTTCTAAAGGTTTTATGACTCCAGATATGATCTGTAAAGTTGATGAGAATGGTAAAGTTCTTCAAGCAAACCCACCTTATAGACCATCTTCTGAAATTAAGATGCACATGAGAGTGTATCAAAAAAGAGATGATGTTCGCTCTGTCGTTCACGCTCACCCAATGTACGCAACTAGCTTTGCAATTGCAGGTATCCCACTTACTCAACCAATTATGCCTGAAGCTGTCATCGCTCTTGGTTGTGTCCCTATCGCAGAATATGGACGTCCTTCAACAGAAGAAATCCCAGATGCTGTTGAAAAATTCTTACCATATTTCGATGCAGTGTTACTTGCTAACCACGGTGCACTTTCTTATTCAGATTCCTTATTAAATGCTTATATGAAAATGGAATCTGTCGAATTCTACGCACAACTCTTATATCAATCAAGAGTGTTAGGTGGACCAAAAGAATTCACACCTCAACAAGTCGAAGAATTATACGAAATTAGAAGAAAATTCGGTATGAAAGGTAAACACCCAGCAAACGTTTGCTTAAACGCTAAAGAAGGCAAACCAAGTTGCCATAGCTGTGGTGGAAATTGCCAATCCAAGTCCGTTAGTGGTGATGATGCACAATTAGTTGCAGATATCACAAAACGCGTCATGGAAGCCTTAAAAAAATAAATTTAGGAGAAATTAATGAACGATCAAGTCATAAAGAAAGCCGTAGATGAAGTTGTAAGTGAATATTTACAACCAACAGAGGATATGACCCTTTATGCCGCACAAGTATTAGCAAGTAAAGTTAGAGCGGAAGCTAAAAGACTTAATGTTAATGCAGTAGTGGCAATTACCAATAAGGGTGGTAATCCTGTGTTAGTGGAATGTTCTGACAATTCTTTTATCGCTAGTTATGACATCGCTTTGAATAAAGCTTGGACAGTCGTCTCATTAAAAATGAACACTAAAGAACTATCCAAATTAGCAAAACCTGATGGTTCCTTATATGGAATACAGTTCACTAATAATGGAAGAATAGTCATCTTTGGTGGCGGAGAACCTCTCCGCAATAAAAATGGAGTAATTATCGGTGGTCTTGGAGTGTCTGGTGGGACAGAAGAACAAGACACCAAATTAGCAGAATTCGGAAGAAAAGAATTCGAGAAAGGAATTAAAAAGTATGGATATTGATGCAAAATCTATTGAAGAACTCGTTAAAAAAGTTTTAGCGAACATGAATGGCACTCCTAGCAATTCATCCTCTTCAAGTTCTTCAAAAGAAATCCCTACAAAAGCGCATGTTGCTTACTTAACTGCTTTAGAAAAATTCGAAGTTAAAGAAGTTGATGTTCCTGCAGTTGGCGATGATGACATCTTAGTCAAAGTTGAAGGCTGTGGTATTTGTGGCACTGACGCTCATGAATTTAGAAAAGATCCATTTGGTTTAATCCCTGTTGTCCTTGGTCATGAAGGCACAGGTGAAATTATCAAAATGGGTAAAAACGTTAAAAAGGATAGTGCAGGCAAAGACTTACACGTTGGTGACAAAGTCGTCACATGTATGATCTTCAAAGACAATCCTGATATCACAATGTATGACTTAAATAAACAAAACGTTGGTGGCGCTGATGTCTATGGTTTACTTCCTGATAATGATGAATCTAACCACTTAAAAGGTTGGTTCTCAGATTATATCTTAATCAAAGGTGGATCCACAGTATTTAATGTCTCTGACTTAGACTTAGATAGCCGTATCTTAATTGAACCATGTGCTGTTTTAGTACACGCAGTGGAAAGAGCAAAAACTACAGGTATCTTAAGATTTAACTCAAGAGTAGTTGTTCAAGGTGTTGGCCCAATTGGCTTAATCTGTGTGGCAGTATTAAGAACTATGGGTATTGAAAACATCTGCACAGTTGATGGTAATGATAAACGTCTTGAATTCTCTAAGAAGATGGGCGCAACTAAGACTGTTAACTTCACACAACATAAGGGCATCGAAAACTTAGCTAAAGCGGTTGAAGATGCATTTGATGGTCACTTAGCAGACTTTGCATTCCAATGCACAGGCGCACCTGCTGGTCACAGCAACATCTATAAATTTATTCGTAATGGTGGTGGTTTATGTGAATTAGGCTTCTTCATCAATGGTGGAGACGCAACTATCAACCCTCACTTCGATATTTGCTCTAAAGAAATCACAACTGTTGGTTCATGGGTCTACACATTAAGAGACTATGTCACAACATTCGATTTCTTAAAGAGATCACAAGCTATTGGTTTACCAATCAAGTCACTTATCACTCATAAGTTCCCACTTGATCAAATCAATGAAGCTATGGGCGTCAACTTGAGACAAGAAGGTTTCAAGATCGCTATCGTAAACGAAAAGTAATAAGGAGAAATCATGTCACAAGCAGTAGGAATGGTTGAAGTCTACGGACTCGTGGCAGCTTTCGCAGCATGCGATGCTGGTTGTAAAGCCGCTAATGTAGTAGTAGAGAGATTTGATAAAAACAAACCAGCAAACGCTGATTCTTTACCTGTACCTTTGCTTGTCTGTGTCAAATTTCGTGGTTCTGTTAGCGATGTCACTAGCGCAGTCGATGCAGCGTTAGAGGCCGCAAGCAGAGTCAGTGGAATTGTTTCTCACTACATCATCCCAAATGTAGAGGCTGACACAGAAAAAATGCTCAAACTCAGCGGGTTTGATGTTGACTAAGGAGGTAATTATGAAGTCATTAGGATTTATTGAAATTACCGGTGTGGTCGCTGCTATTGATGCTCTAGACATCATGACAAAATCCGCAGATGTATCACTTGTTACTTGGGAAAGAAAATTAGGTGGAAGACTAGTTACGATCATAGTTGAAGGTGAAATTGCAGCAGTTACTTCTGCAGTGGAAAACGCCTGCAAATTATGCATTAAGAAACCAGCGGCACACTTGATTCTGGCAAATCCACATCCAGAAACTAGAAGAATCGTGGATATCTCAGCTGAACGTATGAAAAAAGCAGACTTCAGCAAATTAAAACTGCTATAAACGGAGGAACAAATTATGGCACTACAAGCATTAGGAATGGTTGAAACTAGAGGTTTAGTTGCAGCTATCGAAGCAGCTGATGCAATGGTTAAAGCTGCAAACGTCACACTTATCGGTACTGAAAAGATTGGTAGCGGATTAGTGAGCGTCATGGTACGCGGTGATGTCGGCGCAGTTAAAGCTGCTACAGAAGCAGGTGGAAACGCCGCACAAAAATTAGGTGAAGTTATTGCAATTCACGTGATTCCAGCACCTCATGGAGATGTTGAAAAGATTCTCCCAAAACTTAAATAGTTATCAGTCACTATCAATAAATTAATAGGAGGACAAGACACATGGAATTAGAAGCATTAGGAATGGTCGAAACCCGTGGTTTGGTCGCAGCTATTGAAGCTGCCGATGCAATGGTCAAAGCCGCTAACGTTACTCTCATTGGTACAGAGAAAATCGGTAGTGGTCTCGTATCAGTCATGGTACGTGGCGATGTCGGCGCAGTTAAAGCTGCTACAGAAGCAGGTGGAAACGCCGCTCAAAAGCTTGGCGAAGTGATTGCTATTCACGTAATCCCACGTCCACACACAGATGTTGAGAAAATCTTACCAGTTCTCAAATAGTAAATTTGGTAATAATTAGGTATCGCTAATTAAATATAGGAGGAAAGACATATGGCACTAGAAGCATTAGGAATGGTTGAAACTAGAGGTTTAGTTGCAGCTATCGAAGCAGCCGATGCAATGGTCAAAGCCGCTAACGTTACTCTCATTGGTACAGAGAAAATCGGTAGTGGTTTAGTATCCGTCATGGTCCGTGGCGACGTCGGTGCTGTCAAAGCAGCAACTGAAGCTGGTGGTAACGCCGCTCAAAAATTAGGCGAAGTCATCGCAATCCACGTCATCCCACGTCCACATTCAGATGTTGAAAAAATCTTACCTATCTTAAAGTAAGTATTACCTTCAATAAATAGCCCTGCCATGGCGTAAGCTGTGGCGGGGTCAGATGAATGTATGAAAGGATGGAAATGATATGATCGTTGGAACAGTCGTAGGTAGTATCGTTTCTACTAGAAAAAACGAAAACTTGGTTGGCTTTAAATTTATGGTAGTTGAACCAATCGAATCGATGGGTAATCCATCAAAGAAAATTGTCGCAGTCGATAATATCGGCGCAGGTATTGGAGAGATTGTTTTAGTTACTCTCGGTAGCGCTGCTAGAGTGGGCTGTGGACTTGCATCATCACCAGTAGATGCTGCTATCGTCGGAATCGTTGATTCTGAAATAGGTCTCTCAGGAGTTAAACTTCAATAATGGAATTTGAAAGCTTGTTAACATTAATGCGTGAAAAGGGTATCGTTGGAGCCGGCGGTGCTGGTTTTCCTAGTTATGCAAAGCTTAATAAGAATGTCGATACACTGATTATTAACTGTGCAGAATGTGAACCATTATTACGCTTACATAGACAACTTATCGAAAGAAAGACTGTCGAAGTGTTAACAGGTATTAGAGAAATCGCGGAAGCATTAGGCGTTAAAAATGTCTTAATTGGCATTAAAAAAGCATACACAAAAGCAGTGGATAGCTTAAACGCTAACTTACATAATTTCCCTGGTATCAAGCTTTGTCTATTAAAAGAAGTTTACCCTGCAGGTGATGAAGTGGTTTTGATTTACGAAGCCACTCATCGCATTGTAGGTCCTGGTAAGTTACCTGCCAGTGTCGGTGTAGTTGTTTATAACTGTGAAACAGTATATAACGTATACCGCGCGATGAACGGAAAACCTGTAACACATAAGTATGTGACTATTGCAGGCGAAATTAAAGAACCAAGAACATTCTACGCTCCTATTGGAAGTAAGATATATGGTTTGGTTAAGAGAGCTGGCGGAAGTACTATAGAGGATCCTGAGTTCCTTATTGGTGGCCCTATGATGGGTTACTTAGGAAAGGATACTGATGTTGTTACTAAGACAACAAACGCAATCATATTGTTACCAAAAGATCACCCAGTGGTCTTAAGAAAAAGAACAAGGGTTACAATCGACATGAAAAGAGCGATGGCAGCGTGTTGTCAATGTTCTTATTGCACTGATTTATGCCCAAGACATTTGCTCGGTCATCCAATTGACCCAGCAGCATTTATGAGAGTTGTTTCTAATCAAGATTCTCATAATGTCAAACCTTACCTTGACGCCTGGTTTTGCTCAGGTTGTGGAGTGTGTGAAATGTATGCATGTCATCAAGGATTATCTCCACGTGCATTACTTCAATCCGCGAAAAATGTATTTCGTGCAAATGGAATGAAAGCTCCAGAAATTAAAGAAGAACCAGTAGCAGTCAAAGATAGAGAACTAAAAAGAGTCCCTCTTCCTAGATTAAGAAATAGACTCTCTTTAGAGGAATATAACCATCCTGCACCTATATATTTAGATCCAATGAACGCTAAAGAAGTGGTCATTAAACTAAATCAACATATTGGTGTTCCTAGTATTCCCGTAGTTAAAGTGAATGACTACGTTAAAGAAAACGATCTTATCGCAAAAGCAGCGGAAGGAAAACTTTCGATTGACTTACACGCTTCTATCGATGGCACTGTCGTAGAAGTAACCGATAGACATATCACAATTAGACATTAATAAGGAGGGAGTAATATATGGGAAAAGCTCTTGGCTTAATTGAATATAGAACTGTATCTAGCGGTATTACTGCCTGCGATATTATGGTCAAAACCGCAGATGTAAATCTTTTACAAGCAGAAACAGTTTGTCCAGGCAAATACTTTGCTTTGGTGGAAGGTGAATTATCCGCAGTTAAAAGCGCAGTGGAAGCTGCAAAAAAGAAATTACCAGAAAAGTGTATTGATACATTTATTTTAGGTAACCCTCATAATTCTATTTTCCAAGCAATATGGGGCACAACAGTTGTGGAACATAGAAATGCTTTAGGTATTTTAGAAACTTATTCCATTGCAGCCTGTATAGTTGCCGCTGATACAGCTGCTAAAACTAGCGAAGTTCAACTACTTGAATTAAGACTCGCTAGAGGTATGTGTGGCAAATCCTACATGATTTTAACTGGTGAAGTTGCAGCGGTTGATGCTGCTATTGAAAAAGCTAAGAAAGAAGCTGGCGAAGACGGCATGTTCTTAGATAGTTCAGTTATTGCAAATCCAGATCCAAAGATGTGGGAGAAGATTCTTTAATTAGGAGTTATTAATGTTAGCTTTAGAAAGACGCAACATAATTATTGAAAGGCTTAATAACGATGGCAAAGTTGTCGTCGCTACTTTGTCACGCGAATTCGGTGTCACAGAAGAAACTATTAGACGTGATATCGAAAAACTTTCTAATGAAGGAATCGCTATTAAAACTTATGGTGGTGCTTTAAGTAACGCTCCAACTCAAACAGACCTTCCTTATAACACAAGAAAGAAAACAAATGTTGAGTTAAAGCAAAAGATTGCGGAAAAAGTTGCCACTATGATTAAAGATGGAGACAGAATTATGCTCGATGCTAGTAGCACAGCAATTTATGTCACTCGTCAAATCAAATCAAGAAAGAATATTACAGTTATCACAAACTCTGTGGAAATCATGCTTGAATTAGCAGATAAAACAGGTTGGACTATCCTTTCCACGGGTGGTTCCTTAAGAGAAGGAAGTTACTCCTTATATGGTAGTTCAGCAGAAAAGATGATTCGTGATCACCATGTGGACATCGCTATTTGTTCTGCAAAAGGTTTAGATCCACGTATGGGTATCACAGATAGCAATGAAAAAGATGCAGAAATGAAAAAGGCTATTTTTAATGCTGCTAACACAAAGGTATTAGCTATCGACAGCACTAAGTTCGACAACATGTCATTTATAAAAGTTTGTGATCTACGTGACATAGATGTAATCGTCACAGATAAGGATCCAGGCGATACCTGGAAAAAACGTCTAAATGAAAATGGCGTTAAATTACAAGTATATGGAGTAGATTATGAAAATCTTAGTAATTAATTCCGGTTCATCATCTCTTAAATACCAATTATTTGATATGGAAAGTGGCGATGTACTCGCAAAAGGTGGTTGTGAAAGAATCGGTACATCCGGTTGTGTCACCCACAAAGTTCCAGGAAAACAAGACTTATTCAAAGAAGTACCTCTTCCAGGACATGATGAAGCCCTTAAAGTGGTATTTGATTTATTAACCGATAAAGAAACAGGTGTCATTTCTTCCATTGATGAAATCGATGCGATTGGTCATAGAGTTGCCCATGGTGGTGAAAGATTTAAAAAGTCCGCTCGTGTCACACCTGACATGATCAGTTATTTAGAGTCTATCGTTCCTATTAATCCTTTACATGGTCCTGCTGCCATTAAAGGTATGAAAGCTTGCTTAGCTTTAGCGCCTAATACTCCTCAAGCAGCAACATTTGATACATCATTCTATTCTGAATTCAAAGAATCTAGATATGTCTATGGTTTACCATATGAATTTTATGAACAAGATGGTGTCAGAAGATATGGATTCCACGGCACATCACATAGATTTGTTTCCCAAAAAATCTCTGAAATCTTAAATAAACCTTTAAGTGAAATGAATGTCATAACATGTCACTTAGGAAATGGAAGCAGTATCACTGCGATTGAAAAAGGAAAAGCTGTTGACACATCAATGGGCTTTACTCCTCAACAAGGTATCTTGATGGGTACTCGTACAGGTGATATTGATCCAACTGTCGTTCCATTCATTATGAAAAAGAGAGGTTTAACTCCTGATGAAATGAGTGACATTTTAAATAAGAAATCAGGTTTATTGGGTGTTTCTGGTATTTCTAATGACTCAAGAGACGTTTTAAAAGGCGTAGCAGAAGGAAATAAGAGAGCTCAAATAGCAGTTGAACTCTTAGTGGATAGCATCAAGAAATATATTGGTAGTTACACCGCTATTATGAATGGCTTAGATGTATTAGTTTTCACTGCTGGTATTGGTGAAAACAGTTACGAAATTAGAGAAGCTGTTTGTAAGAATATGGACTATTTAGGTATTCAAATTGATGAAGGCTTAAATAGAAATTTCAAACGCGGTATTCCATTTGAAATTACTGGTAAGAACTCCAAAGTTAAAGTTTGGATAGTTCCAACAAATGAAGAATATATGATTGCTCTAGATACAGAGCGCTTAGTGAAATAAGAGGTAAGATTATGGCACAAGTAACAGAAAATGAAATTAAAGAGATAGTCGCTAAAGTGGTTAGCGAAATGCGTGGCAGTTGTCATTGTAAAAAAGACACATGGGATAGCTCACAATATCATGGTAGAAAATTCATCGGTATTTTCGATGATATGAACGAAGCAATTGAAGCTGCAAACAAAGGCTATAAAGCTATTAGAGATATGCGAGTTGAAGAAAGGGAGAAAATCATCACTCAAATTCGTAAACTTTGCAGAGAAGAAGCTCAAATCATGGCGGAAATCGGTGTTAGCGAAACTGGCATGGGTAGAGTTGAACATAAGAGATTAAAACATATCTTAGTTGCAGATAAGACTCCAGGTACAGAAGACATTTGTCCAACCGCAAAAACAGGTGATAATGGTTTAACACTTATCGAAATGGCACCATTTGGTGTTGTTGGTAGTATTACTCCAAGTACAAACCCAAGCGAAACAGTCATTTGTAACTCCATTGGTATGATCGCAGCTGGTAACGGTGTTGTATTTAACCCACACCCAAATGCAAAAGCAACTAGTAACTATGCTGTTGACTTAGTAAATAGAGCTTCAAAATTAGCAGGTGGTCCTGAAATTTTAGTTGCATCTATGAGAGTTCCAACAATGGAATCAAGCGCAATTATGCAATCCCATCCATTAATCAAATTATTAGTTTGTACAGGTGGTCCAGGTGTTGTTAAAGCTGTCTTATCAAGTGGCAAGAAAGCTATTGGCGCTGGTGCAGGTAACCCTCCAGTTATCGTTGATGATACAGCGGATGTTAAACAAGCTGCAAAAGACATTATTGATGGTTGTACATTTGATAACAACTTACCATGTATCGCTGAAAAAGAAGTCTTTGCATTTAACAATATTGCAGATGAATTAATCGATGGTATGAAAAAAGCTGGCTCATATATGATTACAAGAGCACAAGCTGATAAATTAGCAGATATTGTCTTAGTTAAAAAGACAGGTAAAGATGGAAAAGTTTCTAAATCTGTTAATAGAGACTGTGTCGGTAGAGACGCTAAAGTCTTATTAGCAAAGATTGGTGTTAATGTTGGTGATGAAATTCGTTGTATTATTGCTGAAGTACCATTCGAACATGACTTTGTCCAACAAGAACTTATGATGCCAATCTTAGGTATTGTAAGAGTTAAAAATATTGATGAAGCTATCGTTCTTGCTTGCAAAGCTGAAGCAGGCAGACGTCATAGCGCACATATGCATAGTAGAAACATCGATAACTTAACTAGATTCGCTAGAGCAGTAGAAACTACAATCTTTGTTAAAAACGCTCCTAGCTATGCTGGTATTGGTTTCGGTGGTGAAGGACATACAACATTTACAATTGCAGGTCCAACAGGTGAAGGTATTACATCCGCTAAATCATTCACACGTCAAAGAAGATGTGTTATGCATGATGCGTTTAGAATCATCTAATTAAAAGGAGAAATAACTATGAACGAAAAAGAAATTGCTGAAATAGTTAGTAAAGTAATCTCTGGTCTTGGTTGTTCTAGTAATTCATCCCTTGATGGATATGATGTTCCTGTAGGTGTGTCTAATAGACACATCCACTTAACTCAAGAGGATTGTGACACATTATTTGGACCTGGTTATCAATTAACTCCATTAAAGGATTTAAGCCAACCTGGTCAATATGCATGTAAGGAACAATTAACTCTTATTGGACCATCTCTCAAGGCTATTGAAGGTGTTAGAGTATTAGGACCTTTAAGAAAGAAATCACAAGTAGAAATCTCTAAAACAGATTCATTCGTGCTTAAAGTGAAACCACCTGTAAGAGAATCTGGTGATGTAGCTGGTAGTTCACCTATTACAATCATTGGACCTAAAGGCATTGTCCAACTTAAGGAAGGATGTATCTTAGCAAATAGACACATCCATATGTCTCCAAGTGACGCTTCTAAATATGGTGTTAAAGATGGCGATTATGTCGCTGTTGAGACTAAAGGTGATGGCAAACGTACTGATTTATACGATGTACAAATTCGTGTAAATGAAAAGTTTGTCCTTGAAATGCACCTAGATACTGATGACGCAAATGCATGTGGTATTGGTAATGGTGCTAAAGTAAAAATAATTAAGAATAAATGAAATTGACTACAATCGATATAGAAAGGAATATTTAATATGAATATTAAAGACGCAACTGAATTATTAAAAGTAATCGCAGATGAATCTCGTTTAAGAATCATCAAAACACTCGCAAAAGAAAAGAAAGTATGTGGTAATGATCTCTTGGTCAAAGTCGATTGCAAACAAGCTACTTTATCTCATCATATGTCCGTACTCGTTGATGCAGGTTTAGTTAAAGCAAAAAGAGACGGCAATAAAGTCTTCTATTCTTTAATCCGCACAGACTTAGAAAGTTTAGCGACATTCCTAGTAGGTGAGAAGGTTCAAACTAAGGTTGTTGAGGTAGTGGTCGAAAAGAAAGTTGAAAAGGTTGTCGAAGTAGAAAAACCTGCTCTTGTAGTTGAACAAGCTAAGCCAATTGTTAAACCTGTAGAAGAGAAAAAAGAAGAAAAGAGACCAACACCAGTTTCTATTTCTGTACCTATATATTTGCTATAAGTTATCATGAGACAAGGTGGTATTGCTATTTTAGAAAATAACAAAATTATTTCTTTTGGATGTTTTGAAGTTAAATTTTCACTCACAAGTATTAACTATGATTTTGTTATTTCCATAAATCCATTTCAAAACAGTAAAATTTTTCATCCTATTATCAAAAGTTCCAGTTCATCGTTTGTTGGCGCATTTGGAAATTTTGTTGATGATAGACAGGTAATGTTTTCGATAAATGATGATGGTGATTTGAAATGCACTTTTTCTGATGGCACTTTTGAATTATTTTCACCTGACGATCAACACGAGAACATATTTTGGAATAAAGAAAATAGTATTTCTGTTCAATATTCTCCGTCTTCTTCACAAGTAGCTGTCACAGACAGCAATGCAGAACATTACTATTTTTTATATACTAATCCCGATCGATATTTGTTGCACCGAGATATTTATTATGATGGGCAAAAAATAATTGTTGATTATAATAGCCAATCTTTTAAATATTCAAATAGAATAAACGAAATCATAGAATGTGTCTACGCAAACCCTTTAGATGCGTTTAAAAAAGTAACGAATATATCGTTAAAGAAAATAGTTAATTCTTCAGATCCTTTTTTTAACGAAGTTTCTCACGTTGATATTCAATATGATTCTTCGAATAGATTAACCAATCTTTCAGTGTATGCTCAAAATGTACTTACTGATAATTATATTTTATCTTATTTTTCAAACGAAATGATTATCACAAATAGTACCAAAAATAAAAAAATAGAAATATACTTTGACGATTCAAACAATAGAGTTAATCGTGTCAGAATATTAGATTCATCTTCGGATAATACGATTTACGAAGAGTTTTTTAATATATCAAGTGCAAGCTCAACCATTACTGATAGTTTGTCTAGAGCCACTACATATAAGTTTAGTGCTGGAAAATTAAATCAAGTGGTTAAATGGAATGGCGAAATAACTGAATATAAGTTTGATGAGAATAATCGTCTGGTTTTTCAGTCGTGCCCTGTTATTTTATCTTCTAATGGAACAAAATTCATTTCGGGCGTTTATTTAATCGATGAGCAAAAGCGCCATAAAGAAAATATTTCCTTTTATTTTTATGCAAAAGCAACTAGAACAAAACTAAAAGTTGGCACACAAAAAATAATTATTGATTTGTTGGATGATTCCGGGCAAATCATTGATTCTGCTGATTTTTCTGTTTCTTGCCCTTTAATTTTAGTCGATTATAAGTTTTATTATTGTTCATTTACGACAAAACGAAGTTATCAAAGTTATAGAATAGTATTTGAAAAAACTTCCGACTACATTGATATTGATGTTAGAGATTTAAAGATTCTAAATAAATTGAATGCCATTGAGCGTGAATATGATGAGCATAACAATTTGATTAAATCATTAGAAAATGGTGTTCATCAGTCTTTTGTCTATGATGACAAACAAAGACTTATTGTTTCTTCTGGTTCCATTTTTGGTGAAATAGAAAATATATACAACAATAAACATCAACTAACAAAACAAATAAAACCTCACACAAAAACACAAAAAATACTTCAAAGAATACATTCTAATACTATCGATGGATTTATTAGCGATGATTTCTATGTTGATGTTGAGGTTGGCTCTTTATTGCTTTCTAATCATTCAGAGCATTTATCTTGCTCTGCAAAAACGTTAAATATATATGGACAAATATTGAACAATAATGATTGCAACGACATTTCAACATCGTATTTATACGACTCTTATGGTCGTGTTATATCTGAAACTAGTGGTGGAATCTCAAGAACCTATTCTTATCAATCAAATTATCCGCTTGTCAAATCAATAGCGAACGCAAGTGAATCACCAATTCAACTTGCTTATGATAATCAATTTAGATTGTCATCTTTTTCTAGCTTTTCTAATGAATATAGTGCGGTTTCTGATTCGATTACTAAAGTTAAATATAATAACACTCAGCTAGAAAGATTTTCATATCAGTTTGTTAATAATGAAGAACTTTTAACAAACAAGTACTATCCAAATGGTGACACCTATGTGTTTACTTACGATGATAGAAATAGATTAGTTTGTATTTCAATAGCTAATAACAACAGCTATATGAACAATACTGATCTTTATGCATTTAGCTACGATGAATATTCACGCCTAGTTAGTGTTGATGATGTTTTATTAAATGAGGAAACACATTATTCCTACGATGATATGAATAGACTTACTCATATAGAAGTAGTAGATGATTACTCAATTTCAAATATTTATAACGAATATAGCGAACTTTCTTCTTCTCATTTAAATAAAGGCAATGTTGATATTATTGAATCATATTCCTCTAATGACAGAGGGCAGATAGCTTCTATGTCCTCTTTATTTGCGTACTTAGATTTATTAAAAAATCCTGATATTTATATTTGTACGCTTAAGCCACTCAAATATAACAACCATAATAGTGGTTCATTAATCAACTATCTTCAAAATGAAATTTCAAGCTCAACCATATCCTCCTCGTTTTCTACTGTATATGAGAATGGCATAAGATATTTTGACAACACCGGAGAATCATTCATTAGCGGTGTAACATTAAGATATAACTTACGTGATTGTAGTTCTTTGTCTTTTGGTTTTTGGATTAATATGCAATCAAATACATATAACGAAAAGGCAATTCTTACATTTTCTGATAGGTCAGATGACCCTTATCATACAGTTGTTGGAATCTATGCCCAAACTGATGACAATGTAAATAGAATTTATATTGATAATTACTCAATCATAGATAGTGTGGCTGTTCCAGATGGATGGCATTTCGTTTCTGTTGAATTAAACATAAATGGTTATATGAAAATATCTGTTGATAGAGGATATATTTTAGCAAGAAACATTTCGTTAGATGATGACATAGTTCCTACTGCCATATTTTTGAATCATGACAATTACGTATTTAAAACCGCGACTCCTTGCAAACTGTCTTCAATTTCGCTTTTTTATGGTTCTGAAATTGATAATGCTTTTTTTGACACATTTTATATCTTAAGCAAGCCATTCTTTGAAAATAATGTCTATCACGATACTTTTGGTAATGAAGCTATAGATACAATTTCAAATGCATCTACATCAGATTTATCAAGGTATAAGCCATTCATGGATAATGGATTTACTATCATTCCGTTAAATAATAATTTAGATTCTTTAGATGGAAGTGTTATTCCTAGTGATTACTTCAAACCTAGTATGCCTTTATATAATAGAGACTTCTATTTAAGATATAACAACAAATATAAACGTCATATGTATTTTAGTTATGGACAAACTTTGACATATAAATTAACTGGTTCGTTTTCTAGGTTTATATCTTCTAACGTTATTTTGACATGTGATGAAATAAATAATAGACAGTGTGTATTCGATGTTTTCAAATCCGATTTTACTGTTTCTTTATATTTGGAAAATGGCGATTTAAAAATTAAATACGATAGTGCTATTTATACAACTGGCATCCATTTGTCTAAAGATATACAATATCGAGTCAGCATGTCTATATCTTCTCGTAAAGTTAGAGTAGATGTTACTAATCTCGATAATGGTGATAGTTTTTACTACGAAGAATCGAATTTATTGTTAGTGTTGAATGACCTGAATTTAAGCGTCGGTAAATTCCATAACGAATTAACACCTTCATTCATGCTATTTGAATCATTGTTAATAAAAGATATCTATGATTCTACAGGTACTATTCATAACAATATAGTTTCGTCGATTAAGCCTATTACAGTGACTAACCAATACGATGAATTCTCTCGTCTTGCTTTAGAAACATTAAATATCGGTAATGAAACCTTTATTACAAAGCATATTGAATATCAAAACGTTTCTAATTCTAATAGAACAACATATTTACCTAGCTTGGTAACTCAAATATTATCAAACGATGAAATAATTTCACATAGTTATACATATACAAATCTAGGTCAATTACAATCTATAACTCATAATAATACGTTAACTTCTTATACCTATAGCAGCAGTGGC
>JAZRZI010000012.1:0-32933 GCA_045601325.1 Bacilli bacterium
TGGTCAATAGAAACAAAACAATTACATTCTTCTTCAAGAACGGACAACAAATAAATATAAATTTATAAGAAATGGTGCTAGAATAGAGTCAATCTATAAGCATCATTTTATTTTGCTTATTATAGGGGGTTTCAAATTTTCACGATTATGGGTGGGGGTTGCACTCCAAATTGGTATAGGGGGTTGCAATTGTATCATTGCGCGAAGGTTTGTACAAAATAAAAGCGTGACTTCGATTTGACTAGAACGATCGAAATTTTTGTATTTTTTTCTTGTTGTTTTCTGGTTGTTTTCTAGTTAAAGTGAACCAATTTTATTGAGCAAGTTCAATATTTTATAATGGGTTGAGTGGACTGATGTTTAATGATGGTTCATCCTGTCATGGAAATGGGAGAAACATATAATGGTATCGGTTATTATGTTCTTGCTATACTAAATTATAAAGTAAGTGTGTTTAGATTATTGTTTCCCAAAAATAATATTTGTTTAAAAATGGGAAATGTCCTATAATCTAATCAGGTCAGCAAAAATGAAACTAATAAATCGAAATTTCTATCTTGATAAACTTCTCGCTGTAAAAAACATTCCCGATATTAAAATTATTACGGGTGTTAGAAGAAGCGGAAAATCTAAATTACTAGATTCTTTTTATAATTTCTTACTTTTAGATTCTAAAATAAAAAATATTATTAGAATCAAATTAAATCTAAAGAAATTTGAATCTTTATTAAACCCAGATAATCTTTATGATTATATAGACAAAAAATACATTGAAGGTATTAATAACTATCTAATCATCGATGAAATACAAGAATGCATTGGTTTTGAAAGAGTAATTAATAGTCTTTATGAAGAAGAGAGATTTGACATTTATTTGTCTGGTTCAAATGCATTTATGCTATCAAGTGATTTAGCAACGTTGTTCGGAGGCAGATACATAGATATCAAAATGTATCCGTTTTCTTTTAAAGAATTCAACATATATTTTGAAAATAAAAACCCTATTGAATCTTTTGATGAATACGTTCAAAAAGGCGGAATGGCTGGATCATATTTGTATCGATCCAAAGAATTAGCGAATGATTACATTAATGGTATTTATAAGAAGACTATTTCAAAAGATATTGTAAAAAGATTTAATATCGATAACGAACCACTCTTATTAATGATTGCAGATTATTTGATGGATAACGTAGGAAACAAAACGTCATTAAGGAATATAGCCAATGCATTGACATCAAATTCTTATGTTGCTAATCATAAAACAGTTGGTTCTTATATAGATTATCTTTGTAGATCGTTCCTTTTTTATCCATTTATGAGATACGATATTAAAGGTTCTAAATTTTTAGAATCCGATAAGAAATATTATTTATCTGATTTATCATTTAGATTTGCAAATATCGGCATGAAAAATATGGATTATGGAAGGCTATATGAAAATCTTGTAGCGATAGAACTTCTTAGAAGAGGATATGAAGTCTATGTCGGTGTATTGTATGATAAAGAAATAGATTTTGTTGCTATTAAAAATGGCTATAAATATTACATTCAAGTAAGCGATGACATTTCTAGAAAAGAAACATTTGAAAGAGAAGTTAGGCCGCTTTTAAGCATTAAAGATGCCTATCCTAAAATATTGTTGGCTCGAACAAAACATGATGAAAGTCAATTTGAAGGTATTAGAATTATTGATTTAGGCGAATGGCTTTCTAAATAATTTTTTTATGGCATTTTTGGTTTCATAATTTCACGATTATGGGTGGTGAACTAGTCAACAAAAAGTAGACACAATTTATCAATTTCGTGGACACAATTTCTTGATAAGCAGACACCCTCATTAAATAAATTAGAAACAAGCATGATTTGAAAAGTAGACATCTTTAACTTGTTTTGGCGTTAAATAGTTTAAAGCACAGGCCGGTCTTTTTTCGTTAAAGAAAATAATATAATTCTCATTTGAAAGTAAGTTTTTACCGATTTAGTGCGTTTCAATCCTCGTTTCCCAAAAATAATATTTGGTAAGTCTAACTTCTATCCGATTCATTTTTTGGTTTTTACGAAACTAACGATGACATTATATTTGGACAATAATTTAAGGATGATAGAATGCAAAGCATTGCATTATATTACTTGCTGTGATTGAAAACCTAGGCTTGTCAAAAAAATTATATTTTTGAAATTTATATGATATATATTAAAGGGGGTTCTTATATATGAATAGAAATATTAGATATTTAACCATACTTGGCCTATCTTTATTAGCTGCAGTAACGACCATTTCATCTTTCAATGCACATAAACATAGTGAGCATGTTACTAACGCTGAGGCTTGTTCCCATTCTCATGTTGAACATTACAAAGGTTCTTTCGCTAACGGAAAAGGACAGGTTGAACATTGGGCGTGTTGTTCTTGCCATAAAGCTTGGGCAGACGAAGATAAAACAATATATTTAGGAAACACCCTAACTAACAGAGAAAACATAGAATTCACAACAGAATATGCTTATGGCAATTCTTATTACGATAGTGACTGGTCATGGGGAACTTCTATGTATCCAGTTTATGACTCTAATAGAGGAATTATGTTTGAGACATCCATAATGGCGGAATGTAGCAAATCGTATGTAGAAATTACCGCTCCTAGTTCATTAGAAGCAAATCAAGCATATGGCTTTGCTATTAAGAATAATACCGATAGCACTTTGAATATTGTAATATTATCTCGTTCATGGAATAGTGGGGATAGAGTTAATGTTTATACAATTTCTCCTAATGCTGAACTAACTTTTACAACTAAAAATATTGGTTTATGGAACTATGACGCCTCTAAAGGTGTTTCGTTAGAATTTACTAATTCTTCTGGTGGTTCATTTAACGGAAGCATAACTGTTTCGCTTCCAAAAATATACACAAACAATTTAAGCGACTATATTGGTGGTATCCAAGATGCTGATTGGATCAATTTTTCTAGTGGAGAAGTTGACTTTGAACATGGTTTTTATTTCTATAGAAATATAAGTGATGCCGCTAGCTCAGTTTTACATATTATAGATAGAGTGATATTTAATGATAATGTTTATACAGGCATTGAATTCCATGTTTATAATGATTCATCAGTTGATGCTTCTAATGGCACTGCTTGGAATGAAAGTTGGCAGCCTAGAGGCTATAAAATATCCACATTAACCGCGAATAGTTGGAGCGCTGTTTTTATTCCTTCTTATGTTTGGAATGATTCGAATTCAATGGTTTCTATTTATGATTTAACCGCAAAAATAGGTGGAGTGGCGAAAATTGCGGATTTCCGTCTTGTTAAATATGCATTCGGACCAGAATCAAATCAATTCATTACTCTTGAGAGTTTATCCTGGGCTCACGCTAATAAGATTTATAACAAAGACAAAGGTTTTGCGTTTAATATTTCGACAACATCAGGTTCCTTTGTCACTGAAGGATTAGATCAATTAGATGCTTCTAAATATAAAGGTTATGAGTTCTATGTATACAACAACTCAGAAACTGATATGTCTATGTTTGCAACCGCTGATTTTTCTTATAACACAATGTTTGGTACCCTTCCTAGCAAAGTTTGGACTAAGTGTGAAATTCCTGCTAGCGATGTTAATAGAGGTAATAAACAGTATTTCTATCCTAGTTTGCCTAATGGTTCATTAATAGTTACTTATTTTGAACGTATCCTTCTAGATAGCATTGAATGTGAAACTCAATATATCGACTTAAACATTTCAACTAACGGTCAATTAGACACAAATAAAACTGTTACATTAAGCATTGCAGATGTAAATGGCGTTTCTTCTGTTGATAAAGTTGTATTCGATGGTGCGATTATCTCTAATAGTGGAACATTTAAAGTTAGCCAATTTGGTTATGCTTTTGGGCCTAAAAAGTTATATGTTGATTTCACATTCAAGGGTATAACTTATGTTTCTCAAGAGTATGATGTAGTGTTATGTTCTAAGTTAATTTCTTCTAAAACAGATTTAGATTCCTTCTTATCAATAGCAGAAAGTATTGCTGATGATGAATCTAATTTAGCGTATGACGGCTACTTTGCTTTAAGAAATGATATTGCTTATAACGGCGAATGGAATTGTGGTCATGGAAGAAACGACTACCTTGCATATGGGTTACAATTCAATCCAAATGCTGGCTTTAGAGGAACATTTGATGGTAGTGGCTATAAGATTGAAGGATTAGTTCCATCTGCTAGTCAAAGTGGTGACTGGAACGGAAATAGCTTTATCTTTAAACTTGCTCAATCAGGTGTCATTAAAAATGTGGCATTTACAAACGCATCATTAGTGTCATCTGGTGGATATGTAACAACCATTGGCGAAGGCACAATTAATGATGTCTATGTATCATATAGCAATACATTTAGTTATTGCGATGGACTAGGAACATTCTTCTATTATGATCGTTCTAATGATTTAGGTTCCCCAGATACTTCTTATAAATACTCAAGTCCAATGACGATTACAAACTGTTATGTCGATGCTTCTAATTTAAATTATGGTTCGGTTACTGAAGCTAATATTCACGCTTTAGGTTCTAAAAAATACGGAAAAGTTTCTTTTAGAAATGTTTATGCAGTAGTCCCATCCGCAATTAAAGAGCAAGCTTTATTAACTGATTTTTCTAACTCCGGAAGCTTTGTTGCTAATAGCGAAATAGAATTGGCAAAAAACAAAGTCATTATTGATGATATAAATATTAATTTTACGTCTTTAGTGTTTTCTAGAAATGACATAGTTATTCCTAGGGAATATGTTGATAATTCAAGCTCTTATTTTGTTTCTCCTGGTCAATCTGATTACTCAATTTATCTTGATGATTATTTAGAACAAAGTGCGATTGATGCTGCATCATTATTGATTGGTAAAGTTAATGAATTTGCTCACGCTCAAATATATGTCTCAATTAATCCATTGCCACAAACAAAGCAAAATTATGCCATTACAATATCAAACGATAATACAAATGCATTAGATTATTCGGTATCCGTAGATAGTAATAAGAATGCATCATTAACCGCTCATTGCTTTAATGGTATTAGACTTGCCGTGTTGCGCTTTTTAAATAGTACGATCGGCTACCAAACAATGAACTACGATTATACTTTCTATTCCAAATCCAATACTTCTAATTACACATTAACAGAATTTAGCAATACATATCACATGGCGGCATCTGGCGCTACTGAAGGTGCTTATTACCCTAACGATAACGCTCATGATGCTGGGCTTATTGGCTTGGATGATGTTTGGATGAATGTAATAAAAGAAGATGATTCAACTAAGAGTGGTCATTATCACAATTTGTTCTACTTTATTTCACCTGAAATGTATTATTCCTCTCACCCGGATTGGTTCACTCCAGATATGAATCAAACTGGTGGATATTTCAAGCCACAATCTAATGGCATTTTCAATTCAAATCTTTGTTTTGCCGCTCATGGAAATAGTAGCGAACTAAATGCGTTAAAGGATGTTTTCTACGCTAGATTAAAATCGGTTATTTTATCTAACCCTAATAAGAATATGATTTGTATTGGCCAACACGATAACGGTATTGATTATTATTGCCAATGTGATGCTTGTAAATCATTATCAAATCCAAATACTCCAATTTTAAACTTCTTAAATGATTTGTCTTCTAGAATAAAATCAGATAGTGATATCAATAGGGATATTTACTTATACACAATGGCGTATCGCGCTACTCAAAACGCCCCAAGTGATGTTACAGTGGATGATCACGTTGGAGTGTTTCTTGCTCCTATTAATGCTAATTATGCATATCCATTAAATGATGCTAGCAATAACTCCGATGCTAGAAATATGATACTTGGGTGGAAAAATATTTGTAAAAATCTTGCATTCTATCTTTATGAAACTAACTTTATTGATTTCTTCTCACCTTTTTACAACTACGAAGTTGCAATTCAAAATAACAATTTCTTAAATGAGTTAAATGCTAAGTATGTTTACTATTGTTCATGTGTTCAAAACGAGCATCAATCAGGCTTTGGAGAATTCCGTAAATACTTAACCGCTAGAAGTACGACAGATGTTGATGCAACTTATTCTCAAATAGTGAACGAATTCTTTGCTACTAATGGTTATTATGGGCCAGCAGGACCAACTGTAAAGACATACTTTGAAGGTTTAAATAATATTATGAAAGACAAAAAATCTTCCTATTCTTCCATTTATAATAGCGAAGTCATGGAAGTGTTTTCTGGAACATCAATCCAAAACAAACTTGGAGATTGGAAAGAAAGCCTTGAAAACGCCAGAGATTCTTTAGATTCTAACGATCCGAATTATTCACTTTATGTCGAACATATAAATATCGAATTATTGTTTATAAGATATTCAAAATACATTTCGACGTGGTTTAGTCATAAGTGGTATAGCGGTGATTCTGCAAGCAAGTTTATTAGCGATTGTCAATCTCTTGGAATTTACTATATTCAAGAAGGTGTCTTGTTAACAGAAGATTCTCTTGATGACCATAAAATAACTTTATAGAACTTTTCCCTTATATTGGTAAGTTAAAATAATTGCCATTTTTCAAAAAATAAAATATTAATATTTTAGATATTGCCTCTTTTATATCAATTTATGTAAATTGCCTTTTCAATATTAAAAAAATATGATTTTTTGTATTTTTATGAATAGAATATAGTCAAAGAGGTTTTTATTATGAGAAAGAACACTAAAAAGTTTTCTTTAGTTGTTGTGGGCTTGTCTTTGTCTGCAGCGGTAATTTGCCTTACGAGCAATTCTAATTTGTTTTCTCCTATTTCAAATGTTAACGCTGAAACTTGTTCTCACATTCACGTTGAGCATTATGACCACGTAAGAACAAACGAAGGAGTCCTTGGACATATTGAACACTGGGCTTGTTGCGAATGTCACAACGCGTGGGCAGATGAAGCTAGAACAATTCCACTTGGTTTGACAACTGAGGATAGAACGAAAATTAATGACACATTAGAGAATTATAAGTTTAACTGGGGTCAATCTTTCATGGTCGCTAAATACGATCAAGATTTAGATGAAATTATTCACGTTATGGATCATTTCACAATTTCTAGTGAAGGTGAAGACCCATATTCACTTATTGAAGTAGTAGGTGGAAACCAATTCACTGGTAACGATGGTGTTCTAACCGGCGTTAAAAACGATACTGGTTCTACTTTAGTTTTAACTATCATGAACATAGATTGGGGTAACGCAGTTAGTTACACTTTACCTAATGGTGAATGGTTTAATTTTACAATCGATCAAAACGTTTGGAACTTCGATGGCGTTAAAATCGGTGGTGCATTTATGTTTAAAAACCCATCTAAACAAGCTGTCGATGGAAAATTATCATTTAGAAGCATAAAAGCTTCACCTACTGGTATTGCATGTCCTGATTATGCTATTACATCTGACATCGTTCCAGGTTGGACAACATTCACCACAAAAGTTAATGAACCATTCTATGGAAAATGTACAGAATTTGATTTATCTTCCGTTAGTGGCAACTTTGCAATCGTGTGGAATAACATAGTTCCAGCTGATCAATCTTACATCAAAGCAAACATCAGCTTATATAATCCAACTGGTCACGCTATTAATAACATTCAAATGAATGCCGCAGATAGTGCTTGGGGTACATTGCAATCATTTAGCTTTAATTTAAACCCAGGATGGAATACTATTTCAATTCCTACAGGTTTTATGAACCATCCAACTATTAAAATGATTTCAATTAACATTTCTAATTACTCAGAATGGGCTTCTAGTGGTTGGAAAGCATCACTTATTAGATTGTTTGTTGCTAACGAAACAACTCGTATTCAAGATTTCGCAATCAATTCTAATATCACTAATTGGGATTCATTCATTCAAAAAGAAGATACAACTGATTATGGCCAAGTTACTGTTTGTGATTTAACAAATGATGGCAGCACACACGTTGACATCGTTTGGAATGGTGTTACACCAATTTCAGCAGATACATATGATGCTTATTACTTTGCAATCTATAATCCAACCGAAAGCACATTTAGTAATTTAACTTTCAATGTTTCTGATTCTGACTGGTACTCATTATACAGCGTTGGTTTCTCATTATTACCTGGATGGAATAGAATTCTATTAGCAGGAAACGCTTTTGCAAATACCGCAACAACTCTCTCCACGTTTAGATTCCAAGTAGATGTTGCTTCCTTATTATCAAATACATCTTGGAAAATTACTAATTTCTTTGGATTATCTATATAACTTAGATTTAATCGAATAGGTATGTAGGGTACGATTCAATTCGTACCCTTTTAAAATGGCTCTTGAATTTTTGCAATGATTTGACAAAGTATCTTGTTAGATGAAAATGTCAATGCAACATAATCGGCATTTTTTCTACTAGTGAAATTAATATAACGATATTTGTTGCGTTTAGTTTGACAAAAATTGCATTTAAAGTAGTTATGCTTTATATTGTTTCCATAGCAAAAAGAGTTGAGCTCTGAATAATGACTAACTCATTGCAACAACTTGTTTGTGATAAGTTTTCAAAGATCAATTCCTGCTGCTTAAAAACTTTTGGACTATTTCTTCATAGTCCTAATTAGCGATGGTTTAAGACAGACATCTTTCTTGGGGATGCGCTTAATACCAATCGCATTCATAAACTCCTCTCCGAACGATTCAAGCGTAAGTTCATAAGGAGTTTTATTTTTGTTTGATGCTCTAATATAAGAATTATTAAACTCACTGCGCTTCTTGCGGATATCAATGCGCTTCACCCTTTTAGAGAAGGCAATGGTAGAGCGCAAAGAGAATTTATCCGATATGTAGCAGGCATTAATGGCTATGGTTTAGATTTTTCTAAAATTAGTGAAGAAGAAAACATTATCGCATGCCACGAAAGCATAAATGGAGACAATACTAAACTTGAGCATCTTATCTCTAATATCATTTTTGAATTAGATAGCAATCAAAAGCAATTGATGAAAACTGCATTTAAATTTTGATTTATTAATCAAAATATTTGTTAATAGAGAAAATGGTGTGCCATATAAGAGTCACCCATTAAAATGTTTACAAAATTATCGTAACCTAGTAGGAATTGATCCTAATAATCACTTTCTACCGATACTGATTTGATGTTTAGATTTCAAATACCATATGATGGTGTGCAAGAAGTGTGTATTGCATGATGTTATCGATGATACTGAACTAACAATTGATGATGCAGAAGAGATATTCGACGAATGTAAATTAGGTGATTAATATTTCTTACATAATTAATGAAAAGACATTATTTCTATGCTATATTATTGTCTAGTTTAGAAAACTTTATTAGACACATGAAAGTATTTAAAAAGAAAAAAATCCTATATCTATTATCCATAATACTGCCATTAGTGTTTCTTTCAGGTTGCAACAAAAGTAGTGTCACTAACATAAACACAATAGAAGAAATTACTAGTGGCTCATATATTATCGGTGTACCTAATTTAACTTATTTACAAGAACAAGCACCCACAGTGTTTCCTAACGCTAAAGAAATACGTGCTTTCGACGATGTTCCTAGTGCTTATCTAGCCTTAAAGCAAGGCAAAATAGATGCTTTTTATCAAGATGAAGCTAGTGGGCGAGCGGAGATATTTAGAGGTGTCGATGGAGTTAAAATATTACCTGGTAACCTTGGCGAAAGTAATGAAATAGTTATTGGTATATCAGACTATTCTTCTGTAATTAATAAAAACACCATTGATTCATGTTTAAAGGAATTAATGGACGAAGGAATATTAGAAGAAATGAATACTCGTTGGGTGAAAACGGGTGATTATGAAATGCCTTCTATTGAGGTTCCTTCAACAGGACCTGTAGTAAAAATCGCTACCTGTGGGAATGTTGAACCACATTCTTTTTACAAGAACAATGAATTAACTGGTTTTGATGTTGAATTAAGTAGAAGAATTGCTAATAAGCTTAATTGTCAAATATCTTTTGAAGTTAATACATCATATACATCCATTATTGCCTCAACTTCATCGGGTAAAACAGACTTATTAATTGCAAACCTTTATAGGACCGAAGAAAGAGAAAAGTCTATGACTTTATCTATTCCTTATGCAACAACTTCCGCGATAGTGATAGTCAAAGATAATTTAAAGATGCAAGGCTATTCAACTTTAGAGGAACTTGCAAATAAAACAATCGCCTACGATTCGACATCTGTTCAATTTGAAAATCAATTAGATAAATATTTACCAAATTCTAAGAGATATTTATTAGAAAACACTTCTGATTGTGTTCTAGCGCTTAAGAATTCACGTGTGGATGGGTTTATCACCGATTTACCTAATGCGAAATACATTGAGCAAACAACAGAAGGCTTAATGATTCTTCCTGAATATTTAGACCCTGATCAATATGGTTTTGCTTTGCAAAAGAATTCTGATTTAACCAGTAAATTTAACGAAGTTATTGAATCTTTTAGAAAAAGAAATGTTTTAGAAGATTTAAATCAAAAGTGGTTCAATGATTTAGAACATCCAAACAAATCTATATTAAGATTCAATCCTAATAAAAAATACACAAGAACAATTAAAGCTATTTCTACTGGCGTACTCGCTCCTATGTCATATTTAAATGACAAAAACAATCTTATTGGTTTTGAAGTTGAGCTGTTAGTGATGATTTGTGATGAACTTAATTACAAAGTTGAGTTCCTTGATTGTGTTAATAACTTTGGTTCTCTTCTTTCTGCGATTGATACGGGTAAGGCTGATGTTGCTTTGAATTGTATTTCCATTACAGAAGAAAGAAAACAAAATATTGACTTAACTAATTCGTATTACGATGGCGCGGCAGTTATCATGGTTAAAAATGGTGTTTATACAGATGTTGGATTCTTTGATAGATTAGCCTCTTCATTTGAGAAAACATTTGTTATCGAACAAAGATGGAAAATGATTTTAGAAGGCATGTTGATGACCTTAATCATTTCTTTAGCGGCAGGTGTTTTAGGATTATTACTTGGATTTGGTATTTGCTTAATTAAAAAAGCTAAAAATAAACCTTTAAGAAAAATCACCAATGCGATTTGTAGAATTATTCAAGGCACTCCTATCGTAGTTCTTTTAATGATTTTCTATTATGTTATTTTTGGAAAAATAGATATAAGCGCTATATTTGTAGCGATATTAGCATTTGGCATTAACTTTGCAGTGTATTCTTCCAATATTATGTATTCTGGTTTCCAAGGCGTAGATAAAGGCGAAGAAGAAGCTGCTAGAGCGATGGGATATTCCAAGGCTCAAGCATTCTGGAAAGTATCATTCCCTCAAGCCACCAAAAAGTTCTTACCTGTATTACGTGGAGAGTTTATCTCTATGGTGAAGATGACTTCTGTTGCGGGTTATATTTCCGTTGCAGAACTTACACGTATAGGCGATATTATCCGCTCAAAAACAATGGAAGCATTCTTCCCTCTTATCGTGATTGCTTTAATTTATTTTGGATTATCCGAGCTATTAACATTTGTGCTTACTTTATTAGATAAAAAACTAAATTCTAGAAAGAAGACATTTAAGATGAAAGGAGTAAAAAAACATGAATAAGAAACTGCTTATTTCTATTAAGAATCTCACAAAAGAATTCGAAAGTGTTACTCCTATAAAAGATGTCAGTGTTGATATCTATGAAGGAGATGTTATCTCCATCATTGGTCCTTCAGGTACTGGCAAATCGACATTTTTACGTTGTATCAATAGATTAACTAAACCAACTAGTGGTCAAATCTTTATCGATGGTGAGGATATCTTAAATCCTAAAACTAACATTAACAAAGTTAGACAAAAGGTTGGCATGGTTTTCCAATCATTTAATCTATTCTCACATAAGAGTGTTATAGAAAATGTTATGATGGGTCAAATTGATTTGCTTAAGAAGTCCCCTCAAGAGGCATATGATAAAGCGCTTGAACTATTAGATACAGTGGGCTTGAAAGATAAAGCATATTCCTATCCTGATGAACTTTCAGGTGGACAAAAGCAAAGAGTAGCAATCGCTAGAACTTTATCTATGAACCCTAAGATTATCTTATTTGATGAGCCTACATCGGCGTTAGATCCAACTTTAGTGGATGAGGTTCTTTTAGTTATGAAAAACCTCGCTAGAGGGGGATTAACTTTAATTATCGTTACTCATGAAATGGATTTTGCTCGTTATGCTTCTAATAGAATTTTCTTTATGAATGAAAGCACAATCTATGAAGATGGCACACCTGAACAAATATTTGAAAACCCACTAAAAGAGAAAACACGTCAATTCATTAATAAACTTAAAATTTGTGAAATTGATTACAATGAAATTATGTTTAATTTCTATAAAGCTGGTGAGCTTGTCTCTGACTTTGCAAAGAAGAATATGATTTCACCTGCTTTATATTATAAGATTTGTCTTATCCAAGAAGAAATTTGCTTTGGAGGTATTCTTAAAAGAGAAGGCGTTAAAGCAAGTCTATCAATTGAATATTCTTCTAAACATAAAACTTCAGTAATTAATATTGTTTATTCAGGAGATGCGTTTAACCTTGAAAAAGAATTGGATGAGATTCAATATAAACTTATTCTTGGTATGACTAAGAATATTGAACATAGCCAAAAAGATGAGCATAATGTTTTAAAAATAACATTATCTTAAAGAAAGGAATTTCTATATGAAAAAACCAATTAAAAACCTAATGTTACTAATCTCAACATTTGCTTTGACTGGATGTGTGAACTTTAAAAAAGAGGAACCAGTTAATCCAGAACCTATAGAACCTGAAAAAAGAGAATACACTAACAAAGTATCCCATGAATTGTTCATTAAAACATATTATCAATTTCTAGAGATTTTCTTTGAAATTGACACAACTCGTTCAGTAGAGCCAGACTTCATTGCTGAATCTCATGAAACTGGTTATCGAGATGGATACAATCTAATTGACAACGTCAAAACAGATGAAACACATACGACATATGAAACATTTACCAATGTTAGTTTAGATACTTCTAAGCCAGGCAGTGATTTCCATAGTTTAACTAATAGTGTCACTAATGGCGTTAGTGGTGTTGAAGAAATATATAATGGTACATATTTAGAAGATCATTTCTTATATGATTTCATGAACGATAATGGAAATAAAACATACACAAAAGTAGATTCTGGTGATGCGACATCACTTCCAGTTCTTGTATTTCCAACTTGCTTATATATGTTTGGCGAAGGTGGAGCGTTATTCAATAGATTTAGAAACACCACTGAAGAAGAAGGTGGATCGTTCTATATTGATGGTAACACATTAACCATGCTCATGGATGTTGACGCTGATTATGGTAAATATGATGTATTTGCTCAATTGGTATTAGATTATAACAAATTCACTATTTTATTTGATTACGATATGGATATTTCCGATGAAACACATATTAGAAAAAATGGCGCTGAAGGATATATTGCAATATCACTTCAAGATACAACATTTAAAGTACCAGATCTTAGTGAATATACATTATTAGATAATTCATATTAATAAAAAGATTTTTTAGTGATAATTATTTAGATTTCTTTTTCTTCTTTTTTGCTATCACGATGATAATGGTGGCTACCGCACAAAGTGATATAGCGGAGATTGCGATTATTAACCCAACATTAACTTTATGTGGTTTAGCTAAAACTGTTACCAAAAATGACGTAGTTTTGCCTTGATATGTAACTATAATTTTAAACGTTCCAGCTTCGTTAGAATTAAAGCCACTTACCATATCATCGGTAACATCGATAACAAGTGTTATTTCACTTGCCATATAGACATTAATTTTCGCACCCTTTAAATCTAAATCTTCACCGACATAGTATTCTAACTTAGTTGGTCTTTTCTTCATTGAAATCTTGGTAGCATAGTCTTCCACAAACTTTGCAGTCAAAGTAGTGGAATCAGTAGCTAAGAATGTATATGTGTTTAGGTTTTGTTTATTTAGAGTTGTATCTCCGTTATTTACTTTTATTTTATCAATAACGTAACCATCATCTGGGATTGTTTTTAATGTAACTGTATCACCTTCTACAAAGTATTCAGGATCCGATATTACTTTTCCGTGTTCCACGCTTATATTTATCGTTTCGACAGCTTGGATTTTTAAAACATTATTCGGAGTAATAGCAACTTTATGGTTTTCGCTATCGGAAAAGAAATATTTTCTATATTGCGTTGTTACTCTTTCGTCATCAAGGAATGTTCCTGGCCCTTCCATAGATATTCCAATGTTATTTTTTAATGGTTCCCATGCAAAACCATGGTTTAACAATAATCTTTTGTCATTCTTTAAATACAAATTACTTTTCTTTTCACCATTTAAAGTTGTGTTACCAAATATTTTTGCTGAATTTCCAATTGTTATGTCAACTTCGCTATAAACGCCACCGCCTATATCAGCACTGTTACCATATATACTTGCGCCATCAATATTAACAGTAGCGCCCTCATGAATGTAAATTCCACCGCCTTTTTCTGCTTTTCCACCAGTTATAACTCCACCGGTTGGAAGATCAGCATACTTACCTTCGTGAGGCCTAGTCCAACTTATTTCCGATGTTCTTTCTATATGAAGAGAGCCAACAACTTCGATGACACTGAATTTTTCGTTTTTGCTATGATCAGCAGCTAAAACATGCCCGTTTAAATCTAATGCGATTTTTGAATTTGGACCCACATATAAAGTTTCATCGGTTACGATATCACATGTCAAAGATGCGCCTATATACATACTGGTATAACTTTCTGTCGCAAATATATTTTTCAGTTCACTTAGTGTCGACACAGAATGTCCTTCTGTTACAGCATGAGCAGGTTTAATGTTTGTATTCACATTTGCAATCACTGCAATGCCAAATGTAGTAGCGGCTAAACATGATACCGCTAATAAGGTTCTCTTAATCTTTTTCATATGAGGTCTCCATCCTGCGTTAATGAAAGTATTTAATTATAACTGATAGAAAAATATAGGTAAATATGCTAAAAATGCATGAATTTAATATGTTTTGACTGAATCAAGTAATATTCAAATACATTCTTTTTGAAATTGCTTATCATATTATGTGGAAAAATAGATAAATCATCGAATTATAATATATTGGCGAAGTTCAATAGAATTGTGCTTTTTATTTAATATTCAAAATATTATGCACTATAATAATTTTGACTATGGAGGAATTACTTATGGAAGATAAAGTTATTAGCGTAGCTATATTAGGATGTGGTTCAAGAGGAGCGGACTCCTATGGCTTATATTTAAATAAAGATCCTAGGTTTGATATCGTTTCTTTATGTGATATTAGAAAGATAAAAGTTGATAGATTCAAGAAAGAATTCAACGTTAAAGATGAAATGTGTTTCACTGATGAAGATGAATTCTTTAAAGCTAGAAGAGCGGATGCGATTATTATCGCCACTCAAGATAGAGACCATGTTAGGCATGCATTAAAAGCATTAAAACTTGGTTATGATATTTTATTAGAAAAACCTGTTACTCCTAATAAGAAAGAATGTTACCAATTATTAGCCGCTCAAAAGAAATATGGTGGCAAGATTGTCGTATGTCACGTATTAAGATACGCTCCTGTATTTGTTCACGTTATGAAACTCATTAACGATGGTGTCATCGGCAAACTAGTGGATATTCACGCGATTGAACAAGTTGCGTACTGGCACGAAGCGCATAGTTATGTCAGAGGTAACTGGAGAAGAGAAGAAGATACTTCTCCTATGATTATGGCAAAATGTTGCCATGATATGGATTTACTACAATACTACGCACAAAGTAGATGCAAGACTATCTCTTCTATTGGTAGCTTAGATTTCTTTAAAAAAGAAAATCAACCTGAAGGCGCTTCTGATAGATGCGATAAATGTAAATATGATAAGACATGTCCTTATGGTGCGTATCGCACATATATTGGAAGATGGAAAGCCGCAGGAGAACCTAAATCAATGTGGCCTATGAATGTCGTATGCACTGATGAAGAATTAACTGAAGAAGGTATTATCAATGCATATAAGTCCAATAACTATGGACAATGTGTATTTGCTAGCGATAACAATGTCGTGGATCACCAAGAAACAAATATTTTATTTGAAAATGGTGTCACTGCTAATTTATGTATGACTGCATTCACTGGTAGCTGTGGTAGAATCTATCGTTTCCATGGCACGATGGGCGAAATTATATTAGATGAAGAAAAACAAGAACTAACAGTTAAGATCTTTGGCGAAGAAGCTAAAGTTGAACACTTTGATCAACTTCCTGATGTTACAGGTGGTCATGGTGGTGGCGACGCTGCTCTTGTTAAGGTATTCTACGACATTATCTTGGGTAAGACTGTTGCTCAAACAACATTAGAGTCTTCTATCGAAAGCCATTTAATGGCAATAGCAGCAGAAGAATCTAGAAAGAAAAACGGTAAGTTAATCGTTTTGCATAAATAGTTATGATTAAGATATTTGAAGACCATATTAGATTAGAAACACCTAATACTTCTTTAGTGTTAAGTATTAAGTCTTTTGATGATGCTGCTACCCCATATAACAAAGGAAGATATTATTTAGCTTTATTTTATTACGGTGATAAAGCTAGTGAACCAACATATTCTTTAACTGGTAAAAAGATTAACTATTCTGGCTCATGCAATAACTATTCATATGACACGAATATGACAAACACCTTTGGTGATTGCAATGCAGTTAGAGGATGTTTGTTAGTCAAAAATGTTGATAAAACATATGTTAATAGATTCTTCTATGAAGAAGCTTATGTCATTGAAAATGAAGTTGATAATCATTTGCCACATTCTCGTGATGTATTAGAAACTTTAGTAATCGTTGAAGAAGATAAAGAAGCAGAGTTAGTGTTAAAGACTTATTATTCTATCTTTTCTGATAGTGACGTTATCGCAGTGAAGAAAGAACTTATTAATAATAATGATGAAAGCGTTTCTATTAATAACATTGCTTCTTTACAAATATCCTTATTTACAAAGGAAGTAGAAGTATTTACTTATGATGGTTCTTGGATTGAAGAAAGAACTAGACATAGCGTTAAACTTAATAGTGGTGTCTTTGTTAATGAATCAGTATTATTTACATCATCACATAAACACAACCCGTTTATTCAAGTTAAAGATAACACAAATAATAGAGTGTATTCATTTAACCTTGTATGGTCAGGCAATCATAGAGAGTCTATAGATATTGATTCCATCACAAAGGTTGCAACTATCCAAGTTGGACTCAATTCTTATACTTTTGATTACTGTCTTAAAGGACATCAATCATTTATCACTCCAGAAGCTATTATGTCAGTAGCGGCTTCTTTAGAAGAAAGTTCATCTATTAATAGAGTTTTCTCTTTAAATCACATTGTTGATAAGAAGTGGCATAAAGCTAGACCAATCTTATTCAATTCCTGGGAAGGTAATGCTTTTAATATTAGCGATGATACATTATTCAAAATGGCAGATGTTTGTAACGATGTTGGTGTTGAATTATTCGTCATTGATGATGGCTGGTTCGGCCATAGAATTAATGATTATTCCTCTCTAGGCGATTGGTGGGTTGATAAGTCTAGATTCCCTAATGGATTTGGTCACACTGCGGAAGTCATTAAATCTAAAGGTCTTAAATTTGGTTTCTGGATTGAACCTGAAATGATTTGTATCGATTCAGAAACATATAGAAATCATCCTGAATTTGCGTGCATGTCTTCTATTAGACAACCTTTGGAAAGAAGACATCAATTGATGATTGATATGTCTAATCCTGAAGTGGTTGATTATTTGTTTCATCATCTTTCTAAAGTTATCGAAGAAACTAAACCTAGTTATATCAAATGGGATTTCAATAGAAATATGGCGGATGCATATTCAGTTACATCATCCTCTGGTGAATTCTCATATAAATACACTGTGGGTAGCTACGAATTGATGAAAAGACTAGTAGAGAAATATCCTGATATCTTATTTGAAGGATGTTCTTCCGGTGGTGGTAGATTTGATTTAGGCATCGCGTATTATATGCCTCAAAGCTGGGGTAGCGATAACTCTAATGCATATTGTAGAACCAAAATATCCTGTGGTTCTTTCGCTGGATATCATCAATCCATTTTTGGCGCGCATGTATCTAGAGATGGCTACGCTTATGATGATGGCAAACGTTATTCTTCTTTAGAAGATAGGTTCAACCTTCAATGTATCGGTGGCTTTGGTTATGAATTTGATGTCACAAAAAGAACAACGGAAGAACTCTCTATCATGAAGGAACAAATCAAATTCTATAAAGAGTATAGAGATATTATTCAATTTGGTAATTTAGTAACTGTTGATAATATATTTGATAACGAAGATTACCTTTCTTATCAAATTAGTAAGGATAACACTATTATCTATGTTGCTATAAATCCTAAACCAGGTATTAAAAGCAAAGCTTGGAAACTTGTTAATCTAGATAGAAATAGCGTTTATAAAGTCTCATCAAGAAAACACTTAGATGGTAATAACATTGAACTAAGCAAAGATACTTATACCGGTGAAGAGTTAATGAATGAAGGTATTAAGTTACCAGCGTTAGATTCTAAGGCTGATACATCTGAATACGATGGCATCTTTACTAGATTATTAGTGATTGAAAAACTCTAAAATATATCAAATCTGAAATTGCACGGTTATCGTGCTTTTTCTTTATGTGTGTGTAAAAAATAAATGATAATGTCGATATTTGAAATATAGAAATAATATAATAGTTGTAGGTATGAATATTAGACATGCTTCCATTTCTGATTTAGATATGATGCTTTCTATACTTTCTCACGCTAGAGAGTTTATGAAAGCTAATGGTAATCCTGACCAATGGGGTGACACTTGGCCTAGCGAAGAAATCATTAGACAAGATATAGAAAAAGGTAATGCTTATGTAGTAGTGGAAGACAATAAGATTATCGCTACATTTGCACTAATCTTTGGAGTGGATCCTACATATCTAGAAATTAGAGATGGTAGTTGGATTAGTGATAAACCATACATGACTATCCATAGATTAGCGTCATCGATGGAATATAAAGGTGTATTTACATTCATCATAGATGATTTAAAGAAATATAACACAAATATTAGAATAGACACTCATAAAGACAATATTCCGATGATTAGACAAATAGAAAAGAATGGCTTTATTTATTGTGGCGTTATTTCCCCAATTGAAGGTGGCAAAAGAGTGGCCTACGAAAAAATATCTATTAATTAAAAAGTAATAATTAACTTATTTTTTGGCTCATATACAGTTAATACGGCACACTTTGGCTATTAGATAGACATATACTGTTGTGGAACCCTCTATCAAATTAATCTTTTTTCGTGTGTTTTACAAAATAATATTTTTTTGTTTTTTTCCTTAACAAATACGCGTGTAAAGCATACAATAAACATAAAATTTTATTTATAAGGGGCTAAAAATATGAATAAAAAGAAAAAAATACTAGTTACCGCATTATCAATATTAACCGGAGGAGTTGTTTTATCAACACAGGCAATTTCAAAAAGCTATTTAGCTAATGGTGAAAAGTGTTCCCACGCAAATGGCAATCACTATTCCGAATATGCTGCTACATATGATCATAGTGGTATTAAAGAATATTGGGTTTGTTGCGATTGTCATGAACATTATTTAATCGAACCATCGTCCGGAAACTGGAACAATCTTGATGGAGTTGAAAACACAACCATCGATGAAGAAGACGATAGATATATCGTTCAATTAGAGCACAAATACTCAACTGAGTGGTCTTACGATGATACTTCTCATTGGCACGAATGTTTAGATGAAGGCTATAGTACTTTAACGCAAGATTTTGGAGATCATATCGATGAAGATGGTGATTTAATATGTGATGTATGCGAATACGAAATTGAAGGTATTAAGATTTCTCTTTCACATCCATTAACGATGATTGGTACTGGTGAAAAGATGAAAATTACCGCTAATGTTGTTAAAAGTAACGGTTACACTGGTTCTGTTTCTTGGAAACTTAGTTCCACAACATATTTTTCTATCACCGACAACAAAGATGGCACTGCAACTATCTCTGCTAAAGCAAGCACATCTACAACTACAAGAACTGTTACTGTTACGTGTACTTCTAAAGAAGATACTTCTATATCTGCTACTACAACAGTTCAATGTTCAACATATGGCTCCGCAAAGATTAAAGCTGTTGACGATTTTGTAGGAAAAGATAATAGACTTCCATATTTTACTATAAGCAATAATTATGTACTCTCAGCTGATGGCACATATGTATATTCATACACATCTACTGCATCTGTATACGATGTTGCATTAGCGGCCTTTGAAAATAACGGAACATATGAAAAGAGAGTTGAAGGAACTAAAACATACTTTACAAAAGACGCTATTGGCGATGATGGATTCGATGTTGAATACTGTGTTTATAAAGACGGCGGTAAAGTTTATGTTGAATGCCGTAGAATCGATGATGTTAGAACATCGTTCCCAGTAGATTTAGTTACTGCTGCAATTAATGGCAAATCAACTTCTGCTATTATTGAACCAACTGGTGTTGATAAATACACATATTCCACAAAAGGTGGATTAACAATCAATGCTTTTGGCGATTATGAAACATTTATTTCTCAATTAAATAATGCAAATTATTATGTCCTTGAGGATGATTATTACTATGGTACATTTAAGTGTGTATCACCAGAAAGAACACTACAAATCACTATTGAAGATTGTGGTGATTATTACACAATTAAGTACTCTACATTAAAAGTTCCAACTGGAACTGATTGGTCTAATAGTGATAAAGCTATTATGAATGCTTTCTGTGGAGAAGTTTTACCATATGTTAATGCTGACTTTGGTGCTTGGTATGACTATTCTACTAGTTACGGATATATCACAACTTCTTCATTGAGGGTTGATGCATATTTTGAAGCTATTAAAGTGTTCGATGCAGATGGATCATTCGTTGGCACTACACAAGGAACAACTCACATTTACACAAAAGCTAATGGCGAATATTCAAAAATTGTTGTTACAATCACAACAGATGGCTACATTAAAGTTACTTTGGAATTATTAGAAGTTACTGAATGGAAAGCTAGCGAAATCGCTCTTGCTTTAGGCGACGATGCTTTTGATACATTGATTCCTGCTAGTGGCACAGCTTATACATATAAATTCGATAATAACAATCACAAGGTAACAATTGGTGTCTCTGGACAAGATTATCAAAATTATATTTCTTCTCTTGTTAATGCGAATTACACTTTAAAATCTGAAGGTTACTACGATAGTACTTATGTTTCCCCAACAGGAACATTAACTGTTGTTATTACTCCAGACTATTATGAAGATACAATCTTTACAATTAGCGTAACAGCTTCTTTGCCTGAGAATGTGTCACGTAGTTTCCCAACTGATAAAGTTAAAGCTGAACTTAAACTTAGCACATCTGATAGCATACCTACATGCACAGGTACATTATTTACTTTCACTGATACTGGTGATTTCAAATGCGATGTTTTAGTTAGCGGTGCTTCTAAAACTGATTACATAGAATTATTGGTGACATCTGGATTTGAATTAAATGCTTCTAGCCAATATGTCCTTCAAAATTTAGTTATAGGTCTTGCTGATGGCCAAAATGGTGATTTCATCATCTCCTTTAGTTTAGTTTCTAATCCTCAAGTCGTATATGAATGGAGCGATGAAGCAAAATCTCTTATTTCCGAATCGCTCAGTTGGTATGGATTCACATTTACAACAATTCCTCATCCAACAACATTCACCAGCATCGACGTCGATACATATAATTGGAAGATTAAAGTTTATGGTGGCAATCTATCTGAATACTTACAACAACTAGTGGATTTTGGATTCACAATTGATGATTCTTCTTTTGAAAGTACTGGATATTACTTTTTCTGTGAAGGATATAGTGGTCTTCCTATTAAAGATTGTGGTTCATATCTCTTAATCGATCTTTATTAATTACTAATATGAAAAAAACAAAAGTTTTAATTCCTTTATTCGTTTTTGGTTTGTCTATTTCTTCGTGCACGAAAAGTGGACATTTTGACAAAGATAATAATCATTATTGTGATGAATGTGGAGAAAAACTATCTGAGTGCATCGATAACAATATAGATGGAACTTGTGATATTTGCGGCAATTCATGGAGTGATGAGACAAAGATGTTGTTTGTTGAACATCTTGGAGAAGTTCTTCCTTATTTTGAAACCAGCACTGATTTTGAATTTACAAAATACGAATACTTAGAATCCACAGTTAATGGCGACGCACGCGAAGTTATTAAAAATTGTTTTCTTTCCACTGATAAATTCATATGTGAAGAAACTAACTATTTGGGTTCCCCAGCTTTGCTATTTTACAAACCTTGTAATAATGATGAGCTTCATTCAATAAGAGCTTATGTTATCTATAATGAGAATATCGATATTACATATGTCGATGTAGATTTGATTGCAAGCGAATTACATAGTTTTCCTATTAACACAGTTAATGCTTATTTAGATAACAAACCTTTGTGTGATGTTATTGTTCCTGACGATGGGACAATATTTACTTATGAGGAAGACGAATATTGTTGTTCTGTAAGTTATAACGGTGACGGTGCAAAATATTTGCAAAAATTGATTGATGCAAACTATATCGTAGATACGTCAATGATGGAATATTATGCATATAGTTATACTTTTAGAGCGTTATCAGTAGACCGTTCATTAGCGGTAGAGATAGGTATATCGCTTTTAGATAACACTAATGCGAAAACAACTTTAAAGTTTTCTTCTCCTGATATCCCTAATGAAACTAGCTGGCCTAGTGATATACAAGAATTAATGGTCGATTTGTTTAGCGAGACATTGCCTTTCACTAATGCGGGTTTTGTTTTTGATTACAACGAAAACTACGAATCATCAAAGTATCACAACTATATGTCAGGTTATTCCTACAATATTGATGCATTTGCGTACATTGTAAAAGCTTTCATATCTAGAGATGATTATTCTTCTAAATATACTGAAGATGGCAATTTCTATACGTTTACAAAGGATTGTGCGACATATCAAATTGTTGCATCTATCAGCGTATACGAAAGCAAAACCACAATTTATGCAGAAAGAAAGTTGCCTGTGACAACATCTTGGCCAGGAGAGAAGATTACTAATTATTTTGATATTGAAATAGATGACAATATTCCGGTGTGTGAAGGAAGTTTGTTTTCCATATATTATGAAAACGCACATCCAAACATTATCATCATAACTGTTTCTGGCTCAAAACTACAATTGAGTACTTACATTCAAGCGTTGAAAGATAATGACTATACTGTGACTAGCGACCCTATTAGTGATTACGCTGCTACAGCGCCTAATAAGACAATTGTTATGTACATCAATGACTATACCAATTCGATTGATAGAGATCCGTTTTTTACTATTGAAATTCAAGCGCATGAAAAACCTTCTGTCGGTGCAATTTTCCCACTAGATGAAATCAATATAGAATTAGGCCACACAACTTATGAAGGGCCAATACCTTCAGGTGAATCATTTACAACTTCTTATCCTTATGAAAAAGGTAGTGGAGCTTGCGATGTGATGGTGAGTATCACTGGTGGAAATAGAGAAGAATTTATTTCTAACCTTGTTGAAGCTGGATATATTGTTGATAGCGCATATTCCACGAAAGATTACACGGCGTATGTATTTGAAGAAGATCATATCGTTGTTTACGTTTATTTAGAAGGAGACAATAGCAATTTCATAATTGAATTTGGATTATATTTCACATTCTAGCTTTATATAAAATAGACTATTTAAGACACGAAATATAAATTAACTAAGAAGATATCCTTGCTTGAATAAACATTGCTCGTAGGCACATATATAAGCGCAATACCAGCTTTTTAATTGCAAATTTTAGGTTAAAAATTCTTTTTGACTTACATTTTAGAATTATATTTGCGATAATTATATTAATCATAAGGGGGACATAGGCATGGAGTTTAAGGTTAATGATATGGTTATTCACTGCAGAGAAGGACTTTCTCAAATTCTTTCTGAAACAGTTATGAATGACACTGAATTTTTCCTTTTAAAAGTCTCCAGAAGTTCTGACCAAACAATTTATGTTCCTAAAAATAACGCGAATAACATTATCCGTCCAATTATGAGTGTGGACGCTGCTGATTTGTTGCTTAAAAATTTAAAATTTATCGATAAAGAATTTAACCCAAACACAAAGCAAAGAAGAGATGCTTATAAGAAAAGATTATCTTCTGGTGATGTCCTTGATATTGCGTACTTATATCGTCAATATTCCTTGTATCTCGATAATCCTGAGGATATCAAATTAGGACCAGCTGACTTTGAGATGTTAGAATATGCAACTAACTTCTTGTTAGATGAATTATCTCTCACCTATGGAGTGAATAGAGATTCAATCAATGAATTCGTAAAAGAAAAAATAGAAAAATAAAATGCAGAGTTATACTCTGCTTTTTAATTCGTTATATAATTCATCCATCGTATCAACGATAACTCTACTTTTAGTCATAGATAATAGTTCATCTTTTGTGCGATAGCCATAACTAACAAGAATATAATCTAGGTTTGAGCTAATCGCGGTTTCTTCATCCACGTTTGTGTCACCCACATATATGGTTTCTTCTTTTGAATAGCCCAATGTGCTTATTATTTTATCTATCATATCTGGATAAGGTTTTTTTCTAAGTGGTGGTTGATCCCCTTGAATAATATCAAATATGTTATCAAACATTTTTCTTATCATTTTGTTAGCAATGTCGTTAACTTTATTCGTGCAGACCGCTAGTTTGTAGCCATCCTTTTTAAGTTTTAAACATACATCTTTTATGCCTATATAAGGTTTGGTTAAATCTTCACTGTGCTTAGAGTAATATTCAATGAACGTATTTAACGTATCTTTGTATAAAGGATTAGATTCGCCCTGCGATATGCATCTTGCAATTAGTTTCTGCACTCCATTCCCTATAGAAATACGTGTATGTTCCTTGCTAACAACAGGAAAACCATGATTAATCAATGCGTAATTTACAGCATTTTTTAAGTCATCAAGAGTGTCTATTAAGGTGCCATCTAAATCAAATATGATGAGTTTTTTCATTTTAAGTTTTTAATGACATTAGTTACGTCTTCGTTGATAACTAAATCGCAGTTATTATCGTAACTTGTTTTTTCTTTATTAATGACCACTAAGTTTCTTCCTTTAAAGTATCTAATGAAACCCGCAGCTGGATACACAGTGAGAGATGTGCCTATAACAATTAAGGTATCGCAAGTCATGATTGCGGATATCGATCTAGTAATAGTGTCTTCGTCTAATGGCTCTTCATATAAAACGACATCAGGCTTTACTATTCCTCCACATTTATCGCAATGAGGGATGCCTTCATGATTTAACACGTAATCGCTTCCAAAGAATTTATTGCAATCAACACAGTAGTTTCTATGGACGTTTCCATGCAATTCATAAACTGTTGATGAACCAGCCTTTTGATGCAAGCCATCGATATTTTGTGTCACGACTATAACGTTTTTACCTTTTCTTTCAAGATTAGCGAAATATTTGTGAGCAATATTTGGCTGAGCTTTTGGATAAATCATCTTATCTTTATAGAATTCAAAGAATTCTCCTGGATATTCTTCAAAGAAACTATGAGATATAATTTCTTCTGGTTTTGCTTTGAATTTAGTCTTTTGGTTATAGATCCCATCTGCGCTTCTAAAATCAGGAATTCCTGATGGGACAGAAATACCCGCTCCGGTGAATACGACTATCGAAGAAGCCTTGTCGATAATGTCTTGCAAAATTTCATATTTGTTCATGTATTTGATTATAGTTTCATTTAATCAATTAAGCAAAGCTTATTGCGATAAATCGTGAATAGACATTTTTTGTGTATGTGCGTATAATACAAACGTATATGGGCAAACTGAGATTTACACTTGGCAATATAGTGTTTTATATCGTTATTGGGTTTTCTATTTTTTTGTTTGAGAACCTTCCTTTTATTGGTAACACCAATGCGTATGGTGGTTTATCTAATACGACATTTACAGTATTAACTGTTTCTTTGCTATTGCTTTATATTTTCTATTATTTCATCGAACATAAGAAAAATAAGGTCAAATTAGACTGGATATTGTTGCTTGTGTTTTCCATTATGTTCATCTGGATGGCAGCGTCTATTTGGACTAACAAGGAAGTTACGACATTCACTAATGAAGAAACAGGCTTTATTAAGGATGTGGTTATTACTAAAGCAGATAAATGGCATTATACGATTGAGTTATTATTAAGCTTTATTTTCTTCTATTCTTTATTCTTTACCTTTGGTAAGGGAAGAGTAAGGACCAGACAATTTATATGGTTACCTATCGCAATTATGGTGGGTGTATTTTTCATTTCTTTATCTACGATCTATTTGGACTTTGATGTGTATAAAGCTATATTTACTGGTGGAGAAATCAAAGAATGTGTTCAAGCATTCTCTGGCAATGAAAATATCCTTGGGTTGTGGTATTTATTTGGTATATTAGCCGCGATGATAGTGAGCTATAGAAGACCTTGCTGGTGGTCTTATTTCTTAATGTATTATTTCCTCGTAGTAATGGTTTTCACTTCTTGTGTGACTTCTTTGGCCGTTGGCGCGGCCGCTGTTATTTTATTCACATTAGTGGAAGTATTTGCGAGATTTAAATGGAACTGGCGATTAGCGATTATTCTTATTTTCGTGCTTATTTCTGTCGTAGGTACAGTTGTGGGTTTATATTTCCTCGCTAAAGCGAATAACTGGAAGGTATTAGAAATGGTAAAGGAATATTTCAATAAATATATCCTTAACAAAGATACCAAGACATTTTCTAATAGAACGGATATTTGGAACACAGCGTTCTCATTATTGGGCAAAGACATTTCTAGATTTATGTTTGGCTATGGATATAGAACTGATTTAAGAATCTTTGTTGCTTATTTCCAATCTAAGAAAGGCTATGAAGTTGAACTTGCTCATCTACATAGTAGTTATGTGACAGTTATTCTTAGACATGGAATCTTAGGTATTATTGGCTACGGCATTGCGATTATATATTTCTATGCTTGCTGCATTAAATTATTTTTTAAAAAGAATTTCCGTTATGGATTTACATATGCTTTAACAGTTACAACGATGCTTGTTTATTGTTTCTTTGAACAAGCAACTTTATTTGAGCCAACTTGTATCGGCTTAATGTTTACTGTAATGTTATTCCTTCCACCTATTTGGACAGAAAGAACCAAGAGAAATAAGGTTCAAAAAGCATTATTAAAGACCAAGACAAAATACAAAGAATTGAGTCCTATGACTTTATCATATGTTGCTTCGTTTATCATATTTAGTTTATTAGTTAGTGTTAGCTGTGGGCTATTAACACCCTTAGGGGCAGAACAAGAATTCATACATTGCGTGCTTATAGTAGCAGCTTTATTCTTGGTGATGACTTGGATGTTTTATCCATACTTGTTATCTCTTTTTAAATGTAAAGGTTCCCAAAGAAGATTTACATGGCAAGTGTTTTTATGGACATTATTTGCAATAGTGGCTTTTGCTTCATCTTTTATCGTTTTCACATTTGTCATTGTTTTACCTTATAAGTTGGTTATTTTCATTTCTTTGAGTGTTTATCTTGTCATTTCATTGACAAGTACCCTAATATATTCATTAGTGCGTAAAGGAAACTTTATGAAGTGGGCAAAATCCACCTTTTATGGAGTGTTCGTATTGCCTGGTTCTAGCTTGTTACTATTACTTGCATTAATTCCAACTTTCGCATTTGTATTACCTTTATTCATCGAACTTGATGCATTAAACCTAATACTCATTTTATTAGTTAGCTTTGTATTCACATCAGTGATATGCCTATGCTTACCTAATGAAAGAAAAGATAAAGTTATTGAAGAGGTTAATGACGCTTCAATAGTGAAACTACAAAAATTAATCAGAAAGGACAGGATTTAGTATGGAGAAGACTAATGGAATTAAAATCATAGCCCAAAACAAAAAGGCTCATTTTAATTATTTTCTTAGTGATTTCACAGAATGTGGCATCTCTTTAATGGGCACCGAAATCAAATCTTTAAGATTGCATTCCTGTTCTATCAGTGATTCTTATATTGTTTTTAGAGGGGAAGAAGCTGAAATTATCAATATGCATATCAATCCTTATGAGCAAGGAAATATCTTTAATCATGATCCATTAAGAAGTAGAAAACTCTTAATGCACAAAAAAGAAATCTATTGGTTTATGGATAAGATTAAAAAAGGTGGTTACACAGTTGTGCCAACAAAGGTATATTTTAGAAATGGCAAAGCGAAAGTGGAAATTGCTTTAGCAAAAGGTAAGAAATTATACGACAAACGTGAAACCATCAAACAAAGAGATGTCGAGAGAGATTTAAGAAAGAATGATAGAGGCGATTATTAATGATTGATTTAAGTGAAATTATTGATACACGAAGTGGATACGACTATCAAAGAGAAAACTTTGATTCTTTTCTTAGAAAAGTTGGTTTTTCTTATTCCATTCCTTCTATTCATATTACCGGTACGAATGGAAAAGGTAGCACCGCTCATTATATCGCTAGCATATATGAAAAGGCTGGCTTAAAAGTGGGATTATTTGAATCTCCACATTTCTATGAAATAAATGAACTTATCAGCATCAATGGGAAGAATATTTCCGATGAGGATATTAAGAAATATGTTAACGAGGAACTCAAGTTCATTAAGAAGTTTAATTTGTCTCCTTTTGAAATAGAAACTTTTGTTGCTTTTAAATATTTCCAAGATCAAAAGTGTGATGTCGCAGTTATTGAATGCGGCATGGGTGGAGCGCTTGACGCTACTAACATATTTACACCTATTTGTTCGGTTATTACTTCAATATCTTTGGAACATACTTCCTTTTTAGGAAGAAGTATCTCTGAAATCGCTCAACACAAAGTGGGTATTGTTAAACCCTATACACCTTTAGTTATCGGTGATTTCGATGAAGAGGCCACAAATGTTATTACTAGAGCATGTAGAGATATAGATGCTCCTATACATTCCATTTCTATCCCTAATAAAGTTGTATTAAGTGATGATGGATATTCTTTTGAATATCAAACACTTACTGATTTACATATTCAAAGCTCTGCTAGATATAGTGTTATTGATGCATGTTATGCGATCGAAACTATCAATGTTTTAAAAGATATGTTTGTAGTGTCTATCGATAGCATTAAAGATGGCTTAAACGCTGTCAATATGCCGGGAAGATTAGAAATCGTGTCTAAGTCTCCTTTTGTTATCGTTGATGGCGCACATAATCCAGAAGCTATGAAACGCTTAGTGGAAACTATCAATGGTCTAAATAGTGATAAGCCTATATATACTTTATTTGCGTGTTTTAAAGATAAAAACTTTGCAAGCATGCTATCCATTATTGGAGAAATTTCTGAAGAAGTAGTTTTAACTACTTTTGATAATCCTAGAGCTAGAACATATGAAGACTATTTCTTATTTGCGGAAGATTACAAATTTGAAGATGATCCTCTCTTAGCGTTTAAAAATTTAGTTAATGAACATAGTGACGCACTTCTTATTGTCACTGGTTCTTTAGCGTTTGCAGGCGTGATGAGAAAACTCATCAAAGAAGGTAAATAATAATGCATTTATTAGCTAAACCACGCATATCATTAACTTCAAAAATCTGCTTAAGCGGTCTTTTAATCGCGTTAGATGTTATTTTACAAAAAGTAGTTGCTATTAACTATATTGCAGTTGTTCCATTTTTAAGACTTTCTTTAGGCGGACCTGCGATTGTTATTTTTGCTTCTATATTCTTAGGACCTTGGTTTGGCTTATTAATAGGTGCGGCTGGAGATTTACTCGGCTATTTGATATTCGACCCTAAAACAATGGGATTTTTTCCTCAAATCACTGCGATTTACGCTTTGCTTGGCTTATTAGCGTATTTCATCTTTGCTTTGATAAAACATCTAAAGAATAACGCTCTGGCGTATTCTCTATTGGGCTTAACAATTCTTGCTGGATTAACTTTTGTAACTTTGTATCTATGTTTGAATAACGAACTTCAACTATATTCATCTACATATGAAGTTACTCCTTTAATGAGAATATTAGTTCCATCATTGATGGGAGTATTTGCGATTGCGATGTTTATCTTTGCTATCTTGTTAGATAAAAAGAAAGGTAAAACTAATAACTCATTATTTAGTTATCCTCAATTAGCGCTTGGATTACTTATAATAGAAGTAATAGTAATGGTGATGTTTGGAACATTGATGAAAGGATTAGCGTTCGGTTTTGCTACTTATCCTGTCATCTTAATCACTCAAATAATTACATTATTCTTTAATGTACCACTTAATACATTTTTGATCTCAATGTTACTTAGAATAACACGTAAATATTATGCCTTTGATACAAGTTTAGAAAGTGAGCAATGATATGGAAGAAAATGAAAAATTAAACGAAGAAGTTAAGGAAGAAAAACCTATCGAACCAGAACAAGTTGTCCTTCCTTTAGAAGAAGGAAATCCTGAAGACGAAGGATATCATTTTCCTTGGACTATGGTCATCATTGGTGGTGTATTAATTACCCTTATGATTGCTTGCATTATTGTCATAGTTTCTTTAGGAGGAAGCAATGCTTAAAACCCTAGCGTCTATTTTCGCCATTATTACACTTTTATCTGTTCCTATTAATAAAATTAATGATGTTAATAGAAATAATGAATTTATTGTGGAAGAAAAAGCCGATGGTCACTATAAAATTGTGGGTGTTAAGGATGAGTATTTGTCCTCCACGGAATTAAGAATTTATTCCTCTAGTTTCTCAGATGTTTTCATCGATGAAATCGCTAGCGATGCTTTTAAATATTGTAATGAATTATCTAGCTTAATGATCTCTTACCAAGTCACTAAAGTTGATGGATTAATACCTAGTGAAACATTTAAGACAATCAATTACACAGGCAACGAATCCTTATTAGCCACAAACAATATTCTCTTTAACGAAGGGTTTATTGTTAATTTTGAAACTAACGACGAAGGATTCATCTATAAATGGGTTAATGAAGTTAGACCTACCACAGAATCTAATCTATGCGATGTCACAAACGAACAATATCAATCTCTTAAGCATCTTTATGATTCGTTAGATAATAATGACAAAGAGATAGTTAATAGTTATGTCGATTTGGCGGGTTCGAAAATATCTGATTCGATGAATCAACTTAAAAAGCTATTTAGCGAGAAAACTGATGACACGCAAAATAGGAAAGAGCCTTCTAGTAAGACTATGATTACATTGATTCTGGTAATTGCTGCATTTGGCATGACATTTATCGGAGCGTTCTACCTTTTAAAAGACAAAAATATCATCGAATAACGGTGATGCTTTTTTTATTTGAAATAAAAATATTTACATTGGACAAATCTAGTGATAAATTATTAGAAGCAAGCTTATGATATAGGGGGTTAGGGAAATGAGAGAAAAAGTTCTTTTAATTTGCGAAGAGTGCCTCTCACGAAACTACACAACCACAATCAAGAAAGAGGAAACGAAAGTTCCTCGTATCAAAAAGTTTTGCCCTCACTGTGGCAAGCATACTTATCACAAAGTGAGCAAATAGGAGGTTCTCATTATGGGAGTCAAAAGTTACGCAAAAGGTGTTGTCAAAGAAGGCAAACGTGTTCGTTGGCCTAAAAGAGATGTCTTAGTTCCATCAATTATCGTTGTTGTGGTCGTCTCTATTTTATTTGGTCTTCTTTTATTCGCGGAAGACGTTGCGGGCAACAAATTAATTCAAATTTTAAAAGATGCATTTAGTTCATTAGGAGGAGAATAATATGGCTGATGATAAAAAGACGTTTTTCTCAGATACTACTACTGATTTAGATAGTGCTGACAATAAATCTACTCAAGCTAAAGGCGAAAAAGCTTGGTACGTTGTAAATACATATTCTACACACGAAAGAAAAGTTGCTGATAACTTAGCTAGACGTGTCGAGTCTATGGAATTACAAGAGCTTATTTTCCGTATCGTTGTTGCAGAACAAGAAGTTCCACTTATCGATAGAGAAACAGGTCTTCCAAACGGAAAGACAAAAATGAAGAACTTATTCCCTGGCTATGTCTTTGTTGAAATGATTATGACAGACTATGCTTGGTATGTTGTTCGTAATACACCAGGTGTTACAGGTTTCGTTGGATCTTCTGGTAAAGGTACAAAACCATTCCCAGTTCCACGTGAACAAGTCGAACCAGTCTTAAAGAGAATGGGTATGGTTGATGAATCAATGTACGAACGTTATAACGTTGGTGATGAAGTTAAAGTCATTCATGGACCTCTCGAAGGCACAGAAGGTACAATCATCTCTATCAATCGTGAAACGGGCGCTGTTGAAATCGAAGCAATCTTCTTCGGTAGAAGCACAAAAGCCGAAGTTGATTTCTCTGAAATCGATAGAATCTAATAGAATATGGGCTAAAGTTTTGCTTTGGCCTTTTCTTATTATCAATAAGGTAAATAAGTGTGGAAATAAAGCCGTGATATGCGGCAACGAAAAAAACAGCTCACGAATGAGCAAAACTAAATATTTGAGAATTAGCTCTTGTTGCTAAAGCAAATTCTTTATCGAGATACTATGTAGCCGAGAGATTGTAATAATT
>JAZRZI010000013.1:0-8536 GCA_045601325.1 Bacilli bacterium
TAGTTTCACCTCCTTCGTTAATACTGTGGTCCATTAGCTTTTATTCCTCGTAGCCTTGTGCTTGATAAATCGTCTAATGCGATAACTAACTAATTAACGATAAAAATAAAAGCTGTGGTAAGAGCCTCTTTGAACTAGTCTTAGCTAGAAAGATATAGGTACAAATCCACAGCATATGAGTGAATTATATCATTGCTGTGAAATGAATAACTCACATGTTCCCAAAGAAAGGAATTATAGATACTAGGTCATTCAATTCTTTGGTCGAATTCTATAATACAAGGTAAAAAATATGGATGTATTTTGCAAAATCGTAAATGGAGAGATTCCATGCTACAAATTATATGAAGATGATGATGTCCTTGCGTTTTTGGATATCAGCCAAGTTACAAAGGGACATGCATTAGTCATTCCCAAAAAACATTACGACAATTTCTTAAGTGTTCCACATGAAATCATGCATAAGGTTATGGATGTCGCGCAAAGAATCGGCCAAGTTGATGTAAAGATATTAGGCGCACAAGGTGTTAACATCTTAACTAATTGCTATGAAGCAGCAGGACAAAGTGTTCCACATTTCCACGTTCATGTCATTCCTAGATACGAGACTGATAAAGGGTTCGCTATCGAAATGAAAAACAATGCCGAAGGACTCAATCTTCCAAGCATTGCGGAGTCAATTAAGACTAACTTAGATAAATAGTCAAACTAAAAGAGAACATCGCTCAAATGTTCTCTTTTTTACTTATATCTTAGGTTTATATAATGTTCTTCCATCAAGTGGGTAGATCTTTTGAGTGAATTCACCAGGATTAACAGTTTCAAGAGCTTTAGAAGTCACTACTAATTTGCTATCCAAATTATCAATCATCGATAACATAATAGCTTCTTTTGTCATCGGTAAAACTGGAGAGCCAAAATCAGGTTGTCCATGATGGGATAAAATCATATGTTGAAGTAATAATGGCACTTCACTAGTAAGTTTAAGTTCTTCAGCAGCGTGTTTGATTTCTGCGGACATAATGGATATATGACCGAGAAGCTTTCCTTCTAATGAATATTTGAATACAATTGGTCCTTCAAATTCGATTAATTTGCCAACATCATGAAGAAGAATGCCGGTAATTAATATATCTCTATTAACATCGCCATAGAATTCAATGAGAGAATCTGCAATCTTCGCCATTGTGGTAACATGAACTAACAATCCACTTGAATATTCATGGTGAACACTGACACCAGCTGGGAATTCAAATAATTTATCATGATATTTGTTAATGAAGTAATTGAGTAATAATTTACAATCAGGGTCATTAACAGATTCAACATAACTATAGAATCTAGAAACTAATTCTTCTTTAGGAACAGGAGGAGCTTTCACAAATCTAGAAACATCTACTTCTTCAATAGGCACCATCTTTGCGGATAGGATTTTTAATTGGAGCGCTTCCTTGTATTTCAAACATTCAGCTTCAATTTGAACGACATTGCCACTGACAAATGTCGTTTCATCATAGGATGTGCTATCCCATTTCTTACCGGATATTTGTCCACTAGCGTCTCTTAGTTCAATGGACATATAATTCATGCCAGTATTGCTAGTTCCTTTTGTGACACTACTAACAAGATATTGACCAGATACATGGTCGCCATCAACAAATTCGGAAATCATCTTCATATTTATTTGCCTCCATAACTTTTCTAATATCGCTATATCTATATCCCTTTAAGGATAATGAAGCGATTATCTTTTCGTTGAGCTCTTTATTCTCATATTTTTTTGATAGACGAATATAAGTTTTCTTATAATCATCTTTCAATTTATTCATTTCGTCTTTTTCGACCTTAGGGGCAACATTATTAATGACATCGTTTATTACTTCCCCTTCAAAGCCAAGATTGCTCAAAGCGGCGAAAATGTGAGTTTTTTTAAGTGCGTAGGAGTATTTGCTATACTTCTTTTCTAATTTTGGAAGCTGAGCAAGAGCTTTACGCTTTTCTTCCTTGTAAGGGAACTTAATTTTAGCAACCCTTTCCTCAAAGATTCCCTTATCGATAAGTTCCTTAATAATTTTATTTTTTCCGATGCATCTATCAGCGGAATAATCTAGGTGATCCTCTATTAACATATCATCATTAATAAGATCGACATTCTTTAGACTTTTAACAATGGTATCGACATCGCTTTTGCTAGCTTCTTTAGCGTATAACTTTTCTCTAATCTTCCATTCGCTGTAATGACCTTTCTTTAGTAAAGATAAGGCATAATTATATAACTTAGTGACTTTAGTGAATTCACTAAGTCTTTTGATATCTTTATCCGAAAGTGTCTTACCGACAAATAAAGGGCCTTCCATGACATATGCATCATGAGAAATAGACATTCTACTTCCTTCAAAGAACAAAGAGACAGTAGCTTTGTTGATTTTGATTTTTTTAATTGTTTTACCAGAATTTTTTGACGGCACGATTATAGACCTCCATAATATTTTGGTAAAAACGCTCGATGGAATACATATCCACTATTTTGTATGCGCCTTCTTTAATTTTTGATAATTCACTTTTGCTCATGGAGAAGATCTGTTCTACTTTATTAACAAAACTATTTCCATCAGTGAAGAAGAAACCAGTTTCATTATCGATAATTGTGTCCGCTAAATTGGTGTCAAATCTCGCTAAAACAGTCGCACCAGCAGACATTGCTTCCATAAATGTTAAACCTTGTGTTTCAGTTACAGAAGCTGAAGTATATATGTCGCATAAATGGTAATAGAAAGGAACTTCTTTAGCAGGGACAGGGCCAATAAAATCAACCGAATTAGCAATTCCTAATTCTGTCACTAAAGCTTCGAGTTCTTCCTTTTGAGGTCCACCACCAACAACGATTAATTTTGCATCTACTTCAGGATGCATTTCTTTGTATTTTGCAAAGCCTTTAATAGAAACATCCATACTTTTTTCTTTAGCAATTCTTCCTAAGATAAGGAACGTCTTTGTATTAGGACCAATATTATGTTCTTTCTTAAATTCTATGGTTCTTTCATGATCAATTTTGTCATCGCCAAACAAAGAAAAATCAATTCCTGTAGGAATGATGTTGATATAGATATCTGAACCTGCGAAACGCATATACTCTTTAGTCTTATAGCTAGGAGTGATAAATTCAGTGGAATTGTTGCCCACCATTTTTGCGTATTCACGAATCGCTCTTTTCGCCACACGATCTAAAAAACCATGTGTAACATAGTATGTGTAGTCTTCATAAGAAGTATGGTATGTATAAATAATTGGTTTATTTAACTTTTTAGCGACAATCTTTGAGAATTGTCCAACTGTAGAATCGGTTTGATTATGAATAACATCAGGATTGAACTCCTTAATAATTTTCATGATTTTAGGCATGAAAATATGAGTCAAACGATAACCATATAATTTTTTAAGTTCCAATCCAGGGATACGAACCACACCATCGGTAATCTCAAGTTTGCCTTTATCAGTTCTAGGAGTAACCACCAAAACTTCGTGTCCGTGTTGACGGAGTGCTTGAGCTAAGTTATAGCATGAGGTAGAAACACCATTAATAAATGGAGGATATGTATCAGTTAATAATGCGATTCTCATTCCAAATCGCCTTTCTCTTTTGTAACTGTAACATCATCGTATTCTTGTACTTTTTCACCTTTAGTTTTGGTTTCTTTAGTTTTAGAAGAAGATTTCAGCTTGCTCAAAATGGCTTCTCTAGTCAATCTTGATGTTTCTATCATTGTTTCCATTTCTTCTACACGTTCATCATAAGTTGCATTTTGCAAATTAACAAATGTTTCACGTTTAAGTACATCATCATTTGTTTCAGCCTCTTCTTTAGGTGATGCGTGATAGAACGCAGTAACAAATCCGGAAATGACAAGAGGAATGATAAATGTAATAGAACGCCATACAAGCAAACAGGCAGAGCATAATGAGTTACTTGCTCTTGTATCAGCGATTGTTTTAGCAGCACCATATTCCATAGGTTCACTGCTAGCTTCAATTACTTTCATAATCTCTTCTTGAGTTGCGGCTTTAAAGAAGAAACTAGATTCCGCTGTTGCTTTTGAAGCAGTAAATAATTTAGAGAAGAAGTATTCTGAAACACCAGCAGCACCTGGGATAGGAATCAAACCTGTAACCATTTGGTGATAGTTACTTAAGAAAATAGCGTCCCAGAATGATGCACATGTAGATTGATTACCCATTGATTTTCCAACAAAGAATGGAATGGAATATTTAGTTGTGATGTAACAGAAGAACAAGAAAAACACTAAGATAGTAAACGGAACATTAGAGAATAATCTTCTAAGTTCAATCTTGAAGTTTTCAACGGAAATTCTTAAGTTTTCTCTTTTCTTATCAGGATTTTTAATAATCTTAATCTTAGCAAAGAAAGAGATACAAGGACCCATGATAAAGTTATGGAAACCCTTCCAATATCCCATCAATAACACGATTGCAATAACACCCAAGTTAAGCAAAAAGCCAATAATGGTTAACGGCCAAATAGGAATAGTAAAGCTCCAACCACCGATATTGAATGGAATATCACCAATGCTGGTAATTGCGTCGTATTTAACAATAAATGAGACAATACCATAGATTATTAAAACAATTTGGAAAACGATGGAATACATCGCCAAAATGGAAACTGCACTAGAAACAGGAATACCTTGCTTCTTATAAGTGTAGGCTTGCATGACTTGTCCACCGCTAGCGCCAGGAGTAACTGCGTTATAGAAAACACCAATTTGATCCACCGCTAAAGCTTGATGATATTTATATCTTCGTGTATATAATCTAGCAAACGAGAATAAGATGATGCCTCTAATTAAAACCGCTAAAAGCATCAATCCGAAGACAACTAAAAGCCAACGCCAATCGCATTTGGCGAGTTGATTCATAATCTTATCAAAATCACCCCAAACAGTGATGATAACTGCAGCAACAGTGATAATTAAAACAAGACAAATGTTAAGAACGTACTTCCAAGCTGACTTCTTTTTCTTTTTGTTAGATTTGGGAGAATTTTGATCCTTCTCAAACTCCTCAACTTTTTTTTCTAATTCTTCATTTGGTGCCATATATAAAATAAATTTGTATGCAATTTGGTGCGGCTAGCAGGAATCGAACCTGTACGGGTCACCCCACTAGATCCTAAGTCTAGCGCGTCTGCCAGTTCCGCCATAGCCGCATACTATTATTGTAAAATAATATACTTCAAAAATACAACCCTTATATTTGCGCATAAAAAAACATTCTAAATTAAGAATGCTTTTTAAGTTCGTAAATATTATCTATTAATTCTTCTTATCGGAATCCATATTTGTGTGTGATAATCAGGATCGCTCTTTTCACCATTCATACAATCATACCATTCAATATTACCATCTTCTCTAAGTTCAAAATCTTTATTTAATGGCAACCATTCTTTAAAAATTCTAGTATTTAGTTCTTGAAGCTTTTCTGGACAAGGACCATAACAATCAAATACCGCCCATTCTCCACGTTTGAATTCGTGGATAATCATACCTTCAGGAACTTCACCACCAGTGTATTTACCTGCAATCATATATTTGAAGGAGGAAGAATCTTCACAATCGATGCAAACTCCATACTCTCCAATGCAGTTATCTACCACTGCTTTTTCTTCTTTTGTGACTGGATCTAAACCAGAGTAAATTCTCTTGCAATGCTTTTCACAAATTTCATCCCAAAATTCTGGAATTTCTTTATAAGAATTTTCAAAGGAAAACTCTTTTACGAAACCTATTAATTTAATAGGAAATAAATTCACTATTTTATATTCCAAATCCATAACATTTCCTCCTATTATTTGGATATCAATCGTCAGAGGTTCAAATCGATGAATCATTACTTTATTAGAAATGGTTTTACTAGGTGAGAATCCATGAAATCTAACATAGGCCTTCGTGAAGCTTTCATGAGTTTCATATCCATAGTCTAAAGCAACATCAATAATTCTTTTTCCACCTTTTAAAATATCTAAACTAGCTAGATATAATTTCCTATTTCTAATGTATTCTCCAATAGAATAACCAGTCATAATCTGGAATCCTTGTTGAAGATAAAAACTAGAAATATGGTTATGCTTAGCGATTTCATCAATAGACTGCACAGTCTTGATATTATCTTCAACATATTGAATTGTAGCTTTAATGCATGATATCCATTCCATAATAAATCCCTGACATAATTATCCTAAATAATTCATTAATTTGAAACTTGTCATTTAAAATAATGTTTTGTCAAAAAAAGAAATGTTGGAACATCTCTTATTTCATTAAACAGTTTTTAAGGTACACGAATACATCTTTTCTTTTAATAATGCCAATGTATTTTCCTCTATCATCCACGATAGGCACAAAGTTTTGTGACAAGCTAAGCGCATATATTTCATCAAAAACAGTATCTATTTTCATAGAATTATATGGCCTATATCTTTCAATATCCGCTATTTTGGATTTTTCCATAAATTCATCAGACACATTTTTATGTTCGGTTAAAAATCTAAGAATATCGCCTTCAGATATTGTAGAAATGAACACTCCATCTCTATCAATAACCGGCACAACTGAAAACTTATGAGCAGAAAACTTTTCCACTGCTTGTCTAACTGTGGAAGTATTTAAAAGATAGAAAGTGGAATCTTTTAGTGTTAAAAGATCAAAAACATTAAAATCATTTTTCATATTTACATCATAGAATAGTATTTTTAAAAAATACAAGAAAAAAAGCACCGATACAATCGATGCCAATTTTTCAAATGTCTTTGATTAAGAAAGACAACTAATTATTCGTTGATAACAGAGACAATTTCAACATAGCCACTTGAATATGACCATCTATTGGAGATATAGAGGAATTCAATAGCCGATTCGTTCTGAGCTGGTGTACTGCTAGAGCTATTACCTGCAATTGATAAGTCAATTGTTGTACGAATGTAACCATCACGTAAGATTTCTGTAGAAATAATGCCCGCAGGATTACCCTCATAATTTCCATTAGCGTAGACACGCCAATAGCCATAATAATCAGACCAGTTACCAATCATGAAACGGACGCTTGTGTTTTCGCCTTCAACACCTCCAGTGAATTTGAAATCTACAACAACTTTACTTGTGTATGTACCACCACTGAATTCATATGTATATCCACTTGGTGTAAATGCATTACCGCGAGTAGAAACAAATGGACAATCAGCTTCTGCTTCAGCATAACCACTAGCGGTTGTCCAAACACCTCTAATGTAAATTGCGTTAACATCTGCAGGTGCCTTATCTAAGTTCCATGCACTGGCGGTTCTATTCAATTCGCTCAATTTAAATGTAAATCTCGTATATCCATCAGGCAATGTTGTAGCAGTAATGCCCTTATAAGAATCCATTCCTGTAATTTTCAAGTTGTAATAACCAAAATACTCGTTCCAAGAACTCTTATTAAACAACATAACAGATGTGACTAATGTAGGATCATCAGGCTTGAGGTCCAAACTAACAACACCATCACTAACACTATAAGTTTTGCTTAATGAAATAGTTCTATCTGTGCCAGCGGTATATGTAGGCGCTTCTTCTTTAAGAGTAGCGTCACAAGCATAGGTAATTTCCATAAAACGTGTTGAGGTAGCGCTTGGGTGTGATAGATGAACGATTTCGTATTTGAAATATTGAATGTTAAGTCCTCTAGCATCAAAATTAATTTCTTTTCTAACACCATCGCTAACAAAACAGTCAATGGAATATTCATAGTTTGTTGTAGAACCATAGTAGACACGAACATCGTAATCCCAGTTACCAGTGAATGCTATTTTTTGCAAGCCAGAAAGTGGAGTTACATTACAAATGTATCCTCCTTCTTTAACATCGCACCACTTTTGGTTAGTAGTTTCACCTTCAAGATGTGAAATTGTATCAGCACCAGAAGTAGCAAATGTAATAGGATTTCCTTCTCTTGAATTTCTAACAAATTGGCCAGCAGCAGCTTCCTCTGCTGTTAATCTATTAGCGCCAGCGTTATTTTGATTTCCTTCTAACATAATAACGTATGGATTATCTGCAGCTTTAGAAAACATTCCGTTTCTAGTTTTTGCAAACGTTCCACACATCAAAACACCAAGTAGCAATGCGCTATAGGAAACACAAATGATTCTTTTTGTTTTTTTTGTCATAAATAAAACTCCCTTTATTTATTGTTGTAAACCTTTAATTTACTTAATTATATTAAAAATTATGGTTCTTTTCAATTATTTTTTAACTGGGTTTAAAAAGTATAAAACCTTAAAAATGTATGTGATTTGTTTTTTTAAATCGTTGTGTATGGATAACAAATTCATTCCTAGTGCAAATAAATATCCACCGGACAATCCGGTGGTTTTTCATAGTCGGGCAGAAATTAGCCCTCTATTACCAGCCGCCTGCATCACAGGCGAATGCGGTCCACCGCTTGCAAGTTTTACTTGCTACCCGTAAACGGGTCCTCGTCG
>JAZRZI010000014.1:0-39354 GCA_045601325.1 Bacilli bacterium
TAAGCCAATAATATCCCGTATTCTTATCATTTCTATTACTATATGTTGAAACCATAATGGATTCATATGATATGAGATGATATAAATATTCAACCCATTCTGAAATAGCTATTTTATGTGAATCAAACAATGTATTGGTAAGAGGATTAAATGTTCTATTACATCTTTTGCATCTGTATCTAATAATTCCATCTTTCCTATGATTATGAATAACATACTTATCGTTATTACAGTGAGGGCAAGATGATGGTTTGATACTATTAATGAAATTCACCTCATCAATAGAAATTGGACGATGCTTTTCTTGATACCATTGGTTTGCTGTATTATCAATCAAAGTAAGTAAAAGCGGATCTTCTTTATTTGAAAAAGAAGACCGAGTATCAACTCGTTTAAGTTTCTTCATAAGTGGTAGTTCCTTTCTTTAAGGAATTGGCTAAGAGGAACTACCACATTCAGGTCTTATCCAACTCCTTAAAAAAACCTGGGTTTTATCCAAGCTTAATTATACATTTTTTAGCAACCATGTGCTCCTAAATGTTTAATTAAAAAATTCTCCTATTTACTTAGTAGGAGGTTCTAACCATGGATAGAACTTTCTACTTAAAGGAGGTTTCTCAAAGCAAGTATTGTATTAGTTTAGGAAAGGATGAGAATGGAAGACATAACTCTTATTGTTATACTTCTATTAATCTTCTGGATTATTTGTGAAAGAAAAAGTTGACTTAAAAAGCCAGCTAATTCAACAGATAGTCATATTATAAACTAGTTAACAATATTTGTGGAGAGAAATCTCCGCCAAATGGGTTATTAAGTTTTTGAACACTTCAAAATTTCAATTCTATATGAAAATGTATAAGTTTGATTTTTTGATAGAGTCATCATATCTTCTTTTTCAGAAAATTCCAATTGAGGATTAATTTTGTCAGGAAGTCCTTCCCATGGTTCAACAGCGATATAATCTCCAAAAGCTAAATCACTCCACAAGGCTAAATATTTAATGTTTCCTTTATGCACTCGTAAAGCACTACCATCGTTTTTTACTAAATCGACATATGGAATTTGATCAGCTTTTAAGATAATTGTGTTTATACTTTTAAACAAATTTTTAGTAGTTTCTATTCTATCAGCGTATATAAAAGGAATAATATCTTTAACAAATCTACCAGATTCATCCATATCCACAATTTGTAAATCGAGTGCTTTAGGAAATTTAATATAGTTGCCATTCATATTGAATTCATCATTCAATCTAGTTCCTGGAACTTTAAATGCTGGATGTCCACCAATTTCAAATGGTAAGTCACTATCACCGGTATTAGTGATGATATATTTAACAGTAAGAGTTTTATCATTTAATTCAAATTGAGCTTCAGCTTTAAATTGATATTGGAATAGTTTCAATGTATCTTCGTTAGATTCAAAGATTATAGAATTTCCTTTTGTGATGCCTTCCATATACCTTATGAGTCCATGGTTTTTCATCGAATAAGTCTGACCATGATCTTCATATATTCCATCTTTAAGTCTAGCGATAAACGGGAAGATAAAAACGTCTTGTCCTTGCCAAGAATCTTTTAATGGTTGATATAAAAGTTCTTTGTTTCTTTTCTTATCAAATATGGATGTTAAGGAACCACCATTAGGGGTAACTTCAACTTTTAAATATTCATTTTCTAACTTCATAATATTAACCTATAAAGAAAGGAAGAATTTTACTTCTTCCAAATCTCTTTATTCACTTCATCAATTCTTGTTTTAATTTGATTTAAAACTCTTTCTGAGACATTAGGCACATCATAGTTTTCAGGTGTTTTAGCAAACTTATATCTCATTAATTCAGTGTCAATTGCAAGCATAATGCCTTGTTTATCGATACCAGAAACCACAATTGAACCAGCTTCAACACCTTCAGGACGTTCAGTGGAAGTTCTAATTAAAACCGCTGGGAAATGTCTCATCCAGCTCTCTTCAGTAAGAGTGCCACTATCGGAAAGAACAAACATTGCGTTCTCTTGTAATTTAACATACTCTAAAAATCCTAAAGGCTTTAAATTTCTCACTAATGGATGCATCTTGAAGCCTTTTTCTTCGAGTCTTTTTCTAGTACGTGGATGGGTTGAGAAGATAACAGGAACTTGATATTTTTCTGCGATTGCATTAAGCGCTGGCATGAGTTGATTGAAGTTCTTTTCTATATCGATATTTTCTTCTCTATGGCTAGATACAACTATGTATTTTCCCTTTTCCAAACCTAGTTCTTCAAGGACCTTGGAATTTTCAATCTTATCGTTATTTGCGTTAAGAACCTCAAACATTGGTGAACCAGTAATGTATGTATATTTAGGTTCAATGCCTTCGTGCATTAAATTGTTATATGCGTGTTCTGTATATGGAAGATTGATATCGGAGATATGGTCAACAATCTTTCTATTGATGGTTTCCGGAACGTTCCAATCACCACATCTATTACCTGCTTCCATATGAAAAATAGGGAGTTTAAGTCTTTTCGCTGATATTGCACACAAAGCTGAGTTAGTGTCACCTAAGATAAGAACTGCATCTGGATTGAGTTCCTTTAATAAGTCATAAGATTTTGCAATAGCATTACCAATTGTTTCACCTAATGCGTGACCAACACAATTGAGGTAATAATCAGGCGCTCTGAGTTCTAATTCTTCAAAGAAGACTTGATTAAGTTCATAGTCATAGTTTTGTCCTGTGTGAACTAATATGTGTTCAATTGCTTCGTCTTTATCTAAAGCTTTAATGACTTCGGAAAGACGAATAATTTCTGGGCGTGTACCAATAATAGTAACAACCTTGATTTTCTTAGCTTTTTTCATAGAGCAACTCCTATTTATATTTCAATTGTTTAGTTAAATAACCAGTATCAACTTCATCTAAATCTTTAAATTGCAATTCATATAATGATTTATAAATGCCTTCGTGATCAATCAATTCTTCATGACTTCCTTGTTCAACAATCTTTCCACCACTGATGACAAATATTCTATTAGCGTTTCTAATTGTGGATAGTCTATGCGCCACTACTAATGTAGTTCTGCCTTTACATAATTCATCTAAAGCTGATTGAATTAAGAATTCTGTAGAGTTATCAAGAGCGGAAGTTGCTTCATCAAGAATTAAGATAGAAGGGTTTTTAACAAATGCTCTTGCGATACTAATTCTTTGTTTTTGACCGCCTGAAAGTTTAACACCTCTTTCACCAATTTGAGTGTTCAACCCATCAGGTAATGTATTAACGAATTCTCTTAAGTTAGACTTATCAATTGCGTTTTGAATATCGTCTTCACTTGCGTTTCCATTTCCGTAAAGAATGTTTTCTCTAATCGTACCGCCAAAAAGGAAAACATCTTGTTGGATGATGCCAATATTTTGTCTTAAGTTAGATAATTCAATATCTTTTGTATTAACTCCGTCAATGGTAATAACACCATCAACAACATTGTAAAATCTAGGAATTAAATGACAAATTGTGGTTTTGCCACCACCAGTTGGGCCAACTAATGCAATCTTTTCACCTTGTTTAATAGAGAAAGAGACATCGCTTAAAATAGGGTGTTTACTAGTTTCATATTCAAAGTTAACATGCTCAAAATCAATATTACCTTTAACATCATTTAAAGTTAATGTGCCTTCATTTGCTTCTTCTTTTTCATCAATGATTTCTAAGAAACGTTTAAAACCACTATCAGCGGATTCAAATTGTTCCATAAAGTTGATGAGTTGGTTAACAGGGTTGATGAATAAGTTAATGGAAACAATAAAGGCTGAGAAGTCACCTAAAGCAATATAGTTTTTAGCAACAAATAAACCGCCTGCAACAATAATAACAACATTGAATACATCGATAATAAATGAAGATGAGGAGAAGAATACCGCCATTGGCTTTAAGGTACCTTTTCTAGCTTCGACAAATTCTTGATTAGAAACTTCAAATTTATCTAATTCTTTTTGCTCATTTGTGTAAGCTTTGGTGACTCTAATACCAGAAATAGAGGATTCGATAGAAGAGTTAATAGATGCTTGAGCAACCCTAGTAGCTTTAAACGCAGCTCTCATCTTTTTACGGCAGAAATAGCTAACGACAAATAAGATAGGCACCATCGTGAAACAAATCAACGCTAGTATCCAGTTAATAATAATCAAATATGTAAAGGCACCAATAATGGTAAAACCAGCGATAAATAAATTCTCAGGACCATGGTGAGCTAATTCAGATATTTCAAATAAGTCATTAGTCATACGAGACATGATCTTGCCTGTTTCGTGTTCATCAAAATATGAATAAGGGAGCTTTTCAACTTTTGAGAAGAGTTCACTTCTCATTTCTGCTTGCATTGCTACACCCATAATATGACCATAGTATTGAATGAAATATCTCAATAACATTCTCACAATGTATATGCCAAGTAGTGAAGCGCCACATATGATAATTAGTTTCCAATTCTCTTCGTAATTAGGAATCAGATCATTGAGCATGTATCTAGTAATAATTGGATATCCCATACCTATCGCAGCCACTAAAAAAGCCGCGATCATATCAAGAGTTAATATGAGTTTATGTGGTTTGTAATATTTAATGAATCTCTTTAATGTAGACATATAGATTATTATAAACATTTTTTAGTAAATAAAAAGACCTCAATGAGGTCGTTTTACTTAATATTTATATGTATCAGCGGTTTTTTCGTCATATATTTCAGAAATCCACATAAGTGTATAAGAGTCTTCTTTACCAACTGTTTTGATTTCATGTGACCAATAAGGATTAATCTTAACTGGTGAATATATGTTTTTAGAAACAGTAACTTCTTGTTTTTGAAGCGTATCAATGTTTATAAGTTTTATAGAGCACACTCCTTTGACCGTATAAAACACTTCATTTTTGTAAGTGTGGTAATGTCCGCCTTTAGTGATACCAGGATGAGACATGTTCATTGATATTTGACCATACTTACTAGATTTATAGAGTTCATGGAAGTAACCTCTGTTATCTTCAGAATAGTTAAATGTGCAGTCATCGCTTAAATAATCTAAGAAGGTAACAAATAGTTTTAATTCAAAATCAGATTGAATGAATGGGAAGTGCTTATCGGATTCAACCGCTTTCTTAAATGATCTTAATAAGTTAGCAAGTCTTCCTAAAGTGCAAGGATATGTTGGATTAACATAATTGATTTCTTTGCTGCCATTAAGGTCACCTTGTAAAACTTTGAGGAATTCTAAACAAATATCTTCTACAAAGTTATATCTAACTGTGTGATTAACATCATTGATTATAATATCCAAATCATGAGCGATGTTATAGCAGAAAGTCGCTGCTGCACTGTTATAGTTTGGTCTACACCACTTTCCAAACACGTTAGCGAGTCGATAAACATAAACTGGTAAACCACTTTCAAGTAAGAAATCTTCCGCCATCTTTTTAGATTTACCATAATCATTTTCTAAGCTCGCTTGTATTGAACTAGAAAAAATAATAGGGATTTGACGTTTAGAAATCTTCACTAAGTCCACTAAATGTTTGGTAAAATTAGAGTTTCCGTCATAAAACTCTTCTTTTGTTAAAGGTCTATTAATGCCTGCTAAATGGATAATCGCATCTGCACTAGCAATATACTTTTTTAAATCTTCTTCATTTGAATCCTTATCAAAATAGAAAACTTGATAGTCCTCTTTTTCTAATAATAAAGTCATGTGTTTGCCAATAAAACCATAGGCGCCTGTTACTAATACTTTCATAAGATTAATCGTGTTGTTTAACTGGCCCACCAAATAATTCGAGTTTTCTTAGAAGATTTTTCATTCCTTCGATATCAAGTCTACCCGTATTATGGGATGTGTATGATTCACCAAGGTTCAATGCTTTGTTGCCTTTAGAGAAGTATTTATCATAGTTAAGATCTCTATTATCAGCGACAATTCTAAAGAAGTTGCCACAATCTTCCGCTCTTAGCATTTCTTCTTGTGTGACTAATGTTTCATAAAGTTTTTCACCATGACGAGTACCAATATATTCAATACCGGTATTGCTATTAGTTAGTTCAATGATAGCTTTTGCTAATGTATCAATAGTTGCAGCAGGTGCTTTTTGAACAAATAAGTCGCCTTGTTTGCCGTGTTCAAACGCGTATAACACTAAATCAACAGCGTCATCTAGAGTCATCATAAATCTAGTCATATCTGGATTAGTAATCGTGATTGGCTTATTTGAATGGATTTGATTTAAGAAAAGAGGGATAACGCTGCCACGAGATGCCATAACATTGCCATAACGTGTTAAACATAAAACAGTATCGCCTTCTAAAAGTTGTCTACTTCTAGCAATGACATTCTTTTCCATTAAAGCTTTGGAAATACCCATTGCGTTAATAGGGTATGCTGCTTTATCAGTTGATAAGAATATAGCTTTTTTAACATGGTTTTCCACGCAAGCTGTAATTACATTATCAGAACCCACTACATTAGTAAGGACAGCTTCCATTGGATAGAATTCACAAGATGGAACTTGTTTAAGTGCAGCTGCTGAGAAGACATAGTCAACACCTTTAAAAGCATTATAGATACTAGCGAGATTTCTCACATCGCCAATATAGAATTTTAATTTGCTATTGTTATATGCCTTGCGCATGTCATCTTGTTTCTTTTCATCACGAGATAAGATTCTAATTTCTTTAATATCAGTATCTAAGAATCTGTCTACGACTGCGTGACCAAAACTACCAGTGCCACCAGTGATGAGCAAGACTTTGTCTTTTAAAATAGAAGCATCATTAGAAGAGTATTCTTGAAGTTTTTCAATCATTCTTTCATATTTAAGATTATCAGCTTTATCAGGTGAGTTTTCATACATAACATAAGTACGTAAAGGAACACCAACGATATCGCTAGCTTCTTTTTGAGTTAATTTGCAATTTTTGCGTATTTCTTTTAAATCCATACACGTATAACCTTCTTATATAATAAATATACGCACATATGTGTGATATAGTCAATAGATATATGCAATATTTGCACATAATAAATCATTATTTTATTTATTATTAAATTTGTGTATTATAAAGACATACGGAGTTAAATATTATGAAAACATCTAAAATCATTTTTGGTACACTCGCTACTTTTGCATTAGTGGGTTGTTCATTATCGCTCAAAACACTTTCATGGTCAGAATTTAAACTTGAATGCAATAAGGTTGAAGAAAAGTTCAACTCTTATATGAATCAAAACCCATACGTTTCTTTCAAGCTCACTCTTATAGAGGAAAATGAAGGTAGCGGAACTGTTACAACCAAAGAAGATGGAAGCGGAAGAGTTGATCCAACTACACATCAATTAACAATGATCGCTGAATCAAGACCTGGTTTATTTGATGAATTCTCACTTGTTGCAATATTCGCATCAATGCCTGCTATGGCGTTATTAGAAGAGCAACCAGAAGGTTTAAGCAAATTCTCAGTTACACTTAATGGTTATAAAGCAACAGGTGGAGAAAAGAATGTCGTGGAATGGAATAAAAACGGCATGTTAACAAGCTATAAAATGGGAGACGAAGGCGACTTCACTGAATTGAGCGTTTCTTGGTCTTTAAAATAGTCTAAACAAAAATAGCAAAAGAGATGCAGTTTGCATCTCTTTTTATTTATAAATTTTACGATATTCTTTAAGCATCTCCTTGACACCTTTATGGCAATAACTACATTCACCAGTTGGAAGCTGCTTTATTTTTTTATAAATATAATTACCTATAACTCCTAAGACAATTGATAAGGAAACAATTAAAACTATTAATTCAAATACAGTCATATTAGATTTCCTTTCTTAATTTTCTTTTGTCGTAGCAAATAACAGAAAGAATAATAATAACTAAAACTAATAAAACAATGAATGATGTCCACCACCACGACGCAATCGCAAAGATTGATCCACTAATGATGAAGGAAGTCACTACCCAGAATAAAATAGTTAACCCGAATTTCTTTTTTCCAAGTTCTGCTCTAGCGGTTGCTAAAGTTGCAGAACAAGGAATAGTAAGCATATTGAAAGCAATGAAAGATAATAAGATAGCAGTTCCATGACTTGCAAAAAATGCATTGTAAATTGGTGAAGATTCATCGTTTAATGCTTTGATGAATTCGTAAATATAATTGTTGGATTCAATAGTAATAGATTGCGCCACTAAGATACTTGCAGCAAGTGTACCTAAAGTAGCAATAACATTCTCTTTTGCAATTAAACCCGCAATAATTGCTACCACAAAAACCCAGCCAAAACTAGGAATTCCGAATCCAACGGGAATAAATAAAGGTTTAATTAACTGACCTAGATTAGCGAGAATAGATTGCTCCATAGCGTTGTCGCCAAGATAGTTCCAAGTGAATGAAAAATGAGATATAAACCAAATAACAATTGTGGAAGCAAGAATAATTGTGAATGCTTTTTTAAAAAAGTGTTTAGCTTTATCCCAAACTAATAAGAAAGTAGATTTAGCTTGAGGCATATGATAAGTAGGAAGTTCCATAACAAATGGAGAAGACTTACCTCTAAGAGTAGTTTTCCTCATTATGAATATTGCAACTATCGCAGTGGTCATTCCTAAAAGATACATAAACAAAGTGATTAAATCGACACTTGCAAAGTTAAATGCTTGCGCGATACATCCAGAAATTGCAGTCAATATTGGTAATTTCGCACCACAAGAGAAGAAAGGAATAACTCTAATAGTGGCAATTCTTTCTTTATCATCAGCAATTGTTCTTGTATTAATCATTGCAGGAACACTACAACCAAATCCCATAATCATAGGTAAGAATGCTCTACCAGATAAACCGAATCTTCTGAAGAAACGATCTAAGATAAAAGCGATACGTGCCATGTAACCACTATCTTCTAATATAGAAAAGAATAAGAATAACAATAAGATTTGAGGTAAGAAGCCAATGACAGAAAATAGTCCACCTAATACGCCATCACATATTAAGCCACTAGTCCAATTAGGTGCGTTAGATAACCATACCCTAACAGCATTGGTAAACGCACTAGTAAGACCATCAACTAAGTTAGATAATATTACGCCTGGTGAATTCAACCCTCTAGCTGAGTAAAATAACCCTCTAAAGCCATTCCAAATGGATTCTGCAGGGATATTTGAGAAGCAATCCTCCTTAAATAGGTTCCCAAAAAAGAATAAGTTTTGTGAGAAAACAAAATGGAATATAGTAAACAAAATAGCGATAAATATTGGAATTCCCCAAAACTTATGAGTGAGTACTTTATCAATCTTATCAGATTTAGAAGCACCATCAATCTTCTTAGTTCTTTTTAAATAAATAGAATAATTATTAGTAATATATTTATATCTAGCATCTGCAATTAGGGCTTCATAGTCTCCACCAAAAGTGTCATTAACGTTTTCTTCTCTAAAATGTTCCACCATATGCACTAAAGATGGGTGGTTAGATACTTCTAATTCATCTAATTCAGCTAATTTTACAGCGTGGAATGTTGGGTTATCGACACCCAAAGAGTGGAAAGCAATTGCCAAGTCTTTAATTAAGTGACCTACAGGAGAAGATTCTAAAACGGTTTTACCTTCTCTTTTTTTATGGCTTTCCAAAATAGATACATCTATTAATTTCTTTAAATTCTTTTCTTTTAAAGCGGAAATTTGAATAACAGGGATTCCTAAAGCCCTTTCTAATGAGGATTCATCAATAAAATCACCGTTTTTCTCAAGTAAATCAGTCATATTTAACGCCACTACTACCGGAACATCCATTTCCATTAATTGAGTAGTTAAATAAAGATTTCTTTCTAAATTAGTGCTATCGACAATATTAATAACGCAATCTGGTTTGGTATCTGAAATATAATTACGAGTAATAACTTCCTCAGGTGTGTAAGGAGCAAGTGAATAAATACCTGGTAAGTCAACAATGGTAACTTCTTCTTTGCCAAGTTTGCAAACACCTTCTTTTTTATCAACAGTAACACCAGGCCAGTTACCAACATGAGCAGTGCTACCAGTCAAAGAATTGAATAAAGTGGTTTTCCCACAATTTGGATTTCCAGCTAATGCAAAAGTTTTCATATTAGTAGATCTCCACTAGTTCCATTAATACATATTCAGCTTCATCTTTTCTCAAAGTGAGTTCATATCCTCTTAATGAAATTTCAATAGGATCGCCAAGAGGTGCTTTCTTTCTTAAATAGATTTCACAGCCTGGAGTAATTCCCATATCAAAAAGTCTTCTTCTAATGTGGCCTTCCCCACGAACTACTTTAACAGTGCCTTTTTCACCTATGCGGAATTCAGATAATTTCTTAGCAATCATAATAATCAGTTAGTTATGACTAACCGACATATATTGTAAAGCAACATAATTAAAAAGTTAAGTAAAAAAGTTAGTTATGACTAACTTGTAATATTTATTTTATAAATAAAATAACATTTTGCATTTTTTCTATCTTTTTCTCACTAATTAGACGGTAAATTAAGCGAGAAACTGTTTCTCTTGAAAGAGATAGTTCTTTTGCTAACGATGTAATATTTTTAAATTTTATCTGATTATTATTTAAAAATAGATAATAAAAGAATCTTTCTTCTGCAGAATCAAACCCAAGCAATTTAATTTTTGAATTTAGACTTTTTCCAAAGTTAGATTGAACACGTAAATAGCTTTCCAAAAAATCACTGTTTTCTTTTAATAAAATGAGTAAATCGGATTTTGAAATATAAAAAACTTTCGAATTCGATAAAGCGATAACTGAACCCTTATAATATGGATTATCAGAAAATATTAAGTTATTGCCAAACCAGTCATTTTCCTTTAATACGTTATAAACAATTTCCTTGCCGTTATATGAAAACGAAGAAATTGAAATAAGTCCTTTATAAACAAGGCAGACATACTCGCATAAATCATTTTCATGAAAAAGGATATCGTTCTTTTTAAATTCTTTAAGTTTTAATAGATTTATTTGTTCTTTGTTTAGTTTCTTTAAAATATCGTTCATTGTGTGATTTCAATCACATATTATTATACATTTATTATATATAATAGCAATGGAGGTAAAGAAAATGAAAAAAACATTATTGTTTCTATTAGCATCCATAGCATTAACTAATTGTGGGAAAGTAAAAGAGGATTTAAAGATTCTATGCCCTTCTGGCGCACCTGCAATTGCGTTTTATAATTATTCAACAAATTCAAATTTCGAAACTAACTCTGTGCCAAAAAATATCGTGAGTATGATGAACAAAACTTCAGACAAAGATATAGTTGTCATTGATACCGTAAGTGGGTTAAAAGCAATCGGCAATGGAGCACCTTATAAACTAGCTAGCACAATTACATTTGGTAACTTTTTTATAGTATCAACTGGTAACGACTCAAATGGCATTATGGAGCCAGGCGATAAGATTGTTTTATTTGGTGAAAAATCTACACCGGATTTAGTTTTCCATTATATTTATGGCGATATATATGATGAAGGCATTGAATATGTTAATGCTGCTAATGATGCTGCAAGCTGTTTAGCAAGAGGAATCAATCTAGCCACTTCATCAAAAATAGATTACGTTTTAATGGCGCAACCATCTGTCTTAGCTACATTAACAAATGCTAGTGCTAATACACACGGTAAATCCCAAATCTATAAAAATATACAAAAAGAATTCAAAGAAAAAAGCAATTCTCATGAGATAATTCAAGCATCAATATTTATTAAAGATACTACGGATAAAACCAAAGTCAATGAATTTTTATATTCATTGGAAAATGATATTATTGATGGAACAACTAATCCAGATTTAATCAAACAAGGTATGGACAAGTTGGATCAAATGGAAGCTCAAACCTTGTATGGTTTAAGTTCAAATATTGCAAAAGCAGTTACTTTAGATGGTAACCAAATGGGCCTTGGTTACAAACAGGCATATACCAACAAAGAAAATATCGATTTCTTTATTTCGTTATTTGGAATGGAGGTCACACGTGAAGAAGTTTTTTACAAATAAAAAAGTCCTAACAGTATTAGGCATATTGTTGTTTTTTGCGTTATGGGAAATCATCTCTTTAATTGTTAAAGAAACAACCATGGTTTTTCCAGATCCAATTTCAACTTTTAAAGAAACATTTAAAATGTTAGGTCAAGCCTATACATACAAATGTATTGGCTGGTCAATATTAAGAACATTAGAAGGATTCGGATTAGCCATTGTATTAGCGTTATTAATTGGTATATTCGCAGGTGCACATAAATCGTTACAGCTTCTCTTACATCCAACTATGACTGCATTAAAGGCTATACCAACCGCTGCAATGGTGTTCCTCTTCTTAGTTATCGCCGGGGGCAAAAATGCTCCTATATTCATTGTTTTATTAATATCATTCCCAATTCTATATGAAGCGGTTATAGGCGGAATCAATAACAACGATTTAGCAATGTTAGATGCATTAGATTTGGAAGCTGGAAAGAAATCATTATCATCAATATTGCATGTACGATTGCCCATGGCAACTCCTTATATTGTTGTGGGAATAGTATCCTCATTTGCGTTATCATTTAAAATTGAAATTATGGCGGAAATTATCGCTGGAAGTAATAAGCCAGGATTAGGAAGTGCAATTAAATACGCTTCTGTTAATGATCCTAGCAATATGGTTCCAATATTCGCTTATTCGTTATTAGCAATTATATTAATTTTATTAGTAAGTTTATTAACGTCACTAGTAAAGAAAAGGACCACTCCAAGCCACAAAAAAAGACCATATTAATGGTCTTTTATTTTGCAAAGATTATTAATTATTGAGCAGGATTTTCGTTTGTTGGTTCACTAGTAGCATCAACAACATTATTGGATGCAAGTCTAGCGGCACGACGAGCAGCTTTTTCAACTTCTTTGTCTGACTTCTTAGCGTTAAGAAGTAAAACAATAATTGCTAAAACAGCACCGATACCAACAAGAATCATACCCCAACCAAGGAAACCTAAACCAAAGTGTGCTCTAATAACTTCACTAGCTTTAGCTAATCCATTTTCAGTTGCGGTAACTGGGAGCAAATCACCAATTAATCCAAGTGTGATATATGTTAAGCCCCATAATGCGACCAAACCACATAATGAGTACCAAACAATTTCAAAAATAGATACTTTCATTTTTTTCTTGCTCATAATCTAAACTCCTTTTTGCTATTAAGCAGCTGCAGCTTCGCTAGCTTTTGCAGCAGCTTGTTTAGCTTCTTCTAATGCTTTAGCAAATACTTCTTTCCACAATGGTTCGAATTTACCAACATGGGCGTTAACTCTTTGATTGATTGCATCAAAGATTTCTTTGAACGATTTGCCATCTCTTCTTTCGCGACGTCCTTCTGTCATTTCGATAGTAGCGTTGACTTCGTCAAGTAAGTCTAATGTTTCATTATCAATGCAGTGGCAATGTGCGCGTGAGAATCGGATAAAGCCTGCCATCTTCACAATTTCATTTTGAACAATGAAGTTTGATTGTGGAGTTGGCTTGCCTTGAGATTCTGCCATAACCTTTTGGAATTCTGCGAATGATTTTTCAAAATCTCTTAAGACTAACATTACGAGAACACCACGATATAAATGATCATCAGCTAAGATTAAATCACTATTTAATGCTTCGTATTCGTTGATTTGTCTTGAATGGTTAATATAACCATAAATGATATCACGAATAGATTCGCTTAAACCTGTGACATAGTCAAAGATTTTGATGTGTTGTGTATGGTCGACACGAACTTTGTCTCCAGAAACTGTTAAGATTGTGGAAGCATCACCATAAACATCATCAACAAACTCCTCGAGTTTAGCTTTAATTTTTTCGCCGTTTTCTTTGTTGTTTTCTAAGAAATTACCAAGTGCAGAACCGGATTGCATACCCTTTGTTAAAATTGTTTTACGTTGTTCATACAAATTGACGTCATGATCACGTTCAATTGTGTATTCCAATGTATCTCTAAGGGTTAAGAGATAATGGTAGAGATTGAAGATGTATTGATTAATTTGATTCATTTGATTTTTCTCCTTTCAATACAAGCTTATCGAGTTTATGCACCCTCGATATAGTGTGCTTTGCATATTTCCTCACACTCGTGTAGGCATGTTTCATGCAATAGCTGTTTTCGTGGAATTTTGTAAACATGGTTATGTCGTTTCCACTGTCTCCAACAACATAAATGTCTTCCTTATTAATCCCTAGTGTGTTCATGTAGAATTCAATGCCTGAAGCCTTAGAACATTCTAGAGGAGTAATCTCATTAACTGGAGCAGTCCAAGAGAACTCTAATTCAGGATATTTCTCCCTTAGCTCCTTATTAAGAACCTTAGTGAATTTCTTCTTTCTTCTATTAAGACCGAAGAAGATCATTACTTTGTAAACTTCTCCATTAACTAATTCATCTTCATAAGCTTCATTAGAAATGATGTAAGGTTCTTTTCTTTTGTGTTGAAACGCTCTCCAAATACCATAAACGAATTTGAGGAAGCCTCCAATCACACTGTGGTCAGTAATGATGCAAGGATATTTTTTTGTGGTTACTAAGTAGCACAAAGGTTTGTATTTTTCCTTGATATCATCAAGAATTGTTTTAATCGTTTCATTTTTCATTGAAACATCTCTTACAAGTTCACCACCAATGTAAACTTGGCAAGATGTGCAACAAATCATATCCACAGATCTACCAATTTCATCTTCAAGCTTTTTAGTAAATTCATAGCTTCTAGATGTCACCAAAACAACCTTGTTACCAGCGTCAATCCAGTTTCTGAGAAACTTAACGTTCTTCTTAGGAATGCATCGCCTAACTTGGTTTGGATAGAATAATGTTCCGTCTAAATCAACCGCCAGTATTTTTGCCATAGTGCTTATATATTATACACATATACGCGAAAAAAGTAAGAGAAAAATAAGAGTTAGAAAAAAACGGACCGAAATCCGTTAATTTCTAGAGCAATGATTTAATTTCATCAACCTTATCAAGTTTTTCCCAAGGAAGTTCTAAATCTGGTCTTCCTATGTGACCATAATTGCACACATCTCTATATCTAAATGCTGGATTCTTGAGTGAAAAATTCTTAATAATCATGCCTGGTCTACAATCGAATACTTTACGAATAATTGAGAGTATTTTTTCATCGCTATATTTTGCAGTGTGATATGTTTTAATTGCGATTGAAAGTGGGTTAGGAATTCCGATGGCATAACTGAGTTGAACTTGGAGTCTATCACTAACACCAGCGGCCACTAAATTTTTAGCGATATATCTACACATATAAGCAGCGGATCTATCAACTTTGCTTGGATCTTTACCAGAGAAAGCACCACCTCCATGTTCACAAGAACCACCATAAGTATCAACAATAATCTTTCTACCAGTTACGCCAGTATCACCAGCAGGGCCACCAATAACAAATCTCCCCGTTGGGTTAATATAATAAGTAAAATCAGTATTCAAATTGAATGATTTTGCAACATTTTTCATGATAAAATCATGAATATAATTTCTAAATTGTTGCTCATCGATATTATCATCATGTTGAACTGACATTAAAATTGTGTCAATCCTAATATTGTTTGGATCAGTGTAATCAATAGTTACTTGACTCTTCATATCAGGTCTAGCACCTTTGAATTCACCAGCTTTTCTCAATCTAGTTGCTTCTCTAACTAACTTATGAGCAATAGAAATAGCTAATGGCATATAACCTTTAGTTTCTTTAGTTGCGTATCCAAACATAATGCCTTGGTCGCCAGCGCCTTGCTCCTCAGGTTTTATTTGGCTGACACCTCTATTAATATCTTGAGATTGAGGTTTCATTCTATTTTGAATTTCAACAGTGTGATAGTCAGTACCTAATTCAGGTTTATCATAGCCAATGCTTTTTAAAACATCTTTAACGATATCTTCAAATGGCAAATTGATAACTGATTCGCTGACTTCTCCACCAATCATAACAAAGTTATCACTAGCAAAAACTTCGCATGCTACATGAGCGTTATGATCTTTTGCTAAACATGCATCTAAAATCGCATCTGCTATTTGGTCACAAACTTTATCAGGGTGACCTTCACTAACAGATTCTGATGTAAATAATATTTTTTCTTTTTCCATACTCCGGATTCTCCTATTAAAAAAGCCTTCCCACAATTATGGAAAGGCAATAGAGTTTTTCCCTCACTCATCGTTCAAGGTTGTGGGACCTTGCTAGAGAAGAGCACTTACTCAACTATATGAGAGTTGCTACCGCGATTTTTCATTCTCTGTAACGCGATTCTTGATAAGCGTAATTATTATATAAGATTTGAATGTTATTTCAAGAGGTCTTTAAGACCTTTTGCTAATTGATCAGGGCATGATGTTTCTTTATACCCACAACGAATGCCTTCTAATCTTTTGACAACCTCCTCAAGTTTCATTCCTTTAATTAAAGAACAAATGCCTTGAAGATTGCCATGACAACCACCGATAACACGAGCGGACACTATAATTCCATCTTCATGATCGATAATCATTTCTCTAGAACAAACACCCTTAGGGTAAATATGATATGTTTCCATTATTTAACGATCGTTCCGTAAACAACACCGCCAGCATTTGCAGCATTGCTTTCATCTGTGTCGATGTGGCATGCAAGAGCGAAATCATCTCTCACTCTAATAACAACATCGCCGAAAATTAATGATCTATCAGCTGTATTAACTTTTAAACTAACAATTTCACCATTTGTGACACCAAATTCAGCAGCATCAGCACTTGTCATATGGATGTGACGTTTGGCAATGATGACACCTTCACTTAATTCGACTTCGCCAGCAGGACCAACAATTTTGCAAGGTGCAGAACCAGCAATGTCACCGGATTCTCTAATAGGAGCTTTAACACCTAATGCTCTTGCGTCAGTTGCAGCTAATTCAACTTGGTTAGCTTTTCTAACTGGTCCTAAAATTGAAACGCTTTTAACTCTTGTTTCGGTTTTTTCACCAGTTGCTTTGTTAACTTTATAACCAACTAAATCAACTCTTTGATTAGAAACGAACTGACCTGGTTGAGAGAGCATAGCTCTAACTTCTAACTGAGCGCCTGCTCCAAATAATACTTCTAATGTTTCTTGAGTTACATGAACATGTCTAGCACTTGTTTCGACTAAAATATCTTTCATATATTTTTCCTTCTTTCAATGTTAGTTATTGTAGCATAGTTTAAACAAAATCGCTCTTTTTTTACAAAAGAGTTGAAATTGATTTAAAAAATGGTTTTTAATAAGGAGGTAGATAGGAGGTTTTATTATGGAAAACGAAGAAATCAATTTAAAACAAGAATTGTTAGATTCTATTTTTAATAGAAATAAAACAAAACTTAGAGAATTATTCGATACTATTCCAACCATCGATATTGCGGAAGCATTAGAAGATGTTAGCGATGTAAAAACTCTTATTTATATTTTTAGAAGTGTTGCGGCTGATTACACTGCGGATTTCTTTACTGAATTAACCGGTGACCAACAAGAAGCAATCATTAAAGCTTTTACCGATAAAGAGTTGTTTGAATTATTAGATAATTCCTACGCTGACGATATCGTTGACGTTGCAGAAGAATTACCTGCTAACTTAGTTAGTAGAGTTTTACGCGTCGCTCCTGCTGATATGCGTAAAGACATCAATCAACTTTTAAACTATAAAGACAATACAGCAGGTTCATTAATGACCACTGAATATATTGAAATGCGTGAGACCACTAAGGTCAAAGACGCTATTGCGTCTATTCGTAAAAATGGTAGAGAGGCTGAAACCGTTTACACTATCTTTGTTAGAGACGCAAAAAGAACGCTCATCGGTACAGTAGACTTGGATGATTTAATCTTTGCGGAAGAAGATACAGAACTTCAAGAAATCATGAATGAAGACTTTGTGTGCTGCAAAGCTAATGATGACCAAGAAGATGTCGCAAACATGTTCAAACGTTACGACCTTAATGCAATGGCGGTTGTTAATAAAGAAAACAAAATCATTGGCTTAATTACAATCGATGACGTTGTTGATATTATCGTTGAAGAAGCTAACGAAGATATCGCTGCTTTAAATCAAATCTCCAAAATGGAAGATCCGTATTTAAAAACACCTATTTTCAAATTAGTGTGGAAATGTGTTCCATGGATTATGGTGTTAATGGTTCTTCAAATTGGCACAGCTTTTATCACATCAACATTCGATAGTACGATTGCTCAATGTGCTTTTTTAGCGGCATTCTCACCGTTAATTCTTGATGCAGGTGGTAACTCTGGCGGTCAAACAACAACGATGATAGTTAGAAGTATTGCAATGGATGAGTTTGACAAAGGTGATTTTAAACGAGTCCTTTGGAAGGAATTGCGTGTCGCATTATTGATAGCGTTGATTGTAGGCGTTTTTGCATTCGCCTTAACATATTTAGAAATGCTATTAGGAATTGTTGATATAACAGTTACGGATTTCTCTATTAGCATACCTTTAGCTCGATTATGTGTAGCGGGTTTAGTTGGCGGAACCTTGATGGTTACTATGATTATCTCAAGATTAATCGGTTGTTGTTTGCCATTCCTCGCTAAAGCTATTCATATCGATCCAGCAGTTATGTGTGGTCCTTTCACAACAACTGTTGTTGACGTTGTATCATTACTAACTTATTTCTTAGTTTGGACTGAAGTATTCTCTAAATTCATTGTGTAATAATTATTATCTTGTAATTTAGAGGCGATTTACTTATCATTAATAAGCAAGTTTATTGCACTGCGCAAGTGGCGGAACTGGTAGACGCGTACGTTTGAGGGGCGTATAGGGTATCCTGTGTGAGTTCGATTCTCATCTCGCGCACCAAACTTGAAACTTAAGAGCACGAAATAACGTGCTCTTTTATTCTATAAAAAGAATGGTATAATTTTTATCAAAGGAGATTTATTTTATGAAAAAACTCACATTAGGTAAAATCTTAACATTGGGCGCAGCTCTCTTAGGATTAATCGCATTCTTTTTAATGTTTGCACCACAACTCAAAGCTGAAGCATTAGGACATGTTGAAAAGGCAAGTTTCTCAGATGTCTTATTCGGCACAGATTTAACAAAAGGTGCAGTCGGTGGCTTCATTGGCTACTTATTAATCTTATTTGGCGCAGTTTTAGCAGCATTAACAGCATGTGTCGCTAAATTACAAGGCAAAAAATTATTTGTCTTTGTTGCAGCAGCATTATTATTAATTGGTGCTATCTTAGTATTCTGCATTGAACCAATGTATCTCAGCGCAAATGACGCTAAGTTAAAAGCTGATAATGGCTTATCATTAACAGCAGGCCCAGTCTTTGCTGGTATATTTGGTATCTTAGGTGCTGGCGCATTAGTCGTTTCTGCATTAAAGAAATAATTCTTTTAAGAAATCAAAATTAGCATAGCAATTGCTATGCTTTTTTTGTGCTTATTGTTATACTATTAATTAAAGGAAGATTTTAAATTATGGCAAAATCTAAAGCCTCAATCGGCAAAATTTTAAAATTATTTGCAGCTCTTTTAGCGGTTGCAGCGTTCGTTATGATGTTCATTGATCAACTTAAGTTTAAAGTTGGTAACACATCTACTGTAGTTGACTATGTTTTATGGGGCCACAAAACCAAAACAATTTTAGGCGAAACTGAAGGTAAAGGCGCTATCGCATCTGGAATTTCTTACATCATCTGTGCAGTATGTGCATTAGGATTATTAGTTTCTCTTTTAACTAAGAAAAATGGATTAACAGTTATTAGCGCACTATTACTAATTGTTGCAGCAGTATTCATTTTCTTAACAAAGACATTCTACTTATCCGCTAATGAAATCACCGTAGAAGCTATTAAAGACACATACAAGCTTGCAGTTGGCCCATGGGTTGGCGGTATTACTGCTGGCTTAGGTGGTTTGTTTGGATTAGCTGGTGTAATCGCTAAGTAGTTCACATCGTTTCATCAAAAAAAGATTGGAATTTAATCGTCCAATCTTTTTGTTTGTCTAAAACTTTTTCTTTTGTTTTCTATTTTGTGTGGTCGATGATAAATGATAAATCATGTATGATTTTTTCTATATAGTACTGGTCATTTTTAACTTTATCCATAAATCTTAATGCCATTCTTCATTATTTCTTTGGTGAGTGTTAAATTACTATTTAGTTGAGTTTCATGGATAAGGTCAATGTTCTTTTTAAACCTTTCCTTAAGATTCTCTAATAAATCGTAATATTCAACTCCCTTAGATGGCATTGAGACAAATAAGTCAATATCACTAATCTCTGTAGCTTTCCCTTTAGCGTAACTGCCAAATAAATAGCAAAAGCTTATATCATATTCTTTAAAGACAGAGGAACAAATATCTTTAATGTCCTCTATATTATATATACCGTGAGATTCATCAATTTTTCCAAAATTTTGTAATGTTTCGAAAATATATGAAAATCTAGGCTTTGAGAGATCAACTTTACCTTGTTCGTAATTAATATAGGTACGACGATTGACACCAAGTAAGTTTGCAACTTGTACTTGAGTCAATTTTTTCGATATTCTAAGTTCACGAAGTAGCATAATTATATCTCGATATTATAGTAACAAAATATTCACATTATTGAAAAATGAAATGTGCATTTTTTTCACATAGGTAAAAAGAAAATGTGAATTTTTTTAAGGACAAGAAAAAAGATTGATCGGTTGACCAATCTTTCTTTAAGTTAATTAGAATTTAGAAGTATCAAATTCTTTTAAGACTTTCTTTAAAGGAAGGATTACTTTACGGATGTTTCCATCTTCGAAAGGATTACGTAAGTGATTATGCTTTAAGAGTTCACAGAATGGCCATTTGCCACCTGATTTACAAAGTTTCACATATTTCTTCCATGCCTTATCGTGATTCTTTAAGTTTTCAACATGAAATTGGAATGCGACAACTTGAGCAAGTGTGTAATCAATGTAATAGAATGGACTACCAAATACGTGAGATTGTCTTAACCAATATGTACCTTTATTTAAAGTTGGGCAGTAATCGAATTTCTTATGAGGTGTGTAACGAGTTTCGATTTCTTTAAACTTAGCGCATCTTTCTTCGTGAGTTGCGTTAGGATTCTCGTATACCCAGTGTTGAAATTCATCAATTGTAATACCATAAGGTAAGAATTCGATTGCATCACTTAAATGAGAGAATTTAGATTTTTCTGCATCTTTGTCAAAGAACTTGTCCATGTATGGCCATGCAAAGAATTCCATACTCATTGAGTGAATTTCACATGCTTCTAAAGTTGGAGAACGATATTCTGGAACTTTAATTGCGTTGCTTAAATAGCCTTGGAATGCGTGACCACCTTCGTGAGTAAGAACGTTAACATCACCTTCGGTGCCATTAAAGTTAGAAAAGATGAATGGAGCGTTATAAAGTGGGAACATAGTCATATAACCACCAGGTTGTTTACCAGCGCGTGCTACTAAGTCCATTAAGTTATGATCAATCATGAATTGGAAGAATTCACCAGATTCTTTGCTTAAATCGTTATACATATATTTAGCAGCGTCGATTAAATAATTAACATCACCCGCTGGCTCTGGGTTGCCACTAGCAAATCTTAAGTTATAGTCAAATGCTTGTGGTTTCTTAATGCCTAAGTTTTTCATTTGTTCTTTATATAACTTGTTACATACTGGAACAACTTCAGTAGCGATTTGTTTACGATAATTCGCCACCATTTCAGCGTTATAATCAGTTCTTCCTAATCTTAAATAACCGAGTTCAACGAAGTTTTCATAGCCAAGTTTCTTCGCCATTGTGTCTCTTAATTTGACTAACTTATCATAGATATCACCGATAGCTTGTTCGTGTTCACCAAGCCATTTGTCCATAGCGATACTAGCAGCTTTTCTAGTTTCTCTATCTTTGTCTTGCATGAATTTGCCCAATTGAGAAAGGTTATATGTACCACCTCTGAATTCAATTTGTGCGCCGCCTAAGATTTCATCATATTTAGAAGATAATTTGTTTTCTTCGATTAATTCAGGAATAATCTTTTCATCAAATGACTTTAAAGATGCTTCATACATCTTGAAAAGATATTCACCATAATGAGCTTCTAATTCCTTTCTAAATGGGAACGCCACTAAAATCTTAGAGAATTGGTTGCTGTAATTAGAAAGAATAGGGCTAATTTCATCACATTTATCTTGTGCTGATTTATACACAGAATCTTGTGTGTTTAAAGAATAGCGAACAGAGATGACTGTGAAATCAGTGCTAATTTGTTCACTGTACTTGTTCCATTTGTTAATAACTTTAATCGCACTTTTTGCATCTTTACATGCTGCTAATTCATCAATTAACTCTTTTGATTTCTTAGCAATTTTCTTTTCATTAGGAATATGTAAAGGATATTCCTCAAATTTTAAATCGGGTTTTTTCATTTTATTTTCCTCCTATTTAACAATTAGTGATTCACCAGTCATTTCAGCTGGTTTTTCAACTCCTAATAATTCAAGCATTGTAGGAGCGATATCTGCTAACTTACCTTTGGTAGGTCTAAGTTTAATATCTGTTCTATTAATGCAGAATGGAACTAAATTAGTTGTGTGAGCAGTATATGGTCTACCATTTGCGTCTAAAATTTCTTCAGCGTTGCCGTGGTCAGCAGTTACTAATAAAGTGCCACCATTTTCTTCACACCAATCGATAATTTTGCCAACGCATGTATCAACTGTTTCTACGGCTTTAACACATGCAGCATGCACTGCTGTATGACCAACCATATCGCAGTTAGCAAAGTTAAGAATAACGACATCAAGATAATCTTTATCTAATTCTTTCATTAATGCATCTAACACTAATGGTGCGCTCATTTCAGGTTGCATATCATATGTTGCAACTTTAGGTGAGTTAATAAGAACACGTGTAGAACCATTGAGTTCAGGACGTTCAACACCATCAAAGTTCATAGTTGCATCAAAGAAGAATGTTACGTGAGCGTATTTTTCAGTTTCCGCAATTCTAAGTTGTGTAAATCCTTTTTCTGCTAAGTAACAACCAAGGATATTAGTCATCTTAGGAAGTTCAAATGCAATGTGACCTTTAACACTATCTGCGTACTTCATTGTGCATACGTAATGGATGCCGCTTAATGGATGTTTAGGTTCATATGGTTTCCACGCTAATGTTCCATCAACTTTTGTTGCAGGATTTGCGTAGAAATGTGGGTTAGTAAATAATGTGGAGATTTGAATTGCTCTATCAGGACGATAATTCATGAAGATAATCGCATCATTATCTGAGATTCTACCATCCACTTTAGCGTTATAGTGAGGAATTAAAAATTCATCACTTGCGTCCTTACCCATAGAAGGTAATGTCTTATATTGTTCTTCAAAGAATTCGTGATAATCTTCAAAACTTGGACCATCGTGATCAACCATGCAACGATATGCAACATCAACACGGTCCATGTTTTTATCTCTATCCATACCCCAATATCTACCACCAATATCAGCGATATGACCAAAGTGTAATTCATCCATCTTTGCTTGAATCATATCGACGTATGTGACACCAGCTTGTGGGTCCACGTCTCTACCATCCATAAAGCAGTGAACAAATACATCATCTAATCCTTGTTCTTTAGCCATTTCAATCATTGCTAAGATATGTTTAATGTGAGAGTGAACACCACCATCACTTGTTAAACCAAAGATGTGAAGTTTACTTCCATGTGCCTTAACATATTCAATCGCAGCTAAATATTCTTTATTTTCAAAGAAAGTTTTTTCTTTAATCGCTTTGTTAATAAGTGTTAATGATTGATAAACAATTCTACCAGCACCGATATTCATATGGCCAACTTCAGAGTTGCCCATTTGTCCATCTGGTAAGCCAACATATTCACCAGAAGCATTAATTTCTGTGTAGGCATATTTCTTAAAGAAAGCATCTAAGTTTGGTTTCTTTGCTTCATAAATAGCGTTGCCTACATCGCTATGACGGATACCAAATCCGTCCATGATACATAAAATAACAGGTTTCTTTTTCATTTTGCTTGTACCTCCAAGCCAAAAAGTATTTTATAAAATAAAATCTCATCTTGCAACAAATATGCTTTAGATGAGATCTTTTTCTTTTTTCTTAAATAATAAGAACCAGTATCTATATGGGAGGAATCTAATCCAATAATTATACCCAAGGACATCTGCGTTATAGAAGGCAACTGCATTCCTATAAACGACATCCATTTCAAGAACATTGTTCTTAGCTAACGTGAATTCCTCGTTTTGATTGAGCTTTTCTTGTTTCCTTGCAATCGACATCACTGATTCACGTAAATAGGTTAATTTCTCAATTGCTTCTTTTCCTTCTTTTGCTTCAGGATGTTTGAAGGAATTACTTCCGAGAGATTCAAACATTTCAAGGGATTGTTTATCGACTTCTATGTTATGTTTTTTAAGGATGGCTAGTAGCTTAGAGATGTTATCAAATTTAGTGAACGCTGCAATAGCCATACCATGTCTATGTGTTTTAAGGGCTCTTTTGAACCACGCCACCATGGCGAGATTAATGATAAGACCTAATATATAAACAAGCACTATTACAACAGCGATATTAATCCACAGCCATTGTTGATGAGTAAGAGATGTGAATATCATAAGTGCTAACATACTACCACAACAAAAAAATATAGCAATTACTTTTAATTAGGCAATATTTGACGAATATTATCGAAATATGATAATATTCTTACGAGGTGAACTTATGGCAAAACCAATTATCGCAATTTTATACGACTTTGATAAAACATTGTCCACTACAGATATGCAAAATTATTCATTTATTCCTGATGTTCTAGGAATGACTCCTGATCAATTCTGGGGCGCGACTGGAGATTTCACAAATAAGCATGGTGTGGACCGCGTATTATCCTATATGTATATGATGATTAAAATCGCAAAGGACAAAGGCATCACTTTAACAAAAGAAATGCTCAAAGAATGCGGAAGAAAAATCGAATACTACCCAGGTGTTAGCACTTGGTTTAAAAGAATTAACGCTTATGGTGAATCTAAAGGCGTTAAAATTGAACACTATCTTGTGAGTTCTGGCACAAAAGAAATTCTTGAAGGTTGTTCAATCTATCATCATTTCAAAGCAGCTTATGGTTGTGAATTCCACTATAACGAAAAAGGCGAACCAGTGTGGCCTAAGTTTGCAATTAATTACACACAAAAAACACAATTCTACTATCGTGTAGTTAAGGGTGCAATAAAAGCAAATGATGACGAAGGTGTTAACGCTAAAACAGCTAAACCAAGAGTTAAACCTAAAAACATCATTTATATGGGTGATGGTATGACTGACATTCCATCAATGACTTTAGTCAAACATAACGGTGGAAGCTCTATTGCAGTTTATCCGGAAAAAGATTCTAACAAAGTTAAAAAGATCTACGATGAAGGCAGATGCAAATTCATTTGTAGAGCAGATTACAGTGTTGGCAGTGACTTAGAAAAAGTAATTAAACTCATAATTAATAGCACTGCAACATATGAAGAATTAGAAAGAAAAGAAAAAGCTTTAGCGAAGAAATAAGGTAGATGATTGCTACCTTTTTTCTTGTACGGGTGCTAATATATATCACGAGGTGATTTTATGGGATATCAAGTTAACGATTTAATTATCGGAGAAATATACAGTGTAAAACCCTATGGTTTATTTATGAGGTTTGAAGATAATTCACAAGGATTATTGCATATCTCCGAACTTAGCGACTCTTATATTAAAGATATAGAAAAATTTGGAAGTGTTGGAGATAAAATCAAAGTTAAAGTTTTAAGTATCGATAACACAAATGGTTTTTTAAGAGTGTCTTATAAACAAGTCCCTCAAACAGAAAGATATTCCACTCACACAAACGCCAAAAGGAAGGCCCCTGATGTTTCTGCTACTGATTTTAAAACATTAGAGGAATCGCTTCCTATTTGGATCGAAGAAACGTTAAAGAAAGCAAAGAAGGATTAATTATGAAATTAAAATTGAATCATCAAATCGATGAAAGCATCATTTCTAGCTATGCTAGTCAAGTAAGTAAAATCAACAAAATGATCGATGATAAGTCAGGTTTAGGAAACGACTTTTTAGGATGGGTTGATTGGCCAATTAACTATGACAAAGAAGAATTAGAAAGAGTTAAAAAAGACGCTCAATACGTTAGAGAACATTTTGATATCTTAGTGGTATGCGGTATCGGTGGCTCTTACTTAGGTGCAAGAGCAGCATTAGAAGCATTAAATGGTTTAAAAAGCGATGACAAACTAGAAGTCATCTTTATGGGTCAAACTTTCTCACCTAACTATGTTAGCCAAGTTATGCATTACTTAGAAGGCAAGAGATTTGCTATCAATGTTATTTCCAAAAGTGGCACCACTACAGAAACATCAATTTCTTTTAGATTATTAAAATCTTTACTAGAAAAGCAAATTGGAAAAGAAGCCAGTAAAAAAGCTATCTACGCTACTACCGATAAAGCAAGAGGCGCACTTAAAACATTATGTAATCAAGAAGGTTATGTTACATATGCATTACCAGATGATATCGGCGGTAGATATAGCGTTTTAACCGCAGTTGGTTTATTCCCACTTGCTTGTGCGGGTATAGATGTGCAAGCTATGCTTGATGGAGCGAAAGAAGCTAGAGAATTATACGATAATGATGATTTAACAAACAACACTTGTTATCGTTATGCTGTCACGCGTGACTATATGTATAGACATGGAAAACCAGTGGAAATGTTTGTTACATACGAACCACAAATGAGTCAAATCAGCGAATGGTTAAAACAATTATTTGGTGAATCAGAAGGAAAAGATAAAAAAGGTTTATTGCCAGGAAGTGTCACTTTCTCAACTGACTTGCATTCGTTAGGCCAATTCATTCAAGATGGCACACCTTTATTATTTGAAACAATTCTCAATGTCACCACTCCAAAAGACAACATTCTCATCCCACATGATGAAGAAGATTTAGATGGGCTTAACTACTTAGAAGGTAAAGATCTTGGTTTCGTAAACCAAAAAGCATTTGAAGGCACATTAAAAGCCCATGAAGAAACTGGTAATGTTCCATGCAACGTATTATTTATTGATAAATTAGACGCTAAGACATTAGGACACATCTTCTACTTCTTTATGAGAGCTTGCGCAATGTCTGCATATTTATTAGAAATAAACCCATTTAACCAACCTGGCGTGGAAGTTTATAAGAAAAATATGTTCAACTTGTTAGGCAAAAAGGGCTATTAAACTTAGTTTAACTATTTTAGAAAAGTCGCTAAAAAATAGCGATTTTTTTAATTGACTATATATTATCTTAAGTGATATATTATTAAAGCGCATATTTCAAATGCGGATGTTTAGCTCAGCTGGGAGAGCATCACCCTTACAAGGTGGGGGTCGGGAGTTCGAGCCTCTCAACATCCACCATAAATGTGCTAAAAATTCGGGAGGGTAGCGAAGAGGCTAAACGCGGCAGACTGTAAATCTGTTCCTGAGGGTTCGGCAGTTCGAATCTGCCCCCTCCCACCATCAAGGTTCTTGGGGTGTAGCCAAGCGGTAAGGCAACAGACTTTGACTCTGTCATCTCGCTGGTTCGATTCCAGCCACCCCAGCCATCTCACTACACTCTCTAGCTCAGTCGGTAGAGCACTTGACTTTTAATCAAGGGGTCTGGAGTTCGAATCTCCAGAGAGTGACCAAACACGTGCCCAGGTGGCGGAATAGGTAGACGCACAGGACTTAAAATCCTGCGGTAGCGATACCATACCGGTTCGATTCCGGTCCCGGGCACCATTTGAAGAAAATCCTCTCATTCAATGGGAGGTTTTTTATTGCATATTTTTGTTAATTGACCGTTTTAAAAATATCATATATGATATAAGCATATTTTTGAGGTAGATTTATGAAACATTTAATTGTCGTTAATCCTAATGCTGGATTTATGAAAAACAGCGATGAATTCATCAATTCTGTTAAAGATGCATTCAAAGATTTAGACTATGAAATTTACGAAACACAAAAGCCTAGATCAGTCATTCCATATTTAAGAGAAAAATTAGAAGAAAATAAAGAACTCACACGTGTGTATGCTTGCGGTGGCGATGGCACAGTCCACGAAGTCGCTAACGCACTTGTAGGATTAGATAATGTAGAACTTGCTATTGGTGCGTTTGGCACTGGTAACGATTTTGTAAAGATTTATGGCGGAGCAAAAAAGTTTAGAGATTTTAAAACTTTGATAAATGGCAAAACTTCCCCTATCGATTTAACAAAGATTTCCGGCGAATCATTAGATGAACCATGGTATTCCATTAATGTCATCAACTTTGGCTTTGACGCAATTGTCGGTGCAATGGGCAATTTCTATAAAGAAAATGGTATTCCTAGCGATGCTAAAAAGAAAGAGAAAGATGATCCATATACATACGCTTTAAATCATGACGCTATGAAACATGGCAGATTTAATGACACAGTTGTCTATGCCGATGACGAAAAATTAAACGAAAAACAAATTTTATTAGCCACATTAGCGCAAGGCCAATATGTGGGTGGTAAATTCAAATGTGCACCAAAAAGCGATAACACTGATGGTTTAATCGATGTTTGTGTTTTAAAAACAATGACATTCCTCGGATTAGGTCTTATCATTGGTACATACACTAAAGGTAAACACTTAAACAGAAAGAGAAAGAAAATCGTCTATAGAAGAGCTAAGACAATTAAAATTGTCGCTCCTAAAGAAATCGATGTTTGTGTCGATGGCGAAATGATTAAAGGACAAGAATTCTCTGTCGAAGTTGTTCCAGGTGCAATTAAATTAGTTATTCCTGAATAGGATCTATTATGATTATTTCAATTTTCACATTATTATGCGGACTTGGTCTCGCAATTTCTGGCTCTTTAACATTTTGGCCAGTTCAACATTGGTATGACTTTTATATTCCAATTGTTTTATTAATCGCTGGCTTGGTTGCTGGCTTATTATTGAGTATCATTTGGTACTTCTTCATAGGCTTATTTGTCAGCAAAAAGAAAGAGTACAAAAAGCCAAATAAATTCTTTGAATTTTTCTTCCTCCAACTCGTTAAATTTGGAACATTCCATTCAAGAGCTAAAGTAAAAATAATTGGAAAAGAAAAACTACCAAAGAAAGGCACATTCGTTATTGTATGTAACCATAGAAGCAATTTTGATCCAATTATCATTTCCGCAAAGTTTGGAAACAGACATATTGCCTTCATTTCTAAAGAGGCAAACTTCAAAATTCCTCTAGTGTCACCACTTATAAGAGCGTGTTGTTACTTACCTATCATTAGAACAGATTTACTAAAGTCTTTAGAAACAATGAAGAAAGCTACATCCTTAGTAGCGTCAGGCGTGACATCCATCGGTGTGTTCCCTGAAGGTACAAGACAACAAAAAGAAATTATTGGAGACTTCCATGAAGGATGCTTCAATATCGCAATCAAAGGTGAAGTACCACTTGTGGTAACAACGGTGAAAGAAACCGATAACATCCATAAGAATTTCCCTTGGAAGAGAACAAAAATTACATTAGAGATTGTCGAAGTCTATGAACATGATGAAATCGCAAATACACCTGCTAAAGTATTAAGCGATAACGTCAGAAATATGATGATTGAAAGTTTAAGTAAATAGCCATCTATAAAAAGATGGCTTTTTCTTATGTTTGTGATATATTTTTGTTATGGCAAATTTAGATTTTATTAAAAAAATAATAAAAAGTGAGATTACATCAATAGAACCATTACTTGGTGGAATGATGAATGAATCAAAATTAGTGACTACTAGTAAAGGAAGATTTGTTTTATATTTACCAACCACACAAGCAAATGAAATGGTCGATAGAAAATTAGAAAAATCCGACCAACTAATCGCATATTCCCTAGGTGTGACTAGTAAGAATATTTATTTTGATACCACTACAGGTATAAAAGTTAATGAATTTATCGAAGGTCATTCTTTAGATAAGGTTAATGAATTTGATTATTCTAAGATTGCAACTTTGTTACATAAATTGCATAGTTCAAAAGAATTAAGTGTTGCTAACTATAATCCATTTACTAGATTTGTTAATTACGAGAATGAAGCTAAGCAATATTTAGACATAAATACTAGTGATTACTTAGAAGTTAGGAATTTTTTATTCAAACATAAAGATTTCTTAGAATCACAGCCACTTGTGTTTTCACATAACGATTTCCAAAGAAGCAATGTCATTAAAGCAAATGACAGTGAATATAAGATGATAGACTTTGAATTCACTGGCAATAACGATGAAATATACGATATTGCGTGCTTTGGAAATGGGGAAGTAAAAGAAGGATTTAATTTATTAAATTCATATTTTGATAACCCAAATGAAGAACAAACACTTCGTTTCTACCTATGGAGAATATTGATTTCTTTGCAATGGAGAAATGTCGCATTAATAAAACATTTTAGAGGAGAGGGAAAGACACACGGATTTGATTTTACATCGGTTGCTAAGCATTTTATGGACAATGCAAAAGAAGCATATTCTTCTATAGCAAGCGAATAATAGTAGAATACTAATTATTCTTTCGTTATACTATCACTATGATTTCAGAAAACGATTTATTAGAACCTAAGAAGGTTTATGAAGAATCCTTAAGAGATTCACACTACAAAAACTCAATCGAGTACTTTGACAAATTAGCTAAAGATAATAACATCGATATTGAAGCAAACAAAGCCACTATCGCAACTTATCACAAGAAAAGAAGCGAGTTAGAAAGCACAAAGAAGAAAAATAAATCAAAGAGAGGATTAAGAGGCTTTTTAATTTTCGTGATTGTTTGTTTATTCATCGCAACTTTAATTCTTCCCGGCGTAGCAGTCCCACACATCGAAACCGATTGGTGGATGATAATTGTTGCAGTTGTATGTTTAGGATTAGGTATTTTCCTATGTATCCTCACACATAAGAAAGTCACTAGTGTCATCAAAAACCTAGACACTCAAATATCTAAACTCCAAAACGAAATAGCAGGATTAAGAAGTGAAGGTTACGCTCAATTACAAGCATTAAATAATTCTTATGAATTTAATATGCATGTCGATTTAGTGAACGCCACTACACCACTTATCCAAATGGATAGATTCTTTGATATTGAAAAATATGAATACTTAGTGGAAAAGTTTGGCTATTCAGACACTAATGATGAAAGTGAATCAACAGTCCATGTTCAATCAGGTTCTATTTTAGGTAACCCATTTGTTATTGAGACAACTAAAACTAGAACAATGGGTACACATACTTATTCTGGTGAATTAACTATCACATACGAGGTTGCAGTTTCCACAAGTAACGGCACTAGATACGAAACGAGACATCAAACATTACGCGCTTATGTCACAAAACCAAAACCATTCTATAACTATGAAAAGACTTTATATTATGGTTGTGAAGCTGCTCCTGAACTTTCATTCTCAAGAAAACCAACTAATGGCAAAAAGATGAATGAAAACGAAATGAAAAAATATATCACAAAGACCGCTAAAGAGTTAGACAAATTAGTGGAAAAGAAAATTGATTCTGGATTCATGCCTTTAGGCAACACTGAATTTGAAGCATTATTTCATGCCTGGGATAGAAATAATGAAACTCAATTTAGATTATTATTCACACCACTTGCACAACGCAACATGGTTGATTTGATCAAAAACGATGGAGGATATGGCGATGACTTCACTTTTGTGAAGAGAAACAAACTCAATGTTATTAGAAACACGCATAACCTTTCTGTGGACTATGTTTGTGAACCAAACAAATTCATCGATTTTGATTTTGAAGCTGCAAAAGAAAGATTCGTCAATTATAATGTCGAATACTTCAAGAGTTTCTGGTTTGATATTGCACCTGTTTTAAGCATTCCACTATATCAACAACTACCAACTGATGAATACATCTTCCAACACAAATTTAGATATAACTATTCACCAATGGAATCTAGCGCTACCGCTAACACATTCGCTCAAAAGGTATTTGAACCTGATGACTGTGCAACTGAATTAATCTTAAACACAAAATTCATTGGTACCGAAGGTGAATCAGATAAATGCTTAGTTAAAGCATATGGTTATTCCGCTACTGAAAGAGTTGAATACGTTCCAGTTAAAGGCAATGATGGCTATTGGCATGATGTTCCAGTTCGCTGGATTGAATACGAACCAGTCAGCAAAGATTCCTTTATGGAAGTTAGAAGAAAAGAATATAGTCGCCAACAAATTAGAGACCTCGTCAATAGTGACAAATATAGAGACATCATCAAAAATAAAATTGGCGATGACAATATCGTTTATAGAAATGGCTTCTTCTCTATCGTATTAGATGAGAATTCATTATCTAATTCAGATTTAGATTTATTACTCAAAGATTAATTGAAAGGGGTTTAATTTATGGGTTTTACAACAACAAAATGTCCATGCTGTGGATACACTATCAACTTTCCTGATGATGTTACACAAGTAGAATGTCCAGCCTGTGGTAACATGATTCAAGATTCCGCTATTAGATCAATGGTTTCTAGTGAAATTAGAAAACCAGAAGTAACTGGGGGAGATAAGGCTTGGGCGGTAGTCTCATGGTTCTTATTAATCATTCCAGGATTTGTTTATCGTTCACAATTAAAACAAGCGGATGTATATTTCAATAAATTGAAAGCAAAAATTAACCACGATGCTTCTCAAATTGAAAACTTCTTAGAACAAAGAGTTGTTATCCTGGAAAACTTATCCGCATTAATTAATAAGGAAATGGCGTTTGAAAGAGACGCTTTAAGCCAAATCGCATCATATAGAAACGGTATTCAAGTCGGTATGATGAACATGGCCGCTCAATTGATTGGTAATGCTGAAACTCAAATCAAAGATGTCTTCCGTGATCACCCAGAATTAATGAGCAATTCCGCTATTGAAAAAGCAATTAAAGAAAACGATTATCTCCAAAGAGAAATCACTGCAGCAAGAGAATGCTATAACGATTCAGTCAACGAATGGAACTCTTCATTATTTGAATCAAGAGCAAAACGTGTTGTTGCAGCTAAAAAAGGTTATTGCACAAAGAAATTATTTGTGACAAGCCATGAAATCAGAAGCAAAGCTAGAGAAGTCTTATTCTAATTTATGAAAAACAAATATCTAAGTGCGTTTGTTAAAGGAATATATGCAGGCTTAGCCATTGGGCTAGGTTCTTTCCTTTTCGTGTTATGCTCTAGATTCTCTAATAAAGCTTTAGGCTCATTCTTATTTGGTATTGGACTCACTCTTGTTTGCACATTAGGTTTATTCCTTTACACAGGTAAAATTGCTTACATTACAAATAACAAAAATAAGAAAAGTTATTCCTTACAACTTCTACTAGGTTGGTTAGGAAACCTTGTAGGCGCATGCGCTTTAGGATATTTAACTTTATTAGTGTGCAAAATATGTCATTTCGATAATATGATTAATTCCGCCAATAAAGTTGCATCTTCTAGATTTATTGATTTAGGTAATGGAGGTGCAAAGAGCTATTTAACATTTATCAAATCAATATTCTGTGGAACATGCGTTTATTTAGCGGTCAATAATTTCAAAACAAAAAATCCATTTATCTTTAGACTATTATTCTTACTCTTCAATGTATTCGTATTTGTCTATGGAGGATTCGAACACTGCATCGCAAATATGTACTACATATCATTCGCTAATGCATGGAACATTCAAACCATAGTAAATGTATTGTTAGTTACACTTGGTAACTCAGTGGGTGCAATAGTTATTAACGCTTTATAATTGTAAATTAATCTCGATAGTAAAGGTCTCTTGTGTAGACCTTTTCTTTTACCTTATCAAGGGTGTGCTCATATCTATTCGCGATGATTAAATCCGACTTGATTTCTAATTCTTTAAAAGAAACACCATCTTTGTAATTTGGTTCATAGATGATGATTGATGCACCACTATCTTTAAGGAAATTAATGACATCAAATATAGAAGCTGCTCTAAAGTTATCAGAGCCAGATTTCATTGTTAATCTATAAACGCCAATAACAATATCTTTAATATCTTTATTAGTTTTTATCTTTGCAATTTCGATAATCTTATTAGCAATATATTTCTTACGGGTGATATTGCTTTCAACAATAGACTTAATCAAATCATTAGGAACATCTTTATAGGAACTTTCAAGTTGCTTTGTGTCCTTAGGCAAACAATATCCACCATAACCAAAAGATGGGTTGTTATAGTAATCACCAATACGTGGATCTAAAGATATACCTCTAACAATATCGTTTGTGTTTAACTTTTTAGATTCCGCATATGTATCTAATTCGTTAAAATACGCCACTCTCATGGCTAAATATGCATTGGCAAATAATTTAACCGACTCTGCTTCATACGCGCCCATAACGAGCGTTTCGACGTCTTTTCTCAAGGATATATCCTTAAGGATGCTACTAAAAATGCACGCTTTATATTTTGAAGCATCATTTGAACATCCAATAATGATTCTAGAAGGATATAAATTATCATAGATGGAATGTCCTTCTCTTAAAAATTCTGGAGAAAAAATAATATCTTTATAATTCTTTTCTTTAGATATTTTATGAGTGTAACCTAATGGAACAGTTGATTTAATCACTATCATCGCTTTGCTATTAAACTCAATTACTTTATCAATGACAATTTCAATTGATGATGTATCAAAGAAATTAATGCCACTATCAAAGTTTGTAGGAGTGGCAATCACAATATAGTCAGCATCTTTAAAAGACTCATATGACGTTGTAGCGGTTAAACTATTACTCATATACTTATCGATATCAGGATCATAAAAAGGGGAAATATGTTTATTTATCATTTCTACTTTATAGCTATCAATATCGATAACAGTAACATCATGATGTTTTGAAAATAAACACGCTAAAGATAGTCCAACATATCCTGCGCCAACAACGGAAATCTTGTATCTTTTAGAAAGAACTACATGTTCCTTTTTATAATTATTAAGTTTTTCGCATATATATGCATATTTAATATTTGTTTTATAAATGACATCATTTTCATATCTTTTGTATGTTCTTAAAGGAACATTTAAAAATGTTGATGCTTCGATTTGCGTGAGACCTTTTAATATACGAATATCTTTTAATTCCATATTTAAAGAATATAACATTAGTTATTAATACTCAAGAAAAAGTGCCATTTTGGCATTTTAGTGCAAAAGAAAAGCCAAGCTCTTGGCTTGGCTAGTTGAGCTTAATTATTCCAATGTAATTTCAGCGAGCAATGGTAAGTATTCAGAGAAATCAGGGAATGAAATCTTTTGTGGGCCGTATTCGAATACTGTGGATTCATCAATTTCAAATAATGCTTTTGTGGAATTGCCCCAGTCATCAGTGTATTTTGTTTCTTCGCCATATTCATAATGATAGTCAGAAACGGATGAACCTTGGAGTTTGCCTTTAAGACCAATTGATTTTAATAAACCATCTTCGCCAAATAAGATGGCGAGAGAGAATTGAGAATCATCAGAAATCTCAACGTTAAGAGAATCAGTATCTGTTGGATCTTCATTGTGGACTTCATTTGTTTCAAGTTCTTTGAATAATTGGTTAGGAATAGTAATACCAATACCTAATGAACCATCATCATATTCCTTAACTGTTACGAGGTCATATTTGAATTCGATTTCAGCTTCAGCAAGTTCATAAATGAAGTTAGCAAATGTTGATCCTACTTCTTGGAAACTTTCAACTGGAATTTCTGGAAGTACAACTGTTTCTGCATCTTCGTCGTTAATAATTTGGACATAGGATTTACGGAAGATTTGATCTAAGAATTCTTGTGGAATTTCTTCTCCAATTTCCTTTTGAAGCATTTCTAACGCAAAGTTTTTGATTGTTTTGTTAGATAAGTCAACGTAAAGGTTCTTTTCATTTAAATAAAGACTTGTGGATAACTTTGAGAAAGAGAAAGCAGTTGAAGTATCGTAATCGTGATTAAGGTTATCAGTGTAAGATTGATTTACATCAAGACCTACATCTTTAAGAGTGAGAGCAGCTTTAAGACCACCAAGTTTGCCACCTAAACCACCGGCAGCTACGGTAATAGAACCGCTTGCTTTAACTTTGATATTTTCTTCATTATCTTCGTTATAAGATGGGTATTCTTCATTACTTTCATACCTAGTATTTTTAACATCTAAATTAAACTTACTAATTGTTTCGGTGATTTTAATACCTGTTCCTAAGCCAGTATAAGTTGCTTGACATGCTCTAGCTAATTTTCCCGCTAAGGACAATGCACCATCTTCGGTAGACATGTCAATTTCTTTGCCACCTTTTGGAAGAGCGCTATAGTTTTTATTGCCACAGCCCGTGAGCATCATAGCGACCAAAGGTAACATAAATACTTTTTTGTTCATAATTTAAATCTCCTTTAAATTTCCTATATCATATAACAATAATTTGGAAATTACAAATTATCTCATTATTTGCAACAAAAAAGCCAAGCACTAAGCTTGGCCTTATAAGTAAGATTAATGGAATTATTTAATTGGAAGAGCTTTTAAATCAAGTTCCATGAAGCCATCTAAATTAGGAAGTTTAACTTCTGGTGGTTCGAAATTAAATGTCAATCCAACTGAAGCATCGAACTTATATTGTTCAATTGTTTGACTCCAATGATTTGAATAACCATCAAACCAAGCATCTTCCATATCGAAGTCGGCACTAACTTGAACGCCGATTGATGAAAGATATAAATCTTTACTGAATAAAAGTGTAACAGTTAACCAAGAATCATCAGAAAGTTTTCTAACACTTGTGGATAAATCACCATCACCATAGATTTCATAGTAGTCTCTATTATATTGTCTTGGATCGAATTGGCTAAATTCTGCACCTGTAATTGTGCCTTGAATACCGATGCTATTGTCATCATAAATTCTACATGTGAACATATCTGAGAACATATTAGAGTATTCAGCGAGTTCAGACTCAGGATATAATTCTGGATTTAATAATCCTGCGAATTGATCTCCAGGTTTAATTTCAGCTAACATTGTTGAATATCGACGAATATTATCGTTGATTGGTCTAAGTAATGCATCTTCAGGAATAAGATTGGAAATTGATAATTTATTTGCAACGATTGGAATGAGTGAAATGAATGCATTTGGTTGTCCAAAATCGTAGAATGCTGCTGTAAAGATTGGTGCAAGAGCGCCTAAGTAATCTTCGTGATTTTCAGCATCGATAAATACAACACCATCATAGAAATATGCACCTAATTTTGCGTTCTTTGGTGATACATTGAATGTTCCATGTTTGTTATCTTCTGGGTATCTTGTATCTTCTAATTTGTAGTCGTAAGAAAAATTGCCAGAAACTTTGGAATCTAGTTTTGCGTTTATGCTACCAATTTTACCACCCAATCCCCAAGCATTGATATCAAAGCTGAGGTTGAAATCATCAGTGCCAATGCTAACTGATTCAATATCAACGCTTTTGCCTTCATTTCTAACATATTGGTTTCTAGCGTTGTTATATTCTTCATCGCTAAGATTTCTTTCGTGCTTATTTGCATACAAGAAACTGCCATTAAAATGTTCAATTGATAAACCGAGTTGAACTTTCGATAATAAAGCGTCGACAGATTTGACAAGGCCTTCATTGATAAGGTCAGCAAAATTTGCTAAGTCCGCTTCATCTTCAATATTTACATCACGACCACCTTTTGGTAATTCATAAATGTTTGTCTTTTTAACTCCACATCCTGCTACTAGAGTGACGAGAGGTAAGACTAATAAAAATTTCTTTTTCATAGTAAAATCTCCTTTTTTGAGCCTAATAATCATATACTGCGTATTTTTAAAAAACAACAGTAACTAATTTAAAAATGATGAAACATCAACAAAGTTGAATTTCGAAAAATCCGGAAAATCTAGATTCGATGCGCCATAATTTAAATTTATCGAACATTTAATTTTTATATTAGATTTTACTTCTTTAGAGTATTCACATGAATAAGTCAAATCATCACTAGTGGTTTTATATTCATAGAGCGATTCATAATTCATATTTAAATCTATATCAAGAGACGACAAACGTGATTCTTCATCAAACATCGCTACTACATTAGCATATGAATCATTATTTACTTTCGCATAATCGCTATCGCCATCAAAAGAGAAGTCGTAAGCGATTAAATCGTTAAGACCGTTTGAATCTGCGTAAAGCTTTAGACCATAGCTTGATCCTTCATATTCTTTATAAGTGTTAATAAAGCTTTTGTTCATAAGTGGATTAATAATTGATAGTCCTTCACTGATAACATCAAAACTATCACTATCAATTTCAGGAAGTTTTATATCAGGTATCTCCAATCCCCCAATAGCGGTTTTACCTTTCAATAATGAGATAGCGGTTCTAACTGTTGATTCATTAATTTCTGTCTTTAACGCAAAAGATAAGATTTTAGATAAAGGTCCAGGGAGAGAGTTCTTTGTGTTTGAATCGCTTAAATCTAAATAAGGAATGCCTTTATCTAAATATGCACTTAAAGATGTTTTAACGAATGAATAATCCTCTTTGTTACCATCTCTAGTTATCGTAACAGTGCTTTGCATATTATTAAAAGATGCCGCCATTTGTAAACTATCAGTATCATTTATCGGGAAATTGACACCTAATGAAATATTGCCTTTTGAGTTTTTAATTGTTATATCGCTATTTTCAATTTGTTCGCCATTTTCTTTTTCATTAGTTAAATGATGCAAATTAAAAGCATCTAGCTTAGCGTTAAGAGAAAATCCAGTATTTAAATCATCATAGCTTTTAGCAATGGACGAAGCAATTCTTTGATAGACTGTATCAGCGGTATCTTGTGATTCAATCACGATTTCTTTTCCTCCTTCAGGCAAATCAATAAGCTCATTGCCGTTACAAGAAGTAAGGAAAACGCAGCAAACTAAGAGTGGTAAACATCTATTTTTCATATTTATATTTTTAATATAAGCAACAAAAAAGTCAAGCGGTTAAGCCTGACTTAATTTATATTTTCTAACAAATTAGAATGGAAGATCGTTTAAATCTAATTCGATGAAGTTAGATAAATTAGGAAGTTTAACTTCTGGTGGATTGAAATCAAATGTTAAGCCAACTGAACCAGCAGCTTCAAAATCATATAAACTATGGCTGAAGTATGCAT
>JAZRZI010000015.1:0-7861 GCA_045601325.1 Bacilli bacterium
ATTATTACAATCTCTCGGCTACATAGTATCTCGATAAAGAATTTGCTTTAGCAACAAGAGCTAATTCTCAAATATTTAGTTTTGCTCATTCGTGAGCTGTTTTTTTCGTTGCCGCATATCACGGCTTTATTTCCACACTTCTTTCCTCCCAAATTATAAAATCTTTAGCCTAAATATATTTTAGGATGTCATGAACATAAATAAACAAAAGCGACCTAAACTATCTAAAATTTGATATATTTGAAAAAAATAAAAGCAAGATTTTACAGGTCTGTGAACTTAAATGTGCTCGTAATTTTTCATAAGCACACTTTATTTCCGTGAGTCTTTAAATGTATCACCTTGTTGTTATTTTAGTTAGTAATGCTAATCGTTACTTCTTTTGTTGTAACTTCACCATTGTAGTAGGCTTGTATTCTTAAAGAAGAACTTCCTACTCCTACTGGATGAATAATTCCATTACCATCAATAGTGAAGATTGATTTATCTTTGCTGACAAATGATAGATAAGAATTAACATTTGAGTTGTTAAATAATGTAATAACATTAACTGATGTATCATTATTCAATTTAGCGTTTATTGAGCTAGGTGCGTTAATTGTTAATTTAGGGGCAGCATAATAAAAATTATTGTGTTCTAAATATGCATCTGCAAAGAAGTGACCTAAGTCGATATAACAACCCGCATCATAGTGAGCGGTATCAACATTACCTATTGGTTCATAAGTTGTTGTTAGTCCTCTAGCGATTGTATCTAAATAAACGTTATTATCATCCACTCTAGATTTCTTAGCGTTATTGATATCTTGGTAATAATACCATTCTTTACTAATACCGGCGTCGTAAATAGCGAATTTATGACCTAAACTACCGCTGAATTCATTCTTAAAGTCTTTAACCAAATTATTAAATGTGGTTAGGTAATTGTTCTTAGCTTTTTCATAAGAAGCATCGCTTTCACCTTGCATCCACATAAAGCCTTCAATTAATGGAATTGTGCCTGTGGATTCACTGATATAATCAATCGCATTATGTAATGTATCCACCATTCCAGTGTATAACCATCCTCTTTCTTTAGAAGCATCATAATCAACGCAAATGGAAATTCTTGAAGATGATGGGGAAGCAAAATCATAGTTTAAAGATGTCGCGCCAGTCGCATATTTTACTATGTAAATTGTTTCATTAGGATATGCTTTTGATAAACGATCCGCTAATCCAGATTCAAAGCCAAATGTACTAGGCATACTATTGTTAAGTGCGTCATCCACTTTAACTGGAATGAATCCATCGATGGTTTTGTTGTCAAAATAACCAGTCAATAAAACATTGCTATACCCATTCGCATATTCTTCCATTTTGTTTTTAGGAATAATCGTGTGCAAATATTCAAAGTGTCCAACACCAACCGCGTTACTTTGACCCGCAATAACAAAGATTTTGGAGTTCTTTTTAGGAACATATCCACCATTATATTTGTAAACAATATTGAAAACTGTGTTGGAGTTAATTAATGCTGAAGTAACAACATTGAAGTTCGCATCGTAAACAGTAAATGTATATCCATCTATCGCATAATTATCAAAGTTAATTGTCGTTCCGCTTGGGATACATAAAACTTCATCATTCTTATCTATGCCAACAAAGTGTATCACAACTGTGTTACCACTAGTTTCAACATAATCTAAATAGATATCTTCATTAATAACATCATTAGAGAAATCCCAAATGACTCCATCGTGATACCATGAACCGAAACCTGATGTATTAGGGTTTTCAATTAATGAACCTTTTTCATATAGTCTAACTATATTTTCTTTTCCTTGTTGTCTAAATGTCACTCTAACATAGTTACTATAGTTTTCTAGATTAGCGACACCAACTTCAAAAGGAACACTTGTCTTTCCTAAAAGAATGTTACGAACCATAACGCATTCGTCGTGAGTGACACCACATCTAGTGACTAAATAGTTTTCCATTTTCTCAGACATATTGTTTCCAGAGAACGTGGAAATAAAGTCTCTTATTCTAATAAAGCGATTATATAAATCTAAGCTTTCTTTAGATAACGCTCCCGCTACAGAGAATAACGATATAGCGTAATTTTTGAATGTGGTTTCATCGCTCATTCCGCATAAATAATCAAGACATATGCCCATTAATCCCGCTCTATCTCTACCAAATGTTGAATGGTAAATAACAGGATAATTATTAGGGTTTGCTAATACTTTAATCGCATTGCCAAAGCTAGGCGCTAATGAGTATTCACCAGTCAGTTCAATACTGATCCAATTAGAAACTCCACCACTATATTCATATGGAGATGAATGACGATAATAGTTGGTTAAATTAAGAGGATTATCACTGCCTTCACCAATACCCCTTAAGTCTAAATCAGTCTTAATGCATAAGTTATTCTTAATTTCATTAACTGCTTCAGAAGTCGCATGCTCTAACTTCGCGCTACGATAGACTAATCCTTCTTTTGTTGTTTCTCCTGTTAGATTAGTTAATCCACCCATATCTCTAACATTAGAAATACCTGGAAGATAAATTGCTCTAGGTAAAGAAGCACTAGCGAATTCAAAAATATTTGAATATTTAACACTGTTATCGTTTAAGGTGGCGACAATTTGCCAATAATATTTCACGCCCGTATAAGGGTTTTCTAATATGACAGAGGTATTATCACCATTAACAGTGTAATCTCTTTCAATTCTCTTAAAATCCTTATCCTGTGAGACAATCACTCTATATTGTTTTGCAGATAAAGATGAATTCCATGAAAGAATATTGTTTGTAGGTCTATACATATCATATTTTTCATATAATTCTAATACTTTAGAGGAATCATAAGAATCATAGTTAACCCATGATGCAAGTTCATCATTATAAGTGATTAAATCTCTGATTGTATTTAGTTTATCTTGATAGGAATTAACTAAATCAGGAAGTTGATAGAATTCAGTTAAAGCAGTTGGCAAGAACGATACTAGTTCACCTTTTCCTGGTTTGTTTGCAGTTATTTTGCTAGTAAATTCTTTTTGATTTGAGCTTGCTTTCGTCATTAAAACAGGAACAGAAATAGTTGCTCCAACAGCAAGAACGGATAGGCCTAATGATATGCATTTAAATAATCTTTTCATAATTATTTTGCCTTTCCTTTCTTTTTATAAATGGCGAAACCACACATAGCAATTAACAATAGAGAAATAGTCATAACTAAATACAAACTATTATTATTCGATGAAGAAAATATAGTAGGGACCACTACTTTAGCTCTAATGATATATGTATTATTTTCATAAACGATTGCTTCGTTATTAGCGTTAGCCCATGCCACTAATCTATTTCTTTCATTTTCATAATAGCTATCGCTCATAAATAGAGTCATATCTTCTAAAGTTAAAGCGTTGAATAATGTTTTTGCGGAGTTATACCATCCTTCGGATATACATTTACCAGTTCCGCTAGTTGGGGAAGAATAACTACCACCATTAGATAAAACTAATAATAGTTGATAGACACCTTCAGGTATTAAGATTTCACCATTAATATCTAGGAAATGTTGATGACAAACACTACAAGTGTATGATCCAATTGCATCGCCTGAGCTAACAATCGTGTGAGGTAGTTTAGGCACTAATACTTCATCAATAAGCATTATTCCACTTGCATCATAGAAATAATATCCAGGATATGCATCGTTAGAATAATATGCGATATGACCATATTCAGAACATGTTGATTCTTGGAATGGATGATATGAGAAAGTAACTTCATACACCACTCTAATAGTGACATCGTTAGTAACTCTTAAAGAATATATACGAGTGTTGCCTTTATAAACTTTAAAAGATTTAGCAGCGGATTCATTGAACAAATCAAATGGCACACTAGCGTTTTTATTAACTTTATATGTTTCAACTGGTTTATTAATACCCTCAAAAGTAACAGTGACAACATAGTGTCTTTCTGTAGTAATGTAATGTGGCTCTAACACCATATCACCTTCCACTACATTGTTATCAAAGTCCCAAGGAAAACCATTATAATACCAGCCTGCAAAAACATAATCATGGTCAGCATCTGATGGCATAATAGGAGCTTTAACATCCTTTAGTTTAGATCCCACAATAACTTGAATAGGATCATTATCACCAAAAGTGACAGAAGCATATGAAATACTACCATATACATGAATATCGATTGTTTTTAAAACTTTTGGATAATTTGGATTATCTAAAGTGATCAATAATTTCCAATCACCTTGATTGTATTTTCCATTAGTGACTGCACCTTCACTATATTCAAAAGTTAAATCGTTTTTAGAAGCATTAGAATATAGACAATCCACATCCACGATTGACGCAAAATCGTATATAGGATCGCCAGCTAAAAAGTCATAATTAGAAGATCCACTACATTTAATTTTAGGAAGATATTGGTTTGCGTTTTCACGTTTCTTAATGGTGACATTACAATCCGGATTATTAGCCCAAAATGTTCCGGATTCACTTGAAGTGGTATCTATATTAGTTTGATAGTTAAATAAAACAGCGTGATCTAACGCAAATGTGAAATTAGTGTGTGTGCCACATTCAACATATATTTCCACTAAATAGTCTCTATTTGGTTCTAATGGGATTGTTAAGGCTCCATTATTGCCAGAGGTATCCGAATATAAAATTGCACTGCTTGATGGAAGCATTGCCACTGTAAACTTACCATAAGGATTCAAACTTAATACATTATTTGGACTGCTAGGATTATAGTTACCAAAATTGACCATAAAACTAATTTCAGATACACCAAAAGGTAATACATTAAATAAACAAACAGGATCACTACCAAAGGTATAAGGCAATGATGATATACCTAAGAAATAGTTATCTAAATTAATGCTATGTTCAAGGCAGATAGTAGGGAAATCATACATTCCCCATCTACCACCGATTAATTGCAATTTAAAAGGTTGAACAGATTTATCGATAAAGTCTGTATTTTCATTTAGTTCCACTGTTGGGACTAAATAGTCACTAGTAGAATAAGTGAGGATATCAGGATATTGAATATGCATATAGTTATTACCATGTGCATAGTCAACAGAAGTCAAAGGATACTTTTTAGCGATATCAGCGATAGATAAACCATTGAATTTAAGATTCCTTCCAATCGCATTATTGTCGTTTGCTCTATTAGTTGGGTCAGCGCCATGAGAAATGCTAAAGTAATCAATTCCAAAAGTTCCAAAGTATAAAATTATATGATTATATCCAGGTGTGGTTGGGAATGTATCATTGTTCCAACCTGCTGCAATACCCGACAAAGTCAATGCTGGAGATTCTTCAACATAGCTCCAACACAATATGTCACCTAAGCCACCTTTAAATACAAATGTAGAAGCACCTGTATGAGCGGAACCATCAATTGACATTCCTTCTAAAACGCTGACTGTTGGATAACTACCAGCAGGGACCGCTCCACTAGGTAAATATACATATAATCCATTAAATGGGTAGCAATAAATAATCGCGCCACTGACGTTTTTACTTTGCACACCATTGATCAATACATAATCACCTACATTACAACCACTAACACCACCATTTATAAGATTTCTATCAGTAAATAAAGTATTAGAAATATTAGAAGGGAAAAGAAGTAACAAAACATAACCAGCTGTTGGAACATTATTTGCATTTAATCCTGGTGCCCAACCAACATAATCAATATTGTTCCATTCCACATTTGGAGTGCCAACTGTTGTAATAGCGTTAGCAATTGATTCCTCTTTTTTAGAGACACGAGAAAACGCTAATGCACCTAGTGTCATAAAAGGGAGAAACAATAATTTTAATAGTCTGTGTTTGCGCATATATCCTTATATAGGAATATAATAGAACAAAAATATAGCCATTTGGTTAAAGTTTCCTTCGTTTAATATCAAAAATTTGACATTACCAAAGCGTGAATTTAGTAACTTAAAACATAGATTTGCTCATCTTTATAGAAAGATTGCAAAAACGTCTTGATTTATTCAACAAAAACATTAGGCATCTTTTCTTTTTCAGCATCATCAAATAAAGATAATGCGTACATTAAGGAAACTAATAGATTTTTATTTTGATATTTTTTATAAATTAAATCTATGAATTGCTTTTCGTTTAATTTTAATTCTTTAAAAATTTGAAACAAATCAAAGAAATCCTTTTTATTTCCTCTTTGACTTATTGCGCCTGCTTTCATACCAGCAATGTCTTTAATAGACACAATTGAGATGTGCTGCATTTCACTAGCGTTATATTTTCAAGATTGCAAAGTATAGTACGTGGGGTAAACATAAAAAAGAAGGCATTAATGCCTTCTCTAATTAACGTTTAGTTATCGTTATAGACTACTTAGTTTTTTTCTTAAAGCAAATCTTTTTAACCGTAAATAACGCTCCAGCAATGAGCGTAATCACAAGAGCACATATAGAAGCATCTTTGATATTGGAGTTAGATGCTAAGCCATATCCTGAAGATAATGAAGGATTTCTTCCAAGGAAATCAGCATATGTGGATGAACCATATTTCCCAACAATGAAATCGTATTTTGCTAATGCTTTTTCAATTTCTGAACTTGATGATTCGTTTGCAGTGCCTTTAGTTAATACTGCTTTTTCATTAGTAAATTTAATGTCAGCAAACTCTTCCGCAACAGCGTTCCAAGAATCAACACTTGGTGGAGTGATACCATTATCACATGTGACATTATTCAATAACGAATTGGCAACAGGTTTTGCATACATTCCTTCCGCAACAAATTTAACAACTGCAGCATTTGTGCTATCTGTGTAACCATACCATTTTTCATTATTATGAATTCCTAGGTATCTAAATGTAGAACCAACAGTGTTTTGCTTCATGAGATAGCCGCCGTCGACTTCTTCTAAAGACCATGTATAGTGATCTAATCCAACACTGCCATCAGTAACTCTAATATTATTATCATATCCAGAAGTTGCTTTGCTATTATGAATTAACGAACAAGTCCCACCACCTTCTGGATAAATAACAAATTGGTATTCATTATTAACCACTTTGACATTGAAAGGTAATAAATCGAAATTAGTAGTTAAATCAAAAGCTATTGGTGAATTTTGTCCGACATATACTTCGCCACTTAATCCATATTTTTCATCAGCGGTCATAATATAATAACGGCCATTATTTTTTAATGCATTTGTAGTTGCGTATTTAGGGCTCAAAATATGTTCACCAGATTCTTTTGAGAATGAAACGCTTGAAGAATTGCTTTCTTTATTAGCTCCGGAAAATAAAATTGTAAAGGCGCCTAAAATAGGTAATACAATATTAAGGAATTTCTTTTTCATAATCGTGTTTTCTCCTTTTAATAATTAAATATTATATTGTTACTTGTTACTAAAGAAAACAAAAGAAATAAAGTAACAAGAAAGATTCTTCAAAAATATATAAATATGAATAAATGATGTTTTTTGATATCTTTTAATATAATTCAGGAAATTATCAAACAATTTCTCCTACTGACTATTTTTGCAAGTTTTTATAATTTTGATCAGTTCAGACAAAAATTAGAAGTTTTTTATATTGGCTTACATATCACACAAACAACAAAAAAGATTTTGCTCAAAAAAGAGTTACTGTCTTTTCAATATCCGAATTTAATGAAATTTTTAGTAAATGATTAGGGTAAAAAAGGGGCTGTTAAGAAACCTATAAGGTGACTTAGCCCCTTTTCTTTTTTGTGAAAAAGAGGTGAAATCAAAAGAAATCGCCTCTTTTTGTTACAATATCTCTTGTCTACGGAGGTACTGTATATGCCTTATTTTATCACA
>JAZRZI010000016.1:0-53407 GCA_045601325.1 Bacilli bacterium
ATAACGTAGTTATTGTCCTACTCACCTCTTCGTGCTTTGTAGACCGTTCCTAACGTTATTAATCATATCACGGTTGCCAAACATTTCCGTAAAACGTTTGGGGGTCAGCGCATCGCGCGACCCATGGAGAAAATTATGAAAAGATTAAATAAGTTATTCATTACTTTAGCATCTATATTTAGCGTTTTCGCTATATTACCTTTATCCGCCTGTAATGGTCAAACCTACACTCTTACTATGGTAAACGAAAACGAAGCTGGAGGAAGTTTAATAGGTGAAGGTGAATATAAACCTGGTAGTGATGTTACCTTGTCTTATATTGCCAATAATGGCTATAAGTTTGATAAATGGAATGTTGATGGCGAAGAAATTAAAACACAATTTAAAACATATACATTTAAAATGCCTAAGAAAGATATAACTGTTACTGGTAACTTTGTTCCCGCAACATATACAGTTGATATTACTAGTGACTCTGCAGTGGCAGAATTCACAGGCGCAGGTACATATGAGTATAACTCTGAAGTTACAGTCACATGTTCTCCAAAGCCAGGTTACTATTTCTTAGGTTGGTATAAAGAGAACAAGGATGGCTTAAGTGGATGCCTTTGCGCAACAACTTCATATACATTCTTAATGCCATCTGAAAACATTAGACTTAAAGTCTCGTTAGTGTATATGAGCTAATGAATTTCATAAAAAAATTCCCATATATTTAAGAAATATCATATAAGAAGATGATGAACATATATTATCTATCTACGCTTATTGCAATCTCCATTCACTTTGGGAATTAAAAGTGAATAACAAATAATTGGTTTAGGTTTATATAGATATCCATCTCTCTTGTTAATGCAAGCAAGAGAGGTGGAGATAAAAGAAAGGATATATAAATATATATGTGCACCAGAAATATTAGAAAGTATTATAAGTTAATGGGATGTATCACCCTTATTATTGCAACCGCAATATTCATTGGTCTTATCGTATTAGTGGTAGATCAATTTAAAGGTAACGCTGGTTGGTGGCCTATTACATCTACATTCTTAAATATGTTAGCAACCTTAGTTATGGGCAGTGGTCTTGCTAACTTATTCTACTCACATGCTTTACTATTGGAAGATCGTCCATGTGATCATGATATCGACTAGTTACGATATCTAACTATTTAGCATCACTTATGTTATTAAGCATAGGCGGTGCTTTTCTTTTTAGTTTACAAATTGGTTGACAAATTTTGATGCGATTCCTATAATAAGTTTACAAATTGGTTTACAGCTATGAAAGATTATAAAGAAATATTTGATAAAATGCTTAAAGAGAAATATTTCACTTCAAAGGAATTACAATACGATAATGAAGTGAGGATATTCATGACTCCTTATGATTATCACGAATTTCTATCCTATAAAGATAATTTAATAAAAAAAGGTGACAACTTAATTAATAGATTAAATTTAAAATCATTCAATGGAGGATATATTCATTTTTCAAATTGTGTAGAATTATTAATTCTTCAAAGTTCATATTTAAGAATACTTTCTGAAGACTCTCATAACACCAATGTGCCACTTTCAATTAGAAACATGGATGATATAACTCGTTCAAGGATTTATTCAGAAGTTGAAGGCACTTTGAACATCGAATCAGTGCCTACAACTAGAAAAGCAATTGAAGAGTTAGCGATAGGCAAAAGAGATCCTAAAACATTAAACGATCAAATCATTAAGAACATGATTGAAGGTGTTGATTTTGTTAATAAACTTCCAGAATTTAATAAAGATAATCTATATGTTTTATATAACATTTTAAGTAAGGGTTGCTTAAGCGAAGAGAATAAATTACATGACGGAGACTATTATCGTTATGATAGTGTAGAAGTTGATAGATATAAAGGTTGCCCTAATGACAAGATAGAAGAATGCATGGATAGTCTTTTTGATTTTGTTAATGAAGCTCTTAAAAACAAAAATTCTAATATAGGTTACTTATTACCACATATCGTTCATTACTACATAGTCTATATACATCCTTATTTTGATTATAATGGTCGTACTGCTCGTATGGCGTCATATTGGATTTCATTATTGACCAACGGAAAATTATTCCCTCAAATTGTTTCTGAGACTATTAATCAAACTAAAAGCGAATATTATAATGCATTAAGTGAAACTAGAGACGCTAACAACGATCTAACATATTTTTTAATCTATCTATTTAAGATTTCAATTAAATGCTGCCTAACTTATTTAAACATAGAAAATATATGTTTTAAGTTACAAGATGAGCGTATCACATTAACTAACACTGAAAAGATGTATCTTAAAAAGATTTTGATATCATCTAAAGGTAAGTTTACTTATGGTGATTTTATTAAATGGATTAATGTAGATATGACTAAACAAGGCGCGTTAAAAATGCTTAATGGATTTGTTTGTTACAACATCCTAATAGCAGAAACATCGAAATCAAATCAAAAAATATTTTCCATTAACGATGAGATGATTAAATATGTTATTAAAGGTATCTAAGATGATATCTTTTCTTTTATAAAACTAGTGATATACTTTGTAATCGTTAGTTATGGCAAGTCTAATCATTACTATTATTACAATAATAATCATTATAGTTACTTCTATAGTTAAACCATCTATTAAGGTTAAAGGAGCAACTATTAATTTTTATTGGAATATCGCTTTATTAGGAGCGGTTATCATATTAGCCTTTGGCTTATTGCCTTTTGATAACTTCACTTCTAACTTAGTGAGCGATAAAGGTATGAATCCTATCAAGATATTAGTGTTATTCCTATCTATGACATGTATATCTATATTCTTAGATGAATTAGGATTCTTCTCTACTCTTGCAACATATATTCTTAAAAGAACCAATTCATCTCAAATAAGAATATTTATAACATTCTATATACTTGTGAGTGTTCTCACTATGTTTACTAGTAATGATATTATCATTCTTACTTTAACCCCTTTTATCATTAGCTTTTGTAAGAAAGCAGGTATATCTCCTATTCCATATTTAGTAGGGGAGTTTATGGCGGCGAATACCTGGAGCATGATATTCATCATAGGTAACCCTACAAATATCTATTTAGCAAGCAGCTATGATATAGACTTTGTTAAATATTTCTTAGTGATGGCGATTCCTACATTATTATCAGGATTATTAGAACTATCTTTGTTATTACTAGTGTTCCATAGAAGACTAAAAACTAAGATTGGTCATTATTATAAAGAACAACCTAAGTTAGATAAGTTTTTGGTCATCACTGGACTAGTAATATTAGGTATATGCACAGTGTTATTAGTAATATCTTCTTATATTAGTTTCTTAGAGATGTGGTATGTTGCTTTAGGATCACTAGTGGTGTTAGTGATAATCACTCTTATATATTCTTTAGTGAAACATAAAGCCCCTATAGAATTAGGTAAAACATTTAAAAGAGCACCTTATGAATTAATACCATTCTTACTAAGTATGTTTGTTATTGCATTAGCAATGAAATATGAAGGATATACCTCTAAAATAGCAGAAGTATTTGGTAACACTAATACGAATGTTATTTATGGATATACATCTTTATTAAGTGCGAACTTATTAAATAACATACCTATGAGTGTGATGTACACACACATAATAGAGAATGTATCTGGTAGTGGTTTAAATCCTGCAATATACTCGACGATTATAGGTAGCAACATAGGTGCCTTTATCACCCCTATGGGCGCTTTAGCGGGTATTATGTGGATGTCCATATTAAAGGAACATAAAGTGAGATTTTCTTTCTTAGACTTTATGAAGTATGGAATAGTGATAGGTTTACCAGTCGCGACAGTAGCGATATTCTCACTATTATTAACTGTAAATTAAATTTTATTCAACGAACAATAATTGACATAAAATATACAAAATGTATAATATGTGTAAGAGGAATTATTGTCATGAGCAAGATTTTACAAATAACAACGTATGGTTTAAAGAATCTAGAAAAGCCAATCGTTTTAGATTTTTCTAATCAAACAATTAATAAAGGCATTAATAAGATTAATTCTGTGAAAGGAATATATGGTTATAATGGCGCTGGTAAAACAGCGGTTATATCATCTATGAAAATATATAAAAATATAATCTTTGATGCTACATATTTGCTTCAAAACGAAACCAGAAACGAACTTAAATATCTAATAAATAAAAAGTTAAATATGTTTTTTGTGTCCTGCATTTTTTTAATTGATGACGACACAATTTTAAAGCATAGTATTAAAATCAAAAAAGAACTTAATACAGAAACGTATGTCATAGATGAAGAAAAAGTCGAGTTAGTTAATGGCAGGACCTTTAATGATAAAACTGTAACGCTAATTGAAAAGGTTAATAGTGATGTTCATTTTAATAGCAACTTAAATAACTATCTTTCTAGTTCTATCTTAAACTTTAACACTGATAACTCATCTATTGTTTCTTCGCTTATCCAAAAAATGATCGAAGGAATTAAACAAAATCAATTCAAACCATCAAACTACGAATTGCTATTAATTAAGCTATACATCGCTATGAGCAAAATTGAAGTTTGCGGTTTAAGCTCAGACGAACATAGAAACTCTGTTATTACAAAAAACCAAATTCTCAGTGTTCTAGCAGATAACGAAAAACTAAAAAGAATTATGTCTGGTCATTATTTTACTATCGATACAATCGAAGACACTGTTGAAAAAAGTGAATATGAAGTATATGAGAAAAACATCAAAGGTTTGGAAATGTTTTTAAAACTTTTTAAACCCGAACTTAAAAGAATTGAATTAGAGAAATTCGAAGATAGAGACTTGTATCATATTAGAAAACATTTTGTGTATTCGGATTATTCTATTGAGTTTGAGTATGAATCATCAGGTTTAAAACAATTGGCTAAACTATATTTTTATTTAAAGAAATGTTCTGATGGAAGCATTGTTTTCATTGACGAAATGGATGTTAACATCAATTCTGTTTATTTTAATAAATTAATTTCATATTTTACTAACTACGGTAAAGGACAACTGATTTTTACTTCTCATAACATAGAGTCTATGAACGCGATTAAAAAACAAAGAAGATCAATTGTTGTAATAGGCAACGAAGGTAATACTGATACATGGGTCAGTAGTGGAAATAGGTCACCAATTAATGATTATAATGGTGGTTATTTTGAACATTCTCCGATGAATGTTGAAGATTTTGACTTTATTTCTGTTTTCTCTGGAGAATAATTATGCAACTCATTCTTGTTTTGGAAACTAGAAAATCCTGTAACTCCGATTATAGATACATAAAATCTACTTTGGATTATTTTTACAAAACAAGAAATTTTGCAATTAGACCAATATATGCGAAAACTAAAAGTGAACTAATTAACAAAAACAAAAGAATAGAAGAAGAGAAAAAACTTTATAAAAGGGAATCTGTTGTTGTTATATGCGCCGATTATGATTCCAATAACGATTCATTAAACGGCAAAATAATTTCATACTGTAAAGAAAACAACTTCGATATTGTTTGGATGAATAGAAATATTGAACATGTTTATACTGGTAATGGTTCAGTTAAAAACAAAGAACAACAATCAAGGGAGTTTTTAAAAAAATCACAAAAGTTTTATGAAACCGCTAAACATTTATCAATAAAAGATGTTGTAAACGTTGTGCCATCAAGTAATATTCTTAATGTCTTCGACAAATACTTGCCTAGAAAGTGACACAAAATATACAAAACTGTAAGATTTGTGCAAAAACTATTAACGTATAAAATAAGCCATCTAATGGCCAATATCGTATATTAGGAATATTAATTCCTTGAATATATAAAAATGTCTTATTTCGTTTATTAGGCACTTAAAAAAGAAATCTAGCTTTGCGATTAGGCTAGATTTTTATAATATTGACTTAAGTTCTAATAACGATGTGATTTCATAGTCCATTTTCACATCATTATTATGCAAGTTCCTATTAGGGTTATAGTAGACTGTTTTCATACCGGCATTCATGCCAGTCATAATATCACTAGTGATGGAGTCTCCTACGATAAGTATTTCTTCTGGCAAATAGGTATCATGAACATTTAATCTACCAAATACTTTATCGATGAATTCTTTACTAGGCTTGCTAGCTCCTAATTCTTCAGAGATAAATAGATAATCAAAGTATCTAATCATCTTTGCAACTGTTAATCTATTAACTTGTTGCTTATATGGTCCATTAGACGCGACTCCAAGAATATATTTATTTGATAGATATTCTAATATTTCTAACGCTCCTTCCATAGGGATTGCGTTACTATGTAAACACTCTCTAAAGTAGGCTTCAAAAGTAGGGCCATCAAAGTTTATTCCTAAAGCATCAAACACCTTATTAAATCTAGTGGCTTTTATTTGTTCAAAGGTGATTTCACCTTTTTCTAATGATATCCATAAAGCATCATTGATTTGTTTAAATGTATAAAACATCCAATCTTCATATTTCTTGAGATGATATTTTTCAAAGCCTTCTTTCATACATTGCTTAACATATCCATCAAAGCTTAATAATGTGTTATCGATATCAAATAAAACGATCTTAATCATATGAATAATATTATCTTATTTTTTATACATTTAACTATAAATATTGACTAAAACAAACTAATTATTATCTTTTATTCGTGTATGTCTTTTGTGCGTATGATATGTTAGTGGTGTGAAATTTAATGAAAAAAGGTGAATTGCTTATGAATAAGAAGTTGAAACGATTTTTAACATTGTCCTCGATATCTGCTGCATTTGTAGGGATATTAGTTTGCTCTAGTAAGATAGAGTTATATAAAAATGACGCAGTTGAATGTAGTCACGTTGGTTATCACTATGGGTTAGTGAATGCGACAACTACTGAAGGCGGACATTTTGAATTCTGGACATGTTGTAAATGTCATCAAAACTATTTAATTAAACCTTCTGGCTCATTCACCGATGCTTCTATTATTCAAAGTGGTGGTTTACCTGCTAGTTGTGCTTTGCCAGCAGGCACTAAATATTACGCTAAAGGGGCCAAGATTAGTAATGACTCTGTCTTTGACCCTAAAGTTAACGATATATCATCTTTAGATGGTATGGCTATTTCCTTTGATTTTAAGATGATTGAAAATGGCACGATTGGATTAGCGTTATTCGCTACTGACTGGGCTAATGTCACTGGTGATATTACATTTACTAAATCAAATGACAATGTTACATGTAATTTAGGTACAGTAACTCCTAAAGATAATGGTTGGTATAACGTTATTATCAATAGAAATGATTTTGTTGGTGATGGTTTAGCAAGAGCCACTAATATTGGTATTGTCAGTGGTTTATGGGGTGGTAGTGAGACTGTTGATAGTCCAGTTGCTTTAGCGGTTAACTGGGCGACATTCCAAGTTACTTCTCCTACAAGAAAACTAGTTACTGGTAATGACGCAATGTTAAACATTGGTAAAATCACTAAAACTGAATTACAAAATAAAGCTTTATCATTCAATGCTTACTTCGGTGCTAGTGGAGATCAAACAATCAAATTTGGTTTATATAAAGATGGTTGGGATAACTACTTCGCTATCGATTTCTTCTTAAAACGCGTTGGTAGTGGTTATGAATTAAGACAATATGATCCTAATGGCACACCTTTAGCATGCAATGTTAGCGAAATCGAACCTAACTGGGTAAATGTTGAAGTTGATAGCAGTGAATTTGAAATCAAGAGCGATTACGGAAATAAGATTGTTGTTTGGTCAGATCCAACTACATCCTCTAATGGCGTGGATATTAACTCCTTTAAAGCGGTGGATTATGTCCCTGTTATTTCTAGAACATATAATGTTGATGATGCAAATATTCAAACCTTCACAAATATTATTATGATGAAGGATTTAATTAATACCGGTGCTTATACATTTAATGTGAAGATGACACCTAACACAACTTCTAAGTTCACATTTATGAATGGTAACTGGTCTAACTTTGGTACATCTATTTTCTATTCAGATAGTAGCGGAAACATATCCTGTTATCATGAAGATAGCAAAACCAATCCTAAAGGTAAGTTAACTAGATTATCTAGTGGATGGACTAATGTCATCTTTAACGAAAGTGATTTCACAGGTGATGGTAGAAGCGCGGATGGTGCGGAAGGTGTTAACTATGTTTTCGTACAAAATGGTGCGATTACAATCGATGAAGCTTCGTGCAAATATTGTTCACCTTATGTAGAAACTGGTGTGACATTTGCTACTGGTGTTACTATCGACCATAACTCTTGGGATAGCGGTCATAGAAACTTCTCTTATGTTAAAGATCACGTATTAAGAGTTGATACATGCTTAGCGTTTGATTTCAAACCAGTTGGTAATGGTAACATTACAATGTCTTTACTTGCAGATACGTGGGCAAATATATCAGGTAACTTTGTTATCACTAAAAATGGTGATGATATTTCTTGTGATTACCCAGATTCAGTAATCATCGCTAGAGAAGATGGTTGGTATTCTATTTATTTACCTGCACCTTTATTAGGTGATGGTATTGATTCAGCTTGGACTCCACTTTGTAAGGTATTTAGCCAAGCTGGTTATAGCGGTACTTCTTTCACAATTAACTTTGATTCTATTCATATCGCTCATTCTTCATTCTTAGGTGGTAAGATTGAACTTTCTAAAGGAGAAGGTTGCTCTGTTGCTTTTGAAAATGTCGGTGCAGCTTATTATAGAGTTTATGATGATAATTCCAATAACCCAGTTGTAGTTATTAATGGCGATACAAGTTCACCTAGCTTTAGCTACACTCCTGAAGTTGTGGGTCAACATGAAATATACGTTGAAGCATTTAACGATAATAATAAAAAGATTGCTACATCTAGTAAAATTATGTCCGTAGAAGTGGAACCAGTATTTAGCTACGCTCCTTTCTCTTCTCACTTCTATATCTATAAAGCTGATATGGCTAAATACGGTATCACTCAAGCTTTATGGGATAAAGCCGCTAGTGAACAAGGTTCAGGCCAAGATGGATATTACTTCTTCTTAGATAAAGATTTAAACTGGACCACTAATGGTGCGCTTTCAGGAACGAGCGATAGTTATGATATTAGAGATGAAGTTGACTTCTCTAATTCCATATATTTAGACACAATTATTTCTTTACTAAAAGAAACAGGACAAAATGTTGTATTATTACACACTAAATACGCAATGGTGGAACAATATACAGGTTGGTCATGGTGGTATAAGAATGATTCTAATAACGCATGTAAACGTTATATGGATGCTTTCTGGAATCATGGTATGAAATGTATCATCAGCGATGGTGCAATCTACAACACTTTAAATGCTTTAGGTAGAGATACCGCTAGTGAAGCTGATAAACAAAGCATTAAAACAAATGTCCAAAATGTTGTTACTAGTCGTTTGCTACACAGTAATTCTGGCGAAAGTAACTTACAAAACTTATTATTCCATAAGGGATTCTATGGCTTGAATGTTTGCGATGAACCATTCCCAAATAGCAGAGCTATCTATGGAGTTGGTTATATGTCACAAACTATTAATTCCATCTATGCTAATCATGGTTTATTCAAAGGCAAGACAAAACCAGTAGTCTTTACTTGTTTATTACCATACGCTAAAAACATCGATGTATTTAATAGTGATACAGATTACCAAAACTACATTGAACAATGGTTAGATTTAACCGAGACTAACTACTTCAACTTTGACTTATATAACTATAGAACTATGAACTATGGTGTTACAGGCACTATTACTAAGAAGTATTTCTGCCCAATTAAAGCTTCTTATAATATCTTTGAAACATTACATGCAGAACGTCCGGGGTTAAAGATCACTCAAACCATCAACTGTGGTAATTGTCCAGGATGTCAAGAAGTGACAGTGCAAGATATCTTTGCATGTCATTTATCAACTGCTGCAGCTAAGTTCTATGGTTATGGATTATTCACATTCTCTCAATTTGATTTATCAAGTTCATGGGAAAACGAAGCAATCACTGCTAAGTTAGAAAAGAATACATCCTTTAACTATTATGTAGAAGCCAATCAACAAGTTACTAAGATTAAAGGTTTATTAGATGGATATGACATTACCAATATGACATTCACACAAGATGACTATGGTGGTGGAGTTAAAAAAATGGATGTTACTTACTCTAATGGTAGTGCTACTAGAGAGTTAATAGTGAACTATGAAAGTGACTCCTCAGTTAGTGCATCTAAGTCCAATTTCAAGGTCACTGTCCCTAGCGGAAAACAATACATCTTATTCGGTCAAGGTAAAAATATTAATGAAATTCTCACTGGATCTGGTAATAGTGTTACTCTCTCAAAAGGCACTGCATTATTCATTTTATAAAATATTTTGTTAAAAAATACAAATTAACCAAGTTAATAACTTGGTTTTTTTGATTAAATTATAAAATTATAAAATATGTTAAAAAATTGCATTAATATTTTCTATAAAATCGTTAAAAAATCAACTCCTTTTCTTTAGAAAAGAATATTGCAATTTCTTATGTGCATATACGAGCAATATTTACTAAAATATGTTTTTTGGTTATGCTTAATTTGGAGGAAATCCTATATATGAAAAAGAAAAATCTAATCTTTTTGCTATCTGGTGTTTTAGCTGTGGGCGCAGGTTCACTTTTAGCATCTCGTAGCACAAAACATCTCGCTTTACATGCGGATGAATGCACTCATGATGGTTACCATTACGCAACTAAGGCAGCCACTGAGTCAGATCCAGGTTGGTTTGAATTCTGGACATGTTGTGAATGTCATGAGTACTTTACAACAGAGCCTCAAGTAGGTTCATTCGCAGATTCAGACACAATCTTCAGTGGCGACGTACCAAGCGAAGTCGTTATGCCTGCAAAGACAAGCTATTACGCTAAAGGATCACAAATTGGTTCTAATGGCGTATTTAGTCCAAATTTGCAAAGCTTACCTACAGTAAATCAAGCATTAAGTTTTGATTTCTGGATGAAAGAAAATGGTTCAACTGGTTTTGCAATTCTTGACAATACTTGGGCAAACGTTACTGGAAACATCATTTTTACAAAAACTAGTGAAGGTGTGACAGTTAATAAAGGCACAGTTACTGCAAAAGAAAATAACTGGTATAACTACACACTTAAGTTTGTAGAATTCGATGGTGATGGTTTAGACAGAGCAGTCGATGTAACACTCGTCTCTGGTTTATGGGATCCATCAGCAGGCGCAACTGCATATTCTGAAGTTGCATTAGCGGTCAACTGGGGATCATGTCAACTTGTTGATGCTGGTCGTCGTTTAGTTACTGGAAATAATACTTCTACTAAGTTAGGCTACAGTATTTCTAGAGAAGACTTAACTGGTAAAGCACTTTCATTTGATGCATTCTTTGGTGCAACTGGCGAACAAACAATTAAAGTCGGCCTTTACTATAATAGCTGGACCGCAGGATTCATTCCTGACTTATTCCTTACAAAATCTGCAACTGGTGAATACTCATTCAAACAAATTGAAAAAGAAATAGCAATTCAAACAACTGATTTAGGTGATGGCTGGGTTAATGTTGTAGCTAACTCATTACATTTCACTTATGGTGATTGTGATTATGCAGATTATGTTGTCGTTTGGGCAAGCCCAACAACATCAAGCAATGGTGTTGATTTATTATCCTTAAAAGCAGTTGACCAATTTGCTGAACCATATACATTTAACCATGGTGGTTTCGCAGCTTATGGCGCTCCAATTGCAACAGCTGATTTAATTAAAGCTGGTGCTGTTAGCTTCAATGTTAAGATGCCAGCAAGTTCAGCAGTTAACCTTTCCTTCATGGATAGTGACTGGGCTAACGCAGGTACATTCCACTTCTCATCAGACGCTAATGGTGTTATCACTATTAAAGATAGAACTGATAGAGTTTCTAGAGGTTTAGTTACAGCTCTTGATGATGGTTGGTATAACGTAGTTATCAACGAATCTGAACTCGAAGGTGATGGCCGTGCAAGAGGTTGTTCATCAATTACTCATTGGTATGTTGAAAATGGTTCTATTACTGTTGACCTTGCAGCTACTAAATTAGTCGCTAGACATGCAGTTACTGGTAGTGAATATGCAGCTGGCCAAGCAATTGACTTTGCTTCTTGGACTACTGATAACAATAACTTCTCTTATTTAAGAACTACTGCTCAATTCTTAAATGAACATGCAGGTATCGGTTTTGATATCAAACTCGTTGGCGATGGTTCAATCGACTTATCATTAATCGGTGATGATAATGATTGGTCTAATCTCTCTGGTAGTTTCAAAATTACAAAGAGTGGCAATGAAGTTACATGCTCATATGCAAATTCTAAAGTTATTGCTAGAGCAGATGGCTGGGTTTCAGTCTTCGTATTTGCTCCATGGCCAGGCGATGGTTTCGAACGTGAAGCTTGGACATGTTTTGCACACGTCTACAGTGCTGGCGCTTCTGGCACATCAGTCTTCTTAGATAGATGTTCATTCCACTTAGTGAATAGTTTAACAATGCCACAATAATTATTAGTTTCTAATAATATAAATGACTAGGTTCGTTTTGAACCTAGTTTTTATATACCCATTTTTATGAAATATTTAATTGTTATTAATATTACTTAATTAATCTTGGTATAATGCAATTGATGAAAAAGAATTTATTAATATCTTCTATAGGATTAATTTCATTACTATGTTCAGCATGTGAAAAATATAAACAATTAAATGTCTATAAGTTTAACTATGGACATATGGATGAAGATGTCATGCCTATATCTGGTTGGGTAGCGCCTTCTAAGATGATGGATTGTAATACCTTAGAACAATACCAAATCTTAAAAGAAAGTGGTCTTAATTCCATATATGCTTTATATGAAATGTATGGCACTTCGGACACTACTTTAAGTGGACGTAGATTCGATGCGACTGAAGAAATATACAAAGCTTTAGATTATGCTTCTCAAGTCGGAGTTAAATACTTTGTTAAGGATCCATATTTATGGAACTTAGAAGGTGAAGATTTTAAAACAGCTTTTGAAAGTAGGCATTTTACCGATTATGATTCCTTTGCGGGTTTTCATTATGCGGATGAACCTAGAAATCACCAAGCATTTGAAAATATTAAAAAAGCGTATTCTAAATTTAAAGAGTATGTTCCTAGTGATTATGCTTTCTATGTCAATTTAAACCCTATGGAAATATTTACTAATAACGGTGGTAATCTAGATGATTATATCTCACATTTAACTGACTACACTGATACAGTTAATCCTAGATTTTTATCATATGATTTCTACGCACCTTTAGGTAATTTCCCATCTTTAAAGAGCAAATACTTCATTCAATTAACTGCATTTAGTGAGTTCGCTAATGAAAGACATTTACCATTCTGGGCTTTTGCCTTGTCTAGTGGTCATGCTTTTAGTAGTGGTAGTTTCTATCGTGGACCAACAGAAGCAGATATATATTGGCAAGTTAACACTGTTTTAGCCTATGGAGCAAAAGGATTACAATACTTCTGCTATCAAACACCTGCTCCCGCTGATAGAGGTGGAAGCGAGTTCTATGTTGGACAAGGTGGCTCTATTGTTAATGAAAAAGGCGAAAAAACTGAGATTTTCGACTATGTAAAGAACGTTAACGCTTATGTTGCATCAATAGACCATCTTTTGATGAACGCGACTAAAATAGGCGTTATGTATCATGAAGATAGACCAGCATGTTATATGTTTGAAGAAGGAAAAGAATCCATTAGAGAAGCTTCTTCATTAGTGACTGATGATAATGTTATAGTGAGCGCTTTTGACTATAAAGGAAAAACACTTTATTACTGTGTCAATAACTCCATTACTGAAAATGCGACATTTACTTTAAACTTTAAGAAATCTCATAAGATGAATATATATCCTATGTCATTAGAGATGAGAACAGAAAAAATAAAAGCCTTTAGTGATACATTAGAACCAGGAAAGGCTGTGTTATTAGAATTATTGTAAGAAAGGTTTAGATACAACTTTCTTCCATTGTTTAGGCGATAGACCAACGTATTTTTTAAATACTGTATTGAAATATTGTACGGATTCAAAATATAGAGTTTCTGATATTTCTTCTAAAGATTTTGTAGTGTTTAATAATAGTAGTTTGGCTTCGGAAATCTTTTTCTCATAAAAATATTCAAGAATAGTTTTATCCGTATCTTCTTTAAACTTTCTACATAGATAACTCTTTGAATAGAATAGTTTTTCAGAAATAACATCTAAGTTTAATTTTCCATAAATCTGTTTTTTGAGTTCCTCTTTGATTCTAGTGGTTAATCGAGAAACAGATTTTTGTTTGCTATCTTTTTTATATGCTTTTTCAATGAGATTTAAGAATATTGTTTCTAGTGACATTTTGATTCTTTGAGTGTCACCTAAAGATCTATCTCTTTCCATGTATATTTCTTGTCCATAGTGTTGACCAGCGTTGATATTTAAGTAACCACTGGCTTTAATTTTTTCAAATACTTCTCTTATCAATAAGATATCTTCATTAGAGAAGTTGATAACTTGATCGAATAATGTTTTTAAAGCTTCACTATGTGAAGTGAAAGAAATAATGATAACTGAAGTGACAACATTATTTGTTTCATCGTGGTGGACAGCGTTTGGCTTATGTAGGAATGCTTGACCTTGATTAACCGTATAACTCTTATTATCTTCAAAGATAATTTGGCTACCTTTTTCCACGAAGAAAAGCTCTAATTGTTCATGGGCTTCAATAGGGCCTTTAAATTCTTTATGGAAGACATATGAAAAGCAGTTAGAGATAGATTCGATATTCACAATTGTCTTGAGCTCAAAGGAGTTAAAGTGTCTAAAAACAACCATATTTCCATTTTATCAACCATATAATTTGTGTCAATATTTATATAAAAATAGTGATATTTATTGAATTATTGCTCTGCGAGATGTTTGTAAAAACACATATAATATTATAAATATTATTCGAAGTCTTGCTAAATAACGATAATAATTTTTTTATAATATATTGTATTTTTCGTAAATAATATTTCCTTATTTATAGTAGGTGTTTAATCTTTCCTTAATATTTAATAAAATATTGTTGTCTATAATGTTGCAAAGGAATTAATACTATGGGAAATCTTGTATTAAAAAACGTCAACAAAATTTACCCTAATGGTGTGCAAGCTGTTTTTGATTTTAATTTGGAAATCAAAGATAAAGAGTTCATCGTTTTTGTGGGTCCATCCGGATGTGGTAAATCCACAACTCTAAGGATGGTCGCAGGTTTGGAAGACATTACTTCTGGTGAATTTTTAATTGATGGTGAATTAATGAATCGTGTGGAACCTAAAGATAGAAACATCGCAATGGTGTTCCAAAACTACGCTTTATATCCACATATGACTGTTTACAAAAATTTACAATTTGGTTTAAAGCTCAAAAAGGTTTTCAAACCTGTTTGGCAAAATCCTGAAGAAGTTCAATTAATCGAAAACGAAATTTCATTAGTTAAAAAAGAAATCAAAAAGATCGACGCAAAATATAAAAAGAACCAAAATGATGATTCCCTTTTAGCAAAACGTAGAGAGTTATATCAAAGAATTTACCAATTAGAAGAGGAAAAATCTTCTAAATTAGTCCAAGCGATTGGCTATGACACTTTTGGTGTTGTTTACAATTGCAAAATCTATAATAAGAGGCTTAAAGAGATTAATAAGAACAAAAAGATTATCGCAAAATACGGTGAAAAGTTCCCAGTTGAATGCGCATCTTTAGAAGACACAAACTCAAAAGCTGAAAATGAATTAGCAAAGTTACAAGAAAAGATTGAATATTTAAAGAATAATCAAGTTCCATTAACAAAATTTAGACATTTAACTAAACATGAAATGGATATTGAAATCAATAAGACCGCGGATAGCATCGACTTAGCAAGATACTTATTTAGAAAACCATCTGCATTAAGTGGTGGTCAGAGGCAACGTGTCGCATTAGGTAGAGCTATTGTTAGAAAACCTAAAGTATTCTTAATGGATGAACCTTTGAGTAACTTAGATGCAAAACTTAGAGTTCAAACTAGAGCGGAGATTTCTAGAATTCATAAAACCGTTGGAGCGACTACAATTTATGTTACCCATGACCAAGTTGAAGCTATGACGATGGCGGATCGTATTGTGGTTATGAAAGATGGCTATATCCAACAAATTGGTACGCCTAAAGAATTATTTAATAATCCTAGTAATAAGTTTGTTGCTTCCTTTATCGGTAGCCCAGGTATGAACTTTATTGAAGGTATTATTAAAGAAGGTCATTTCGTTGCTTGTAATGGTGAAGAAGTAGTGTTTGATTATACCTTAAGCAAAGCTTTACTTGAAAAAGTTAAAGATTATGAAGATAAAAAGATTACATTAGGTATAAGACCTGAAGATGTTTACGTAGTTGGAGATAAGAACAACAAACACTCAGGACAATCTATTAACGTCGCTATTACGTATAGTGAGTTATTAGGTTATGACTTGATGTTGTATTTCAATATCAATAGCCATCGAGTGGTCGCTAAAACTAGTGAAGCAGTTGACGGAACTATTGGCAATAAAATTGATATTTGTTTTGATGAATCTAAGATTCACTTATTCGATGGTGAAACAGAAATGAGCTTATAAATTATGAATGTGCATGAATATATATTAGAAAACTGGAAAACCACAATTAGAGATCCTATGAACGCTAAAGATGCTAATTTAGCATTCATTAAGATTCCTAATATTTATACAACTCCTTGCGCGGATGATGAATTCCAAAACTTTTACTATTGGGATACATATTTCACAAACATCGGTTTGTTAGAAGACGGCTTAGTGGATGTTGCGAGAAACAATCTCAAAGTTATGAGATATTTTGTTGCTCATTTAAACTTTATTCCTAATGCTGACCATCTTGTCCAAGGCAGCCAACCTCCATTCTTCACTAGAGGTATTTATGATTTATACCAAAAGACTAAAGATATTAACGATATTAAGGAATTTATCAATTTCGCTGCTATCGAAATGGAATTCTGGAAATACGATAGAAACACTCCATGCGGATTAAATCAATATGGTTGTGGTTGGACAAACGCTAAATGTGCATCTTCATTTGGATATTTTAGAGATAGATGTGGTGGTTTAACAAAAGAAGAAAGCAAATTAAACCCAATTGATATCACTAAAGGATTCTTTGCTATTGCAGAATCAGGTTGGGATTTAAATGTTAGATTTAGAAGAAAAGGTTTGAGATTTGACTCTCTTAGTTATGCTCATATCGATTTAAACTGCATTTTATACGATGCTGAAGTTAAACTAGCGGAAATGGCTAATATTATTGGCGATGCTAATTTAGCTAAGGAATTCACTAGTAGAGCAGCTAATAGAAAATCCCTTATGGATTCTTTAATGAAAGATAGTGAAACTGGCATCTATTACGATTATTGTTTCGTTGATAAAGAAGTATCCAAATTCTTAACAGTAGCATCTTTATTCCCATACGCAGTGGGATTATCTAAAGATAAAGAAGCCGCTAAAAAGATTTTTGATAGTTTAGATTATGAAAATGGTTTATCTACCGCTATGTATCGTGGAGAAGATCAATATATGCAATGGGATTACCCACATATGTGGGCTCCAACAACTTTTTTAGCGTATTTAGGCTTAAAGAAAGTTGGTTTAGATAAAGAAGCTGAATTAGTGAGAAAACAATATATGACCACTGTTGAAAATGTTTTCGCTAAAACAGGAAAACTCTGGGAGAAATATGATTCCGTAACTGGTGAAGTATCTGTCACTGTTGAATATAAGACACCAACAATGATGGGTTGGACCGCTGCGGTTTATGAATACTTTTACACAAGATAGAGATTGATATGGTTAAAACAGATAATCCTAAGAAGGTAACATTGAAAGATAAGATTGCCAATCGTGTTTATAAAAGACAACACAAGGTTTTCGAATACAATCATTCTACTGGTACAGTTTTAAATAGAAAGAAAACCGCTATATTTATCATTACAATGTTAGCTATTCCTGTTATTAACTGGTTAGTGTTCTGGCTTTATATTAACATTCAATCAATTGGATTAGCATTCTTAGACGCTAGAACAAAACAATTCACTTGGGATAACTTTAAATATTTCTGGGATCAATTAACTTTAGCAGGTGGTAGTGGTATTCTCTTCATCGCTTTAAAGAACACATTGATTTACTTTGGCTCTACAGTGTTAATTGTTCTTCCTATTTCCTTAGTTATTTCTTACTTCTTATATAAGAAGATTGCAGGATATAAGATTTTTAGAGTTATTTTCTATTTACCTGCAATTATTTCAGGTATGGCTTTAGTTGCAGCTTATAAAGAGCTCATAGGTCCTGGAAACTTATGGGATATGTTCTTACATCTATTTGGTAAATCAGTCCCTCAAAAAGGTTATTTAAATGACGCTCATAGTGCGACTGTAGTTATCTTAATTTACACAATCTTTACTTCATTTACTTCTAATGTCTTGTTATTCTCTGGCGCGATGGCTAGAGTGCCAACTGAAGTTCTTGAATCCGCTAAACTTGAAGGATGTTCCCCATTTAGAGAATTAATCGAATTGATTTTCCCTCTTATTTGGCCAACATTTGCTACTCAATTAGTGTTCACAATGACTGGTATATTTACCGCTAGTGGACCATTACTCTTGTTTAATCCTCCAGATGGATCAACAACTATTTCCTACTGGATTTTTACTTCCGTTTACGGACCTAATGGCAATGGCGCAGCTGAAAATGCTTATAACTTAGTTTCCGCTGCTGGTCTTTGCTTTACACTTGCAGGTTTACCAATCATTCTCGGTGTGAGAAAGCTCACCGACAAGATTGACCCTGTCGAATACTAGAAAGGAGTTAACTATGGAAAACCGCAAAAAACTTCCAAAAGCGTTATTAAATAGATATAAACTCCTTCGTAGAACAAAAAGTGAGAAGGTTGTTTTCACATTTGCCTTTATTGCTTTCTTTATCTACGCATCCTTAATTATCTTGCCTATTTTATATTTGTTTATCATGGCAAGTTTTGCTAGCGCGGATGCCTATGGCGATTATTTATATTTACGTACTACAAACCCTAATTACACGATATTCAATATCCAACTAAGCAATAACTTTAAAAACTACTTATACATCTTCAATATGGAAATCTCTCCTGATGGTAATACTTATCATCTTGGTGATATGCTATTTAACTCATTATGGTTCTGTATTATTTCTTCTACAGGTGGTGTTCTCATGTCCGCATTTACTGGATATGTTATCGCTAAATACAAATTCAAAGGTAGAAACCTCATTTATTCTATCGTTATTTTCTGCATGACTATTCCTATCATTGGCACAACTGGCTCTATGCTTAAGCTCGTCAGTGAAGGTGGGCTTAACATTATTAATACACCTTGGTTTGTCATATTAACTTCTTTAGGTGGTTTTGGATTTAATTTCATGGTGCTTCATGCTTTCTTTAAGAATGTTTCATGGAGCTATGTTGAAGCTGTCTTAATTGATGGCGGTGGACACTTTACCGCCTTCTTTAAGGTTGTTTTGCCACAAGCAACTTCATCTATTATTACATTAATTATTCTCGCTTTGATTGGAACATATAACGACTATACAACCCCTATTTTGTATCTTCGTAGTTATCCAACCATTGCATCAGGTATTTATGAGTTATCAAATGACTTAACTAAATACTTTGAACCTACAGGTACATTTGCAGTCTTATTAGTCTCAATTGTGCCTATCGTTACACTGTTTGCTATATTCTCCGATAAAGTGATGAAAAACTTCTCTATCGGTGGATTAAAAGGATAAAAATGGAGGTCTTTTATGAAAAAAGCAAAAAAATTATTATTACTTTCAGTCTTATCAGTCTCATGTGCAGCTGCTTTAACTGGCTGTAACAGAGGAAGTGGTGGCGGAGATCAAGTTCTTCGTATTTTCTGCACTGACGCTGGTTACAAAACTGATTGGCTTCAACCTATGATTGATGCATTTAAAGAACAAGATTGGGTTAAAGAAAAATATCCTAATTTGGAAGTTAAGAAACCAGAAACATCTAAGAACCAAAACTACGTTCAAGATATTATCGCTGCAGGTAGAAAAGCTAACCGTTTCGACTTAATGTTTGGTATGAACTTGTTCACCAACGTTAGTGATGGTGAATTCTTAGATTTAACTGATTGTTTATACAATCAAGAAATACCTGACTCAAAAGGTGGATTATACAAAGATAGAATGTTTGATTCATATCTTGATTCTTTCCAATACCACACAAATACAGAAGATAGCAAGAATGGTCATTTCTTCTTAGCTCCATGGGCAGGCGGTAATGTTTCATTCTTATACAACCCTGAATTGCTTCAATCCATTAACGGAAAAGTTCCTAACACAACTGATGAATTCTTAGCGCTTTGCGAAGCTTACACCACTAAAAACTATAAAGGTGATAACACACAAACATATGCTTTCTTAAAAGGTAACGATGAAGACTACATCAATAAGTTATTCTCTGTTTGGTGGGCACAATACCAAGGCTTAGAAGGATATGATAACTTCTATAGCGGTATCGATGATGGCGCAATTTCTAAAGACATTTTCAAACAAAAAGGTCGTTTAGAATCATTAAAAGTCTTTGAAAACTTCTTAGATGATAGCAAACACTATGTTTCACCAGCTTCTTATCAAAATGGTTTCTTAGTTAACCAAAGAGCTTTTAAAGGTGGTGCATCATTATTCTATGCATGTGGTGACTGGTATCCATCAGAAATGGCAAACATCCATGGTTTAGGTGGCAAAGACTACGAAGCGAAGATGATGAGAATGCCAGTAATTTCCGCTATTACAAAAATGACTGACACAATTGAAGATGATGCCGAATTATCCGCATTAATTACTGCAATTGATAACGAAAACACATCCTTAGTTGGCGAAGGCTATGATGTCAATCAAGATGACTATGATAAAGTCAAAGAAGCACGTGGTGTTGTTACATCTTTCGGTGCTGGACATACAAGTATTGTTCCTGTTGCTGCTCCCGGAAAAGATGTCGCTGTTGACTTCTTAAGATTTATGGCAACTATCAAAGGTCAAGAAACATATATGGAAAACACTTTAGGTGCATCTTTACCATTCAAATACGATGTTGCTAAAGAAAATCCTACACTTTTCAACTCCGATAAGATTGATCCAATGCATAAAGATAGATTGCAATACATGAATTCAAGTTTCTTATCTCCATATACATTAAAGTCTGTTACATCTTACTCATTAGTGGTTTATGGTTACGTTTCTGAATTTGAAACTTCTACATTAAGCATTGATTATTTCTCAGTTTTCTCTTCTGACAAAGAACATCCAAGCGCACAAGATTATTACGATAAGACTATCGCTTATTGGACAGATGAAAGATGGGTTGCCGCTGTCGATAGAGCTGGTCTCAACATGTAAATTAGGTAATTATTTATGAAAAAACAAATCAAAGTCAAAACCGCAAAGATTGTTCCATTATTGTTTTTAACAACTAGTGGTTTGATTGCTTGCGGTGGTAATGGTGGAGGTAAACCTTCAGGGGATATTGATATTTGGTCAGTTTCTTCCGCTGAGAAGATTTATCAAGATCAACCTTCATCCGTTTATAACGATATTAGAGGAGATGCTAAAGTTAATATCCTTGCTTTTAAAGGTGAAAACGAAGGCAAACACTTAATCATTACTCCAACTTGCGATATTAAAACATTTGACGCTACTGTCACTGATTTAAAATCCGCTAGTGGGGATACTATTTCCAAAGATTTAATCACTATTTTTGTTGAAAAATACATGAATATGACCAAAATCTATGACTCAGTTAGCACTGCTCCAACAGGTTATGTTCCTGATGGTATGGTGCCTATTGAAAATTCTTTAAAATTTAACGATAACAAGATTAAAGCTAATCAAAACCAAGGATTATACTTTAATGTTGATGTTCCAGTTAATCAAAAAGAAGGAATTTATACTGGTGAAATTACACTTAATTTAGATGGTTTAGTCAAAACTATTCCTATGCAAGTGGAAATCCTTGATGTCACAGTCAATGAAGAAACTCATTCACGTGCAGTCTTCCTTGACCACTGGCAATTCTGGAATGGTGAATTAGATTCATCTCGTAGCATGTATGAAAAATATCACCATGCATTAGGTGATTATCGTTTATCACCTTCTTATGCAGTTATTGAAAACGAATTTGATAATACTAGTTCTGGCATTAAATATTATGTCGAAAGATCATATGAAATTATGCAAGATAAGCGCATTACCTCAATTGGTATTCCTTACGTGCAAGCAACAGTTAACAATCAAATTTCATTTGATGAAAATGTCTTTAAGAATTACATTAGAGAATTCTATAACAAGAGTTGCGAAACTAATTTCAATATGCTCAAGAGATTATCCTATTACTTAGGTATGATTGATGAACCATATGAATTCAACTTAATGGATCGCGCAATCTTTGTTAACCAACGTTATAGACAAGTTATTGTTCAAATCGCTAATGAACTCAATTCTGTTAAAGCTGATCACCCAATGCATGAAGAATTGATTCAATCCATTCGTAATATTCCTCATATCATCACAACTGCATGGCATGAAGAATGCGATGGATTAATCGATACTTATTGTCCTAAAGCAAATTTCTATGACACTCCTGAACTAAGAGCTCATTATTATAATCAAAAAGAAAAATGGTGGTACACATGTGTTGAACCACACGTACCTTACCCAACATATCATACAGAAGACATTTTATCTTCAGCTAGATTGATGGGCTGGATGCAAGCTAACTACGATATCGTTGGTAACCTGTTCTGGGCCGCTAACGTTTATGGTCGTCAAAATGGTGATTCTTACGCTCCGATTGAAGAATACTATTCTGGTAACCCAGCAAGATATTATGGCTGTAATGGTGATGGATATTTATTCTATCCAGGCGCTCAATATGGCTATGATGGACCATTGCCATCTTTAAGAATTCAAGCTATTAGAGATGGTAACGAAGAGTACGAAGTACTCTATAACTTAAAACAAAAAGCTAAATCATTAGGCTTGAGCGATAAAGGTATTTTCCCATTATTAACTAACTCTTTATATAATGGCACAAAGATTATCGGTAATTCCGCTTTAGTGGAACAAGCACGTCGCACAATGGCAGATTTAACATTGGCCTCTAATAACGGAAGTGATTTTGTTGTTTCTAAATGCAATATGGATAAGACAGAATCCATTGTTAAATTTGAATTCTACGCTAAAGATGGCGCAACTATTCAAGTTAATGGAACTTCATTAAGCCCTAGTAGAACATATAAACAAGGTCATTTATATTCCTTCCAAGATAACATCTCAAAAGATTCTAATGATTATGAAATCGTTGTTTCCTATCAAGGTAACTCCAATACGGTTAAAGCTCATTTATGTGGTAAAGTTTCTAGCTATGGCCCTAATGAATTAAAAGATTCATTTGCTAAATATAACTGTTCTGTTACTACATCTATTGAGAGTGTCGAGGGACAAGATATGTTGAGATTAGATGTTTCTAAAGGAAAAGACGCTAAACAATCAATTAAATTTAACGCTCCATTCCTTAGCCAATTGAACTCTAACACTCAAGACATTACTTTGAATGTCTATAACCCAACATCTAATAAGATGTTATTCTCTGTCGGTGGTCGTAATGCTGATAACAAATACGATAACTATTATCACGAGAATTATGAGTTACAACCTGGAATGAACACAATTAACATTCCAACCATTTATATGAAACTTAAAGATACATCTAAGATTAGTTACTTCTTCTTAGTTCTTGGCAATACTTCAAGCAAAAATGAAGAAGCGAAGACAATCTACATTAAGAATGTATCTGTTATGAACAAATAAGGAGGAACGATTTTATGAAAAGAAGAATGTTTTTACTTCCATTAATTGCTTCTGTCCTTTTACCTGGATGTAACAAAGCCGAAGTTAAAGATCCTAACACAATCATTCTTGCTGATTTTGAAAGCTGGGGTCCAAGTTTCCAAACTATTGGTTTATATAATAGCTTTGGCAAAGTTTCTCGTAACGAAGACAAACAATACGTAAAAAGTGGTAATTATTCCGCTTTATTGCAACCAGTTGGTAACTATGTGACTCGTTCTGAGCCAACTGTTTATTGGCCACTTATGAGCTCAGTATTTGATTTCGCTTATAATGACCTATCCTATTTCCAAAAGGTAGAAGCTGATTTCTTCAACTCTTCTAATGAAGATATTACTGTCACTGTTGGATTCGTTTCCTCAATTATTTCCTTTACATCTGCAACATTCTCCAGTGGTGGAGAGTTTGTTCTTAAAGCAGGTGAATGGAATCATGTTACTTATGAACCAGATATTTCTATCTTAGCGGCAGAAATCGCTCTCACAAACGTTGCGGGTTTATATTTTAGATTCCCTAATCAAAATATTAGAGATATTGATGAAGCTAAAAAGATTTATGTCGATGACATTAAGATTATCAATTCTCCTGAAAAAAGAATTATTAAAGACTTATTTGTCATTAAACATAATGAAATTTGTGACTTTGAGAGCATTTATATGACATCAAGTATGTCGGTTTCTAACGTAGCCGCCAACCAATTATCATATGAAATCATTGATGAATTCACTGATGATGAAGGCACACTTATTAAACCATCACACGGTAAAGGTATGTTACATATCCTCAATAGAGCTACTGCTGGTAGATGGGTTAACTGGTCTATGTTACGTTTCTCAAGCTCCTATTTGAACAAAACTGATTTGAAGAAAATCGAAGGTGTTGAAACTGGAATTTGGGCAATTAGATATGAAATTAGATTTGCTAACGATGGTGGTGTTTTACAAAACGCTGCTGGTGGTAATGGACAATCAGGTGTTTTCCCTGAATTCGTTTCTACAGATGGTAGCAGAGTGTATGTGCCAAAAGACAAATATGTCAAAGATAAATGGTTCACTGTAGAAGTACCTCTTTGCAAAGATATTACTTATTACACTGACCAACACGTTACAGTTGATGCTAACCTCATCACAAACAACCAAACTTTTGGTTGGACAATTGGTAACGAAGAACATGACGTCGATATTTTTATCGATAACATTCGTTTATCACGTATCGGATAGATAATTATGCCAAGAATTAAATGTGAAAATCTTAATTATTCCTATAAGGATAAAAAAGGTCGCATAGTTACTGATGTTTTTAATGACTTTAACGTCGAATTTAATGACAAAGAAACTTCCATAATTCTTGGCGAATCCGGTAGTGGAAAAACTACATTGCTTAATATATTAAGCGGCTTAGATAACAAATATATTGGCAAGATTACATTTGATGACGTTGATGTCACTGAATTAACTATTAGAGACAAAGATGTCGCTTATATTAGACAAAACTATGTCTTATATCCAAATATGACAGTGTTTGAAAACATCGCTTTCCCACTTAAATTTACAGTTCTTAGACAAGATGAAATAAATCAAAGAGTAAGAGCGATTGCAAGAAAGCTTCATATCGAACACTGTTTAGCGAGAAAACCTAAATATTTGTCCTTTGGACAACAAAATCGTGTAAATCTCGCAAAAGCATTTGTTAAAGAACCAAGTCTTATCTTGTTTGATGAACCATTCGCTAACCTAGATCAAGCGTTGAAAGATGAATTAACTTTGTTAGTGAAAGAATACATCGAAGAAGAAAATGCGACTGCTTTATGGATAACTCACGATTATCATGAAGCCCTTCGATTGGGCAAAACAATCTACTTGTTAGAAAACGGTAAAATTACTTTTTCTGGTAATGGTAAAGAATTACAAGATTCTCAAAATAAGTATTTGGAAACATTACGATTAGAAAGCACGATTAAAGAAGAAGATATAAATGGCTAAGTTAAAATTTGCAAAAACTGATTTCACCGAAGAAAATCTCCCTCAAACTAGAAGGGAACAGTTTTTCTCTATTTTAAAAAATCAATACAAAGTTATATTTATCATTGGCTTAGTTTTATTACTTTTATTCATTCCTTCACTTGTTAAGAGTGTCATATTGGACTACACGAATAACAATGCTTACGCAGCAATTAACGCTGGTTCATTGACCGAACAAGAGGCGATGGATGCATTAAAAGTTGGTTTTATGTTAGGGAACGCTATCGATGTAGTGCTATATCCTTTGGTTTTTATTGGTCTTTCAGGCCTTTTCAGAGTGCTTAAGCTATTAGTTTATGGAGATGTCCCATTCTTTGGTTACGACTTTAAAATGGGCGTAAAAGATAATATCAAACCTTTTGTTTTAACTGGTTTATTTATCGCTTTATTTAAAATGCTGTTCAATTTCTTAATTATTAATTTTTCAAATTTCCCATTTTTGAAGATTGCTTGCTATTTCGTATTTATGCTCGTTTTATTACCTGGTTTATTAATTTGTCTGTTCTATTCAGTGGTGTATAAGAATAAGATATTCCGTTCGTTAAGGGATTCCTGTTTCCTCTATTTAAGAGGTTCTTGGCGAATTCTTATTCTTATGATTATTGGATTTGCTCCATATATCGCGATGGAATTATGTTTGAACTTAATTTGGATCAAGCAAATTATCTATGGACTGTTATTGTTATTTGTTGTTCCTTTAATATTATTAGCTAGCTTTATGGTGGTTAATAATGTCTTTGATAGAGCAATTAATCAAGTGCATTATCCAGAGATTGTTAGAAAAGGTTTATATGTCCCTTCTCTAAAGGAGAATAAGTAATATGGAAAAAATTAAGTTAGGAATTGTTGGATTAGGTCAACGGGGCCAAGGTATGCTTTCCACATTTTTAGCGTTCGATAAGGTCGATGTTGTTGCAATATGTGATTTATACCAAGATAGACTCGATGATTACGAAAATAGGATTGAAGAAGCTAGAAAACACAAAGTTAAAAAGTATGTAGACTTTGAAGAATTTATTAAAGATAAAGATATTAACGCAATTTATATTGCAAGCAGCTGGGAAGCTCACATTGACCAAGCTATTAGATGTATGGAAGTTGGTATTCCATGCGGCATGGAAGTTGGTGGAGCGTATAATCTTAAGGATTGTTGGAGATTAGTAAACACTTATGAAAGGTACAAGACCCCAATTATGATTATGGAAAACTGCTGTTACGATAGATTTGAACTATTATCTACCGCTTTAGAAAGAAAAGGCCTTTTGGGTGATGTGGTACACGCTCATGGAGCGTATTCCCATGATCTTAGAGGAGAGATTTTAGGTGGCAATATCAATAGACATTATCGTTTGAAGAATTACATTTCTCGTAATTGTGAAAACTATCCAACTCATGAACTTGGGCCTATTGCGAAATTACTAAGAATTAACGCAGGCAATAGAATTGTTTCCGTTTCTAGCGTGGCTAGCGTTGCTAAAGGATTACTCGAATACGCTAATTCGGATAAATGTTTAGATAAATCATTAAAAGATATTTCATTTAAACAAGGTGATATTGTTTCAACAATATTAACTTGTGAAAATGGCGAAACTATCACGATGACACTAAATACGACATTACCTGGATATTATTCTCGAGAATTTACTATCTTTGGCACTAAAGGTAGAACCGTTCAAGAAGTAGATATGGTTGTGTTAGACAATCAAGTAGAAGAAATTTGGAATACACCTGATTTCATTAAGAAATATTTGGGTAATTCAAATGACTATAAACAATACATTCCAGAATATTGGAACAACATTACCGAAGAAGAAAAATCTCTCGGTCATGGTGGTATGGATTACTTTATGGTCAGTAACTTTGTTGATTGTTTGATTAATGATCAGCCATTCCCTCTAGATGTGTATGACGCTGCTACATGGTATTCCATCACTCCATTAAGCGCTAGGTCAATCGCACATAATGGCAAAACTTATAAAATACCTGATTTTACTAGAGGCAAATACAAAACTAACAAAGTTAAAGATGTTTACAATTTTGAAAAATAATAGACTAGATAGCATTTTATAAAGGAGTACTTAAAATGAAAAAAAGAAAAATTCTCTGTTTATTACCCGCTCTAACATTATTAGTGGGATGTGGTAAATCTACCCCAAAAAAGGAAGAACACGTTCATACTTATGTTGCTCACGAAGCAAAATCTAAGACTTGTGTAGAAGATGGTAATCTTTTCTACTATTCATGCGATTGTGGAATGATTTTCGACGAAAACAAAAACGCCACAACAATGCAAGACATCATTATTCCTTTCTCCCATGAACTTACCAAAATTGAAGGATCTTCAGGATTTGAAACCGCTTCTTTAGACCATTATCAATGTTCTGAATGTCATAAGTATTTTATGGATGATGAAGGCGCTCTTGAAGTAGAAGAGGGTGAATGGATTGTCGTAGGTGATGCTGTTCACTATGCTAAAGGTGAAATAATGACCACAAGAAAAATCAATTATGTCTCTCTTGCCTCACTTGAAGGAAAAGCATTAGCGTTTGATTTCAGAATGGTGGAAGATGGCACAAATACATTATGTTTAGGACAAAGCGATGCTACATATAATATATCCGGTGTATTCTCAATCACTAAATCTGGCAATACTTATTCATCTAAAGGATGTGTCATTGAAGATTGCCCAACACGCGAAGGCTATAAAACATTCAAAATGAACACTACATTATTCACAGGTGATGGTGTTAAACTTTGGGGCGCTGATGGTATTGATAGAATCTTCGGTGGTTGGGATCATGCTGCTGGCCGTAGTGATAAAGCAAATTCTGAAATTTTTATCGATGGTCAATCATTCCGCGCTGTTGATGCTTATAGCCATAAAGAACTCGGAAGAGTTTATTCCTTTGGTGATGATGTCGATAGAAGAATTGGTTATACAATCACTAAAGAAGAATTAACTGGCAAGGCTTTATCGTTTGATGTATTCTTTGGTGCTACAGGTAAGCAAACAATTAAATTTAGTTTATATAAGAATGGTTGGTCTCAAGTATTTATTCCTGATTTCTTTATCACGCATAATGGTAGTGAATACGAATTGAGACAATATTCACCAACATATCCGCTTCTTCCTATAGAAGCAACTGAGCTAGGCGATGGTTGGGTCAATATTGTAGTCAACGCTAGCTCATTAGGCAGTCAAAGTGACTATGGTGATACGTGCGTTGTATGGAAGGACCCAACAACTGCGAATAATGGTGTCGATATTAACTCATTCGAAGTGGTAGATAAACTCGATGTTCCAAATGAAATATTATTTGAAAACGGAAATTTCAAAACATTTGGATTTGCCATCGACGCTAAAGAATTGATTAGATATGGTGCTATTTCATTCAAAGTTAAACCATTTGCAAGCAAGGCTGTTAGTGTCTCATTTATGGTTAATGGCAAAGAATGGTACAACTATGGCACTTCAAAATTCATAACAGACGCAAATGCTAATTTGACAATCACTCAATCTATTGACTCTTCCTCAAAAGGTAATGTCACCAAATTAGATGATGGTTGGTTCAAAGTCATATTCAACGAATATGATTTATGTGGTGACTGCAGAAGTGATGCTGATGTCCAAATATGCGATCACCTATATGTCACAGGTGGTAGCATTATTTTCGATGGTGATTCATTCGAATATTGTGAACCATATGTTGATGCTGGTGTAACATTTGCTTCTAACACTCCATTCCACGTGGCATCTTGGGATAACGTGAGCAATTATTCCGGACATAACTTCTCTTTCCCTAAGAGTAAATTAAGCTTACCAGAAGCTGGTATCTCCTATAACTTCAAACCGGTTGGCGATGGCGAAATCACAATGACATTAATGGGTGATAACTGGGAAAATATTTCTGGTAACTACACAATTACAAAATCTAGCAATTCAGTTACAACTAATTATGCTGGTGCAAAAATCATCACTAGAAATGACGGATGGTATTCAATTTACTTACCATCTCCATGGAATGGTGATGGCTATTCAAAATCGTGGACATCATTCGCGATGGTTGATAGTGCTGGTTACACAGGAACAAGCTTTGAAATGAACTTCGATTCAATTCACTTGTATAACACCTCATACATGCCTGAATAGAAAGCATTTAAAACCACACTTGTTTAACATACTTAAAAAGCATAAAATATAGTGCCGGAGGTTGATAAACTATGAAAAAATCAAAATTACTTAAAACAACCCTATTATTATCATCTTTATTTGCAGTTGCTGGCTGCAGCGCATTTGGTGGGGGTGATGACACTCCTTACACTTTATCTATTCATGTTGATGAGAAATTTAAAGATAGAGCAAACGCTCAAGGCGCAGGTCAATACACTGAAGGTGAACCTGCATATTTAGTTGCTAATCGTATTCCTGGTTATGATATTGTTTGGGAATTTACCGATACTACACGTTTATTCCAAATTGGTGATCAACCAATTATGTGGAACATGCTTGATCGTGATACAGAAGTTACATTAACTTATAACATTAGAAATGTTACCATCGAGTATATAAACGATACTGGTGTTTTCAATCCAGGTGATGGTTTCCCAACATCATATACAGTTGAAAATCCAGTTACTATTCCTGATTTACCTGCTGATTTCAAAGAACATTATGACTTTGATAGCTGGTATTGTGGTTATGATGATGACGATAACTTAGACACTCCCGGAATCGCTATTAAATGTAAAGACTTGCCAGGTGAAAAGAACATTTATGGTATGAATAAAGTTTCAGGAACATTTGATTACATACTGACTGTATGGCCTGAATTTACTAGACATAAATATCAAATTACAATCGACTACGATTCAAATATTGTTGAATTCTGGAGATATGATGTTTCAACCCCAGATCAAACACATTTAGAAGGACCAGTTGAAGGTGGTTATGAATATGAAACTTCTATTGATGTTGCTGCAAGAATAAAAGATGGCGTTTTCGGTTATTCTGATATCACATTCGTTGATGCTGAAACTGGTGATCCGTTTGGTGATAGTAATACATTCCGTATCAATTCAATCGATAAAGATTATCACTTACGTTGCGAAGTACGATAAAGATTAATGCGCTAAATATAGGACGCATAAAAAACCTATATACATTTCTTATCCAATTTTACAAAAACACAAGTATATTTAAAAAAGGTCTATTTTTATGAAAAATTCTAAAAAGATTTTAGTCACATCTCTTATATGCACAGCATTTACATTACCTCTTTTAACTAATAAGTTAGCTAATAACAAAGTTATCAGTGTTAAAGCTGAAACAGAGATTACAAAAGAAGATGCATTTAACACTATTAATGGAAAAATGTATGTATTACCATCTACACCAAATGCTTTAACTATTACTGGTACTAACCTAGATGATGGTGTTTTCACCCTTAGCGTTAACGAGGGTGAACACGCTACTGGAGATACTCCTTATACATTCAATTTAAGTATTTTATTGTTTAACGTTAATGAAACTGTTAACTTCGTAACTTTAGGTGGTTACTCATTCAAATTTAGTTTAGATTACATATCAGTTCACGTTGATTCACGTTCTTTTGACTATTTAACTGGTGATTACTATATAGGATCTAACGTTACATTAGATAGTCAAGGCGGCACCGATGGAGATACTTCAGTAGTGACTGCCTATGGTTATGAAATGCCTAATATTACTGTCCCAACAAAGTTAGGATTTGTTTTTGAAGGATATTTTGATGCTCAAAGTGAGGGTACACAATATTATTCTGAAAATGGTGAATCTTGCAAAAACTGGGATAAAACAGATAAGGATGTTACTTTGTACGCTCATTGGAGCGAAGCAAAGCTTCCTAATAGTGGCTTAAGCGGTGGCGCAATCGCAGGCATCGTTATTGGCTCTATTGCAGGAATTTGCTTAATCACTTATATAATTTTGTTTATAGTGTTCTTGAAAACTGAAAAGAGTCCTAAATTCTTAGTTAAATCATATAAACGCCTAGCAAAGTTATTTAGAAAATAATTATTATATATCTTTAAATCTTATTAAGTAAAAAAGACCTCCTAACGTTTCTAGCGGAAGGAGGTTTTAATTTTGTTTACTTACACAACCATTTTTCTTGTTCGATAATCATCAATGTATTTTAGTACGCGTTCGAATATAGGATTAGTTCTAGGAATTTCACAATATTTAGTGAGTATTTCTTCATATGAATTTGTTTTTTTAATTTCTTCCCATTCAACATCAGACTCACTTGTAAAAAGGAGTGCGCCAGCTAACGTTTTTTCTAAAATAGTGGTATCTAGCTGATATTCGTTCAATAACATCATAATTCCCACAATACGTTCATTTCTCGTGATTTTTCTTTGAGGTTCTCTTCCGTTTCTAGAAATAGAATCGATAATTGTTCTATCAGTAAATTTGTTTCTTGATAGTAATGCGAATTCCTTTTGGTCTTCTTTGTCGTAACCATATTTTTTGCACATCGCTTCGTTTACTAATTCGTAATTTTTATCGAGCATTGAAAGAATTTCAGGATCGTTAGCAGCTGCTCCAAAATCAGTAAAACCTTTGAGTTGCCCTAAGTATGCAATGATGCAAGCTGCAGAATTATATGTGAATAATTTTCTATCTAGAAAATCATCGAAATTATCGATGCCTTTTAGATTTTTTAAACCTAACATAATATCATTTAACGATTTGTTGTTATATTGCAAATATGGATAACATTCAGACTGAATGTCTAAACCTTCCCCATTAATAGTGGTGCAAAAAACAGTGCTTTCGGCAATTAAAATTCCATCTATTCCAATAGCGTCATATAGCTTCTTTGCAGGTTTAGATGCATTTTCGGCGACAATAATCTTTTGACCTACTTTGATATATTTTTTAAGTTCGTTTCCAACAGAAGGAAGATTTGTGCCTCCAACACTTACCAAGATTAAATCTGCATCGATAGAAGCAACTTCATCCCATGAGAAAGCTTTAAAATTACTAATAGTAACTGAAGGCCATTTATTAGAAAAGAAATTAATTTTAAATGATGAATTTTTAAGGCTATTTATTAATTCTTTATCAGAATCAATAAAAGTAATGTCAGCTTCATCTTTAATTAAACGTGCTAAAAAACCTCTTCCTGTTTTACCAGCACCTATTATTGTTACTTTCATTATTTAATCCAACCTTTTGCTTTGATTTCTATAATTTTATCTTTGATAAGCAAACCAAGTTGTCCGTTTGGATCTAGGGAGCATACTTTTTCAAGGACTGCATCATAACCTTCGTTTTCACGAATGTTCTTTAATTGAACAGCAAACTCATCTTCTGGATTCTCATAATGAATCGCACAAGCAATAGCGATGCATAAGTTAGTTGGAATGACTCCATATTCAAGGCACATTCTTGCTGAGCCAACTAATCTATCATCTTTGCCTAATTTTCTCATAGGGTCACGAGCGTTTCTTTCAATGTAGTCAACGATGTCATAATCTTGTAACTTGTGGAAAGAAGTTCTAGTAAATGCCCATTGCTCATCGAATGACATACTATATTTTTTGCATAATGCAGTTGCGGTTTCATGATAAACACCATCAAGTAAACTGATAATTCTTTCATCGTGCGCTGCATCCGCAATATATTTGAAGCCTAATGTTGCTCCTACAAATGAAGTGGTGCCATTAGCAGCGTTATATGTATAGAATTTTCTTTCTAAGAAACCACCGAAATCTTGGATTGGTTCTAGGCACATCATTCCTTTAGGCATGTCTCTTCTAATTCTTGATGCATCAAATGGTAAATGCCAGAAGTTTTGGACATTGACAATTAATGGATCTTTAGCGAGCAAATCTGGAGTTGCTTCGATGCCGCTACGCATAATAACAGCTTCAGTGAAACCAATATGATTTTCGATATATTCTTTATCGCTTTCGCTATCAAAACTTGCTAAGACACCATCTTTAAGAATGTCGGCTGGTTTTTTCCAGTTTTCACATGTTATAACATTTAAGCTTTTATTATTTTTAATTTTTTCTTTAATTCCAAGAGCTAAGAATGGGACGATTTCATTTAAATTTTTACCACCTACAGCGGTGAAAACCGCATCGGCATTAGCAATTGCGTTTTTTATTTCTTCAGTTTGAGAAAACTTTAATGCATTTGCATTTTTAACAACAATATTTTTCTCAGGTGCTCCAAGAATATTGATGGAATATTCCTTGCGTTCGTTGATTAATTCAACTAAGCTATCAACTTTTTCGATAAAAGTGAATGGAATATTACTTTCGAAAAGTAAGTCTCCGATAAAACCGCGAGCAATTTTACCAGCACCGAAAATTACACAGCTCATAATTTAATCTCCTTTAATAACTTGAAGTTATTTTTATTGGTTTTGTATAATTCTTTAAACAATTTAAAACGTTTCAACAAAATTTGTTGAGTTTCTAAACTGTGTGGAATTTCTAATTTTGTGTATGAAATCTCTTTAGAAATGTTAGAGATATCAAGACCATATTTCGCAATTAAATATGCTCCATAAGCTGAACTTTCAGTTTCATTCGGAACTAAAATATTTGCGTTAAACAATGTAGCTTTAAGCGAATTTAATAACTCAAAGTTTGCAGCTCCGCCTGCAACTATAATATTTTCAATATTATGATTGTTCAAAATATCATAAAGTGAAAATACCATACCTTCATAAATCGAATAATAGAATTCTTTGTCGGTAATATCTGAATTAAGACCGAAGAAAACACCTCTAGCATTTAAATCATATATTGGCGCTCTTTCTCCGTTCATATATGGAAGGAAGATTGGTGGGTTATTCTTTAAAGCATCTAGAGATGAAGCTCCATTAGAGAATACATTGAATGCCATTTTTATTGATGGACCACTAGATTGAGTGACTCCATAAGTAACATAGTGGTTCAAATAACGAGATGAAATATTATTTTCGCTTAATTCTTCAGAAATAAAACCAACGTGTTCACTTGTTCCGGTGATATCAAAATAAGTACCAGGTTTTAATGCTCCAATACCTAAGACAGCACTATAGAAGTCGTTTAATCCGACGACAATTTTAATTCCGCGGTATTTTCCAACAACTGTATTTGGAGAAACAGCCTTTGGAAGGTTGAAATCGAGATTACATTTTTCAAGTAATGTTTTTGAATAATCATTCTTATCGAAGTTATATAAACCTCGCCATGTATAGTAATCAGTAACAATTTTTCCAGTAAGCCCTTTAATAATATAATCTTTTAGTTGGCAAACACTAAAAGCGTTTTTGAAATGCTTCTTAGCATAGAGCAAACGTGGAAGTGGATATGAAATTAAAGAAGGGTGCTTCATTTGAATTTCATGTAAAAATAAATCCGTATCTATAGTTTTTAAGATTTCATCAAGTTCTTCTTTACCTGCATTTTGATTCCATTTAATGATTTTTTCATCATCAATTATGTATGTTCCAGTTTGTGAGGAAAACGCAATGGATTCAATGTTGCTATTAGTTCTATTAATAAGTTCATCGATTATTTCTTTAACGATATTTAAATAATCTTTTGGTTGATCGCCAGTATAAGATTTCTTTAAAAATATACGATCATTTCCAGAAAAACCGAGCACTTTGACTGATGAAGTTCCAATATCAATGCCAACGAAATATTTATTCATTTACGAATACCGCCTTCATGAATCCCTCAGGTTTTTCTTTTGCTAATTTAAGACCGAGTTCATATTCTTCAAGTTTGATTTCTTTACTAATCAAAAGTGACATTTCTTTATAGCCACCTTTTTCCATAATATCTATAGCTTTTTGATGCATATTCCAGTTATTTCCAGCGCCTATAACTTTTAAATTATTAATATGAATATCATCAATGCGAATGTTCATGACTTTGCCACGTCCATAACCTGCTAAAACAAGTTTGCCTCCTTTACGAGGAAGTTTCAATGATGTTTGAATACAGCTTTCAATTCCTGTCGCATCAATGACGATGTCAACACTTGGATTGTTTTCTTTTACTCTAGTAATTACTTCTTCTTGATTGTTTGAGCAAACGACATATGTCGCCCCCATTTCTTTTGCTAAATCTAAACGTTTTTGGCAAATATCAATAACTCCAATATTAGTGATTCCTGAATATTTAGCTGCAACAAGCAAGGATAAACCTATTGCACCTGCACCGTAGATTAAAAGTGAATCACCTTTTTTGATGTGTGACTTATACAAACAACCGCAAGCAACTCCAAGAGGTTCTGCTAAAGCTGCAACATTATATGAAATAGAGTCAGGAAGTTCTACTAATCCGTGTTCGGGGACAGTCATATATTCGGCATATCCGCCATCGTGTTTAAAACCGACTTCTTTGAAGTCTGGGCAATATCTCCAGTCACCTTTTTTGCAGGCTTCGCATTCACCGCAAATAATGTCGTTTGAACCAGTAACTCTTTTGCCAATCCATTTAATATATTTTCTATCGCTTACTGCAACTACTTTACCAGCCCATTCATGGCCTAAAGTTATAGGATAGTCAGCAGCAATACGGCCTTCTACAACTTCTAAGTCGGTCGAACAAATGGCGCATGCTTTTACTTCAATAAGAGCAAAACCTTTTTCAAGCTTAGGCTGTGGTGCGTTTTCTTCAAATTTGATTTCATTTGGTGAAACAATAATTACTTTTTTCATTTTTAAATATCCACCTTTAATATATTGTCATGTGTTAGTGTAACGCATCTAATTTTTCTATATTTATTCATTGCTTTATTTAGTTCTTCATCAGAACAGCGATTGACACTATATAAATCATTATGAATAGGAACTAATAATTTAGAGTGGGATTTGTAGGCAATTTTAAAAGATTCTTTAGCATTTAAGTTACCAATCACATCATTTTTAGTTCTAAATTTATCCCTGCCATTAATAGGTAAGAAACATATGTCTGAACCATCCATGTATTTAACTAGCTTTGGATATTTTAATGTATCTCCAGCATGGAAAATTTTGAAACCATTAGCGCTTAGAGAAAAACATAATTCTGCATATTCGTTTCCAATTTTATGAAAAATATCATGCTTGGCAGGATATGAAGATATCTTTACTTCATTAATATCAATTGATTTATGAACACTAGCTGGAATAATTCTTGATTCTTCTGCGCCATATTCAATGAGTGATTTTATATTTACTGAACTAATGATGAATTTTGCGGTTTTATTAGTGCTTAAAATGTCTCTAATTGTCCAAGGATCACAATGATCATAATGGGTATGAGTAAATAAAAAATAATCAACAAAATCAAGATCCTGTCCTTTAATTTTTGATTCGTATAACCTATTCCACTTAATGATTTCAGTGCAACAATTTTTATCTACATAATCAGTTAAATAAGGATCAACACAGAATGTTTTTCCGTTTAGATTAATAAGAACACCTTCTTGTCCTAAATAGTAAATAGAAACATCGTTCTTGTTTTCTTTTAATTTTTTAAACTGAATAATTTCGTTTTCCATCGACACATATTATAACGCATCTTATTAAGAATAAGAAAATATATAAGCATTTTGTTATATGTATCAAAATATTCTTCGCTTGTGACATAACAAAGTAATTTGATTCTTTTTTAAAAAAAGTAAAAAATTTTCAAAAAAATCAAAATTTCTCCTTATATAAATATGAGGCATTTTTATGGAAGCCTCAATAGAATTAGACAAAAAGAAAAACAACAAATGGTGTTTGTTTCTTGTTTGTCCTTAAATGTTAGGACACACGAGCACTTTTAGGACTAAATGTTGGACACGTATGAATTGCAAACGGCATAAAAAATAAAACATTATTAATGTATTGAACTTCTTGCCGTTTAGTGGTATTATCAAAGCATGAAATTTATATCAGTTAAAAAATATTCAGAAAAATGGAATATCTCAGAAAGAACTGCACGCAATTATTGTTCATCTAAAAAAATAAATGGTGCATATCAAGATGGCGGATGTTGGTTTATACCAGAAGATGCAGATTTACCGCGCAGAATTAATGAAAACAAGAATAACAACTATCTTTTAAAAGCTTTACGTCTAGAGAAAAAAGATGGCATTAAAGGGAGAATATATCATCGTTTGCAAATCGATTTAACATATAACTCAAATCATATAGAAGGAAGCAAATTAACACATGATGAGACTAGATATATTTTTGAGACAAGAACTATAGGGATTGAAGATAACTCTAAGGTATACAAAATAGATGATATCGTAGAAACAATTAATCACTTTGAATGTATTGATAGGGTAATTGATTTTTGTAATTACCCATTATCCGCAAGTTTCATTAAAGTATTGCATAAAACTTTAAAAACAGGGACAAGTGATTCGAAAAAATCATATTTTGCAGTTGGTGATTATAAAAAATTAGAAAATGAAGTTGGTGATATCCAAACAACTCCACCTCACTTGGTTAAATTAGAAATAAATAAATTAATTAATAATTACAACGAAAAAGAAAAACATACATTCGATGAAATATTAGATTTTCATGTTAAATTTGAAAGAATTCATCCGTTTCAAGATGGAAATGGAAGAATAGGTAGATTAATCATACTTAAAGAATGCCTTAAAAATAACATCGTTCCTTTTATTATTACTGAAGATTTAAAAATGTTTTACTATCGCGGTTTGTCTAAATGGAATGAAGAAAAAGGGTGGCTTAGAGACACGTGTTTAACTGGACAAGATATTGTTAAGTCTTATCTAGATTATTTCCGTATAAAATATTAAAAAAGTTCGAATTTTGGACTAGTCAACGAAAAGTAGACAGTTCAAAAAAGAACCTAAAACCCCATGTCTGTCTTATATTGATATGGGGTTTTATATTGGAGACAATACATTGGCCTTTTGAAATTGTAATAATTGATATACTCTTTTATCAAAGATAAAACGTCATCACATTTTTTTAAATTAAAATCGATAAATAATTCGTCTTTTATCCACCCATTTAATGATTCGTCGATTGGATTATCTGTTGGAGTTCCTGCTCTTGACATTGAATGAATAATGTTATTATTAGATAGAAGCAAATTAAAAGCTTCAGAAGAATAGACCGCGCCTTGATCTGTGTGCAAAGTAGATAAGCAGGTCTGTTCTTTTTCTTTTATTCTATGAATAACACCGTTTAATCCTTCGAAGTAAGGTTTAATATCTCCTCGTTTATCAGTTAATCCAAATGCAATAATTTCTCTATTAAATGTATCTATATATAATGTCAGCTCGTAATAAATACCTTTTGCCATTTTCTTAAAACATGTTCATCAATCCCATATTTTTTATATGTGACAGATAAACCGTTTTGCCTACTTTCGAGAATTATTTTTTCTTTCTCTTCTGGTGTACGCATAACATGAATTTGTTTGTTTGCCATTTTAAAACCTCCTTTTATTAGCATATCAAAGAAAAAAGTAGACCGGACTTTTTATCCTTGTCTACTTTTATCCTAGCAGTTCATAAATCGAACTTATTTCAATTTTAATGTCCTTAAATGTCAAAACACACTAGGTACTTTTAGACCAAATGTCAAAACACACTATGCAATGGCAATATGCCAAAATTTTCTTTAAATGTTTGGACACACAAACTAAATGAAATTAATTGAAATTTTCTTATTTATTCCTTTTGCAACCTTTTGTAGTAATTGTATTGAAGGATTAAATTGTCCTTTTTCGATTTTGCAAATATCTGCTTGAGGTACACCGCATTTTTGAGATAATTCAACTTGAGTTAATCCTGCCTGTCTACGCAGTTCTTTTAGTTTATAACCTAATAAAATAGATTGAATATTGTCATTATTTTCAACAGTTATTCCATCTTCGTAAACTGTCTCCGATTCAACATCAAGATCATCATTCCAGGTTACTCCACCCCATCCAAGCAAATGTCCTTGTAAAAATAAATTACGATCTTTTAAGGCGTTTAATTGTGGAAATTTTTCAGCCAATAATAAAATATCGTATCTTTTTGTAACCCCATCATCAAAGAGAACATCAAATGTCGTCCCTTCTCTTAAGTATAGTTTGATCGCTTTTTTCATATTATTTAATTGGTGGGAGCTTTTCATATTTTTCTGTTTCTCACATCTCCAAAAGTTTTTCTTTATTTTGCTTTATAAATTGTTTAACTAATTTTTCACCATTCTTAGGAAATTCGCCTTGGTAAATTTCACCATTTTCAATGTAAAACGTTGCTTCTTCATCGCCATATATTGCATGAATGTGTGGTGGATTGTGTTCCTTATTTCTTAAATGCATAAGAATAATTATTCCATAAAAGGTTGAAATTGTTGGATATTAATACCTCCTGTTAATATTATATAAGATATATCTCATAAAATACAAGCATATTTTAAGATGTTTTTAAACAAAAAGTTCGAATTAATCGAACTAATTTCAATTTTTTGTCCTTAAATGTTTGGACACACGAGTACCTTTAGGACTAAATGTTTGGACACGTAAGATTAATATTTTTCTGTTAGAATTAATAATATTTTGTCCATTTCTTGTTTTGTTACGATACCATTAATATGATTAAGTAATTTTTGATAATCTATGATATAACTTTTTAAAATATTGTTTTTACTTATAAAAGTGACCGGCTTATCACTCGATATATTGCCATAAACTTTTAAGATTCCGTTATTAAGCATTATTCCTAAAGCATTTAAAACTGTTTGAATGTTATTTGCTTGTATAGGATTAATAAAAATTCTTTTTTCTCCATAAACCAAATAATCTATTGATACATCAAAAAAACTTGAAATTAATTTTAATTTTTCTAATTGTGGTAATTTTCTGTCTGATTCATAATCAATAATCGTTTGTTTTGAAATGCCGATTTCTTTAGCTAGGGATGGTATTGATATTTTTTTCTGTTTTCTAAGAAATTGAAGCGTTTGTCCGAATGTCATAAGTAAACCTTTCTTGATAAATCTATTTTAGTTGACTATGTTAGAAATAACAATTAAAATTAAATTATGAATTATGAAAATGGCGTTGATTTAAATTTCGATGGACACTGTGATTTGTGTGGCAAGTTTGTTGATAAATATGGACACCACAGGGTTTCTGCCGTTTTTGATGATGTTACTGAAAAGTTTGAATTGTGGTTTATAGATTTTGATAATGAATATGAAAAAATGGATAACTATGATTTAACAAATAAATATTTTGCTGCGAATCCTTATAGAAATCCAAAAAGTTATTATGGGAGTCGTTTTTGGTCTGAAGTGCAAGATTATACTTCTGCTGAAGTTGCTTCCTTGACTAGCGCAATATCGATTAATAAATTTCTGAGAGACGGAGTGTTAACTTATGGCCAAACTATGGACAATGTATATGAAAAAACTATTCATATTGAAATGGCTATAGATGATTTTGAATTAAGAACTACACTAGTTACTTATAGAGGGATATCGGTGAATAGTGATTCACCTATTTGCGACACTCTAAATAGGGCTTATACATCCTTAAAAGAAGGAAAAACTTTTGACTATGTTGATAAGGGATTAGTGAGTACAACAACTTCTATAGAATATGCTACAGCAAGAACTAAATCTCCAGGAAATGTTAAAATAAAAATGGCTATTATAATGCATAAAGGTCAAAAATGTATGCCACTGGTAAAAAGATTTGGCACTACTTATGACGATAGAGAAAAAGAAGTATTAATAAAATCAAATCAAATGTTTGAAATTATATCGGTACAAAGGTATAAAAAAAATACGTTTTATTATTATAACGTAGTAATGCTATTAAAAGGAGATAATGATTAATATGAAACTACATGTACAAAGCGAAATAACTAGAGCTCATAATAAATATATACCAGAGAAAATTGGTAACGACGACCCTACTATTACATATCAAGAGTTTGCTTTATATTGGATTTTAAGATCATGCGCTTCTTTAGTGTATATAGAAATAGAAGATTCTTATAGTGATTTCAAAAGTGATGGTTGGATTGATAATCAATGGTTATCAACAAAAGCCTCACATTATAATAAAATGGAAACTCCTTTAAGCTGGGATAAAGTTTTCGATTATTAAGAAATTTTTTTATTAAACAAAACCAGATTAGCGACTTTAATGTCTAATCTGGTTTTCTTTATTAGGTTTAAACCCTAGCAGATGTTTGTCCTTAAATGTCAAAACACACTAGGTACTTTTAGACCAAATGTCAAAACACACTATGTAATTCCAATATGCCAATAACTCTCCTTTCTTGGAATTTTACTGTTTGACAAAATGATATATAAATGATTAAATGGAATTGCCGAAAATAATTTAGGTAAAATATTTTTAGGTAAATTCATTGGAGGAGAAAATATGTTTATTGGTAGACAAGTTGAACTAGCAGAACTACACGAAAGATATCAAACTGAAAAAACTGAAATAATAAGTATTTTAGGCAGAAGAAGAGTTGGCAAATCACAATTAATTTTTAAAAGTTCTGAAAATTTTGATGGCTTAATAATTTCTTTTGAATGTTCTGCTACATCATATTTCGATAATATCGAATCCTTAACTAAGCTTATAAGAGAAACGTTTAAAAATAAATATTTAACCTTTTCCTCACTTTATGACATATTGATGTTTTTGCAAGATGAAGCAGCAAAACAAAAAATTCTTTTTATCATCGATGAATATCCATATTTAAGGAAAGGTAGTGAAACCGATTCTGAGATTAAAAATGCCATAGATAGTTTTAACTTGAAGGAACAAACAAACCCTCTAAAATTCATTATTTGTGGATCTGCTGTTGATGTAATGAATATTTTAGATGATGCTAAAATGCCGTTGCATGGAAGGTTTGATTGTATCATTAATCTTTTGCCTTTAAATTATTTAGAAAGCTCATTATTTTATCCAGAAGTTTCTGATGAGGAAAAGATTAAATACTTTTCTGTTTTTGGTGGGGTGCCACATTTTTTAAAACAAATTAATGCAAATTATTCGTTTGAAGAAAATGTTATTAAATTGTTTTTCTCTCAAAACGGAATATTAAGAAGCGAATTAGAAAATCAAATTAATACTGAAATTAATAAAATTGAAAAAGCTTCATTTATTTTAACTTTAATAAACAAAAAACTAGTTCCATATAATGATATTTTGCAAAAATTTAGATCCTCATTTCCGAATGGAGAGATTGATTATCCTCTAAATAAGCTTCTTAAAATGAAGATTGTCGAGAAAGTTTTCATAAAACAAGATAACGGTATAAAAAAACCTTATTATAGAATTTTTGATAACGCTGTTTCATTTTATTATTCATTTTTAATTAGAAATTTTGCTAATAGGTTATTATTTAGTGATTCTGATTATTTTGAAAGATTTATTAAAAACAATTTATATAATGATTTTATTCCTGCAATGTTTGAAAGGATTTCATTTGAATTTATTGGATTAATGAACCAAAAGAAATTGTTACCATTTGAACTAGTTGATTTATTCACATATATAATTAACGATAAGAAAAGTAAACAAAGTTATCAATTTGATGTTGTAGGGAAAACTAAACAAGGATTAATCAACTTTGAATGTAAGTTTCAATCTGATGATATTGGTGTTAATGAAGTAAATGAAGAAGTAAGACAAGCTGAATTAGCAAATGAAAATTTTATTCAAACAGTATTTATTTCTAAAAGCAATGTTCAATCATTAAACAAAACCTATTATTTAAAAGACATGTTCCAAAAACAACTTCTTTAAATTTCGCACAACTCCTGTAGATAAAAACAATATTTATAGGAGTTTTTAATTTATGTAGATTCCATACTGGAGAATGAATTTCTTCTTTCTAATCCAATAGGTTTCTTCTTGAAGAAGTATGTCATCATCCATATTTTGGATAGCAGCATTTGGTATTAACTTGGCTGGGAACATTATATTAGGCGTTAAACTATCTCAGTTAAAAGAACCACAAGAAAGCACATTTGTGGTCACATATAACGAATATGATAGAACCTCGCATAATAGAGGCGCATTATCAGATGAGATTGAAAGCACAATTAAAGACAAGTCTTTTAAATACGTGAATGAATTTTCTTTATCTGTCATTAATATCTTTATAAAAGATGGTGAAAACATTTATAAAGAAGAAGCAGATCAAGTAACTTATTACAACACCAACATTGAAAATATTAAGAGTATTGTAACTGAAATTCAGCAAGTTTATAGCTGGATGAGTATCTCATATTAACAGTTCAACCCTAGAGCCGGTCTGCTAATGGCTAGTGTTAATATTTTCTGGTACAAAATAGTGGAGCAAGTAAAGAGCTCAGATTTAGTTGAATTTCTTTGACCTTACATATATTACAATGTAATATAAGTAAAAGAAAAATACACACGACATGTGTATTTACAAACGAGCGTGTCCTTAAATGTTTGAACACACGAGCACATTTAGGACTAAATGTTTGGACACGTAAAGTATCGGAAACAAAAAAAGATGTCATCACGTTTGGAGTCAATACGAGTTTATTTTTTATAAAATATTTTGTTGCACACAACTTGCTTCTTCACTATGTGATATTTTATTTTTGGGATTTAACTATTTACATTTTTGGGATTTAACTATTTACATTTTTGGGATTTAGTATTTATTTTTGATAATAAAAGAGTATTATATTTATGAGGATAATTCACTATGAAAAGAGATTATATACCTAGATTATTTGATGAAACATTAAGATTTTCGCTTAAATCAAAAGGAGCTGTATTGGTGATTGGACCTAAATGGTGTGGCAAATCAACAACTTCGGCACGACAAGCCAAAACCGTTATTGATTTGACGATCGAAGAAACAAAACAACAATATATTGCATTAGCAAAAGCCTCACCAACTATTTTTTTGCAACAAGGCGAAAAGCCTCTTATGATAGATGAATGGCAGGAAATATCTTTTGTTTGGAATTCTATCAAAGATCAAGTTGATAAAGGCGGATTGTTTGGACAATTTATTTTAACTGGAAGCGTTACAGACAAAACTATTTCTAAAAATAGTGGTGAAAAACATACTGGAACTGGAAGAATTGTGAGAAAAATGATGCGACCTATGTCTTTGTATGAAAGTGGCGAAAGCAATGGAAAAGTATCATTACTCAGTTTAAAAGAAGGTGTTTTTGAACCATGCGTATGTGATAAAACAATTGAAGATTACGCATATTATATATGCCGTGGTGGTTGGCCACTGGCAATTAATCAAGATGAAGATGTCGCTTTGCAACAACCTGTAGATTTTTATGATGCTGTTGTAAGCGAAGATTTATTTTCATTAAAAGATATAAAACTTAGAAAAGATATTGGTAAGGCAAAAAAAATGATGCGTTCATACTCTAGAAATATCGGTTCTCAATGTGCTGATAGCGTTATTATTAATGATGTGGCATCGAACGATTCTTCATTTGATGTTAAAACTTTTGATAAATATAAGCTTGCTTTGGAAAGATTATATGTTATTGAAGAATTGGAGGCGTGGAATCCAAATTTAAGAAGCAAAATTTCTATTAGAACGAAAAACACAAGACATTTTGTGGATCCATCTATTGCTGCAGCTGCACTTGGAGTTGGACCAAAAGGGTTATTTAAAGATATGAATACTTTTGAATTCTTATTTGAATCACTCGCAATTAGGGATTTGAGAATATATTGTGATACTTTGGGAGCAAGTGTTTATCATTTTAAAGACCAAACAGATCGTGAAGCCGATGCAGTTATACAATTTAGAGATGGAAGTTGGGCCTTAATTGAAGTTAAATTAACAGACCAAGAAGATATTGATGGCGCTGCGAAAAAATTAATTAAAATTTCTAATGACATAGACAAGGAAAAAACCGGAGCCCCAGCTTTTTTAATGATAATAACAAAAGGAGCTACAGCGATTAAAAGAGATGATGGAGTGTATGAGGTTCCGCTTGCTTGTTTAAAAAACTAAGACTCTAAAATATAGTGAGATAAATATGACTTATGGATTTTAGTAGGTATTAGTTTTTTCCAATTGTGAAGCAAATATAGGATGAGCATTTCGAATCCAAACATTTAAAAAACTTAAAGCTGTAATAATACTTCTTTATTTAACCAAAAAAATTGTGTTTTTAGGCAAATAAACAAATAGTCTCTATTGAATAATTAACTAAAATGTTGTATATTTTAGGCAAATAGAGGTATTTGTCTATGAGAAGATTTGATTATTCGTTTTTAGAAAAGGAATCTATTCCATCAAACATTGCATCAATGCTTTTTGCGATTGGAAGAAATAAAACAACTTCTGATGTTTTCAAAGAAAAATATCCTAATGTTTTTAATAACTTGGTGAAGATTGCCAAAGTTCAATCTGTTAAAGCTAGTAATGCGATTGAAGGGATTGTTACTACTGATCAAAGAATTAAAGAATTAGTGAATAAATCTACTGAACCTAGAAACCATAACGAAGAAGAAATCGCTGGTTATAGAGATGTTTTAAATAGAATCCATATGAATTATCAAATTATCGATATTGAAACTAGACAAATATTATTACTTCATCGTGATTTATTAGAAAGAAAACAAACACCCACTAGAGGGATGCTTAAAACTGTTGATAATGTCATAATGCAGATTAACGCTGATGGTAGTAGAAGCGTTAGATTTAGACCAGTTCCCGCTATTGAAACTCCTCAATCAATGGAACAACTAGAATTAGCGTTTATCGACGCTAGAAGCAATTCTAATATCAATCCATTATTGTTGATTCCTTGTTATATCTTAGATTTCTTATGCATCCACCCATTTGAAGATGGTAATGGTAGAATGTCTAGACTATTAGCATTATTGCTTCTTTATAAAACTGGATACGATGTTGGTAAATATGTTTCTTTAGAAAATATCATCAATAAGAATAAAGGCATGTATTATCAAAAGCTTTATGAATCTTCTTCTGGTTGGAGTGATAATCATAATTCTTATTGGCCGTTTATTGAAAATTTCTTAATGACATTATTATCCGCTTATAATGAGTTAGCAAGACGTTATGAAATCATTAAAGATAAGAAGTTATCAAAAGCCCAAAGAGTGGAAGAAACAATTAAAACCACTTTGGGGAAAATAACTAAAGAAGAAATCCACGAAATATGGCCCGATATCTCAATCAATACAATCGAACTTGAATTAGCAAAATTGTTAAAAGAAGGGTTGATTGAAAAGGTTGGAAACACTAATGGCGCAGCCTATTTCTGGAAAGGGAAATAAAGAATTAGTTAAAGCTTTTATTTAAAGCATATCCTATCTTTTCTTTTTGAAGATGTGTTTGCATTATTACATTTTGATATTGTTAGATACGGTATTCAATTAGCATTTTCCTTTTGTAACATTATTCTTTAAAAATAATTACTAGTGTATAATAGGTACATGAAGAATAATTTTGTTTTTAAAGCACTATCTATTTTATCTATTGTTGTTTGTGCTGTATGCATTGTTGTTTATGCTGTTTTATTTTCGTCGTTCCAAGAATCAAAAGCAACTTTTCCAGAAGAACTTATGTACTCCGTTTGTCAAGTTAATGTTGTTTCAGGTGACAATAAACAATCCAATGGCACTGCTTTTTTGATACGGGATAATTATGTTATAACAAATTATCATGTAGTGAATTTTGATAAAGAAAGCCAAAATCGCATATTATTAAAATTTCCAAACGAAAAAGAACAAATTGAGGCAAACATTTATTCTTTTGACGAAGCTAATGATTTGGCCATTTTACATTTTTCTAACAAAATACAAGCCAAACCAATCAATATTTCCCATGAAAACGTTAATTATGGCGATGAGTGCTATGCACTAAGCAACGTGAACAATTATGGAATTTCTGTTTTAAGAGGTTGCGTTACAATGCCATCTGTTTTTATTGATTCTCCTGATTATAAAGACTTTTTCATTCAATCAAATCTTGACATTTACCCAGGTTCTTCTGGAGGGTGCCTTTTAAACAAAAACTATTTATGCATTGGGCTTTTAACTTTTAGATTGAAAGATTCATTAAATAACCCTATTTATGGATATGGTTATTCCATTCCTTCTTATAGAATAAATGCTTTTTTAGTCTCAAACAAATTATGAAAGGAGAAAAAATATGAGGCACACATTTTTAAAATTCATAGCAACATCATTGTTAATGATTCCGTTTCTGGGCACTATTGCTGAGAACGAGAAGAAACAAAACAAATGTATAATCCCACCAACTATTAAGACAGAAACAACTGTTGATTTTATTTCAAATCCGAAATCTTATCTCTCATCATTTTCCAACTCTGAAATTAAAAACAAAAATGGTTTGATTCATTATTCTTCGGAAGATGAGTATTCCAAATACTACAAAACAGAACAACTAGCGGAAAAGCCGAATGAAGATAAATTATTCTTTGAAGCTAATTGCATTCCAGAAATCGGAATCATTTTCTTTGATGTTGGAATCAAAAACGAAGAAGGAATAATTGAAGAACAAGAAAGGCTATATTGTTACCCATTTCTCAACGAAAATGAAGAATATGACGTTAAAATCGATATTCATAGTTTTGTTGTGTATGCTTCTGAAGTAATTAAAATTGGCCCAGTTGAAAAAGACCATTATCCGGATCCACATTTTAGTTACATGATAATAGATGGAGGTGGTGGAGGTGGTTCATCGCTCTATCCAATCGCTTCTATAGTTCTAGCTTTAGCAAATTATACTCAGTGTATGACTTTTGCCAGTCAGTTTATAGTTGTGCCGAGTATGTTGGAATCAGGCCCTGCCCCTTATGTTTTTTATAAATTCAAATTGGATACAGCTTTAAACCATTATCAATACAATTGCAACTATAGCAATCCAACTACATATATTTTTAATCAACACGACGAAAACTATAGTTTTGATGAATGGAAATTCGGAGTAGCTGGGAATGTATATAGTAATGGGTGTGGACCTATCGCGGTTTTTAATTTGCTATATGATTCTGGAGCAAACCCAAATCTTGCTCTTATTTTAGCAGTTTTTGAGTTGTGTAATGCTGATTTATTAGGCGGTGTATTTGGAGCAAATATGATTCCACAAGAATTGTTAAACAATGTCACAACTGTTTTTGTTACTTCGTTTAATTTAATTTTTGTTCCAACATTCCAACTTCTTATTCCCGAAATAGCTACTTCAATTTTAAATAACATCATCGCTACTTCGCCTTGGTGGGCGCAAATTTATTTAGGTTTAACTTATGTAACTGAATGGACAACAATTGCAATAGCTCTTGAGACAATTCTGTTAGTTTCAACCATCATAGTAAATTCTTTTATTCCTTGGTATGTGGCCAGCATACATAGCACTGGTGACATCATTACTATCTTCACTGGAAATTATAGCGTAGTCAGTTCATATAATTACTCAGATTATTCAAGCAATTTATCGACTAGAAGACAAAGTATCGTATGTTATTGGAACGATTTAACAGATAGTGGGTCGATTGATTATTTGGAAGGTGCCCACTATATCTATACGAGAAAGGAACAATCTTATTTCGTGTCTTACAACAACCCATATTCAGGTAACGGCAACAATAATAATCAGTTTGATTATTTATATGAAACATTTGGCGTAAGCAATGGCACCGATGCTTCGACCAAAATGATGGTGGCATATGTATTACAAAGTTAAAAAAACATTAGAATACTTTTTAGTTTTCCTTTGCTTTTCTATAACCTCTTGCACTGAACGAGAATGGCCGAATGAAAAGAGCTTTTTTAAACCATTTACAACGTGGCATACTAAGGATAACGAAATGACTGTTTATTCGTCCTATGGTGGGTCTCGCGCATATGGCCAAGTTAACTATGATGGCAACATTTGCCAAACATATATTGATTTTGTTACTAATTCAGTTATAGGGTTTTCTTCTAAAGTTGAAGTTAGAATTAAAAGAGAAAACAGAGTGCAACTCCTTGCATTTAAGAAAAGAAGAGTAAAAAAAGAAGGTTATAAAAACGATTATTATAACGATAGAGTAGAATTATATGATCCAGAATATCGTTCCGAGGACAGTTTCTGGAATTTCAAGAACATGGTTTTGTATTCGGAAAAAACACCAGAAGAAACTATTGATGCAAGGTATTTATTTGGGTGCAAACTTGTAAATAAAGAAGCAGATATTTCTTTTAAATCAATCGAAAATAATAATTCATTTCGTTGCACAAAGAATTGCCTAATTAATGGGAATGATTACATTTTAGACTTTTTAGACAATAAAAGATTCTCAATTTCTGGATTAATTACTTATACAGGAACATATTTTGCACATTATGAATCAATAGAATTATTCTTCGATGATGGGAATAAATTCTTGAATCATTACGAATATCTTTCGTTCAATTATGAATCTAATGCTTTAAAGGATTGAATTATAAATCTTTTTGCAACTCAGGCTTTTCCTAGTTTTATGTATTTTAAAGCATAATTTTTAATTGCTTCAAGAACAGATTCGCTTGATATTTATAAGAAATAGGTAATACTCAGCGGCAAAAAATAAGATCATTTTTGCGTAGTCTTTAAACTGAGGAAACAAATACTTGTATTTGAAAGAGAGATATTGAAGGCTGAATAAGTCTTTATGGATATCGGGGATTTATTAGACTTTGCTAATGAATTAATTGATCCCGAAAGCATAAAAAAGAATACAACTAATTAGTAGAATGGTGATGTATAATGCATCATCTTTTCTTTTTAATACTGGTTAAGAGGGTTTAACACTCGTGTCTGCCCAGTTTTTATAAGGGGTTTAAAGAGCAACCCTTTATGACTCTCAACCAGGTGGCCTAGAAATAGTAAATATATTAAAATCTTCAAAAAAGTAAGAAAAAACACGTATTTTTTACGTATGTGTCTCGACAATCGATGATGTCCTTAAATGTCAAAACACACTAGGTACTTTTCGACCAAATGTCAAAACACGCTAGGGTATGAGAGTATGAATAAAATTAAATAAAAATTTTTGGTTTTAATTAATTTACATACTACCCTATTGACTACCCCAATGCACTGCCCTATTATATTATAGCGAGGAAAATGATATGAATAATTACGAATCAATAGATGTTGAATTTAAAAGCGAAATAAATGAGAAAAATTGGCAAGGCTGGTGTAAGACTATAGTAGCTTTTTCGAATACAAAAGGTGGAAAATTGTCCTTTGGATATAATGACAATGGAACAATTGTTGGTATTGATTTATCATTGCTTGACCAAAAGATTCGACATGTTGAGCAAATTATTAGAAGTCACGTTGAGCCATTCCCTATATATAAAATTGAGTCTCATGTATTAAATAATATTGGAACTTTCGATGTAATTGTTGTTTCAAGAAATACATCAATTACATGGCTTTTAATTAATGATAACCCAATAATGTATGTGCGTAGAGAAAAAATGTCTGTTCCGGCAACTATTGAAGAGATGCAAAACGCATTATTAAGAGTTCAAACTTTCGATCATGATAAAACAAACGTAGGAATTCCTTGCTCACTCAATTGTTTTTCAAAACTGAATTATTTTTACAAGCAAGCAAATAATGGGTTAAGTTTGACTGATAATGATTTAATGTCGCTTAATTTATGTAATAATGAAATGCAATTAACATTGAACGGAATCCTTTTCGTGGATGATTCAAATTATCGAAATGCTAACGCTGTCTGTAACACCTGGCCTGAGACTAGCAAAGGAACAAATCAAGTTTTGAATTCTAAACAATTTCGTGGATCAATTCTAGATATATTTGAAAATATAATGGCCTATATTAAAACCGTTTCTTATTATAATTTTGGCGGAGTTAAGAATGGCTTATTTTTTAATGATGATGGTTCTTTTTCAACAGTTTCTCTTAGAGAAGCGTTAATTAATGCTTTGGCACATCGAGATTATAAAATTAACGGAAGTGAAGTTATAATTGATTGTTATCCGGATAGAATTGAAATTACATCGCCGGGTTCAATTTCTTTTTATAACGAATCTTCAAATAATGTTTCGCTTGAGATATTACCTTCTTTAAGAAGAAACCCTAATATTTGTCGAGTTTTAGTCAGATGCAGACTTATGGAAGAAAGAGGATCTGGATTTGCAAAGATACTTGATGATTATAAAAAGATGAGTGACATATTTAAACCAACATGCTCTTTTAATCAAAAATCATTTACTATTAGTTTAAAAAATAAAAAATATCAATACAGTATTTCTGATGTAAATGATACCTTAACAACTAACCCAACTAACTACCTTATTAAAAAAACCATGTTTAAAACAAGAAACGAATTGTTTTTAGAGAAACCAAAACTTCAAGCCCTTGAAGAACTCATTAAACAAAACCCTAGAATTTCGTATGAACAAATTCAAAATGAGTTTGATTTTAGTAGAGATGGTGCAAAATATTACATAAAACTCCTAAAAGAAGCTTGTTTAATTAGAAGAGTTGGAAATAATTTGAGTGGATATTATGAAATAGTAAACGAAGTTGATAGACCTAGCCAATTTTTAAATTTAGGTAGTGATGTTCAAGCTACAGTTTTAAAGTGGTGCAAAGAATATTTTATTAAAACCAAATCTTTTAATGAAAAACACACATCGTATGGATTAAAACATATATTGCAACACCAAAATGGCACATATTTAACTAATGGTCAATTTAAAGGCGCGATGATTTTATCTGGATTTGACACTAAAAATATTAATGATTTGAATTGGGTTTTTAATATTTCAGAACAATCTGCAGCGCTTAAATTGAAGGTGGATTAATTTTAAATTACTAATAATTAAATAATCTTTTATTAAATAAAAAGTCCGATTAAGTCGAACTAATTTTAATGCCAGCAATTGCCATTACACGATACCCTAAAAATCTCAATTGCCATTACACAGAGGTTTTGTTCAAAAGTAATAAAAAAAGAGGATTTTTGCTATAAAAACTACAATTTTCCTCTTAATTTATATAGATTCCGAACCTAAGATTATACTTAGTCTTTCTGATGTAGTAAGGTTCCTGCTCAAGAATAATAGATACACAGTATCTTATGAAAAATGCTAAAATATAGATAAATTCAATATTAAATAATTGTTGTGATTTGATATTGAAAAAGGAATCAAATTAAAAATGAGTAAATATTTAAATTTGTGGAAATATATTGAAAAGTCGAACAAAGATATATTATTAATGTCTTTTGATGATGTTGCTTCTATTCTAGGTT
>JAZRZI010000017.1:0-5995 GCA_045601325.1 Bacilli bacterium
TGTTACTACTGCTAGTAAAAAAAATAGGTTTTTTATTATTATGTTTTTTAATATCAAATTACTTTCCCAATAAGAAAGTTTTTAAGATGTCTCGTGAGGTTTTAACAAAGAGGATATTTTTTAATTTATCATTATTTTGCAATCACATAAAAGTGTGATTAACCAAGTGTTAAAAAGGAGGTAAAAAAATGGTTAGAAATTACTTAATTGACTTAAGAATTAAAAAAGATTATAGCCAGAGAAAAGTAGCCTATGAATCAGGCATGTCTTATCAGCACTATTCAAATCTAGAAAGTGGTGCTAGAGGAGGAAAAGTGTCTTTATTAATCATGGGTAGAATCGCGCGCACATTAGAAATTTCATTAGATGATTTATATGTGCTTGAGGAACAATACCAAAACAAAATTCAAAGGTTGAAAGAAAAAGACGAATATGAACGCTAGGATTGTTGATTTCTTTGAAAGCAATATCGAGGACTTTATTTCAGACCTCGATAGAAGTGAAATAACCAAAAAGTCATACAGAACGATTCTGTTGAAGTTTTCCTTGTATCTTAGATCCAAAAATATTGATGCACCAAAAAGTAGGAACCTTATTGAATACAAGGAATTCTTATCAAAATCTATCTCTGCAGTATCTATTCAAAAAGTAATAGTGGTACTTAGAGGTTTCTTTCACTACCTAGCAAGGAATGAAATCTATCCTGATATTTCTGTCGGAATTAATTCTATGAAGCTCACCAAGACTATGAAGCGCGACTTATTAACAGTGGATGATGTTCTAAAGCTATTAAAAATAGCTGAGGAAGAAAGTGAAAGATCTATCGAATCATATAGAAACTACGTGATTCTATCTTTACTTGCCACAACAGGACTAAGAACTATCGAGGTTGAAAGGGCCAATGTTGGTGACCTTTCATACCGCGATAAAACTCACATCCTATATGTTCGCGGTAAAGGAAGAGACGATAAGAGTGAATATGTGAAGATTTCAGATCACGTTTATTCACTCATCGAGATTTATCTTTCTAAAAGAAAGGATGAATTTGAGCCGCTTTTCATCACTCATGGCCACAATTCTCATGGCTCTCCAATTAAAACAAGAACCATTAGAGAAATCATAAGCAATTATCTTCAAGAAGCAGAGTTGATTGATAAAAACCTATCAGCTCATTCTTTGAGACACTTTGTTTGCAGTGAAATTCTCCGTAGTGGCGGTAGCTTAGAACAGGCACAACAAGTTTTGAGACATAGGGATATCTCTACGACTCAAATTTATAATCATTCTCTTAAAAGAGAAGAAAACGATTCTGAATTAATGATTTCAGAAAAATTATTCAAGTAAAGGAGGTAGCCATATGGCAAATGAAATTATCTCAAAAGAAAACGAGCTAGTTGCTATTGAATCAACTAATAAAGATTATGGAAGTATTAGAACAATATCCATTAATGGCGAAACATGGCTCTGTGGATTAGACGCATGCAAAGTTCTAGGTTACACAGATATAACTAAAACCATTAAATACCATGTTAAGGAAGCTGACCGGGAAAAATTCCAGGTCAGGTCCGGAAGTCAAAGAAGAGAAATGGTCTTCATTAATTCAAAAGGTTTCTATGATTTATGCCAAGGAAGCAAATTAGATACAGCTGATCAAATTAAAGAGTGGATTAAGTCCACATTCTTTGTCGCGGTTGAGAAAAATAATCTACCTGTCACAGTAGATGCTTTGGCAGTCAATGAAAAATTCATCGATAAAGTAGCAGATAGAGTAGTTGATGTTATTGCTTCTGATGCGATGAAATATCGTGAATTAAAAGGTTCTAAAAGCTTATTTTACATGAAAGATATAGCAGATTATCTTGCTATCCCTGGTTTAGGAAGAAACAAGTTATTTGAAGTTCTTAGAGCCAAGCAGATTCTAAATGAAGAAAATGCTCCATATAGAATCTACGTTGATAGAGGTTGGTTTAAACGTTTATCAAGCGAATTCACTAATGAAAAAGGCACTCATGTTAAGTTTGTAACAAAAGTTACTGTGATTGGTCTTGAGAATATCAAACGCTTATTAAAAGAGTGGGGATACTGCTAATGAATTACAAAGTAACTTACTCAGTAAATGAAATTATGGTGATTCTTGGTCTCTGTCGCAGAACTATCATTCGCTATATCAAGAACAAGAAACTTGATGCATTTAAGGTTGGTTCTCAATGGAGAATCTATGGTGAGTCTCTTCAGAAACTTATAGAGGAGGGCTCATATCATGGCGATTAGACGTTGTTTTTCAAAGAAAATTGTTAGATCTGATGACTTTCTAGATTTACCTGCAACAACTCAATTGCTTTATTTCCAGTTAGGAATGGAAGCAGATGATCGTGGTTACATTAATAATGCAAGAACGGTTATTAAAATAACAGGATGTGCTTTAGGTGATTTAGAAATGCTAATAGCAAAAGGGTATATATTACCTAGAGATGACAAACTAATTCTTATTAAAGACTGGAGAATCAATAATACCATTCAACCAACTAGATTGTCTGAATCGCTCTATCATGAGGATTTAAAGAAATTGTTCTTAGATGAACTTGGAGCATATACGGAAGTTCCAACACCAAAAAGGGTATTGATGATAGATTGTCGACAAGGTGATGACAAAGTGGTGACTCAAGATAATATAACTAAAGATAACTCAACTAAAGATAATTCAATTAAAGGTAATTTAAATGAAGATAATACAATAGAAGATAAGCCTGTTCCAGAAGATGATCCTTTAGAAAGTTTGGATATAGCTACTAGCGATACCGAAGTTATGGATGATGATGACTTACCATTCTAAATCTAGTTATAGAACCTTTAATGTATATTATCGGTTATCAAGATAAGACTACATAGGACAGCATAAGAACATATAAAGCATAGCTTTAGGAGAACACATACATTATGAAAATTAAAATAAAAAATAAAATTTCAAAATTTGAAAAAGTTAATAATTACAGTTTTTGGAGGTTTTTACTACAATGCCAAGGAAATTAGACACCTATGAACAATGGGTAAAAGAAGGTAAAGCATCTGCTTATTTATCTTCTATAAGAAGATGGGTAGGTGAAAATGCTACACAAAAACAAGTAGCAGAAGGTCTTCACATTAGCGAGAAAACATTAATTGAATTAAAGAAGAAACATCATGAAATTCAAGAAGCATTCCAAGAGGGAGATGACAATCTAAGATTCGAACTTGAGAGTGCAATCTTTAAGAGGGCCAAAGGAATGAAACTTGAAGATGAAGTTCAGACTTATGAACTAGTTGATGGCGGTAAAAGAAAACAAAGAATTGTTAAAACAAAAAAGGAAATTCCACCAGATACGCAAGCTGCTATTTATCTTCTTCAAACAAAGTTTGGTAGGAAATACAATCCTAGAAAAGATCAATTAGATATCTTGGAAAGAAAAGCAGAGAAAGAAGTCTGGGTTGATGTAGATGATGACGAATACAATGAAGCGGTGGAAATCATTAGGCAAGACAAGCTTAATAGGACCAAGCAGAGGGCAGCCCTTATAAAAGAACAGCAAGAACAAGGAAAGGAGGTCTAACCATGTTACATTACGCATTAATTACTGATATCTATAAAATAGAAGACAAAGTTTATATCGAATTGACTTGCGATACAGCAGAAGACATTAGAATCGAAACTAATATCCTCGAAGATTTTGATAAATATGAGAAAAATAAATTTTATTTAATCAAGACCAAGAATGATGTTTTAAGAATCAGAAATAAAATTGATCATGCTCCATTCACAAAAGAACAATGGGACAAAGTGCTAGAAGCTTTCAAAACTAAAAAGTTCCATGCAAAAGATGAAAATGAATGGCTTGTTTATCTCTGCGCTAAAAGAAGATATCAAATGACCAGTGGAAATCCTAGAGCCATTGAGCTTATGCTTGATGACTTTAAACGATTCTTCCATCTCTAATTTCTGCTAAAAATTATTAAGGTGACCGCCCCCCGGTCATCTTTTTGTACTAACTTTGTTAGTACCGAAGGGCCCACCTCAGAAATACGCGAGGCCAAAATTTTCAAACTTCAAAATTGATTCTAGAAAATCTAAAAATAGGCTCCGATATAACTTGATAATACTTTAGTATTATAGGGGGCTGTTGAAAAACCTAAAAGGTAAATAACAGCCTTTTTCTTTTACTTGATTTAACCTTCAAAATATTAAATTATAATAATCAACAATGAAACATTGTTGAAAAACCTACTTACCTTCATATTGGGCTTTATTTATTTTTAGACCTTTTTTAACAAGTCTTTTCCAACTTGGCTTTTTGAATTTTTCAGGTTCTAGATCCTCAGGCGCCACCCAGAACTTATTTAATTTTCCAGTATCATAGTAGCGAATAAGTTTGGCAATATTTAAGCCAAGAACGGTCAACATAATTTCAGTAGAAACTTTATCTATTCCTCTTCGTCTAGTTCTGGTATATGCATAATCCTGTTTAATGATTCCAAAGTCACCTTCAACTTGAATGGAACGATTAACTCTTAATTCAATTCCTTTAGGATTGCATAAATTGTTTTGAGATTGATATTTGTATCTTTCTAATTGTTTGACCACCTCAAATATTTTAAAATCTTCATCCCATCTTCTCATATAACGCTTACAAAATGGCATCCAGTTGCAATGATTGCATCCTTCGATTTTATAAAAAACAGAATTCTTTTTCCTGTGATGCCGATTCAAAAGTTCAACCTCTATTCCAACTATTCCGTTTAAGCAAACAATCTTATCATTATCTAAAAGATGATAACAATCTGGATTACTAGCGGATTTATTTCCTTCCCATGATTGATGTTTAACATAATTACCAATTTTGTGTTTATCTAAATATGTGTAATTATCCAAAGATCCATATCCTGCATCAGCGCATTCGTTTAAAGGAAAGCATTGATATAATCGATAAAATTGCTCATTTATTGGTATAAAATCATCAATATCAGTTCTACTATTTGATACATAATAAGCAAATATAAAACCACGAATAACTAATTGTTGAACATTATATGCAGCATGAAACTCATAGCTGGATTTAGAATAATAATCTTCCTTCAAAACCATTGCAGTTGCATCATTATCAGTTTTATAAAAAGATTTTCTGGTTTCCCCAATTATTTTGTACATTTCTTCATATTCACTAATTTTAATAGCTGCGGAAGTTAAAAATTTTTCTAAATCTTTATATTCTTTTTGTAACATTTCATCTCGTCTATATTTAAGGTTCATTAGTGCATTTACTGCGGTATCTACTGTTACACAATCTTCTCTTTTTGGGTTGGGCAATAAGTTATATTTTTCAATTGCATCATTAATCTTTACCGATAACTTCTTATGTCTTTTAATAGGTTTCCAAACAAATTTATATTTGTTAGCGTTTGCTTCATATTTTGTTCCATCTATAAATGCATCAGATTCATGTAAATCCAAACCAACTTCTTTTGCAAGTTGGATCATTATCAAAGAAAATATTTTCTCTTCATTAGGAACTATCACTTTGTTAATGAACTTGCATATTGTTGTAAAATCAACAGGAACTAAATCCATCAAATAAATGTATCTAAGATCAAATTGAAAAACATCTTCTAAATCCCTTAAAGTATATCTGTCAAAAGCAAATCCATACAAAATTGCTGCAAACAAACGATAGTAATTGCAATTTGGTCTTCCACCTAATTTAGTATCATTCTTAACATACTTTTGTATTATTTCTCCAACGCCTGATTTTTCTAACATTACCAAATATTTATTTAATAATTCTTTTTGCTTAACCTTGAGTTCAAAAGGTATAAACAAATAACTCTTTTCAATGGTAAAATAAGGCATAACAATACCTCCCTAAGCAAGAGATATTGTATCAAAAGAGGTGATTTCTTACGAATTTGCCTCTTTTTTCATAATAAAAGGACTGTGAATCACCTTATAGGTTTTTCAACAGCCCCT
>JAZRZI010000018.1:0-11117 GCA_045601325.1 Bacilli bacterium
GCGTGTTCGGCATGCTTACAAATGGGACTTGTTTCGAAACTAAATAAATTATAAATCAAACGACAGATTATTAATACATTGATAGTTATTTTTTGTTATGCCTTGAAATTTTTACTTGATTTTCCTTATCTAATTTCTTTATAAACAATTATTATATTTATGTATGAAAAAAATTGGTATTGTTGTTGCGGTAGAAATTAAATCATTTTTAGATAGATATGGTGAGCCTAAAGAAACAATATTCCATCCTGGTTTTGAAACTCTTATTTATCAAGATGGTGATTATGTTTTATATGTTGTTTCGTGCGGAGCGGGTGAAATTTACGCTAGTGGAGCGACACAGTTCCTTATCTCAACCTTTAATGTTGATCTAATCTTCAACTATGGTATTGTTGGTGGTCTTAGGCCTGAATTATCTACATGTAATGTTTGCGTAGTTGATAAAGTCACTCATTATGCTTTTGAAACAGACGGTTGGTTAGGTTTGAAAAAAGGACAATATTCCCTAGAAGGTGATCAATATTTTAAAACCACAAAATCACTTATTGATTTAACTAAGGAAGTTGAGCCTAATATTTCTGTGGTCACATGTGCTTCTGCAGATAGATTTGTCGATAGTGTTAGTGATAAAGAGGCATTAGCAAAAGAATTTAACGCTGATATTTGCGATATGGAATGCGCTGGAATTGTAATCACAGCTTTGAAAAACCATGTACCTGTTTTGGTTATTAAAACTGTTGCAGATAGTTTAACAGGTGGACATGAACAATTTTTTGAAGAGTTTAACAAGGCCTCAAATGCTTGTTTAGAAATCTTGGATTTCGTTCTCAAAAAATTCTAAAACACAAATTTATTGGTAAAAAATCCTGAATAATTCAAAAATATACGCAATTTGCTAGGGATTTTTTTATTTTTGTATTGTTTTTTGATATGCACGCGATAAAATAAAATATAAGTTTAGAAGGAGAAAATATAAATGAAAAGTTTAAAGACTCGTAAGGCATTCATCTTCTTTGCAGTTTTAGCATGTGTTTGCTTATCTGCTGCATTAGGCATCGGTTTAACTTTAACATGGATGGAACCTAGTGGTTTTGATGAAGCTAAAGATGCACTTTTAAAAGCTATTACATTTAGCAGTGAAAGCGGTTTCATTATGTCCGCAGCACTCATTTTATTCTTAGTATTAGCTTTTGTTGGTGTTTTATTATCTTGCGTACTTATTAGAAAGAAAGGACAAGCAAAAGCAGCAGGAATCTTCTTATCATTAGCATTTATTGCTGTCGCTGCAATTGTTCTTCCATTAGTACCAGCCACAAATAACGGTGGCTATCCAGGCGTTATTGCAATCATTAAAGGCGAAACACTTGGTACATATGGCACACTCGGTTTTAAGGTTTGTTCTCTTGCATTAGTTGGTTTAGCAGCTCTTTATCTCTTATGTACATTAATCGCTATCATCGTTGGTGGCGCTTATGCACATCAAGCATTAAAAGAAGCTGAAGAAGAACCTGAAGCCGAAGAAGAACCTGAAGAAGAACCTGAAGAAGAACCAGCACCTGCACCAGCTCCTGTTCCAGCACCAGTTGTTGTTGCTCCTGTTGAAGTCAATACAGATGGTTTAGAAGACAAGATCCGTCAAGTTATTCGCGAAGAATTATCAAATCGCGAACCACAACCAATGTTTACAGCACCATTAGTTGTTCAATATTTCAACCAAGCTGAACCAGCACCAGCTCCTGCTCCTGCACCAGCACCAGCACCTGTCGAAGAACCAGCCCCTGTCGAAGAACCTGCACCAGTTGTCGAAGAACCAACTCCAGTAGTTGAACCAGCACCTGTTGTTGAAGAACCAAAAGCTCCAATCATCCGTATCCCATTCGATGAAAGAGTTGTCGATGCAGAAGATGATTTACAAAACAATTACAATGAACTTAAGAATGAATTATTATCTTGGGGTTTAAAATCTAGAGTTTCTAGCTCTGGCGATACATTCCGTTTACACCGCAAGACATATGTCAAACTTACAGTTGCAGGTAAAGGCTTAAAGCTTTATCTTGCATTGAACCCAAATGATTACAGAGATTCAACAATCCCTGTCTTAGATGCTTCCGATAAGGGTATCTATGAAGAAATCCCATTAGTGTTTAAAGTTAAATCTGACTTATCCGTACGTAGAGCAAAACAACTCATTAAAGACGCTTGTGAAAAGGATGGTTTAGTCCAAGAAGAAGCGGGCACAGAAAACTGGGTTAAAGAACTCAAAGCTGAAGTCAAAGCTAGAAGAGCGGCAGAAAAAGCTGCCGAAAAAGCTGCAAAAAATCAATAATCTAATTAACGATTATTAGGGGTGGAGAAATCCATCCCTTTTTTATTGCTATATTTGATTAAAAATCCAATATATGTTAATATCATTACTCGAATAACGAAGGGAGAGTGGTCATCGAATGGATGTGCCTATATCGTGGCTGTTAATTGGATTATGTGTTATAGGAAGTTTTTTCTTCTCTGCTGCTGAAACTGCACTTGCATGTTGTAATCGTTTCAAAATTCAAGTCAAAGCTGATGAGGGTAGTAAAACCGCTAAGCTTTTAGTTAAAGTTTGTAACCGATTTGATAGAGCATTAACTACTGTATTAATCGGAAATAATATAATGGCAATTGTCATATCAACTGTTTCTACAATTTTATTCTTAAATATTTTTAAGAGCTCTGATATGACTGATTCAACAATATCTCTTATATCATCAATCGCGATGACCTTTTTAGTATACATTTTAGGTGACACTTTTCCTAAGACTATTGCTAAAGCAATACCCGATACTCTTTCATATGTATTTGTATATCCAACATATTTTTTTATGTTAGTTCTTTACCCAATAACATTACTTTTCGAGCTCTTTGTTAAACTTTTAGAAAAGATTTTTAAAGTTAAAAAAGAAACTGAATTTGATGAAGAAGATTTCGAAAATGTTGTTGATAAAGTTACAGACGAAGGAATTATAGAAGAAGAACAAAATGAAATCATTCAATCCGCATTAGATTTTGTTGATACGAATGTCAAAGAAGTACTAACCCCAAAAGAAAAAATATTTGCTCTTGATATTAGAGATATTGATCATGAATCTTTGAAAGGCATATTGATTACAACTAGGTATTCTCGTATCCCTATTTATGATAGACAATTCGATAATTTTATCGGCGTTTTAAACGTTAAAACTTATTTCAAAGCTATAGAAAGAAATCCAAATGTCAGTATAAGAAAAATTTTACAAAAACCTTATTTTGTTCCTACATCCATTATGATTGATGATTTGTTTAATGGTTTTAAGAAGAACCATACTCATTTAGCTTTGGTCAAAAATTCTTCTAACAAGGTAGTCGGCATGGTTACTATGGAAGATGTGCTGGAAGAGTTAGTCAGCGATATTGCGGAACCTTCTAACCGCAAGAAAGGAAATATCTAATATGGAATGGTGGTATTTTCTTATTGTTGGTATATGTTGTGTGTTTAGTGCATTTTTCTCTTGCGCTGATTTAGTTTATGGTGCAGTTGACAAAGATAAATTATCTAGAGATGCGGAAAATGGTCATAGACGCGCTAAAGTAGCTTATAAACTCGCTAGTGATTATGAGTTTTCCATTTCTTCAATCTTATTTGGCAATAATGTAGTCAATATTGTTGCTTCCTCTATTGTTACATTAATCGGCATAGCCTCAAACTCTAGCAATCCTGATTTAGGCGCAACAATTTCAGCAATTATTTTCACTGTGCTTGTCATTGTGTTTTGCGAATTTATTCCTAAAGCTATTGGAAAGAGATTTGTATATAGATTTGCAATTGCTTTTGCTTATCCAGTTACTTTCTTTAAGTACTTAACGTTTATATTTGTTTGGCCTATTAGCAAACTATTCGTCGTTATTTCAAAATTATTTAAAAAGAAATCCATTGAAGAAGATAAAATCGATGAAGATGTCCTTACTGAAATGGTGGACACGATTGAAGAAGAAGGCATGCTTGAAGAAGGCGAAGCTGATTTGGTTAGAAGTGCGATTGATTTAAATGATATCGAAGCATTTGAAGTTATGACTCCACGTGTTGATGTCTTTGCTATTGATGTGGAAGACGATATCAAAGAAATATTAAAAGAAAATGATATATACATTCATTCTAGAATTCCTGTTTACGAAGAAACTATTGATAATATCATCGGTGTTGTTGCCTTAAAAGACCTTTTAAAGGCTCGTTTGAAAGGCGAAAAGATAAATCTAAAGGAATTATGCTATAAACCTATTTTCGTGCCTAGAAACCACCAAGTTTTAGATATGCTCCAAGAGTTTAAAGAATCTAAGATTCATATTGCGGTTGTAGTGGATGAATATGGTGGCACAGAAGGTATTATCACTATGGAAGACTTATTAGAAGAAGTTGTCGGTGATATCTTTGATGAAATGGATGAAATAAAAGAAGAATCAAAAGAACTAGCAGAAGGTAAGTGGCTAATTGATGGAAGCATGAATATTGATGACTTCTTTGAATTGATTGGTTTTGAGGATGAATTTGAAACTGATTATTCAACAGTTGGTGGTCTTTGCCAAGAAATCCTTGATGACTTTGGTAAAGTTGGCGATAAGTTCAATTTCTTTCATTACACTTTTGAGGTCATCGAAGCAGAAGAATTCACTGTTGAAAAAGTAATTGTCACTGATAATAATTTTCAAAATGAAGAATAGTTAATATAATTTAACTATGAAAAAGAAATATCAAAACTATATAGATAATAAATTGGGCGACATGACTGGCAAAAAGGTTGTCGTAACTGGTGCGAATAGTGGGATTGGATTCGCTATTTGTGATATTTTGTTATACAAAAATGCTTCTATCGTTATGGCGTGTAGAAACGAAGCTAAAGCTAATTACGCTAAAGAGGAATTATTAAAAAGGCATGCTAACGCTGAAATTTCTTTTATAAAGTACGATCAATCAAATTTAGAAAGCATTGATAATTTTGTTAGCGAATTGACATCACGTCATCAAGATTTTTACGCATTGGTGTTAAACGCTGGAATTTTTAAGCCAAATAAGAAATCTACTTATTACAATGTTGTTCTTTCCACATATGGCGTGAACTATATCAGTCTTATTTATTTAATGTATAGGCTTACTCCTTTCTTAGAATGCTCTGAGGTTTATAGAAAAATAATTTTCGAAGGTTCTCTAGCATCTTTCATTTCTAGATACAAATCTAAACATTTGTACAATTTCAAGCTTAGAAGAATGAAACAATACAACCTTAGCAAATTAGGTGTTACTAATGCTTTTATGTTTTTCGCCTTGTCAAATAAGAACCCAAATATAAAGTTTGCTTTGTCTGAACCAGGCATAGCTGCTACAAATATTTATAGAAATTATAATAAGGTATTTAAAGCTATCGCTAATTTCTTTGTGAGGTTAATTTTTAATAGCGTAATTTGTGGGGCTCTTCCAACGTGTGAAGTTGTTTGCAACACAATTGGAAATCTTGCTTATTGTAAGCCAAGAGGATTTTTAAGAATCAAAGGTTGGCCTAAGTATTATGATTATCCTATGTATTCTTTTAATGAATCCATTATCGCTGATGCATATCATGTTTTAGGAGATATCAATGGAAGAAAATAGTCTTATTAATGCGGTAATTATCAATAATACATTTTTAGATGATAACACTGATTCTTTAATTGAGTTTTGTTCCTTGCTTAACACTGCAGGAATATCGCCTATTTCTTCATTTAGCCAAAATGTGGAATTTCCAAACAAAGCTACCTACATTGGAATTGGCAAAGTATATGAAATAAAGGATTTTATCAAGAATTCAAAGGAAAATGGTGAACAAATAGATTTTGTTGTATGCAATTTTGACTTAACAGGAGTTCAACAAAAGAACCTTGAAAAAATCCTTGATATTGATGTTTTAGATCGAACTTTTGTCATACTTAGAATTTTTGAACAAAACGCAAAAACTAAGGAAGCAAAATTACAAGTAGACATTGCTAAACTTGAATATCTTAAAACACACCTTGTAAATAATAAAGCTTCATACTCTCAAGTCACTTCTGGAAGTGGCCATAATAAAGGTGAAGGCGAAAAGAAAATCGAACTTGATAGACGTAAAGTCGATGGTGTAATCCTTTTTAAATCACGAGAACTTGAAGAAATCAAATCATCACGTCGCACAATGAGATCATCAAGGCTATCATCGTCTTGTCCTAAAGTTGCGTTAGTAGGATATACAAATGTTGGTAAGTCCACACTTTTAAATAAGCTCCAAGAATATGCGAAAAAAGGAAATGATAAAGCGGTTCTCGCTGAAAATAAATTATTCGCAACGTTGCAAACATCAACGCGTTTAATTAATTCTTACAAATATCCTAATTTCCTTATTACAGACACTGTTGGTTTTGTCGGCGAACTTCCTATTTGCTTGGTCAAATCATTTAGGTCAACTCTAGAAGAAATAAAAGAAGCTGATTTACTTGTGCATGTCGTGGATATTTCTAATCCTAACTATAAATATCAAATTGAATCTACTAATAAAGTCCTTCATGACATAGGGGTAATTGATGTTCCTTCGATCTATATTTTGAACAAATTTGACTTATTGTCTCAAAACCCTTCGTTTCTTCCAAAAGAAAACGAAATGTTTGCCTCAATGAAAGATGATGATATAGATGATGTAATAAAGTTCATTTGTGATTCTTTATCAAAGTCTTGGAAGAAAGTTGAAATGGTTTTTCCGTACGAAAATGATTTTTCTGCATTTCTCTCAGATAACTATGTTTTGAGATATTTGCAAAAAGAAAACGGATACTTATGCACCGTTTGCTTAAATCCTAAAACTTTATATAAATATAAATATCTAATAGATTAGTTCTTTCCTAATTTGCATTTATACAATCTATGAATTAACATTGCAGTTTCTTCGATTGTATATTTTTTTGACTCGATATGATAATCAACTTTAACAAGTTTATCTTTTGTAAAGGCCGCTCTATCGTGGAGAATTCTTTTTTTGACTAATTGTGGGTCATCTCCTCTTTCAATCATGCGCTTATGTCTTTCTTCTTCGGATAGTTCAAGGAAGAAAGTAACGATATTTTTGTCGGATAATTCTGTATATGCTTTTAAACCATACGGATCAATGACAACGCATTTATTTTCTGCAATTTGGTCTTTTGTGGAGCCATAGTAGTAGCCATTATAAATTGTGTATTCGACAAACTTTCCTTCTTTTATCATTTGCTCGAATTTTTCCTTTGTTACAAAGAAGTAATCTTTTTCGTTTGTTTCTCCAGCACGCATAGGACGTGTTGTAGTGGTAATTACTTTGGTAATTCCATACTTCTTTGCTAACATTTTTGCGGCTTCTGTTTTTCCAGAAGCACTTGCACCAGCTAAAACTATCATGTTTTTTATTATAATTATTTCGCATGATTTTTCTATAGGAAATTGAAAATCCTTAGATATTTTTATTATAAAAAAATACTAATCATTGAAAAATGCTTTACTTTGTGCAATAGTTTTATTCGTACAAAAAAGGAGATATTTTATGGGTAATGTATTTTACACACAAGATGTTGAAGGCAGATGTGTAGTCCGTAAAGGATGCGACCATGGTCCAGCACCAATTCCTGAAGAAGGTCAATGGGTCCCAGTTAAAGAAGTAACACAAATCTCTGGTTTATCCCATGGTATTGGTTGGTGTGCACCACAACAAGGTTGTTGCAAACTCACTCTCAACGTCAAAAACGGTATTATCGAAGAAGCTCTTGTCGAAACATTAGGTTGTTCAGGCATGACACACTCTGCAGCTATGGCAGCAGAAATTTTGCAAGGCAAAACAATTCTTGAAGCCTTAAATACAGACTTGGTCTGTGATGCTATTAACGTAGCAATGAGAGAAATCTTTAAGCAACTAGCTTATGGACGTAGCCAAACAGCTTTCTCTGAGAATGGTTTACCAGTTGGTTCCACTCTTGAAGATTTAGGCGGCGTTGTCCGTAGCCAAATCGGTACAATGTTTGGCACACGTGCTAAAGGTGTTCGTTATCTTGAAATGACAGATGGTTATGTTCTCAAGATTGGCTTAGATGCTAATAACGAAGTCATTGGTTATCAATTTGTTAACTTAGGTAAGATGATGAAAGCTATTAGAAGTGGTACTGATCCAAAAGAAGCTTATGAAAAAGCTATTGGTCAATATGGTCGTTTCTCTGACGCTGTCAAAACTATCGACCCAAGAAAGGAGTAAGCTATGTCATATTTAAATATTGAAAACTATGAAAGACGTCAAGCTGGCGTTGAAGCTTGCTTAAAAGCAAATGGATTTAAAGATTTAGAAGAATGCAAAGCATACTGTGCTTCATTCGGTTTAGATCCATATAAAATTACTGAAGAAACACAACCAATTTGTTTCGAAGATGCTAAATGGGCATACGTATTAGGCTGTGCAATCGCTTTGAAACGTAATGTTGAAACAGCTGAAGCTGCTGCTCAAGCAATCGGCGAAGGCTTACAAGCATTCTGTGTTCCTGGCTCAGTTGCTAGCAACCGTTTAGTTGGTATTGGTCATGGTAACTTAGCAGGTATGTTACTTAATGACTCAGTTACATGTTTCGCATTCTTAGCAGGTCACGAATCTTTCGCAGCTGCTGAAGGTGCAATTAAGATTGCTCTTAATGCTAACAAAGCACGTAATGTTCCTTTAAGAGTTATTCTTAATGGTTTAGGCAAAGATGCTGCTTACATTATCTCCAGAATTAATGGTTTCACTTATTGTGAAACAAAATATAATTTTGCTGATGAATCAGTTGAAATTGTTAGAGAAGTTAAATTCTCTGATGGTCCAAGAAGCGCAATCCGCTGCTTTGGTACAAATGATGCAGGCGAAGGCGTTGCAATTATGAAAATGGAAAAAGTTGGTGTTTCTATTACAGGTAACTCTACAAACCCAACTAGATTCCAACATTTAGTTGCTGGTATTTATCACAAATGGTGTTATGAACATGGCGTTAAATACTTCTCTGTCGCTTCTGGTGGTGGTACAGGTCGTACACTTCACCCAGATAATATGGCAGCAGGTCCAGCTTCCTATGGTTTAACAGACTCTATGGGCAGAATGCATGGTGATGCACAATTCGCAGGTTCTTCCTCAGTTCCAGCACACGTCGAAATGATGGGCTACGTTGGTATGGGTAATAACCCAATGGTTGGTGCAACTGTTGCATGTGCTGTTGGTGTTTTCCAAGCTTTAAAGAAATAACATAAAGCATTTATTTCTATTTTTAAAGGGATCTTTTTCAAGAGATCTCTTTTTTTGTTTTTTAAAAAAGTATTAATATTATTAATAAAAAAATATTTTTGAAAAAAAGCAAAGAAAAAAGATACTGAAAGTAATTAGGGGGTACAACTATGACTTCTAATCAATCTTTTAGGTCTTTAAATAAGAAAGTTTCGACAATCGCTCTCATGTATGTGTTCGCACGCAAGAAATCTTATTTAGAAAAAACAATAAATAATAAATATAGTGATTTTGTCAATAAGGTTAATAATTGCTTTGATCGTTTAAACGGAATAGATAAGCTCTTTATTAATAATGAGTTCTTCTATGAAGAATATCCCTATTGGTGGATAGATATATACTCAAAAAGTTCCTTTTATAGGTACAAAAGAAAGGCAATGATGAGCTTTCTGAGGGAATATGAAAATGCGTAGACGCTTTATCCTTTCTTCTCTGCTTGTGTCACTTTTTGGCTTCGCGTGTTGCTCAACAGCTGCTACAAACCCACCTGCAATTAAATTTAATAGTGATTTCGCAGGTCCGTTTGTTGTTAATAGTGAAAATGTTTCACTGGATATTAATTTTTATACAACTGGAACTTTAAAAAATAAGTCTGTTGTTTGTGGATTTAGATTATATAGGGATGATGGTTTCACAGTATATAAAACTTTTACCAGCTATCCTTTTGGGGTGGAACTTGGTGTCAAACCAACCATTCATGCGATTATTCCTTTTGGTGGATACTTGCCTAAAACAGGTGTTTTATTGGAATTCTATGTGCAAAGAAATGATGAAGAAATTTACACCTTACCATTTTGGTGTTACCCATGTATAGAAGGTACTTTAAATCCTACAAAAGGGGATGTTAATGAATACACAGGAACAGTTTTTAAGCTTGAGGTCAATAAAGTTGTTGTCAGCAAAGAACAATATATATTTTCAGAGAATGTTGGAAACATAGTTGAGGATTCTTATTATCGTTTAAATATCGATCAATTTAATTTTCTTTATGAGCCAATTATTAATCCAACATACGAAAGCGCTCAACTTATGATTATTAATCCTCCGTTCTGCTTTTCTGGATTAAAAAAGGCAAATGAAAAAAGTGTCAGCATTGCATTAGAGATAACCTACAAAGACAAATGGTGTATTTTTTCATATAAAGAAACAATGTATGTGGACCCTAAAACTTTATTAATGTCGAAGTTTCCTCAACAGGGTTATTTAGCTACTCATTATTTATATTTACCTTTAAATTATTATGAAACAATAATTAAAACAAATTTTACAATAAATATTAAAGGCTTTGGCCCGTCAAAAAGAAACTTCTCTTGGAACATTAAATATTTAGAAACAAATCAATTCATAGGTGATTGCAGCTTCGCTGACTATTGTGTTACAGGAGGCATTAGTTAATGTTAAATATGTTATATTCTTTTTCATTAATTATCAGTGCATTCCAACTATTTTCTATATCGACACGCATAAATATAGTAAATAGGGCTATTTTTTCGACACCTCGTTCCATATTTGAAAGCAGCATACCTTTAATATATGAAGTCCCCCAATCTGATTTGTATCTATATTTTGATCAGGAGAAGTTGCATGCTAAACTAACCTCATATTTTGATACAACAATTTCTCACTATGTTAAAAAATATTCATTAAATTATTACTATTTTAATAAAAATGAATTCTCAATAAAATCAATTAGTCTAGTTTTGTCCATGAAAATTCTCCTTAATTTCAAATTCAAGGTGTCTAATCAGCTCAAAATTAAAAAACACATTGCAAGTAATTGTG
>JAZRZI010000019.1:0-29349 GCA_045601325.1 Bacilli bacterium
TCATTTGAATAGCCTCCCTTCTGAATTTGTCTTGACAACAATATTCTAAGGGATTTTTAATTTGATGATTATCACGTGTCAAAACTATTCATTCTAATGGGGATATAAAAAAAGGGTACCCCCATAGGAATGAAGAGTACCCTAATTCTTAGAGTGACTATTAAGAGGTGAACATGTAATGTTTGCCTCTTTTTTATTGCTTTGTGTTATGTTTCATTACATTACTTTCTTTTAAGAAATTACGTTATATAATTTGTATGATATAAAGAGGTTTATTTTATGGAAGATAAAGTATTTACTGTAGCTATATTAGGATGTGGAAGTCGTGGTTTAGACACTTTCGCACGTTTCATGGAACCATTACCTTACTATAAGGTTGTTGCGGGTTGTGATTTTAGACAAGTTAGACTTGATTTAGCCCAAAATAAATATGGTGTTAAACCTGAGAATTGTTTTTTAGATGAAAAAGAATTCTTTAAAGAAAAAAGAGCGGACTTAATGGTAATTGCCACTCAAGATCAGGACCATGTTCGTCACGCAGTGAAAGCCTTAGAACTTGGCTATGACATCATATTAGAAAAACCTATCACTCCAAAAAAAGAAGAATGCTATGAACTTTTAGAAGCTCAAAAGAAATATGGTGGTAAGGTTGTCGTATGTCATGTCCTTAGATACGCGCCTGTATATTTGCATGTTTCAAAGTTAATTGAACAAGGCACAATCGGAACATTATTAGATATATACGCGATTGAACAAGTTGCGCACTGGCATATCGCTCATTCATTTGTTAGAGGCAACTGGAGGAATAGCAATGAAACATCTCCAATGATTCTAGCAAAATGTTGCCATGATATGGATTTATTACAATGGTTTGCAGGTTCTAGATGCAAATGTATCTCTTCTATGGGCGCCTTATCTTATTTTAAAGGTGAAAATCAGCCTCTAGGAGCCTCGGATAGATGCCAGACATGTAAATACCTTGATTCATGCCCTTACAGCGCTAAAAACATTTATGTTAAACAATGGAAGACATGTGGTTCACCTGAAACTATGTGGCCACAAAATGTCGTGTGTACAAATTTGCCGTTAACAGAAGAAAAACTCATTAAGGCTTATGAATCTAATCAATACGGTAGATGTGTGTTCAAATGCGACAATAACGTAGTGGACCATCAAGAGACAATTATGACATTTGAAAATGGCGTGACCGCTAACTTGTGTATGACTGGATTTACTGGTAGTCCTGGACGTATTTATAAATTCCATGGAACAATTGGTGAAATAATTATGGATGAAGAACGCAAAGAAGTGATTGTTAAACCATTTGGTGATCCTGAGCAAGTGATGAAATTTACTGAAATACCTGATATTATGGGTGGCCATGGTGGTGGTGACCCTGCAATGCTTAAAGCATTCTATAAAACTTTATGTGGTGAAGGATCAATGTCAACTTCCCTAGAATCTTCTATCGAAAGCCACTTGATGGCGTTTGCCGCGGAAGAATCAAGGATAAATGATGGTAAATTAATATATTTACATAAGTAAAAAACTGGATAGGTTGGGCCTATCCTTTTTTAATTTTTGTTATTGTCAAATCACTGAAGAGTGATAAATAATAACCAGATTATCTAATGTCATTAATTTCAATTTTTAATGGAATACACAAACAAAAATAAGACATCACACTAAAAGAGATGCATTATGCATTAATATTGCAATATTACTAAATTAATATTTTCTTCTAGAATTAATACCTCTAAACACTGTTTTCAAAGCACTTTCTTTGCAACTCCTATATGGCCGTCCTTTTAAATATAGTTGTTCAACCTTAGTATTTTTAATTTCACTAGTTGGTACTTCGTAAATGTTTTGATTCAATATCACAAAGTCTGCAACTTTTCCAACTTCAAGAGAACCTCTTTCTTTATCATCGAATGTGATAAACGCTCCATTGAATGTGGACATTCTTAATGCGTCTTTAACAGAAACTCTTTGAGAAAGGTTTTCATTGTTGACTGCTCTATCAATCCATACGATTGGATCAGGTGATGTACATGGGCCATCACTACCAAAAGCAACAACTATTCCATTATCATTAAATGTCTTAATTGGGTTAAGAGCGTCTAATCTATCTTTTCCTAATATTGATTCAAGATAATCATTTGGTTCTTGCTTCCAATCGATAAATGCAGATTGCACTGGCATTTGAATATGATATTCGCTGCAAATCTTGATGCCTTCTTCTGTTGGCAAGCAATCATGGATAATGCCATGTCTATGGTCTGCTCTTGGGAAATCATCTAAGGCTGCTTTAATAGCACGTGTTGCTTGATTAAATGCTTTATCACCAATTGCGTGGAGTTCAATTTGAAGTCCCATTCTATTTGCTTTCTTACAGAATTCAATCACTTTTTCATCGCTATAATATAAAACACCATCACCAGCAATTTCATCGACATATGGTTTATTTAATGATGCATCATGGCTTCCAAAGCAACCATCAAGTGCGCATTCGAAACATCCACCAATACGTGGTAAGTTTCTCTTTTTGGCAACTTTGACATTCATTGATTGTGGGAATACTCTTAATTGGAAATTATTCTTAAGAGATTTAGCGAATATCTTTTCTAAAGTAATATCAATGTTCATTGGGAAACCAATACCACTGACTGTGTGGATCATGCTGATACCTTTAGTGGCGTGGAAATCAACACAGCTTTGCATATTTTTAATTAAAGCCTTTAATGATAAAGAACCAGAAATATAATCGCTGACTGCGAAGAATGCTTCTTGATTCATTTCACCTGTATCTGGGTGATATCCACGTAAATTACAAAGTTTTTTATTTAATTTCTTTAATAATCTAGAGTTAATAATACAAGCGTGGCCATCATATTTTGCGATAAAAATTTCTCTTTCTTTGCTGACAGAATCAAGTTCGTCTTTAGAAACCAATCTGCCTTCTTTTACTGAGTATGGAGAAGCACCAAAACCAATAACAGTTTTAGCTTTGGTCTTTCCTACAAACTCTTTTAACATAGAAAGAATTTCTTCGTTGCTTGAAGCATCCATAACGTTTAGACCAGCATTAAATGTTGATAGGGATGCAAAGTGTTGGTGTGTATCTACAAAAGAAGGACAAATAACTTTTTCACCTAGCTCGATGGTTTCTTTGTCTTTGTATTCTTCTGGAAGTTCATTTCCAACGAACACAACTTTACCATCATGTTCAACTAAATAGTCAAACACTTCATCATTTTTATTTACAGTTAAAATTTTACCGTGATAAATATTCATAATTACGACCTCGTGCCTTAATAATAGTGTGATTTTGTTCAAAAAACAATAATGTATATAAGAAACTGAACATTTGTGTTTTTATTTACTTAAAAATATTTTATAGTAAATGTGAGGATTAATTTATGACAAAGAACGAATTCGAGATATTGCATTATTTTTTAAAGCATGGAAAATGCTCTTACAGAGATATTGCTAACGAAACAAATATTTCACTAGGAACGATCTCGTCTATAGTTAAATCATTTGTTGAACATAAACTTGTGGATGATGAAGGAATCACCCAAAAAGGATTAAAGGCTTTAGAGCCATATAAAGTTAATAACGCTATTATTTTAGCGGCAGGTCCTTCTTCTAGATTTGTTCCTTTATCTTTAGAACAACCAAAAGGTTTATTCAAAGTGAAAGGTGAAGTTTTAATTGAAAGACAAATAAGACAACTTCAAGAAGCAGGCATTAAAGATATCACTTTAGTGTTAGGTTATAAGAAAGAAACGTTCTTCTATTTAATCGATAAATATAATGTAAATATCATTATTAACACTGAATTTAATAAGAAAAATAATATCGAATCTATATTCTTAGCGAGAAAGATTTTAAACAATTCATATATATGTTCTTGCGATGATTACTTTGTTAATAATCCTTTTAATCAATATGAATATCAAACATTTTATGCCTCTATCAAAACCAGTGAAAAAACTAAGGAAATGTACGCTTTAGTTTCTAAAAAGAATGAAATTATTAAACTTGAAAAAGGTTTATCTAGTGGGCAAATCTTATTAGGCCATTCTTTTTGGAACAAAGAATTCTCCGATGCTTTTATTTCATTAGTTAAGCAATTCTATGATAGTGGTGATTACGATGGAGCGTTCTGGGAAAAGCTTGTTGCTGATCACATTGACGAATTGCCTAGCATGTTCATCAAAGAATATCCAGATAATGTGATATTTGAATTTGATACAGTCGAAGAACTTAGAGCGTTTGACTATAAATATGTCGGTAACACTGAATCGATTATTTTAGATAACATATGTGATTATTTTAATTGCAGAGAAGAAGATGTCACTGGATTTAGACCCATTTTTGAAGGATTAACCAACACTTCATTTATTTTTTCAATAGATGGTAAAAGATACGTATATCGTCAACCTGGCGAAGGCACTGATTCAATCGTTAATAGAAAACACGAAAAACTTGCCTTAAAGTTTGCTAGAGAAAATGGTTTCGATACTACTTTCTTAATCTTAAATGATAAGGAAGGTTGGAAGATATCTACATTTGTAGATAACTTTAGAGAACCTGATTATGAATCTCTTGAAGATTCTGAAGTTGTCGCTACTACGTTAAGAAAACTCCATTCCTTATCTCCTAAAAACATTGATTGGTCCTTCCAACCGGTTGAAGAAGCTTTAGAAATAGAAAAACAAATTAGAGCAAAAACACGTATCACAATGCCTGATTTTGACAAATTGAAAGAAAGAATTCTTAAGATTTATGAAAACACAAAATGTGATGGTGTTGAACCTTGTATGTGCCATGGCGATACATATAGACACAACTGGATGTTCACAGATAAAGAACCAATTTTAATTGATTGGGAGTATGCTGGTCTTGGCGATCCAGGTATTGATGTTGGTTATTATATAGTCGATGCTATGTATTCATTCGAAGATGCAGAAAGATTCATCAAACAATATTTGGAAGAATCTTATAGTGAGCAACTTCGCTACCATTATTTTGCATACTCTGCAATCATCGCTTATTACTGGTTCGTATGGGCTTTATATAGAGAAGCTTGTGGCGCGGTTATGGGTGACTCTTTATATAACTGGTACCTTATGGCTAAACGATATAGCGAATATTTAGAAAAAGATTCCGATATTGGTAAGGCGCTTACTAGACCAGAATTTGAATTATTAAAATATATTGTCGATGAAAAAGGTATTGTTTTTGATACAAGAATCCTTGCAAATACCTTATTAATGTCTGTTGAAACATTAACAAAAGCTTTTGAGCAATCATTATTAAAAGGTTATGTTTCTTTAAACAGAAAGAAGTACGTCATTACCGAGAAAGGCTTATTAGCATTAAAGCCATATGAAGTAAATAGAGCTATTATTGTCGCGGCAGGATTTGGCTCAAGAATGGTGCCTGTCACTTTAAAGACACCTAAACCACTTGTAAAGGTCAATGGTAAGAGAATTATTGACACACTCCTTGATGCATTGCTCTCTAAAGGCATTGATGACATCTACTTAGTTCGTGGATATAAGAAAGAATGCTTTGATGAGCTATTAGAAAAGTATCCAAACATTCATCTTGTAGATAACGATGACTACAATGTCACAAATAACATTTCAAGTTTAATGAAAGTTATTGAAAAATTAGATAACTGTTATATCTGTGAAGCTGATTTTGTTGTTAGCAACCCTAACATTATTTCTAAATACCATTATTGCTCCAACTATCTTGGAACAAGAGTCATTGAAACTGATGACTGGTGTTACAGAAATGTTGATGGTATCGCTAAAGATTATAAGAAAGGCGGAACAAACGTGTGGCAATCTTTTGGAATATCTTATTGGGACAAAACCGATTCTAAAAAAATCAGATATTATTTGCCAAAAATCTTCGAAACAAAAGAAGGAAAACAAGTCTTCTATGAGATGTGTATGTTCGATTTCTATAAGGATGAATTCCAGATTGAAATTAGAAATTGTTCCAAGTTCGATATTGTTGAAATCGATGGTTTCCAAGAGCTTTGTGAGGTCGACCCGAGCTATAAAAATTTCACTATAGAAGAATAACATTAAAATTTTTACAACTATTATTCTTTAGAATAAAAGATTTTTAAATATTTCAAGTCTTTTATTTTATTTCGACATTAATATAATTATCGTAGCATTTATGAAAAAGAGAAGTCCTGTTCAAGATATAGCAAAAGGCTTATGCATGTTAGCGGTGTTATTTTGTCACACCGTTCCAGTTACTGAAACTGCAGATATAATCTTAAGAGCCTTTTTAGGTTTTGTTATTCCCTTCTTTTTCTTCATCTCTGGATATAACAATCATATAAATACTGAAATCCCTGAAACATTCAAAGGAAAATGCAGTTTATACAATCAAAGAATTAGAAAGCGTGCGAGACAAATTCTTATTCCATTACTTGTGTGCTTGTCTATTATGCTCGTGCTCTCATGCGCATACGCAGTAATAACAAGTTTTAAAAATGGCGGCACTGCTATCGGCGATGCTGCTTTGTTATTAGTTAAGAGCTTTGGTGGCTTCTGGCTAAGCGAACCTTTATCTTCTATTGTTGGTCTCCCAACTATTGGAACATACGAAGGTATCGCAAGAGCGTTTGAACCTAGCTGGTTTGTGTTACATATGTTTACTGCTTATCTTGTTTACTACTTAGTAGTGGATAGATCGATGAAAAATGATAGAAACCTTGTCTATACAATTATTGTTCTTGTTGCTATCACAATGGCGTTGAACTTCTTAAATTTAAAATTACCTTGGGGTTTAGAAAACGCTGGTGGATATGCCTCAATTATGTTATTGGGAACGTTATTCAAGAAAAAAGGCTGGTTTATAGTTGAAACTTATAAACACAAACGCAATATTTGGATCAATGGTTTGATTGCCATGATTGTGTGCGTTGGATTAGGAATCTTATTCCCTAGAGCAGGACAAATTTCAGGTTCTGGCAATATGACAAAGATTCTTGGAATTGTCGAAATTCCATTCACCGTATTGTATTCGATTGTTTGTAGTTATTATGCGATGGTTTTAGCAAAACTAATCAACAAGGTTAAACCAGCGGGGTTCTGTTTCACATTTTTAGGCAAGAACTCATTAATGATATTGATATTCCATTTGCTTTATATGGCATTAGCGAAGTTCATTGTTGGTGTCGACTTGAATGCGAGCCTAGCTTTCGTGGAAAAATTCGATCCAATCAACTTAGTTGTTTTAGTGGTAGAAATAGTCTTAGTTAGTACACAGGTTATCGTTCAAAACCTCGTTAAGAAAGCAATTAAAAAACGCAAAGAGAAGAAATTAAAAGCCGCTTAATTTAAAGCGACTTTTTTCATAAATAGTAGTTATATCTTTTTCCGTCTATAAAGTAATTTAAGTGGTCAAACCCAGCCTCTTTTATCATCTTCATATATTTATTAAAACTTGAGAACGCTCTTTCCACGCTATGACCATCACTTGTTAATGTGATATTGATTCCACCTGATTTTTTATATAAATCCAATAAATATTTTGTGTGATTATCATCGCCAATTCTTTCTTGGACCTTTGTGTTTATTTCTAATACTTTGTCTCTTTTGATTAACGCCTTGAATATTTCTACTAGTTTATCTCCATAGTTTTGAATTTTTTGATTTTGGTCCACCTTAAGGGCGGTTCTAAATCCATAGTCTATATGGCCTAAGATATCGTACCTGGGGAAATTAGTGACACCATCTAACATGGAATCAAAATAATTATTCATCACTTGGTTTATATCTTTGTTTTTTAATATTTCAGCTTTGTAGTAATCTAAGCCATTTAAGAAATGCACACTCATGATAACTAAATCAAAATCATGATTATTCAATTCTTCTAGATATTGATTAAATAATCTTTTTTCATACCCGATTTCTATTCCTGACATTATATGAATATTTTTGTATTCTTGTTTTAAAGAATTTAGTTCTTCATCTCTCTTATCAATATCAAAAATCATATTGTCACCACGCATATCTAAATCCAAATCATAATGGTCGGTGAAAACGATATTTTCTATTCCTAAATTCATATAGTATTCAATGTATTCTTTAGGTGTAGTGTTTGAATCATGAGAATATGAAGTATGCTGATGTTGATTAAAAAATTTCATAATACTAATTATGATACTATTTTCAGTTCAATGTATATTTTATTTCTTAAAGGATTCTAAATAGTTATAATGATTAGGACAAAGAAAGTTTGAGATTGCATTATGAGTTTTATTTCTTTTGGTAATAAACATATTAAGCTCGAGTTTGATTTAAATAACGAAGGTACACTTCGTTTAACATATTTTGGTAATGCTAATAATTTTATTAATAAGGCATCTACATTCGTGGAAATAGAAACCAGTGAAACTAATCACTTGGGTAGCCACTGTTCAAAGCAATGTAACACTCCATATGGTAAACTTGCTAAATACGTAAGGCATAGTGTTAACGATAATGAATTAATCGTTGTTAGCGAAGATGAATATCTTCAAGTAGAAACTCATTTTGTTATTTATGAAAATACATGTGGATTATCAATCTATAACATAGTTAAGAATATTTCTAATAATGATATTCATTTAGAGTACGTTTCTTCCTTCTATCTACATGGATTAGGACAAGATAGTAACCCAACATATTGGGACATGAATGTTTTATATGCCTCTAACTCTTGGCACACAGAAGCTCAATGGAAAGAAGAGTCTTTCATCGATGCGAACATATTTAATGCGAACGACAAATTAACCATGAAAAAGTTCGTTTTAAATAACACAGGTAGCTGGTCCACAAAAGAATACTTACCAATGATTGGTGTTAGAAACATTAGAAAAAATCAAATGTTGCTCGCTCAAGTAGAGAACAATGGTTCTTGGCATATTGAATTAGGAGATAACGCAAACACATATTATTTATCTATTTCAGGTCCTGAAATGGTGGATAACCAATGGTGTTTATCCTTAAAACCTGATGAAACATTTATTTCTATTCCTGCTTCTATTGTCTTATCAAATGATTTTGAAGGTTCTGTTCAAGAAATCACCAAACTTAGAAGACATTTGATTAATAAGAACCACATCGATTACAAAACTCAACCTGTTATATATAACGATTTCATGCATTGCACCTGGGATAGATCTAGTGAAGAACTATTAAGGCCTTTAATTGATGTATCTAGCGAAGTTGGTGTGGATACATTTGTCGTGGATGCTGGATGGTTCTTTGAGAAAAGCGGATGGACAAACTACATAGGTGAATACAAAGAATATTCTACTAATTTCCCAAGTGGAGGTTTAAGAGGATTATTCGATTATATGAGAAGCAAAGGTCTTAAAACTGGTCTTTGGTTTGAAATAGAAAATATCGGTATGCTTTGTCCCGAATTAAAAGATATGCCAGAAGAATTCTTTATGCATATCAATGGTAAACGCATCCTAAGAAACTCTAGATATTGTTTGAACTTATGTAATAAAGATGCATTTTTATGGGCCTACAGCAAGATTAATGACGCAGTGGATAAATACTCCCTAGATTACATAAAAATCGATTACAACCTCGATTTGGGCCCTGGAAATGACGATGAGGATAAATTCTTAGGTGTTGGATTGCTCTTACAAAATAGAAAAGTTGTTGAATTGGTGAAAAAGTTACAAGCTTCTCACCCTAACTTAACAATTGAAAATTGTGCTAGTGGTGGTCAACGTTTGGATTATGGTTTATTAAAGGACACTCAATTAGTTTCTACTTCTGATTTAGAGAACTATTATTTCTATCCATACATCTCAGGAAGTATTGCTACTGCATGCTTACCAGAACAAGCCGGAATATGGTCATATCCTGTTTGCAATGACACTAAGAAGATTGAAATTACCGATGAGATTGTTATCTTCAATATGACTAATGCTTTACTAGGAAGATTAACTCTCGCTAGTGATTTAAATAAATTAACTCCATATCAATTAGAATTAGTCAAAGAAGGCGTTAATCTCACTAAAGAATTAAATGAATTTAGAAAAGTTGCCCTTCCTATCTTCCCTAATGGAATTACTAGATTCTTTAAACCTAATGTTGTTCATGGTTTGATGGATGAACAAAAGATTGTTCTCACCATCTTCAATATGCTAAACGAAGAACAAATTATAGAAATTGATTTGAATAAATACAACGTTAAAGATATTAATCTCTTATATCCAAAAAATATGAATGTGCCTTATTCATTAACTAATGGAATTCTAAAGGTCACACTTAAAGGATTATCCGCAAGAGCGTTTGTTTTACAAAAATAAAAGAAAAACCAGCGAGATTGATTATCGTTGGTTTTAATTTGGATTTACTTAACAGAAAGGTTATCTAATTTGAAACTTCTTGTAACGTTATCGATGTAGATGAGCGCTAAGGTTTCGTTTGCATTACCCATTGCACCTTCTTCGCTGTTGAGGATGAATGCATTTAGTGGAATGGAATAGCTATACCAGTTATCTCCTAAGTCAGTAACTGTTCCAATAGCTGGTCCACTTCCATTTTTAACTGTATGTGTAGATAAATCTACTGTGTACATTGCTGTCAATCTATTCCAGTTGCTTGTTTCAGGTTCTCTGTGACCTGGGTTTGAGTTTTTACCTAATAGTGAGAATTTAAATGTTTCACCGGATTTAGCAGCGCCGTTTTGTAAGCGTTTTGCTTCGAAATACAAAGATTTTCCAGAGTTATACCAGTCATTTAATAACACGAAGTCTTTTTCATTTTCATAACCGACAGATGTGTCGACTAATTTTGCGTTTTCGTGTCCTGGAACTGTATCAGCATCAGGGTTTGTAACGATGTTAAATGTTACTGTCTTAGAACCTTTATAACGATGAGCACCTTTTCCAGAAGGTTGAACTGTTAATGAAGCTTGTCCAATTTGTCTGTTGTTAGAATAAGTGACAAGGATATCATCAATTGCTTTTAATGTTGTTGAACCAGCTTTGACTGTCACAGCTGGTCTAACAAATTGACCAAAGTTATAGAATTGATCACTGATACTGCTGATTGTTGCGTTAGCTAAATCATATTGATCTGTTTCAGTGATGTTTTCAAATTCATAACGGAAGTTAGAAACTTTAACTTTGTTAGTGGATGAGAAATTATTAAAGTAAAGCATTCTAAGTGTTTCTTCTCCGTTAGCGACTTCTCCACCCGCTGTATTTAATGGAATGTCTGTAACATCCATTGTGTATTCATATTTATTTCCTTCAATAAGAGATAATGAACCGATATCAGTAGTTCTATTTCCATTGAAATCAACTCTACCAGTTAATCTATTCCACATACCAACCTGTTCGTTTTCGGCAACACTATAACGTAAGATATTTGTTCCCATTAATGACATTTTGCCAATGCCAGAGTTTGTTTCTGATAAAAATTCGATATCAAATTTGAGCTTAGCACCTGAGTATCTCCAGTGTGGTAAGTGTTCAATAATGACCGCTAAATCGTTATCGATTACATATCCTTCTTTTGCGTGGACATATTCTAAATCTGCCATGCCAGAAGAAACAGTAAACATCGCGCCACCTAAAACAGCTGGGTTATTGTGTCCATCACCATATGATGATTTCATAGAGTATGCAAGTCTAACACCATCTTGCATTGTCCAATATGCATTTTCATGATCGTGACCACAAATAACGTTGTGGCAGTTGCCATATTCTTGAATTGCGGAAAACACGGTGTGTGAACCTGTTGCTAAATCGCAAGGATTTCTTCCAACAGTGCCTGTTACATTACTATAATCTACGGATTGCATATATTCATATGCTTCACCATATTCAGGTAGTGGCACGTGTGTACAAACAATTGTTTCAACATAATTACCGTCGTTTAATGTTTTCGCATAATTGGAACAATCTTTATAGAATTGACCATGTGTATCACTAACACCTGCTAGACGTGAATCTAACATGATGAGTGATTGAACAGGTTTATTTGTTTCATCATCAACAATATTAATCATGTAGTTAGATGAGCCAGTTACTGATTCTGGGCCTTCTTTAAAAATACAGTTTGAAGCTGACTTGAATGCATTTATTAAATCGAAATGAGTTGTAGTCTTTTGTGATTGATATGCAGTTTGATAATCTTCATAGTCGTGGTTACCGAATATAGGTGCCCATGGGACTCCCCAACTATCAATTTTTTCAATAACTCTTGCGTAATTCACCACTGATTTATAAATATTGTGGTCATTCAATAAGTCTCCAAGGAAGACAACCATATCTGGGTTAGCAGCATTAAATGTTTCATCTAAAATTGCTAAATCTGCATCACATGGTTGACCATCATGCAATTGAATGTCTGTTAAAGTTAGAATCTTAAAATCTTTATCATGGTCTTTAACCACTGTTGAGGTATAAGGCGCCATAATTGCACCTGCTGGTAAATAAGCAATGTGGGATGAATCAGGTTCTCCACCTACCATAAGAGAGGCAGCTTGGTCGGTAAAGCTTCCACTTGGCATTGTTAAAAAGGCTTCGTGGCATTTACAACAAATCCAATACTCTTGCCAACCTGATGCTGTGGCTGTTGGAGCTTTAGCCCCATAATGGTAACCAACATGGCTACATGCATCCGCGTTTGACGCAAATAGGTTTCCTTTTTGATTAATAGCGAAAAGGACAATTGAGGACAAGCTAACAGCGATACTACTTAGCAAAACAATCTTTCTTTTTCTCATATAAAACCCCGTATTATCTAGTCATACCCGGAATCAACTAGAGAACACTTTTCTTTTCCCCGGGTTATAATTTACGCGCTGTGTACTTGTCTCTATATTTTTACAGTTTTGACTGTTTTTTGCTGTTTCAAGCCACAGTTTTTAATATCTCATTATTTCACAGATAAGTGATCTATTTTAAAACCTCTTTTAACGTTATCGAAGTAAATTAATCTTAATGTTTCTAACTCTGTTCCAAATGCATATTCTTGTATATTTAATGAAAATGCATTTAATGGAATGGTGAATGAATACCAACCATCATTTAAATCTTGAACTTCAGCGACATTGTCAGTTGTGTTGTTTTCGTAACAAGTCATTTTTTTGAAATCAATTAAATAGTGTTCAGTTAGTCTATTCCAATTCATTTTTGGATCATAAACGCCTGGGTTATAGTTATTGCCTAACAATGAAAACCTTACTGTTTCACCCATGTTCATAACATTGTTTTCTAATCTTTTAACTTCAAAATATAGTGACTTTCCTGAGTTATACCAGTCTTCAACAATTGCGAACTTTTTGTCTTCAAATCCTTTTGAGCCATTCATTAAAGTTGCTTGTTCATGTCCTGGCAATTTATCATCATCAGAGTTTTCTAACATTGTTTCGTAAATCGCAGAGATGGTGGTGTTTTCCTCGATTACAAATTTATATTCGAAGAAAGAAGATACTAATTCATCGTTAATTGTCCATCCGGTAAACTTCAATTTATCTAAGACGAATGCTTTAACAGTGACTTGAGAACCAATTTCATATTTGCCAGAACCTGTTCCATTAACAACATCTAGTTGAACTTTTTTTCTTGAGAATATAGCTGTATATGTCGCATTCTTCTTGGCGGTAAAAATATATGGATTACCTTTGCTCACATATTGCTCTCGACTTTCCCAATGGTCAAAGTCTTTATTTTCTAGTTGGTCAGCAGTAATGGTGACTAAATCCCCATATTTATAATCTCCACCTCCGGTTCCATTTATGACTTTGATAGTGACTATTTTATCTACTTTTGGCTCTGTATTTTTACATCCCACCATAAACATAGTGGATATTAACGTTAACAATAAGAATCTTCTTTTTTTCATAAAAGTTCCTCATTTGTATCTAGATAGGAAACGAAGTACTTGCCTATCTCTAATTCTAATTTTAAAAACGCTGGAATGAGTTCAAATGGTAAACATTGAGTCATATCCCAACCCTTGTTGTAACATGTTTCAACTTCGAATGTGATGTTACCTTTATAGTTATTCGCTTTTAATGCATCTAATAATTTTCCGAAATGAATTAAATGAGTGAAAGGCATTTGATGTGAGTCATGCTTACAATCGTTATCGTGAATATGTAATGCTTTTAATCTTTTACCTAACTTATTTACCATTTCTACTGATGTTCCAAATCCTACCATTTCAGCATGTCCAATATCTAAACATGCATATACATGATTATCATTAAGAGCATCTAAGAATTTAACAAATTCATCTGGGGTTGTAGTGCACATTTTATGAGGTCCATCATCTAAAAAGTTCCAAATGTTTTCTACGCATATGTTGATATTTAATTCATGCGCTAGTGGAATGAAGTTTTTAAAGAACGCGATGTTTTCTTCAAAAGATTCTCTCGCCATTGGATGAACTACGATATCTTTTGCCCCTAAAACACTAGCAATTCTCATATCTTTTTTAATTATTTCAACACAATCTGCTTTGTTATTTGAAAAGAACGCATGAGATTGTACGCATTTTAAGCCTAACTTGTCTGCGTATTCTTTTAGCCTTTTAGCGTTTTCTAAATAGTCATCCCCAAGGCCTATATGTTCTGTGGTGCCTTTCCAAAATAAAGTCATATCAAAATATTTGAAGCCAGCTTTTTTAATGACTTCTAATACTTTGTAATCGTCTCCATAACGATATAAGCAACCTGTATCGATAACAATTTTTCTACTCATAATTAATCATTAATATTGAAGATTATTTCCATATCTTTAACCATTACTTTGACGTTTCCTAATGGTAAGCATGGTTTCATATTGACTCCGATGTATTTCCAGTCTTCTTTAGTCAATGTAAATTCGACTTCTTTTTCTTCGCCTTTATTTAAATGAATACGTTTGAATTTTCTAAGTTTTTTAATGCATGGTGTGACCATAAAGTTAGATAAGCTTCCTGTGTAGACAAGAACGCTTTCATCAGCGTCGTATTCACCTGTGTTTTTAACTTTAACTGTGACTTTATATTCTTCATTATTAACTTTGTTAATCTTTAAATCACTATATTCAAAAGTTGTGTATGATAAACCATCACCAAAGGTGAATAGTGGAGTTTTGTCTGCAAAGACATAGTCTTGACCAGCGTGATCTATTGAACCAGAACGATCATAAACGCCTCTTAAAGGTTTTCTATTGTAATAAACTGGTATTTGACCAACACTTCTAGGAATTGTAAATGTAAGTTTTCCTGAAGGAACAATATCACCTGCTAAAATATCTGCAATAGCTCTATTGCCATCCATTCCAACACCGAAGCAATATAATAAAGCATCGATATCTGGAAGTTCATTAGTCAATGAGCAAGGTTTGCCTTCATAAACTAAGAAAACCATGTCAGCCTTTGTCTTTCTTAAAGCTTCGAAAACAACTTTTTGTGAATGACAGATACCGATATCATCTGTGTCATATCCTTCATTAGAAGTACATGCATCAGGAAGATTAATTGGGTTATTAGCGCCACCGTTTTCTCCGCCTGAATATCCTTGTGCGTTGTTGCCACCAGCAAATAGGATGACGTCTGCCCAAGAATTAGCTAATTCAACAGCCTCTTTAAGTTGTTCTTCTTGAATACTTAAGAAATTACAACAAGGTAAAATTTTAACATTTGATTCACCAAATTTCTTTGCGAACGCTTCGCTTGGTTTGATTGCTAATGAAGCTGCGCATGTATCTTTGTTTTTGCCATTCTCTGCAAACGGGTAATATACGATTCCACCTAGTTGAGCAAGCAATGAGTTTGGACCCACTAAAAGGATGTTCTTCTTTGTTTTGAATGGTAAAACGCCATTATTTTTCAACAAAACAGCACCTTTTGCTTCAACTTCATATGTTAAGTCACGCGTTTCTTTTGAGATGATATCAAACTCATTAATTGATTCATCAACATATGGATTTTCAAATAAACCAAGTTTGAATTTGTTAGTTAAAACTCTTCTTACAGAACGGTCTAGTAAAGTTTCATCAACTTCACCTTTTTCAACCATTTCTTTCATCTTATCTCCGTATGCATCTCTTCCGCATGCTTCAATATCGATATTTGCATCTAAGAATGCTTTTCCTAGAACATATTCACTTCTATTGACCATTTGATGATGATGCCAGCATATGCCTGTTAGGCCATAGTCAGTGATAAGGTCACCTTCAAATCTTAATTCTTCACGTAAAACTTTTGTCATCCAAAGTGGATTGATACCACCAGGAATGCCATCGATTTCGTTATAGCAGTTCATAACACCCATTGCACCAGCTTTAATGCATTCCGCAAACGGAGGCAAGAAATATTCTCTGATTTCTCTTTCGCCTAAATGGGCGGTACCCATATTAAGACCACCTTCAGGTGTTGAATACGCTATATAGTGCTTAATAGTGGCTTCAATACCTTCGGCTTGCAAACCTTTAACATTTGCTGCACCGAATTGGCCACATAAATATGGATCTTCACCATAATCTTCACCGGATCTACCCCATCTAGCATCTCTTAACAAGTCAACATTAGGAGAATAGACTCTGTTGTAACCCATAGTTTTAAGTTCTCTACCTTCTACGTGAGCCACTCTACTTGCTAAGTCCAAATCAAATGTAGCTGCTAAACAACCGTTTGTTGGAAATATTGTTGCGTAAGGGACTGGCGCGCCATGGACACACTCTGTCGAAATATAGCATGGGATGCCTAATCTAGTTTGTTCAACACAGAATCTTTGAATTGCGTTTAGTTGTTTAATTGTTGGCCCACGGAATGAATAAAACTCTGAGTGAATTCTATTTTCACCTTTTTTGATGAATTCTAATGTTTCTTCTTCGCTATAGACACATCCATAGCAATGCATTTGTTCTAATTTTTCATCAATTGTCATTCTCGATAACAAATCTTCTACTCTTTCAGGAATAGAAAGTTTTGGATCTTTATAATTCATCATATCCGTAATCCTCTAAAAAATACGCATGTGTATGCGCTACCTTTCCAAATTTATCTTTTATTGTTATTCTAAAGTATTTTTCGCCACCAAAAATTTTAAAATCTGCTTTAGTTAAATTGTTTCCATAATAATGTCTAAATGCTCTTCCATAACCAGTAAAAATAATGTCTTCAGCCTCAGAACATTCAACATAAATTTTCCATTCATCAGTATCGATATATATCGATTTTATAATTGGGCCACTGGAACAATAAATTGTTCCATCTTTCATAGCGTTATAAACATTTTCATAATTTAATTCATCAACACCTATATAGTTAAATCCACCAAAAGAACCCTCAAACGAGCCGTTAAAATTATGGTTATCATCACCCATTGTGCATAGCAACTTTTGACCATGCCTAAGCATATCATCATAAATGTTAATGCAATATTCTGCACCTGTTTCGATTTCAGTTAAATAATTTAATACTTCTAAACTCCATAAGCCTTTTAAATTTATGTAGTCTTCTCTTGTATTTAATGACCAGTTTGGATGATTGAATTGTACTAACCAGCCAGCTCTATTTGCTCTATCTATTGTTTCTTGAATGCTTTCTTGAGTGAATTTTCTATTGTATCCATCAAATTGCAATTCACCTTTTCCAAATTTTTTATGCCTTTCCAAATCCGAATGATTGAAGTTTTTTTCTCCCGCTGCAACCTGGAATGTGTTGTGAGGATCTTTAGAAAAAAGACATAGGTGAATTGTCTTCCCACAAGCACAATTTATGGAATATTCTGTTGATGTTAACGCAACAAAGCTTTCGTCAGTTAAATCCGAATGATCATATATGACTTCATGATCGCTATAAGCGATAATGCTATATCCTTGTTCCATGTAGTGTTTTTTGATTTCTCCAGGTGAAAAATATCCATCTGAAAAATTAGTGTGACAATGCAAATTTGCTTTGCACCATTTTTTGTTTGGGTCAATCAAATAAATTTTCATAAAGTCTATATTTTTATATATACATTATGCGCTTTATTTATTAAAGATAAAAGAATATTTATTAAACCCAGTTAAATAATTAATTGATTTTTTCTTTTTTTGGAATTATATTGTAAATGTAGAATTTTGTGTTTGTTAAATATAATAATACTTAGTATTAAATATATTTTTTCACAAAAAATAGAGAGGTAAATACTATGGCTTATAGAAATGATGAAGGATTCTCAGAAGCTTTTAAGGACAAATCCAAACCAGGTCCTTATGACAATCAATATGTTGTCTTAAGAAATATCAACAAAGTTTACGACAACAAATTTCATGCTGTTCATAACTTTAATTTAGTTGTTCAAAAGAATGAATTTGTGGTTTTTGTTGGTCCATCTGGATGTGGTAAATCAACAACACTTAGAATGATTGCTGGTTTAGAGGATATCAGCGGTGGTGAATTATACATCAATGGTGAATACGCTAACGATTTATTATCTAAGGATAGAGATATCGCAATGGTTTTCCAAAACTATGCTTTATATCCGAATATGACAATTTATAAAAATTTGTCATTTGCATTAAAAGTTCGTAAGTTTCCATATAACAAGAAAGTAGTAGATACTAAATTAATTAAAGAACTCGAAAAGAGAAATATTGAAAATCATAAAAAATTAGCAAATCTCAAAATGGGTACTTTTGAGTATGAAGATTTAGAAGGAAAAATTAAAGCTAATGAAGACAAAATTCAAGAGCTAAAAACTAATCCTTCACTTATTAAAACCGAATACGTTCATTTACCTAAAAAATTAATTGATGATCGTGTACGTGATGCAGCTAGAATTCTGGAAATCGAGGATCAACTTCCAAAGAAACCAAAAGAATTATCTGGTGGTCAAAGACAACGTGTTGCATTAGGTAGAGCTATTGTTAGAAACGCAAGAATCTTCTTAATGGACGAACCTTTAAGTAACTTGGACGCAAAATTACGTGTTCAAATGAGAAGTGAAATCATTCGTTTACACAAGAAATTAAAGGCTACAACTATTTATGTTACACACGACCAAACAGAAGCTATGACAATGGCAGACCGTATCGTTGTTATGAAGTTAGGATATGTTCAACAAATTGGAACCCCAATTGAAATCTATCGTAACCCTGCAAACTTATTCGTTGCATCCTTTATTGGAAGCCCTGCAATGAATTTAATTAGAGGAACATATCACGCGGGCACAATTACTTTTGCTAACGGCGAAACATTTACTTTAAGCGAAGAACAAATTCAACGCCATGATGTTTTTTATCGCGAGCAACTTTCTATTGAAACTCGTTCATTATCTGATTACCTTGAAAGATTAGCAGCCGAAAAAAATGATTTCATGAAGCATCGTCACCCTCAAAAAGAAATTGATGAATTTAATCAAAAATACGATGAGTTAGTGGAAAAGAAGAATGCTCTTATTACTAGCTTTGATTCTATTGCTCATGGAGGAGACCATGACATCATCCTTGGTGTGAGACCTGAAGACTTGGTCGAATGTTCAAACAGAGATCCTGACGGTATGAAAGTTGAGATTAAACTTTCTGAATTGTTAGGAGACCAATACTTCTTACACTTTGATTTCGGTGGGAAAGATATTTTAAGTAAAGTTCAAACTGAAAAGATCTTGAATGCCGGTGAAACAATTAATCTAAAAATTAAAAAAGATAAAGTTCATATCTTTGATCCAAATACAGAACTCCGCATTTAATTAAGGTGACCTATATGAATAAAAAATATTTTTTAACAACTGTTGCTGCCGCATTAGTGGTTGGTTCAGTTGCGTTTTTCGCAAACAAAAATAAACTCAATTTTAGCTGTGCAAACAACACAAATTATTCCTTAGAGGTTAATAGAAGTGTTTCTTCTAATGAATTATCACTTGGAAAAGCATCATTCAATACTTCTAATGGAAACGCTATTAGTTTTGTATTTGATTCAGACAAATCTGAAGTTGCTTCTAGTTCAGTTATTAAATTGAATTCTGGCGCTACATTTGGTAATGAAACAATGATTAGTGGAATCAGTGAAATCCATGTTGTTGCTTCTTATGGTGCATTTAAGATTTCTGCTGGTTGCACTGCTGATAACTTAAATGAAACCACTGATTTATTAGATACAAATGGTCAAGAAAACAAGACTTTTGACGTAGTTTTAGAGAAAAATGCTAATTTTTTTGAAATTAACAATGTCAGTAGTTCAACCTATTTAAAATCTTTATCAATTAAATATACATGTACGGTTGCAGAGGTTGAAGAGCCTATTCTTAAAACCGCTGTTTTTGCGGATATCCAACTTTGTAATGAAACTCAAGTTACTGAAGGTGGGACAGTTGTTGCTAAAGAAAACTTGGGCTCTGTTGCCAATGCACACTTAGCATTAAGAGATCATTTCAATCTTTGTAAGCAAAACAACGTTGATGTAATCTTTATGGCCGGTGACATAACTAATAATGCAATCGAATATTACTACCAACACTATCAACGTATTTTTGAAAGCGTTTATGGTAAAGATTCTTCTAAGTATCCTGAAATAATTTGGAACATGGGTAACCATGAATGGTGGGATATTGATGAACACGAAACAGCTTGTTCTGTTAGCATGTTCAATAAATATGCAAACATCGACTCTCCATATTTGGTGAAGAAATCTGCTGTTCCATATTATCTTGATAGTTCAGTTACTGTTCCAACTTACTACAAAGTAGTAAATGGAGTTCCATTCTTAGTAGTTTCTGGCGAAAATTCTACTGGAAAAATTGGATCTCAACTGGAAGCAGAAATCAGCTCTTGGTTAGGCGAAATCGCAAATTTAGATAGCGTTAAAGCTGGTGGACCAATCTATGTCAGCTATCACTATCCTTTAACTACTACATTTACTTTTGGTGAAGGCGCAGGTTCTTACTCATATGTACTTGAGAACTTATTAAAGGATTATCCAACTGCAATAGTGTTTACTGGTGATACTCATTACCCAGGTGTTAACGAAAGAACAATCAACCAAGTTGACTTTACATCCATTAATATAGGTTCTTCTTCATATTCAAGAACAATTACTAAATCTGCAACAATGACTGGAGATGAACACTTCTACAATCTTGAAAAGACCACTGCAGGTGCTGCAAAAGACATCTTAACAGGATTAGCAAACTTCAAATTTGAATACACTCCAACCATCCAAATGATGGACACAATGAATACATATAGCACTAAAATTGACCGCTATTTTTCCAATGAAAACCCTGCAAATGCTAAAAAGGTAGGTATTACTTGGAATATTCCACATAATGTTTCTAAGAGCTCTTTCAAATATACTAACGCACGTTTTGAAAACACAAGTTCTGCTCAAGAATTATATGGCGCTGATGGCGTAAGTTGGGCAAATGAAGCAACTATTAAATATGAAGTTAAAGATGGTCTCATGACTGTTAGGTTCCCAGATACAATTCAATATTTATCAACTGAACACTATAGGATTACAGTTAACGCTAATACATCAAAAACTTATGCTGTTGTTAGTGATTACTATAAATGTTTTGATAATCCAACTAACTATTATTACACATTGAGTGACTTGCCTTCAGGCGAAATTACTTCGGTTACAGTTCAAGCGTATGACTTCTTTGATAATCCTAGTTTAAATACATTAACTGCTACTGAGCCTACTGAAGGATGCTCAGTTTGGGGTGTCGACTATGGTATGAGCATGTCTTATACAGATATCTCAACTCGTATAAATGTATTTGATACATATGATGGTGGTTCTTCATCTTATGAAGCTTACTATAAAGGTCTTGCCTCCTATAATGCCGGCGCTACTGTTGGTTATGTTATTAGAAAAGATAAAACTAATGCAGGTGCAGATAACTATGTCTCGTTAAATAATGCTACTAATGCTATTCCTACATTACAATTCAAAGCAAAGGCTTTAAGTACTGATGATATTAAAGTTGGTATTACTCTTGTTGATGGCAATGGTTCATGGAAAACTGATTTCGGTACCGAATATCAAAAGACTTTAACTGCAGATGGCCAATGGCATGATTTCTCTTGGAATTTATCTTCTTTATTCAATATTACTAGCAAAAACAACATTAAATACTTACAAATAAAGATGAAATCAACCAGAACTGACTCAATCAATGGTTATGAAATGAATGCTTTGTTTGCAGGTATAGATTTAGTCAATGGAAATGGTGATCAACCTGAACCTCAAGATCGCGGTGACGTGTTTAATGCTAATACAGATTTCTCAAAAACTATTTCTCAAAAGTTATTAACTGGAAAAATTACTATCGATATTAAGTTTATTAGTGGCAATGAAATAAACATTATGTTAGGCCAAGGATGGGATAAATATTTTGGATATTACAAAGTAAAAGCAAACGGCACTTTCTCTAACTCGTACGAAGGAGTTACTATCTCTGCTCTTGATGATGGTTATTATCGTTTAGTTTTTGATTTGTCTAAATTAAATAAAACTGATGGCGGCGTTGCTCCAGATTCATATATTGATTTAGTTTATATAAGAGGTATCTGGTCTGATGTCAATGGCCGTATTGATATTGAACCAAGTGGTGGTGGTAGTGTTATAAGAGGAAAAACATTTACTGCAGGTTCAGATTTCTCTACTAATCTAAACCCTACTGTTGCAATTTCCGAATCTATCTCTTTGGATTTTAAATTCACAAGTGGTAGTGATACTAAGGTTAGTATGATGCTTGGACAAGGTTGGAATCAATATTGGGGAATGTTTGAAATTTATGGAAATGGAAACCTTGGAAACACATACAATGGTGTTTCTGTCACATTCCTTGATGATGGTTATTTCAGAGTAACGTTTAATTTGTCTCAATTAACTAAGCTTGCTGATAAACCAGCACCTGATTCTTATGTTGATTTAATTTATTTTAGAGGTATTTGGACCACTGGTAGTGGATACGTGGACATAGTCTAATGATGAAATTTAAATCTTTAAGCTTTTTCCTTTTATCTTGTTCTTCTTTGATGACCTTAGGATGCAACTCCAAGTTTTCCTTTAGGTACACAAAAATTGCTGTATTCGCAGACAATCAATTAACCACAAATAGTAATAATGGTAATACTGCATTTTCTGCTGCTTATTTAAGACAACATCTTCTTGCATGTAAAGAACAAAACGTTGATGTCATTATGATTTCTGGTGACTTAGTTAACAACGCTAATTCTGACTATTACAAATACTTCGAAAACATACTTGAAGATGTATATGGTAAAGATGAAAGTTTATATCCTGAATTTGTTTACACCATGGGAAACCATGAGTGGTATGACAATAAAGAAATGGTTGATAAAAAAGCTGTATATTACTTCAAAAAGTACGCTAAAATTCAAACAAAATGTCTAAAACGCGAATCTAAAATTGAAATACCGGAACAAAGTAGTGGGACAGGTGCAAATTATTATAAAGTTATTAACGGAATACCATTTTTATCCATTTCTGGCTCTAACCCTAGTGGGTCGCTTTCTTATCCTGAAATAGATGAATTAAAATCTTGGGTTAAAGAAATTAAAAAACTTCCATCTGTTAAAGCTGGTGGCCCTATATTTGTTAGTAACCATTATGCTTTAAAAGGTATTACTTATACATTTGGTCAAGGTGGTTCATCTTACACAAATGATATTGTTGATTTGTTTAAAGATTTACCTCAAGTAATTGAATTTACTGGTGACACCCATTTTTCTGGCGTTAATGAAAGAACAATTAATCAAGTAGATTTTACAACTATTAATTTAGGTTCATCTTGTTATTCTAGACATGTTTCTAGATCTGCAACGATGGATCAATACACTGACTTTTATAATATTGACCGTCTTGGTAGTGGCAAGGATTTATTAGTGGGTCCAGTAGCGGAGAATTTTAATAGAACTCCTCATTTCCATATCGTGGAAGTTAATGAAGATGGTAGCACAACATTAAATAGATACTTTACTACTACTGATCCAAAAGTTATGGACCATCTCGGATTAGAATGGAACATTCCTAACGGAGTAACTAAAGACCAATTTATTTACACAAACGATAGGTTCAAAGATAAATCTTGGGCGCAAAAATTGTATCAAAAAGACGGCCTAAATTGGGAAGATACCACTTGTGCTTCTGCAAGAAAAACAAGCTCTGGTCTCAATGTAAAATTCCCTGATGTAATCGACTATAATTATTGTGAACATTACAAAGTAATAGTATTAGGTGATGCTAAAAAAGAATACGATTTTGTTTCTCATTATTATAAATGGGAACACGAAAGTCATAACTATAGTTTTGATATAGAAGCTTACGATTTGCCTAGTGGTGATAATTTCAAAATTAGCATTGAAGCTTACGATTATTTTGATAACGTTTCTACAAATTATTTATACTGTGAAGTTGGCATTTAGCATAGCTAATAATTCCTCGCCAATGGAAAGTAGAGATGGAAGGAGGTTAATCCTCTCTTCCATTTTTTGTGGCCAAAAGTAATTATCGGCTTCCATAGTTAAATCTCCTTGATAACCATTTTTACCAAGACACTCCATAATGGCTTTAAAATCTATTTCTCCATCTCCAGGGAGTAAATGCGAATCATCTACTTTGTCGTTATCATCGATATGCAAGCATAGTAGATATTTATGGCATTTACCAATGATTTCTACTGATGAAGATGATGGAGTCTTTCTTATTTCTGCGTGGCCTATGTCTAAACAAAGACCAACGTTTTTTCTATTGATTGTTTTTAGTAATTTATTAATGCTGTCGTGATCGCTATAAATACCTGTTGGCATGTTTTCAATTGCGATGTTCACATTGTTTTCTTTGGCGATTTTTGAAAATTTTCTAAACCATTTTACATTTTCATCAAATGAATAATCACTGAGTGGATGCATGACAATGTTTGGGCAATTCATTATGCCCGCTACTTCGATACATCGTTTCGCCATAAGAGTGTTGAAATCATTCTCTTCTTTTGTGGAAGTTTTGTGTGGAAGTTTCATAAAAGAATGACACTGATTGCAGACCATTTGCAAAGAATCTGCATACTTTTTAAATGATTTTGCCCTTTCTTTGTAATCATCTTTGTCTATAAAAGTGTCACATTGTTCAACTAACCAAGATAAAGATAAATCAAAGGTTTTGAAGCCATTGTCTTTTAATATTTTAATGGCTTTTTCAAGTGAACCTATTGCACAAAAAAGTAGTGTGTTTGTGGATAGTGAATGCATGATAATATTTTAGTATTTATTAAACCCAGTTTAAATAATTTTCTTGCTTTGATTACATTATAATGTATGATTTTTAGTATGGAAGTGACTGTTATGAATAAAATGAAGCGTATGTTTGTAGCGTTTTCTCTTGCTACATTATTTGGTGCTTTGGTTATTACTTCTATTAATAACAAAAGCATTTTTAAAGACACAATGATCAAGGCTGTGACCGAAAATTCCTTGGTACTTTCTTCAACCAATCCAGTAGTAGATAGCCAAGTTAAAACCACTAAAGGTACAAATCTTTGGGTTAAAGGTGATTCAAGTAGTGGAGTTACGTGGAACAATGGTAGCGGCAAAGTTGCAATCGCTCAAAATGGTTATATTCAAACATTAACAGAAATTCACGGCATTCAATCTGTAACAGTTAGCTTAGTTTCCGGTTCACTTGAACTTTATCACGATTTCGCCGAACCTAGTGATTTATCCACTCCTATGTATGGTGTTGATAATCTCTTCACTGTTAGTGGTACCTATACATACTCAGGAATACTTCCTAATAGAGTTAGACTAAGAGCGGCAAGCAACTCTGTGGTCAATAGCATCACAATTAACTTTGATTGTACTTCTGCATCTATGGATTACAATCTTGAAACATTAGATGATGGTTTAGAAAACTTGCGTATTGATGCTGGCACAATTGGAAAATATGCATCTACAACCTATGTTACTGGTGATGATGACGTATTTGGCAATCAATCTTCTCGCTCTTTAAAACTCACCTTCGCTGGAACTGAAAATAACTATGTTTCATTTAATACTCAACATGCAGTTAATGCGGGATTACTTTCAAAAGTGGATTTCACAAATAAAGTGTTGGAATTCAAAGCAAAATTCTCTAGCGATATTTCAAATCGAGGATTAGAAGCCTGTGTTATTGGTAATACTTGGAAAGATTCAGGCTATCAACTTATGAATTCATCAGCCTCTGGTGAAAATGGTTGGTACTTATTTACATGCGATTTCTCTCATATGAATTTTGAAGGTATTAATAATATTATTAGAATTAATGTTAGACCTAAAGGAATCACAAGTGCTAACAAAGCAACTGCAAGTATCGTCCTCGACGGAATGACATATTATAATGCGAGTTTATATTCTCGTTCCGCTTATGAAACTCCAGATGATGGATTAGAAAACTTGCTTCAAGATACTGGCTGGGAAAATGTTTTCACTGAATATGATAATGTGAATACCTACGGTAGGACATCTCGTAATTCCCTTGCTTTATATCCAGGTAAGAGTGGCAAGAGTGCTAAAGCTAAATGGTATGTTTCCTTTATGCTTGATGCTGATAACTTATTTGTCTCTACGTTTGGTTCAGATTTCTCAAGAGGTTTATTGGTCTTTGATTACAAACCAGTAAATGTTAAGAATCCATCAACTTTAACTCTTGGTGCTTATGCAACTTGGGACAATTATGTTGTAAAAGATGTGAGTGGTGGCGTTCAAGGTAGCGATGGTTGGTATCACTTTGAATACAATTTAGCGGATTTAGGAATTGATGAAGGATATAACTTTGTTAGATTTAACATCGGTTTTGATACTGAAGACACAAATGTTAATAAGGCAAAACTTTATATTGATAATATGAAACACTTGGAAATTGTCCAAGAAGACTACACTCAAGGTTTAGAAAACTTATATAGAGATACTGGATGGGAAAAAGCTAATGTTTTTGTCGATCATAGATTCACATCAAGCAAAACATCAATTAACTCTATGAGACTCACATTTACCGATAAAGCTTCTGATTCAAATAAGAACTTCGTTTGTTTAAATCCACAAGGCGAAGGAATAAATATGTATATGGATCATGGTGTGTTAGAAGCTAAATTCCTATTTGGTGAAGGATTTGTGACAAGACAAATTAGATTAGTGCTTGTTGATTCAAACTGGAAAGGTTATCGTCAAGACTTCGATGTTACACCGATTGGTGATGGTTGGTATTTATTCAAACTTGATATGTCACAATTACCTGCAAACTCTAATTATGGTGATAAAGAATTCGATCTCTCACTAAATATCATTCGTATTGGTTTTGGATTTACTGAATTAGATTCCTCTAATAAAAACGATAAAACTGTGTGGATTGATGATGTCTTCTTTAATGGTGGATTAGTTTCTACAAGCAGTGTCACTGACGCAACTATTTGGCAAGCTTATAGCACTGAATATGTCCTTCAAGATCAAGCTGCTATTAGCGATAGAGAAATTACTACAAGTAGACCTTTATTATTCAAAGATGTTAGAAACGCTACTGACAGTAGCCAATTAATGATTAAAGCTAACAAAGCAATCTCTTCTTATAACTTTAAAGCGGGTACTTTATATACTCAAAATGGTGATAGATTAACACCTGATGCCTTTGAAATTTTAATTGCTAAATACTTATTCGTTGATGGTGATATTTCCGCTGAGAAGAAAAATGAAAAAAATGGATGGCCAGGCGAAGGTTATTATCCTGATGCTTTAGTGCCACAAGCAAAGATTATCGAAGCGAATGAAAATAACATTGCTTCTGGTAAAGAACAAAGCATTTGGATTAATTGTACAATACCTAAAGGTCAACCTAGTGGTACTTACCAAGGCTATGGTGTCCTTACTTTAGGCTCAGCTCAAATTGAAATTCCTATGGAAGTTGTTGTTAAAAACGCAACATTAGATGGTTCTAGACACTCCAACTCCATGTTTTTACTTTGGGATGATCAAATGATGTTGTCCGAAGGCGAAGAACGTTATACAGCTGCTATGCGTAATAAATACTATAACTTTATTCTCGATAGAGGCGTTAACCCAGATCATAACCATGACTGGAATAGTAATAATTACGCAACATTTGCTGAAAAATTTGTTAAACATGTTGCTTATAACGATTTAATCACTACATATCGTATTCCTTCGGATCTTAGCTATGACGATATTTATGGCTATATGAATGCCTTAGTGGATGCGAATATTGCTGAATGGGATAAAGGAAACCATGTATGTTTCTTAGAAAAAGCAATGTATGCAATTTGTGACGAACCACTTCAACCTCAAGATGATCCTAATTCTGAAGCTGGACAAAGAAGTGTGCAAATGTGGAACAACGTTAAGACTGTTCAAACTAACTTCAAAAATGCTAAAACTGCGTGCGAATCTAAATTAGCAAATTATCCTGAACTTCTTGCAGGATTAAGAAATATGCGTAACATTACCACAATGGAATGCGAATTCGCAAGAGTAACAGGCGGTGAATATAAGGCTAGACTTAATGGTGATTGGATTAAAAAGACATATTATTATCCTAATTACTTGAATGACACATATTTAGATACACCTTGCCCAACATTCCATCATGTTAGTGTTCCAAGTGAAAGAGATACATATTTCAATACATTCAACCACGTTTGGTTCTATGGTTGTATTCTTCCATACTTACCATATCCTAGTTTGCACTTAGATACTAAACTCCTTGGTCAAAGATTGGTATCTTGGATGCATTACTACTATGGTTTTGATGGACAATTATATTTCTGCGTTAACTACAACCAAAATGAAGCTAATAATGGCATTAGAGATGTTTGGACCGATGGTGACGCTCCTGGACATGGCTACGATGATGGCTTATTAGTGTATCCAGGCGCAAGATATAACGTATATGGTCCAATTACTACATTGCGTTTAGAAAACCTTCGTAACTCTTATGAAGACTATGAATACTTCTATATGTTAGATCAAAATATTGCAGCTTATAACGCTAATACAGGAAGCAATATTATAAGTGCTAGAGACCTATTCTCTTCATACTTATCAAGCATGTTTGAAGGCGGCAACACTTTGAAAATTCTTCCAAGTTATTCTTCAATTTCATTCAACGCTTTAAGAGATTCAATTCTTAACGCGCTTGAACATATTTATTAATATTAAAAGGCTCTGAGGATTCTAATGGGGATTTATGGGGATTTGATAATAAAACCTTATAAAATAACTGAGGATTCCTTTGGGGACAAAACACATAATCAAACAAGGCTAAGGACCTCAAAATCCTTAGTCTTTTTGGTTCCTGT
>JAZRZI010000020.1:0-3006 GCA_045601325.1 Bacilli bacterium
TTATAGATTGACTCTATTCTAGCACCATTTCTTATAAATTTATATTTATTTGTTGTCCGTTCTTGAAGATGAATGTAATTGTTTTGTTTCTATTGACCACTGCTTTATCAATCATGAGATTCCATATTCTTGAATCCCAATCTGCAATAACTGTTGGCAGTTTTTTAAAGTTAGCAATGTAAGTGTCAATTGCAGTCTTGCGTTGTTCTTGTTCTTTTCTATTTTTACACATGGCATTAAGCTCTTCAGAACTGTTGCTGTATTTAATTTTCAGAACATCATATTCTTCGGTCGATTTGTTCATTTCGATCATCTCTTTTAGTTCTACAAATAAGCTATCAACTTCAGCTTTCTTTTCTGAAATCGCTTTATCTAAATCTTCTAAAATGATGAGGTTTTTGCACTCTTTTTCTATAAATTCGATAATGGAATCCTTATTAATACTCAGCTGATTGAATACTTTAATGAATGCATTTTTAACTTGTTCAAATGTAACATGAGGGATTTTGCAAGCCTTATCATTCTTGTATTTGTTGTTGCATCTCCAAATAGTAGTTTTATATTCATCATTGCTGTGCCAAATCTTAGGACCAAAGTAGCCACCACAGTCACCGCAGATAAGCCTGCAAGAGAATGTAGAATGAGCACTATAAGCTCTACCTATTTCTTTTCTTCTTTTCATCTCTAGTTGAACATAATCCCATTCACTTTTCTCAATGATTGCTGGATGTGAATTTTCAACATAGTACTGCTCCACTTCACCTTCATTAATTTTTCTTTTGTGTTCTAAGAAATTTACAGTGATTCCTTTTTGAAGAAGAGCATCTCCTTTGTATTTCTCATTAGTTAAGATGGACTCCACTGTTGTTGTAGCCCATTTTCCTTTACCACCAGGAGAGGTTATATGTTTTGAAGTTAATAATCTAGCAATCTCATAAGCAGTTAAACCTTCAATAAATTTTGAATAAATTAATCTAACTATCTCGGCTTCTTCCTTATTAATTATTGGTTTGCCATCTGCTCCTTTGTCATAACCCAAGAAGTGGGCATAAGGAATATAGACCTTTCCATTTTTAAAGTTATTTCTATGGCCCCATGTCACGTTTTCTGAAATGGATCTAGATTCTTCTTGGGCCAACGATGACATTAAAGTTAGAAGCATTTCTCCTTTAGAATCAAAGGTATAAATGTTTTCTTTTTCAAAATAAATTTCAACACCAGCTTCTTTCAATTTCCTTATAAAAACTAAGGTATCTACGGTGTTTCTTGCAAATCTTGAGACTGATTTTGTAACAATTAGATCAATCTTCCCAGCTAGTGCGTCATCAATCATTTGTTTAAAGCCATCTCTATTTTTAATGTTGGTTCCAGTGATGCCTTCATCTGAATAAAGACCTATAAATTCCCAATCAGGTTTACTCTTTATATACTTTTCGTAATAATCCTTTTGAGCTTGAAACGATGTAAATTGCTCATCTCTATCAGTTGAAACTCTAGCGTACCCACACACTCTTCTTTTAATTAAGTTAGTGTTAAGTGGATTAAACTGATTAACTGAAGCTGGAATAACTCTAATATTAGCCATTGGTCATCCTCCTATATATTGCAATACCTCTCATTCTTGCTTTTTCTTTCATTTCCTTGGACCAGGATTCTTTTCTAGATGGATAAGACCAACTTTTAGTTATTTCTTCTCCACCATAAAGCTTAAATGTGACAGCATTGTTTTCGTTTATAACTATTTCTTGAACTAGTGATCTCATTATCTGCTCATCAAATTCTTTTAAACCAAGAACTTCTGTTACTAAATTAATAAGAATATCTTCACTAATTCCTTTAATATGACAGCGTGATTTACCTAGGCCATTAGCAGTACTGCAAACCCAGATGTATTTATCTCTTCTTTTCTTACGAATGAAATGGCATCCGCAGTTGCAACACCTAATCATCATTGTAAAGGTATGCTTAACTTTATCTTTTTGAGGATGTTCTAATTGTCTTCTAGCAAGCTCTTGTTGAACTTTATTAAAAGTAGCTTTATCAATAATTGCTTCGTGAGCATCTTCAACATAATATCTATCGCGTTCTCCAACATTAAGTTTTTTCTTTTTACTTAAGTAAGAAAGTCTAATTGTCTTTTGAAGAACAATGTCTCCGGTATAAATAATGTTCTTTAGAATCTCTAGAACACTAACAGGAGCAAAGTTGTTATTTTGTCTAGTCTTATAGCCTTGCTCATTTAAAATGTCTGCAATCTTGTTTTTGCCATAACCTTCTAAATAGAGCTTGTAGATTAATCTAACAATCTTGGCTTCATCTTCTTTTATCACTAAATGGCCATCTTTTAATCGGTAGCCTAGTATTTTCATCGCATAAACTTTGCCTTCTTGGAATGTCTTTTGAATTCTCCATAGCATGTTTTCACTAACAGACTTGGCTTCCATTTCAGCATAAAGTGCAATAACTGTAAGTAAGAACTCACCCTCACTAGAAAGTGTATGAATGTTCTGCTCTTCAAAATAAATATCAACACCAAGAGAAGTTAATTCCCTTATTGTCTTAAGCAAAGTCACGACATTTCTAGCAAATCTAGATACTGACTTAGTAATGATTAAATCAATACCACCATTCCTTGCATCATTTAGAAGTGAATTAAAACCTTTTCTATCATCTTTGGTTCCACTTATAGCTTCATCAGAATAAATGCCTGAAAATGTCCATTTGCAATTCTTTGAAATATAAGAGGAATAATAATCTCTTTGAGCTTCCAAAGAATGGAGCATTGTATCTTTACCAGAAGAAACTCTAGCATAGGCCACTACTCTTAACTTTTTAGGTATGACATTCCTTTTAGGAATAGTTGTAATAATTGTATCCATATTAGAGTCTATCCTCACCACATATATTCCCGTTATTTTGGTCACTTATCAAGTTATATATGCGAAAAATAGAGCCCTTTTTCAGGCCATATTTTTTAGCAGAATTTTTCTCTAATTTTTCATACTC
>JAZRZI010000021.1:0-106359 GCA_045601325.1 Bacilli bacterium
ACCGTTCTGCAAAACTTATAAAACTCTACAAGCTCATGTTCGCTTGAAGTTTCTACGACACTAGCCACATGGGCTTTTTTGTGTCTCCACTTCCGTAAATTCCGTCTTGAACGAAGGCGTACTAGTTTGTTTTAGTTAATTAAATTTATAATCTCTAATATTTTTAGCAGCGTTATAATCTCGCTTTTCTATATATCCACATTTAGGGCAGATAAATACCCTATCTTTTAATGTTAATGCATTATTAATATATCCACAGTTATTGCAAGTTTTACTAGAAGGAAAGAATCTATCTACTTTTAATAATTTGATTCCTAATGATGTACATTTCTCTTCTAATTTTCTAAAGAACTTACCCCAACTAGTTAAATGTATTGAATGAGATAATTTCTTGTCTTTTTTCATATTGTTAATTGATAAATCTTCTATATGTATTTCTTTAGGGGGTTTTATCAATATATCTTTAATTACCTTAAAGTGATAATCAGTGTAGATATTAACTAATCTTCTTCTATAACTTTGGACCACCTTATTCAATGATTTAAACTTATTAGACTTAATTAATTTACCTTTATCATCTTTAGGGGCTAGTAATAACTTTTTAGAACATCTTCTTTGTAATCTTTTGCCTTTTTAATTACCTTTTTAATCTTTTTGGTTTTAATAGGAGATTGATAACTTCTCCCATCACTTAAATCCGTGGAGTGGATATTTACATCAATTCCTAATACTTTGTCTTCTAATTTATTTAAATACCCCTCAGGAGCGGAGTTATCATCTACTGAAGTAACAATAAAAACTCTATCACCTTCTATTACTACACGAGGATTATAGTATTTAACATTGATTGGTATTCTATCTCTTTCGGATAGTCTTACTAGATTAAGTACACATCTATTTTGTTTTAATGAGTTAGATATTTTTTCTAATTTAACATGTCTATCAGTAAATTGTATTTTATATGGATCAACATAAAATGATTTCTTATAGTCGTTATATCTTTTGCTAACAGGCATTTTAGATAACTTCTTAAACCATTTAACAAAAGAGGCATATGTATCTTTAACAGTTTGTTTAAAGCATCATTACTAACATCGTAAAACAAAACATCTAAATGATTATCTCTTTGTTCTTTATGAGTAAGATTGCCTCTTCTATTTATTATTTCTTCATCTTTTTGTTTTTTAATAACTGTAAACCATCTTCTAACTTCAAATACGTTCGGAATCTTTTCTTTAGATTCTATAAATGTCATTAGATAAGATAAAACAATATTATGAGCTTCTATACATTTATTCGCGGTTTGTTTAATCTTGGTTAACTGCTTATTGTTTGGTTTAAGCATTACTTTGTAGGTATACATAAAAAGACTCCTTAGTAGGTAGCCTTCGAATTGAAGGATATTTTGCTAATAAAGTCTTTAAAGATCTAATCTAATTCGTATTTGCTTTTTAAGTCGTTATTAACGTTATCAAGCATTTGTTTAGTTTTCTTACGTCTTCTACCTTGTAATCTACACGAGAAGGCAGTAATTATTTGAATGAGATCTTCTACAAGCTCTTGATCGCTTGATTTGCTAACTTTGTCTAGAACAACAATCTCTACGTTGTTCAATTTAGCAAAATATTCAACTAATTCGTAACCATATCTAAGAAGTCTATCTTTATATAGTACGACAACAACATCTACTTCATGCTTATCAATTCTTCTAATAAGCTCTTTAAGTCCTGGTTTGTCATAGTTAATACCAGAACCAATATCTGAAATAATATCAAACTCTTTATATTTACTTCTAATAACAGAACATAGATTTTCTATTTGCCTATCTAAATCATCTTTTTGTTTATTAGAAGATACACGAGTATAACCAACTACTCTTAATTTAGTTTTAACTTTAGGTTTAACTTGTAAGAATTCTTGAATAGATTCTTCTGAATAATATCTATATCCATTGTTCTTGGTATAGCTAGGCATTAGTTTACCTGATCTATTCCAGTTTCTTAATGTTTGAGTAGTAACACCTAGCATCTTAGCAAGAGTCTTGCTCGAATAATATTTCATACAATTATTATATCCACATTTATATAGTTTTACAATATTTATTTAACTGTTATGGAGCCTTTTTTCTGCTTTTGTCCAGGATTAAAGGTACATTTCATTCAGACACATTTTTTTATTTCTTCTTAAGATTTCTTAAATCTGATGAACGTTTGATTTTGCAAAGTTTCTCGTAGTTTTCGTTCATCGCCTTTTCATATGAAGAACCATTTTCATGCGGTTGGTAGAACTTCATATCTTTTATCATCTCTGGAAGATATTGTATCTTTGCCCATAAATCAGGTCTATCATATGGATATTTATCTTCTTCAGCTACGTTTACTGGAGTTAATTTTAAATAATCCATTACATCCAGTGGATGTTCTTTGGCATAATCCATTGCAGCATGTATCGAATTGCATGTTGCTTTTGTTTTTGGAGACAAAGCTAAATCACATACCGCAAACCCTAAAGGAATCACGGCTTCAGGGAAACCAACAGCTTCAGCTGCTGCGATTGCATTGTGAACTCTGTCAACAGCGCTAGGATTGCCAAATCCGATATCTTCATAAGCTATAACTATTAATCTTCTTTTTATGCTTTCCAAATCACCAACGATGCAAAGCCTTGCTAGATAATATAATGCAGCGTTAACATCGCTTCCTCTAATTGATTTTTGTAAAGCGCTGACTGAATCATAATGTTCTTCTTCATTTTGATCCATTTGCCAGTTTGGCACTTGCAAAATTTCATTTACATCTTTAACATCGATGTTTTTCTTAGTTTTAGAAATGCTCAATACTTCTAAATAATTTAAAGCATATCTCATATCTCCTGATGTTAATTTAGCAATAGTGTGTAATGCTTCTTCATTAAACTTAATTTTGTTATTCAAACCGTCCTTATGGGAAATTGCTCGTTTTAATCCTTTGACAATATCGTTTTCGGAAAGTGGTTTTGCCTCTAGTAAGTGACATCTTGATCTAACGGCTTTATAAATAGCCATATATGGATTTTGAGTTGTCATACCTAAAAGATATATGCTTCCATCTTCAATATAAGGTAATAAAATATCCTGCTTATCTTTATTTAATCTATGAACTTCATCCATAATGATGAATGCCTCGTCAAAAAGCTGACATTCTTTAATTGCGTTCTCTAAATCCTGTTTGTTTGATGTAACAGCATTTAATTTGATATATTTAACCTTCATTGATTCAGCGTAAGCTTCTGCAATTGTGGTTTTTCCACATCCTGGAGAACCGTAAAAAATAATTGAAAACAACACATGGCTTTCTAATGATTTTCTCAAGAATCCGTTTGGACCTACTAAATGTTCTTGACCAACAACTTCGTCAAGTGATTTAGGCCTTACTCTAAATGCTAATGGTTTTAAGTTCATAATTACTATTTTGATTATATCAATAATAATATTTTTTCTCTATAATGTTAACTATGAGAGTTGTATTAAGTTGTGTAAAAGAAGCAAATGTTACCATTGATAATAATATGGTAGGGCAAATTAGTAGGGGATTTCTCTTATTAGTCGGTTTTACCGAAGGTGATAACGAAGAGATCATTGATAAAATGATTGATAAGATTATTGGCCTTCGAGTTTTTCCTGATGAAAATGGTAACACTAATATTTGTTTAAGTGATATTAATGGCTCAATTTTATCTGTTAGTCAGTTCACTTTATATGCTGATGCATCTCATGGAAGAAGACCATCTTTTATTGATGCAATGAGGCCAGAAAAAGCAACAGTTCTTTATGACTATTTTAATGAACAATTAACCAATAAATTTGGTCATATTGAAAAAGGTGTTTTTGGAGCTGATATGAAAGTTTATTCTATTAATGATGGTCCTTTTACTTTAATTTTAGATAGCAAGGATATAGTAAGATAATGAAAGTACTTGTAGGTTTAAGTGGTGGCGTTGATAGTGCGGTCGCGACATATTTATTACAAAATGCTGGATATGATGTTACAGCGTGTTTTATGCGTAACTGGGATGCTCTTGCTAATAATGACTATTTAGGTAATCCGACAATTAATAATAATCAATGCCCTCAAGAAAAGGACTATGATGATGCTGTTAAAGTTGCAGAAATGCTCGGCGTAAAATTACTTAGAATTGATTTTGTAAAAGAATATTGGGATGATGTTTTCTCTTATTTAATAAGAGAATATGAATGTGGAAGAACACCTAATCCTGATATTTTCTGTAATAAATACATCAAGTTTGATGCGTTCCTTCAATTCGCTATTAAAAATGGTTTTGACATGATTGCGATGGGCCATTACGCAAAACGAATAGATAATGATGGAAAGGCATATTTATGCAAATCTTTTGATCAAAACAAGGACCAAACATATTTCTTGAGTCAGATTAATCAAAAGCAATTATGTTATGCTTTATTTCCTCTTGGTGATATTGATAAAAAAGAGGTTAGGAAAATTGCTCATGATTTAGGACTTTCTAGCGTCATGGACAAGAAAGATTCTACTGGTGTTTGTTTTATAGGCGAGCGAAATTTTAGAGAATTTTTAAAGAATTATATACCTGCTACTAATGGAGATATTGTTGATATTGAAACTAATAGAGTTTTAGGAAAACACGATGGCGCAATGTATTACACAATCGGCCAAAGAAAAGGTCTAGGCATTGGCGGCATTTCTGGCGAAGCTGCAAAGGGATGGTTTGTCGTCAACAAGGATGTTAAGAAAAATATCCTATATGTTGCATCCGGCGAAGAAAATAATTATTTATTAAGCGATAGCTGCACTGTTACAAATTTGAATTTTATAACTGATATTCCTAAAGAAGGCCAACATATTTTTGCAAAATTCAGATATAGACAAGAAGATAAAGGTGTGACTATTCATTATTTAGAAGACGATAAGATTGAACTTATTTTTGATGAACCGTATAAAGCTGTGACTCCTGGTCAAGCCGCTGTGCTTTATGATGGAAATATTTGCCTAGGTGGTGGCCTAATTGAACACACTTATAAAAATAAAAAACAAATTGATATGTAGTTTTGTTTAAAAACTATGTTAATATATTAAAGCAAGAAAAGAAGCTTATATCTTGTTTACAAGCGAGTGCCGGTTGATGTGAAGGGCATTAAACAAAATAAGCAGGCCATTTCCCAAGAAAGTGACTAATCATCACCGTTTATGCTTACGAAATAGCAAAATTAAGAGCATTCACAATAGTGAATGAATAAGGATGGTACCGCGATTAATTCGTTCCTTAGGGAACGTTTTTCTATTTTATTAGGAGATATTTGTATGAAAAAAATGACATCTACTCAAATTAGACAAATGTGGTTGGACTTTTTCAAAAGTAAAGGTCACCATGTTGAACCAGGAAGTTCTTTAATTCCTAAAAATGACCCAACGTTGCTTTGGATCAACGCAGGAGTTGCTGCGCTTAAAAAATATTTTGATGGTAGTGAAATACCGCCAAGCAGAAGAATTACCAACGCTCAAAAATCAATAAGAACTAATGATATTGATAATGTTGGACATACTGCAAGACATCACACTTTCTTTGAAATGTTAGGAAATTTCTCAATTGGTGATTACTTTAGAAAAGAAGTTATTCCATGGGCTGTTGAATTGCTTACTAGTGACGAATGGTTTGCGTTTTCTAAAGACAATTTGTATATCACATATCACCCAGCAGATTTAGAAACTAAAAAATGTTGGATGGATGCGGGAATTGTTGAAGGACATTTAGTCCCTGTTGAAGATAACTTCTGGGAAATTGGCGAAGGTCCTTGTGGCCCTGACACCGAGATTTTCTACGATCGTGGTGAAAAATATGACCCAAATCATCTTGGACTTAAATTATTACAAGATGATATCGAAAATGATCGTTATATAGAAATATGGAATATTGTTTTCTCACAATTTAACTGTGTTACAGGTGTTAAAAGAGAAGATTACAGAGAATTACCAAGCAAGAATATTGATACAGGCGCAGGTCTAGAAAGATTTTGTTGTATCATTCAAGGAACCGACACAAACTTTGAAACTGACTTGTTCTGGCCAATTATTTCTGCTGTTCAAGATAAGTGTGGCAAGAAATATGAAGATAATAAATTAGCATTTAGAGTTATTGCTGACCACATTCGTGCAATTACATTTGCTTTGGCGGATGGTGAAATGTTCTCTAATGAAGGCAGAGGTTATGTTTTAAGAAGATTACTTAGAAGAGCTGAACGTTATGGAAAGGTCTTAGGTATTGAACATACATTCTTGTATTCCTTAGTCGATATCGTTAGTGAAATCATGCATGAATATTATCCATATTTAATTGGAAAGAAAGAATTTATTAAGAAAATGGTTAACGCTGAAGAGGTTAAATTCTTGAAGACATTAACAAATGGCGAAGCAATGCTTAAAAAAGCTATTATAGGTGTTGATGTTTTATCAGCAGATGATATGTTTAAACTTTACGATACATTTGGTTTTCCTAAAGAATTGACTATTGAAATATGCGAAGAAAATGGTGTTAAAGTCGATATTAATGGATTTAACAAATTAATGGCGGAACAAAAAGAAAGAGCAAGACAAGCTCGTGGTGATTTACAAAGCATGAACAAGCAATCTCCTGATTTAATGTCCTGCACTGTTCCAAGCGTATTTACCTATGACATGGAACCAATTGAAGCAACTGTTATTGCGACATTTGAAAATGGAGTTAAAGTTGATTCTATCTCATCTTCTGGTGAAATTATTCTTGATCAAACTACTTTCTACGCAGAAATGGGCGGTCAAGTATGTGACTTGGGAACAATAGAAAATGATGAATTATCGTTAAAAGTTACTAGTGTTACAAAAGCTCCTAACAAACAGCATTTGCATCATGTCGAAGTGTTGTTTGGCGAAGTTAAAGTTGGCGACAAAGTTAAAGTCATTGTTGATGTTAATAGAAGATTAAGAATTATGAGAAACCACTCGTCAGTTCACCTCCTTCAACAAGCTTTAACTGAAGTATTAGGTGATCATATCGCTCAACATGGTTCTTATGTTGATGATCAATACTCACATTTCGACTTCAATCATTTTGCAAAGATTACTCCAGAACAATTAAATGAAGTTGAAAAGAAGGTTAACCAATGGATTGCTGAAGCTATTCCATGCGCCACACAAGAACTTCCAATTGAAGAAGCTAAAAAGCTTGGCGCTAAAGCGTTATTTGATGATAAATATGGTGATGTCGTTAGAGTTGTTTGCTTTGGCGATATTTCCAAAGAATTCTGTGGTGGAACTCATGTTTCCAATACACAAGATATTGGTATTTTTGTTATCGAATATGAAGAATCAGTTGCTGCAGGTATTCGCCGTATTCAGGCTAGAACATCAAGTGGTGCTTATGAATTGTTAAAATATAGAGAAAACATTTTAAATAGAACTAAAGATAGTTTAGGCGTTTCTTCTTACGGCGATGTTAATAACAGATTAAATGCTTTAGTTGCGGAAAAAGATTCTTATAAAAAGTTATCTGAGAGCTTATCTAATAAATTAGCCTATGCAACAAGCCAATCATTAAAAGAGAAATTCTTTGATGTTAATGGACATAATGTTTTAGCATTATACCTTAAAGGAAATAAGAGAAATGACTTAATGTCATTGTTAGATAATCTCAAACAAGGTGTCGAGGATTATATTATCGTTTTAATAGGTGAAGAAAACGGAGGCTTACCAATTGTTGTGGGCTGTTCTTCAAAAGCAAATGCAAGTGGTAATAGAGCTGGTGACATCGTTAGATCTATCGCTCAAACTTTAGGTGGTTCTGGTGGTGGTAGACCAGAAATTGCTAGTGGTGCTGGTAGAGATTCATCTAAAATTAATGATGCTTTAAGTTTGGCAAAAACATTAATCAAATAAAATAGGAGGAAGTTTAATGGAAAATAATGAAAAGAAAATTACGGTTTACGATTCTGAAGGTAATGAGCATCTAATGGAACTCTTGTTCACTTATGATAATGAGCAAAGAGGTACATCATATGTTTTCTTCTTTGATCCTTCTACACCAGATGATATTTTGGTTATGAGATACAACGAAAATAACGAACTTGAAGATATCGACGACGAAGAAGAATATGCAGAAGTAGAAGAAGTCTTTGCTGCATATGAAGAAGATCCTAAAATTCAGGACTTAAAAAAGTAATTTAAACTATATAAGCAATTAAGCCTAATAATGCACTTATGCCCAATAAAGCAATAGCATTTAGGCTTTTTTTGTGTGTCTTTTTATATTTCAAACAATATAATGCTAGGACTATAAACAATCCAAATGGTTTGGCATTGAACTTGAAATTATTCAAAACGAATGATTGATTTCCAAAAAATATTAATTTCAAAAATAGTGTGCAAGTTGTAAATAATATTAACGCTATTATGACTGGCTTTATGCTATTTAAAGCACCTTTCACAAATTTATTCGAAATGATTTTTTTCATTAATATAGCAACTAATAAAATAATGATAAAAGATGGTAGAACTATACCTAGTGTAGAACAAACTGCACCTAAAATTCCGCCTGTCTGTGAGCCTACAAATGTGGCAATATTAATCGCAAATGGTCCAGGAGTAGATTCGCTAATAGCGATGAAATCGGTTAAAACATCAGCTTCAAGCCAACCTTTAGCTATTATTTGTTCTTGAATCATTGGTATCATTGCGTATCCACCACCAAATGTGAATAAACCTATAAGGAAGAAAACATAAAATAATTCAAAATAAATCATTTATCTTTGCCTCCTTTACTTAATGCCACAGACATAACTCCATATATGAGACCAAAAAGAATGAATAATAAAGAAATAGATAAGTTAAATGATCCTATATTTATTTGCCATGAGAAAATGGTGGTTAAAGTCATTCCAATGAATGTTATAACAAATACAATAATGGCTGAAGGACTTAATTTTATGCTCTTTTTAAGTTTTAATACTGCTCTCAATAGCAAAATAATTACACCAACCTTTAAGCCTTTAAAGGCATACTGAATCGGTTTCCATGACATGAAATCTTTATAAAATAAGGAAATAATATATATAATCAAAAATGATGGGGTAACTATACCAAGAGTTGCAAAGAAGCTTCCCCAAAATCCAGCAACTTTATAACCAATGTAAGTAGCAGAATTAATTGCTATTGGTCCCGGCGTTGATTCGCTGATGGCAAGTATATCTAAAATTTCCACTTCGCCAACCCATTTTCTCTTATCAACCACTTCACTTTGAATAATCGGAATCATTGCATAACCTCCACCGAAAGTGAAAGCGCCAATCTTCATAAATGTGACAAATAGTTTTAAAATGTTTTGAAAATTGCCCTCTTTTTTCATACCAATGTATTATATCTAATCGATTTATCTAAATAAATAGTGGAATTTGTTAGTCGTTATTGTTATAATAACGCTTGCTAATTAAAAAGAGGTACGTATTATGGCTGAAAAAACAAAACTTACTAAAGCTGGTTATAAAAAGTTAGAAACTGAGCTCCGCGATTTAATTGATAATGTTCGTGACGAAGTTAAACGTCAATTAGCTGAAGCTCGTGCACAAGGTGACTTAAGCGAAAACGCTGACTACGATGCAGCTAGAAACAAACAAGCTGAAGTTGAAGCAAGAATTAAACAAATTGAAGACATCTTAAATAACTACGAATTGATTGATGAGGGAGGCAAAAAGAGCAACAAGGTTTCTTTAGGCTCTACTGTTACAATCAAAAACGTCGATACTGGTGTTGTCAGCACATATATGATTGTTGGTACTGTTGAAAGCGATCCATTCGCTGGTAAAATTTCAAACTCTTGCATTTTAGGACAAGCAATCATTGGAAAAACAGTTGGCGATATTGTCGAAGTTAAAGCTGGAAAATCATATAAAGTCGAAATCGTTAAGATAGAAATTTTATAATTTTTAAGAAATTTTTGAAAAAAATCAAAAAAATCTCCTATTAATAAGTAGGAGGTTTTTTATTTTATGATAAAAATCATTATTGGAGTAGTGATAGCTGCTGTTGTAGTTATTGGTGGCTTTTTACTTCTCGAACCAGTCGTTAGTGGTACTTCAGGGCAAGTTACTGAAGTTGGCGACACTTACTCTTATACAATTGAAGGTGAAGTAAGTAAACCAGGTACATATGTACTTTCTGATGCAATATCCATGGTTGATTTAATTGATGCTGCCGGTGGAACAACATTTAACGCTGATGAAAGAACTTATTTTGATGATGCAAAGTTAGTTGCAGGTAATACCTATTATATAGGTGGCAAGTATGATGAATCTAACATTTGCAATGATGTTGAGATTGCTAAAGTAAACATTAATTCAGATAATGCAGAAACTTTAACATCTATTAATGGCATTACTAGTTCTATTGCTTCATCAATTGTTTCTTATAGAGCGGAAAATGGTACGTTCCAAACTATTGAACAATTGTTAGATGTTTATGGAATTGGTAACGCAACTTATAAAAAAGTTAGAAACTATGTAATTTTACACGAGTGATTATATTAGTTATATTTTTATCATTCTGGTTTGGCATATCGGTAAGATGTTCAATAATCATATATCTAATTCTTATATCATTATTATTAATATTCATTATTAAAAGGATTAATAAAAAAGTTTTAGTGTTATCCCTAATAACAATGGTAATTGGTGTAGGAATAAGCTTTATATCTTTCGATTACAATAGAACTTCTTTTACGGGTGTGGTGACTGAAAGCAAAGATAACTACTACATCTTTCAATCGAAACTACAGAAATTTTATGTTTATGAAAAAGGAAATGAGCATGAGATAGGTGATTGGCTAACATTAGAAGGGACAAAAGAAAACTTAATTATTTATAAGATTGAATCTGAGTTTGATTTTGAAGAGTATTTAAATAAGAAAGGTATTAAATACGAAATTAATGTTAAGAAAAAGACCAAAATTCTTTCAAATCCGATAAAACTCAAAAAAATAAAAAAGAGGTTTTTAAATCATTTTAATGATGATACTAGGGATTTGATAAGTGCGATTTTATTCTCGGAAATTAACGATAATGGTGTAGTGGATAACCTCAATTCACTACACCTAGTCAAACTGGTTTCTGCATCAGGATTTTACATATATTTATTCCTCAAAACCATCGAGCATTTCTTAAATAAGAAAATGAAAGAAAAATGGTCGAGATTAATATCGATATCGTTTCTATCAATTTACGCCATTTTCACATTTCCAAGGTTTACTGTTTTAAGAACATTTACTTTCCTAATTTTCGGATGGATAAATAAATACAAATTAAAAAACAAATTCTCGAGAATTGAGCAAATTTCTTTAATAGGAATAGCCTTTTTATTTATTAATTATCATTATGTTTATTCTGATAGTTTTGTGCTAGGCTTTTCCATACCTATTTTTAACTGCTTTTTTAGTCCTATTATTAGTAGGTTTAAAAAGAAGAAACAACTTTTGTATCGCACACTAGGTATGATGCTGTTTTTCCTACCATTTGAACTTAAATTTTATTCGTGTGTTTCACCGTTGTCTTCTATTATTGGTTATTTGATATCGCCAGTTTTTTCTTTGTTTGGCATCTTAGCGCTTTTGTGTTTTTATGGCGTGCCTTTGTATAAAATTCTTGAAGGCATTACTTTTATATTGGGTAAAATTACTTCAGTTTTTAGCATAGCTAAATTAGAGATTTATTCTCCGCCTTTTAATTCGCTATTTATTGTTATTTATTATGTGTTTTATATTTTTATTCTCTACGCTTTCTATATTGGGTATAAACCATCTTTTAAAAACGGAAGATTGCTATCTATATGTTTATTAGGGTTATATTTTTTGCCTTTAAAAAACGTAATTATAAAGCGTGTTTGTTTCATTAATGTTGGACAAGGGGATTCTTGCTTGATTCAAAATGGCACAACAACAGTGTTAATTGATACAGGCGGTTCTTTATATAATGACATCGGAAATGATTGTTTAATTCCGTATTTTAAAAAGAATAGAATTTATAATATTGACTACGTAATAACCACCCATAATGACTTTGACCATGTGGGAGCATTAGAATCACTGGTTAAAAATTTTAGAGTTAAACATTATGTTAATTCCAATTATTCTTTTCCTTTGACGATAAGTGGAATTACTTTTAATAATTACAACACTCATATAGATAGTGGTGATGATAATGAAAATTCTTTGGTCATTGGATTTAATTTTTTAAAAAAAGATTTTCTAATTATGGGGGATGCTCCTATTAGTGTTGAATATCAAATAATAAAAGAATACCCAAAACTTAGTTGTGATATATTGAAAGTTGGCCACCATGGTTCGTCAACTTCAACTAGTGACCGTTTTATTAACTTTTTAAAGCCAAAAGAAGGAGTTATATCAGTTGGACGTAATTATTATGGCCACCCAGACAAAAGCGTCCTAACAATCCTAAAAAAATACGACGTTAAAATACGAAGAACAGATAAAGAAGGAACAATTGTCTATTCTAACTACATTTTTATGTAGTTTTTTATAGTTATATTTTAGATAATATAAATATGGTTTATTTTATTTTTGGCAATCAAACTTCTACGATCAAAGCCCGTAGTAAAAAAATCGCTAAAGAAACACTAGGCGATGTAGACGAGATGAACTTTGTTCGTTTTGATGGTGAAAACGTTTTAATTCAAGAAGCAATAGATGAGTGCAATTATATTCCTTTAGGATACGATAAAAAGGTGGTCATTGTTGAATCTTGCTACTTTTTCCTTAAACCAAAACCTAGAAATAAAATTGAAAGTGAACAAGATTATGACAAACTACTAGAATATCTTGAACATCCAAACGAGGATTGTGATTTAATCATGACTGTTATTTCTTCAAAAGTAGAAAGTAATTCAAATTTTTATAAAGCAATACAAACTAATGGCAAAATCATTCAAGTAGCTGACCCTGACGCAACGCAATGGAGTGATTACGTATCGAGTTATTGTAGAGATAAACTTGGTATGGATATAGACTCTATGGCTTTAAGCGAATTATCAGCAAGAACCGAAGGTGATGTTGCGCTTTTCCAAAACAACGCTAAAAAGTTGGCTTTGTATTCTAAACACATCACTTATGATGATGTTTGTTTGATGGTGAGCAGACCTCTTGAAGAAAATGCTTTTCAAATTTTTAATTATTTAGTTCAAGAAAAAAATGATAAAGCTTTAGTTATATATAGGGATTTGAAAATCACTAACACAGAACCAATTACTTTGATAGCTATGTTAGCTAATCAATTTAGATTATTAAATCAAATCGCGTTTTTATCAAAAAATCATTTTAGCAATGATCAAATAGCTAATGAGTTAAATATTAAACCAGCAAGAGTAGGGGCGGTAAAACGATCTGCTTCTATGGTTAGTGAAAAAGCCATCCAGCGTGCATTAGATGACTTATTTAATCTTGATTTGCAAATTAAAAGCGGTCTTGTTGACCGCTTCTATGCTTTTGAATTATTTTTAATAAACTTTAAACGTCGTTAATATTTTTATTTAATAGAATTAACTAAACGTTGTAATTCTGCTTTTTGTCTGGAAGCTGTGTTCTTGTGTTGAACGCCATCGCTAACGGATTTATCGATTAAGCGGAATGCAGCAACTAATAAGGATTCGGCATTGGCGACATCTTTTGCTTCAACTGCAAGTTTAACTTTTTTAGAAGCAGTACGAATTGCAGATTTTGCAGATGCGTTTCTTTGACGAGCCTTTTCGTTTGTACCGATACGTTTAATTTGTGATTTAATGTTTGCCATAAGTGTACCTCTTTTAGTGTCGTTGAATATGTTACCAAATGTAATAAAATAATTCAAATTATTTATTCGTTTCTTTTTGTTTTTTTGCGATTTCAAGAACAAAATCGTTAACACAAGTTAATTCCTGAGCCAAAAGTTCTTCTTCGTTAAACTCTATATGGAATTCATCTTGTAGTTCTTTTATTAACTCAATGTAATTCATTGAATCTCCACCTAAGTCATTGATCCAATGCGAGTCATCATCAATTTTGAAAGCTGGGAGGATTAATACTTTTGAGAAAATATTCCTTACAGGAACAACAATGTTCTCTATTGTTTCTTTATCAAAGCCTTCAAATATCTTTGTTTCGTGCTTTGCATCAATTAAAACAAAGTCAGGTGATTTGGTTTCTAATGCCTTTTTTATTAAATAACGTTTTACTTTCATGTTGTTCGCTAATGGAAGTTTGCGCTTGGATAAGTAAACATTATTAATTTTTACACTATGTGGAAGTGTTGGAACAATTTCCTTAATTTGATTTTGAATACCTTTAATTGTTTGATCATCAGCTTGATTATCCAATTCCAAAACAAGAACAATATTCTCGTTTGTTGATTTTTTCTTTGAGATGCCTAGAACGCATAAGTGTGTAACATGAGGGATGTTTTTAAAGAATATTTCTAATTCATCTGGGAAGATGTTTTCGCCATCTGAATTAATGATAATATCCTTAATTCTTCCTTTAATGCTATAAGCGTTAGTGGCGTCGATTTCTGCGATGTCACCGGTGTGGAAGTAACCATTTTCATCAAGTTCAGTATTTTTAATAACTCCACCGATGATTTCTTTGATATGAAGAGTAGGGGACTTAACTAACAATTCACCTTTTTTGTCGTTTCCAGCAATCTTGTATTCGACTCCGTGCAAAGGCTTTCCTATTCTTCCTTTTAGCCTATCTTGCACATCTGCTGATAACTCAACTGATGTAACACCTATTTCGGTCATTCCATAACCATTGTATAGGTTATAGCCAATGCCATTAATTGTGGTTAATGTTTCTTGGGATAAATAGCCGCCACCAGAAATACAGAATTTAACATACTTACCAAGTAATTGTTTTTGAATATGCCCTTGAACAATTCTTCTACTAGCAAATTCTGCTTCTTTCTTAGTAATTCTCTCAGTGTTATAACCAATAAGGTTGTCGACTAGTTCTTGTTTTTCTTGCCCAGCTATCGCTAATTTTCTATTTAATTGTAGCGCTAAAGAATCCCAGAATAGTGGAACACTGAAAACGTGAGTGACTTCGGCTTTTTGGCATATTCCTTGTATATCTAATGGAGAATTGCTTGATGGATAAACGAGTGTTGTTCCATAAAATGTAAACCATAAAAATACTGCAACAAAACCAAAAATATGATGGAATGGAATCATTGCAAGAATTTTAATTCTTCCATATTTTTTAGGATACATAATATCTTTTGTTTCTTTAGGCATATCTAACGAACAACAAATTTGATGAACGAGGTTTTCGCCATTATAGACCATCATTTTTACATCACCTGTAGTTCCACTAGAACAGAAGATAACTTCGTTTTCCCAGTGTGGTGCAAAATTATAATGATGTGTCTCATTAAGAAGATCATCAAGTGTAATTTTTAGGATTTCTTCGTATTTATGAGAATCATCAGTAACAATCGCAATTGCTTTAGCTTGTTTAGCTAAATTCATAATGCCATCTTTTGATGTTTTTGCATCGACTAATAATGGTTTATATCCAGCCATTAAAATGGCCCAAAAAATTTCTCCCCAATGAGGTCCGTTTGCCAATTTTAAAATAATAGGAACGCTTTTGGCCTCTTGCAAGAGCAAATTATTAATAATTGAAGCGAAAGCGTATGTGTTGCTTCTAAATTTACTATACTTGTAATGCTTTAATTTTCCTTTTTCGTTTTGGAATTCAGCAGCAATCTTTTTCTCGTTTTTCTTCATAGTAAAATAAAAGATATCTTCCATTCTCATTGTTGTTTTATATAGTAAACTCGCTTCTGCTAAATAGGCATTAATTTTTTCATATTCTGGATACATAATTAAACTCCTTTTTATAAGGTTTTAAATTCAATTTCAATTTTTTCTTTTTCTAATTTTAATATTGCGTACGATTTATCGTAATTGTCCCTAGGATACGATATTGCACCTGGGTTAATAACAGTGATATTTTCCACTGTTTCGAATCTTCTAATATGGGTGTGCCCATGAATAAAGACGCGTATATTATATTCTTTAATGATTGATTTTGGCAAATCTGGATAATGCTGAAGCAAAATTTTGCCATAAGGCGTGTCGAATATTCTCCTTTGCATAAAATTGCCAAAGTAATCGCAATTCCCGCGAACTGACTCAAAAGGCAAAATCATTGATTCAATTGATGCGCTGTCACCAGCGTGCAAATATAAATCACAATTTGGGTTCAATGCTACTAACCTATCTAAGGAATCGTTATCCCCATGACTGTCAGAACAAATTAAAATCTTCATAAAAAAATTTTAGTATATTTTATTATAAAATGAAATATAATCGGATAAGCAAAACAATTGGCTACACTAACAATTCATAATAGATTATGTTAAACTAAAAGACGATATAAATAATGGTTGGATCAAATATATGAATAAAGAAGAATTACGTTTAGTTTTTATGGGGACACCTGCTATTTCTGCAAAGGTGTTTAGAGCAATGATAGAAGACGGATATCATTTTGTCGGACTTATTGCTCAACCTGATAGACCCGTCGGTAGAAAAGGCGAATTAGAAAAGGTTCCTACTAAATTGGTGGCGGAAGAATATGGCATTCCTTGTTTTCAACCTATAAAAATTAGAAAAGAATATGATTTTTTAGTTAATCTTAAACCTGATTTGATTATTACGCTTGCCTATGGGCAAATTGTCCCACAAGGTGTTTTGGATATACCTAGATTAGGTTGTTTAAATTTGCATGGTTCTTTATTACCTAAATATAGAGGAGCGGCTCCTATACAATTTGCTTTAATAAATGGAGAGAAAGTTACTGGCATGACTCTTATGGAAATGATTGACAAGATGGATGCCGGTAAAATGTACGCAAAAAAAGAACTTCCAATATCCGATGATGATAACTCAACATCGCTCTTTGAAAAAATAGGCGATGTTGCTACTGAGCTCATTCTTGAAGCATTACCAAAATATATTAACGGAGAATTGGAAGGGGAAGTGCAGGACGAAAGCCTTGTAACCTTCTGCCCAACCATTAAGCCTGAGCAAGAAAAAATAGATTTATCATTATCAGCGAATGAAATTTTGAGTTGGATAAAAGGATTAAGTGACCAACCTGGTGCATATTTTTTGATGGATGACTTGAAACTTAAAGTATATAAAGCCAGCATTGTTGAATCATCATTAGAAGGTAATGTAGGTCAAATTGTGCAAGCTGATAAAAGAGGTTTGATTGTCAAATTGAATGGTGGTTATTTGTCATTAGAAGACATTCAAAAAGAAGGTAAAAAGAGAATGGATTATCGTTCTTTTATCAACGGCAACCAAAACTTAGTTGGTAAAATTTTAAAGTAAATAAACTTTATGGAAAATAAAATCAGATTATCAGTTCATCAACTTGTTGATTTTTTATTGAGAAGTGGCGATATCGATAATCGTGTTTTTAATCGTTCTTCGATGACTGAGGGGAGCAAGATACATGCTCAATATCAAGAACATCAAGGCTCTAATTATTTAAGTGAATATCCTTTGAAGCATTCTTTCTTTGTAGAAGGAATAGAAATTACATTAGAAGGTAGGGCTGATGGTATTATCTTAAGAAAAAGTGGTGAATATGTTGTTGATGAAATTAAATCCACCGTCATAGAACTAGAAACTTTTAAAAATGAGAATATTGAATGGCACTTAGGTCAAGCTAAATGCTATGCATATATGTTGGCACTTGAAAAAGACTTAGATTACATCGGTATAAAATTGACATATATACGACAAGGAAAAGAGAAGGAAAAACTTATTAATGAATATACCTTTACCAGAAAACAATTAGATCAATATGTCAATTCATTATTAGAAGATTATGTATCATTCTATAACATAATTTTAAGAGCTAAAAAGAAGCGCAATGAATCTTTGAATATATTAAAATTCCCATTTGATAATTATAGATCTGGCCAAAGAAAACTTAGTAAATACGCATATGCGATTGCTAAAAACGGTGGCAAATTTTTCGCTGAAGCCCCTACTGGGATTGGCAAAACAATGTCTACCTTATTCCCATTTATCAAGTCATTATCGTTAGATGACGAAAGTAAAATATTTTATTTGACCGCGAAAACTAGCGGAAAGGAATCTGCATATAGTGCAGTTAAATTATTGAAAGAAAAGGGCTTGGATTTGAATGACATCGTTGTAACTGCAAAAGATAAAATATGCTTATGTAAAGGCAAAGGATGCAATCCTGATGAATGTCCTTTTGCTAAGGGATATTACAACAAAATTCAGTCGGTAATAAGATATGCTTTGTCTAATTATTCGACATTTGATTTTGATTCGATAAATAGGTTAGCATTGGATAACGAAATTTGTCCTTTTGAATTAGAACTTGATCTTTCTTTATTTTGCGATGTGATTATTTGCGATTATAACTATATGTTTGATCCATTGTCCTATATGAAACGTTATTTTGACGAAGATACATCTCATTATTTAGCATTGGTGGATGAAGCACATAACCTAATTGATAGATCTAGAGAAATGTATAGCGCAGCGCTTTCTTATTCGTCTTTTTTAAATGTTAGAAAAAGCATGCGTCATATTAAACATGTTAAAATTAAAAATCATCTTTCTAAAATCAATAAAATGTTTGAAACTTTGCTTTCTAACATGGAGGATGGTTATCAAATTGTAGATGATTTTTCACCTGAGGTATATAAAACTCTTAATTCTTTTGTGACATTATGCCAAGACATTAACAAAAATGAGCATGAAGTCATGTCTCCAGAGCTTATTGAATTTTATTTGGATGTGAATAGGTTCTTAAAAATTAGCGATTATTATTGTGACAAATATATTTCGTACTACAAAATTGGAGATGGAGATATATGCCTTCATATGTATTGTCTAGATGCATCAAGCTATATAAGTAGAATGCTTAATAGAATTAAAGGCAGTGTTTTGTTTTCTGCAACGTTATCACCTATTGAATATTATGTAAGCATGTTGGGTGGAGATATAGAAACAGAACCTAATTTAATCCTTCCATCTCCATTCCCACGTGAAAATTTCAAGCTCATTGTTGCGCCTAAAGTTTCGATAAAGTACAAAAATAGAGATGCAACATATGAAGTGGTTGCAGAATATATCGATTCTTTTGTTAAGAATAAAGTTGGAAATTACTTCATTTATTCGCCTAGTTATGAATATATGGATAAATTATTATCCAATAAATTGTTTGATAAATATGTAAAACATATACAAAGACGTGAAATGACCGACAAAGACAGAGAAGAGTTTTTAAATAATTTTTCAAATAACCCTCAAGAAACCACATTGGGATTTTTGGTTATCGGTGGTGCGTTTGGTGAAGGCATTGATTTAGTTAGCGATAGATTAATCGGAGCGGTTGTTATTGGCATTGGCATGCCTAAGATTAACTTTGAAAGCGATCAAATTGTTGAATATTACAAACAACAAAATTTGCCAGGCAGAGACTTTGCCTATATAAATCCTGGAATGAATAAAGTTATGCAAGCAGTTGGAAGAGTTATTCGTGGTGAAACAGATAAAGGCGCTGTTTTGTTAATTGATGAAAGATATATGAGTAACCAATATAAATCTTTCTTTAAAACCGAGTGGAATGACTATGAGGTCGCAATTAATCCGGAAGAAGTTGAAGAAATTACGACAAAATTCTTTAAAGAGTAACATTTTATGTTAATATATTTCCGTTATGGAATTTAAACAAAGCAAAATACGTAATTTTTCTATTATAGCTCATATCGATCATGGCAAATCTACACTTGCTGATCGTATTTTAGAGTCTACAGGTGCAATAGAAGCAAGAGAAATGAAAGACCAAATTCTCGATTCAATGGAATTAGAAAGAGAGAGAGGAATTACAATTAAGTTAAATGCGGTAACGTTGTCTTACAAAGCTGATGATGGTGAAACTTATATTTTTAACTTAATTGACACTCCTGGGCATGTTGACTTTACATATGAAGTATCACGTTCATTAGCAGCTTGCGAAGGCGCTCTTTTAGTAGTGGATGCCACACAAGGTGTGGAAGCACAAACTTTAGCTAATACATATTTAGCGGTTGACAACGGTTTAAATCTTTTACCTGTAATCAATAAAATTGATTTGCCTAGTGCTCAACCTGAAGTTTGCAAGAAAGAAATTGAAGAACGTATTGGTATTGATTGTAGTAATGCATTAGAAGTTTCAGCTAAAACAGGTGCTGGAATTCATGAATTGCTCGAAGCAATAGTCCATGATGTACCTGCACCTAATGGTGATCCTAATTCTTCATTAGAAGCATTGATATTTGACTCATATTATGATTCATATCGAGGTGTTGTTATTCTTGTAAGAATTAAAGAAGGTACCGTAAATGTCGGCGATTCAATTAGACTTATGCAAGCGGGAAAGGAATACCAAGTAACCGAATTAGGAATTAGAGTTCCCGATGAAATTAAAGTTAAAACTTTAACTTCAGGGCAAGTTGGCTATATTTGCGCTCAAATTAAAGATATTAAGGATGTTCATCCTGGTGACACTGTAACTTTAGTAAACAACCCTGCTAAAGAGGCTCTTCCTGGTTATAAAGTAATGAATCCTATGGTTTATTGTGGTTTATATCCAGTTAGTAGTGATGATTATCAAGAATTAAAAGATGCATTGGAAAAACTTTCATTAAACGACGCTTCGTTACAATTCGTCGCAGAAACATCCCAAGCCTTAGGTTTTGGTTTTAGATGTGGATTTTTAGGATTACTTCATATGGACATTGTTCAGGAGCGTTTAGAAAGAGAGTATAATCTAGACTTAATTTTGACTGCTCCGAGTGTTATTTACCGTGTCCATCTTACTGATGGAACAGTAATTAACTTAGATAATCCAAGCAAACTTCCTGATAGTTCTAAGATTAATCATATTGAAGAGCCATATGTAAAAGCTTCTATCATGACACCTAAAGAATACGTAGGACCAATCATGGAACTCTGCCAAGAAAGGCGTGGCATATATAAGGATCTAGAATATTTTGACGACACTAGAATGATTATGACCTATGAACTGCCATTGGCAGAAATTGTTTACAATTTCTTCGATAAATTAAAGAGTTACACAAAAGGTTACGCATCATTTGACTATGAATATTCTGAATATGCAAAGGGTGATTTAGTAAAACTAGATATTATGCTCAATGGTCAAATCGTTGATGCGCTCAGCAGCATTATTTATAGACCAAGTGGATACCAAAGAGGATTAGGAATTATCCGAAGAATAAAAGAAGTTATTCCAAGACAACAATTCGAGATTCCTATTCAAGCTGCAATTGGTGGAAAAGTTGTAGCAAGATGTGATGTGAAAGCAGTTAGAAAAGACGTTCTTGCTAAATGTTATGGCGGCGACATAAGCCGAAAGAAAAAGTTATTGGAAAAGCAAAAAGAAGGCAAAAAGAGGATGAAGAAAATCGGTTCTGTCGAAGTTCCACAAGAAGCATTCATGTCAATTTTATCCATCGATGATGATGGAGATAGATAGTATATTTATAGTGTTAAATTAGTATTTTTTATAAAATAAGTTGATTAATTAGATTTTTTGTGTATAATCAAAACAGAGGTACAAAAATATGCAATCAAATGAACTAGCAATTAAATTTACTGAAAATAGATACGCAACAAAAAATGAAGTTTCTAAAGAATTGAAAATGTCCATGATTGATACAATATGGTCCAACATTCTTTCCTATAGAAGCAACTTTAATCATTACTTAACAATAAAAACAGTTGATAATACAAGATTGTTATTATGCCAATGCCCAACAATTGCTGGTAAGGTGAATAACATTGAAGCAAAATTGCTCGCTGTTCTCAGCGACTACAGTCGTTTAGATTTTAAAAACAAAGAATTATCTCGTTTTAATGAATGGTGTTTAGCCAAGAGCTTAACATCCGTTGCTAGAAAACACGATTTAGATGCAGATAGTTCGTTGATTAAAGCTGTTGCTAATGATGATTCGATCCAACTTTCTTTAAATAATAAAATCTTAATTAGGTACAAAAATGCGTTGGCATATATCAAAGATTACTATGTTAATAACATAGATTATGATTTTATTAAACAACTATATGCAATCTTATCTGGATCAGATGCTAGATTTGTTGGATATAGAAATGTGGAAGATAACTCGCTTACAAATAAAGCAATTGTCAATAGAGTCTATACGTCTGCTCCTGTTAATTCTATATCTTCGATGATGAATAGTTTGTTCTCTTTCATCGAAAATTCTAATCTTGGCAAATTAACAAAAGCATTGATCTCATACTTCTATGTTGACTATATAAAGCCATTCGCTGATTTTAACGACGAAATTGCTTTGCTAATTGCTAAATCAGTATTAGCACATAATAAGTTTGATGAATTTGGTGCAACAATTCCTTTAGAAGACTTGCTTTCAGAAGATATTGATAATATATCAAGAGTGTTGTTTGAAGTCCAAAAAACACGTGACACAACATATTTCGTTGATTATGCTTTGACATATATCAACAAAGTTGTTCAATCTTTAGCTGATGAAATTATTAATTGCAAAAAAGTTTCTTTAGAAGAAGATTTCTATCAACAAGAAGAAGTCATGGAAAATGTTTCAAATGCCTTAGAAGAAACAAAGCCAGTTCAAGAAATTGAAACTTCTGAATCTAAAATTGAACCTATTAAAGAAGAACCAAAACCAATAATTCAGCAAAAAGTTGAACAAACTCCTAAACAAATTGTTGAACCAATAAAATCTACTCCTGTTGAACCTCAATTAGCGGTTGGTTACATTCCACCTGCAATCGATGAGAAACAAGCTGGTAGATTAGAGAGGTATTTATTGGAATCTGATCCAAACTTAAAACGAGGCGAAGCAAAATTCTATGCTAGACATTGTACACTTGGTATGATTTATACAATCGCCCAATATAAAAAGGCAATTGGTTGTGTCTATGAAACAGCTAGAACATCCATGGACCATTTAGCGGAACTTGGATATTATAAAAAAGATATATTTAAAAATAAATTTGTCTACACACCTGTAGATAGAAAGTAGGTAATTATGAATCCATTATTAATTTTATTAATCGTTATTATTATTTGTGCAATCATCGCAGGTGCGGCTTTTGGAATTTATCGTTGGATGCATCCAAAAATGAAACAAGAAAAACGCGATGAATCACATGATGTTCAAGAAGCTTTGGATAGAGTTCTTCAACCAATAGATGATGAAGAATTATCAAAACAAGTCCAAAACTATAAAGATGAAGAGGATGAATAAGGTTTCTTCCTTATATATACACATTCCATTTTGTGAAAATATTTGTGATTACTGCGACTTTACAAAGTTGCAGTATTTTCGTTTATTAGCAGAGCCATACATTGATTCATTAATTAACGAAATAAAAGGAAAAGTTAAAAATAAAAAGTTAAAAACAATCTATATCGGAGGTGGCACTCCAACGGTTCTAGATGATGACTTATTTTTAAAACTTTTATCATTCTTAAAACAATACGCCAATGATGTTACTGAATACACTATAGAATGCAACCCTGACTCTTTGACTGATAATAAATTGACGATTATGAAAAATAATTTAGTGAATCGTCTTTCTATTGGTGTGGAGTCCACAAATGATAAAATCTTACATTCTATAAATAGAAAACATACGTTCTGTGATGTTAAAACAGCGATTTTTAAAGCAAGAAGCAAAGGATTCGATAATTTAAACGTCGATTTAATTATTGGGCTTCCTAATGTCACAAAACAGCTTTTTATAAAAGATTTAAACAATATTTTATCTTTAGATGTCAATCATATTTCGTGTTACTCACTAACTGTTCATGAACACACTGCTTTTTTCAATAGAGGAATTAAAGAGCCAGAAGAAATATTCTCACGTGATTTATACGACTGCGCACATGAACTATTAAATAAAAATGGTTATGTGCATTATGAAGTTTCTAACTGGGCTAAACCTGAAAAAGAAAGTCAACATAACTTGGTGTATTGGAGAAACCAAGAATACTATGGCTGTGGATTAGGTGCATCTGGCTATGAAGATGGAACTAGATACACAAATACTAAAAATTTTAATAAATATAATAGTGGCGATTATTTGGATTATGTTGAGAAAGTTGAAGAAAAAGATGATATAGAGTATCAAATCATGCTTAATCTTAGAACTTTGGAAGGTTTAGATTTAGAAACATTTAAGAATAAGTTCAAATTTGATTTATATCTTAAAAATAAAAATGCAATCGATGATTTGATAAAAGATGGTTTTTTGATGTTTTTAAATGATGGAAAAAAACTCGTTCCAACCTATGAAGGAATGATGATTTTAGATCAAATTATTCTTAAATTAATATAATTTCAAAAATTAAGATATATTAATATATCTTTTAAAAATCTTAGCAGACAAGCATTGACTCTGCTAATTTTTTTCATATAATAGTGTTAGCACTCAAACGATGAGACTGCTAAAAAGGAGACTCAAATGGAACTTAATAGAAGCGACACAATTATGAAATATATTGTTGAGTATTTTATCAAGAAAGCACAACCCGTTGGTAGCCAAGCTTTGATTGATGAATATAATCTTCCATATTCTTCCGCAACTATTAGAAATGAAATGTTTGCGTTAGAAAAAATGGGTCTCATTGAAAAGAACCATTCCTCTAGTGGTAGAGTTCCAAGCGCTTCTGGATATAGATACTATTGTGAGCGTCTTAGAGATAAAGGCGTTGATGAGCAACTTAAGTATTCATTACAAGCTGTGTTAAATGAAAAAGTTAAATCGGTTGAAGAAGTTATTAAAGCTGCTTGTGAAATTCTCTCTCATATGACAAGTTTGGTTTCTGTGGTTATGGGACCTGACGAAAAAGAAGAAAAATTAGCAAACGTTCAACTTGTTCAGATTAGCGATAACACAATAACCGCTATATTCATTACTGATAAGGGTTACGTTGAAAACAAAACATTCATTGTTCCAGAATCCTTGAAAACTAAAGAAGTTGTTGATTGCGTTAAAGTTCTCAATGACAGGCTTAAAGGCACACCTGTGTGTCAACTAGTTGAGAAAATGAAAGCTCTTGAACCAGTGCTGAGTGAATATATCGTATCGCATGATGTTGTTTATCAAGCACTCATGGAAACCTTCTTAAGATTCGCTAGTGATCGTTTATCACTTTATGGAAGAGATGAATTATTCAATAATCCTGAATTCAAAAGTGACACAAGTAAATTGGAAAGAGTTCTTAAACTCTTAAATGATAATTCGGTATTCAAAACTGAAATTGAAAAAGGTAGCGATGATACCCTTCTTAGAATCGGTGAAGTTGAAGGTAATCCTGATGTTTCACTTGTTACTAGAAAAATCAAATTATCAGATGATAGTGAAAGCTCAATTACTTTATTGGGTCCAACAAGAATGGATTATGACAAGGCTCTAAGCGCTTTGGAATATATCGTAGACGAACTTAATAAATATTTTGAAGATTTAAACAAAGGAGGAAATACAAGTGGTGACGCCTGAAAATAACGAAGAAACCATTATTAAAGAAGACGACAACGAAGAACGTCGTAACAAAGCAAAGCGTAAATTCGATAAATACGAAAAAGAAATCGAAAAACTTAACGAAGAAATCGAAAAATTAAAAGCGGATGCTGATCATTGGAAAAATGAATATTATAGAGCATACGCAGACACTAAAAATCTAAGAGCAAATCTTGAAAAAGATCATTCAACAGCTCTTAAGTATAGAGCAGAAGGATTTATTGATGAGTTATTACCTGTCTTAGATAGCTTCTACTTCGCTCTCGGAAATGAGCCAACTGATCCTACATTAAAAAATTATTTGATAGGATTCCAATACATATACCGTAATCTAGTGACGGTACTTGAGAACGAGGGTGTAACTGAGTTATATCCAAAAGTTGGTGATAAGTTTGATGCAGCCACAATGAATGCAGTTGATACTGTTGAAACTGATGGTGAAGAAAACTTAGTAGTCAAAGTTCTCGCTAAAGGCTACAAATTACATGACAGACTAGTAAGGCCTACAAATGTCACTGTAAGTGTTAAAGCTAAAAAACTAGAAAAAAATAACGAAACCCAAGATTCAATTGATGCATAAGGAGGAAAATATTATGGCAAAAGAAATCATTTTAGGTATCGACTTAGGTACAACAAACTCCGTAGTGAGCTATTTACAAGCAGATGGTAGCGTGAAAGTTATCCCATCTCCAGAAGGCAAAAATACATGCCCATCAGTAGTTGCTTTCAAAGCAAACGGTGAAGAAATCGTTGGTAACGCAGCTAAACGTCAAGCTATTACAAACCCAGACACTGTTTCGTCTATCAAAAGAAAGATCGGCACAGCAGATAAAGTGTCAATCAAATGCACTAATAAGGAATTCACTCCTCAAGAAATTTCTGCAAAAATTCTTTCTTACATGAAGAAATATGCAGAAGAAAACATTGGACACAAAGTTGAAAAGGCTGTTATTACAGTCCCTGCATACTTCAACGATGCACAACGTCAAGCTACTAAAGATGCTGGCCAAATCGCAGGTCTTGAAGTAGTCCGTATCATTAATGAACCAACAGCAGCAGCTTTAGCCTATGGCTTAGAAACACAAAAATCCGAAAAGGTTTTAGTCTTTGACTTAGGTGGTGGTACATTCGATGTTTCCATCCTTGATATTGGTGATGGCACATTTGAAGTTATCTCTACAGCTGGTGATAACCATTTAGGTGGTGATGACTGGGATGCAGTTGTCGCCGATTGGATCAAAGCACAAATCAAAGCTGAAAACGGTATTGATATTAAAGACAATGCTTCTTTGCAAAGAATCGCTCAAGCAGCAGAGAACGCAAAGATTGAATTATCTTCTTCGTTAGAAACAGTAATTTCATTACCTTTCATCTCTATGACAAGTAATGGACCAGTGAACTTTGAAGCAACTCTAACAAGAGCCAAATTCCAAGATATTACAAGACATCTTCTTAAAAGATGTGAAGAACCTGTTAGACGTGCATTAAGCGATGCTCATATGTCTGCTAGTGATTTAGATCAAGTCTTATTAATTGGTGGTTCCATTCGTATGCCAGCAGTTCAAGATTTAGTCAAATCATTAACTGGTAAGACACCTAATTTATCTGTTAACCCTGATGAAGCTGTTTCTATCGGCGCAGCTTATCAAGGTGGTGTTGTTAGTGGTGATGTAAAAGACGTCGTTTTGTTAGACGTTACTCCATTAACTTTAGGCATTGAAACTCTTGGTGGCGTTATGACTCCATTAATCACAAGAAATACAACAATTCCTACAACTAAGAGCCAAATCTTCTCTACAGCGGCTGATAACCAACCTGCAGTTGACATTATGGTTTACCAAGGTGAACGTCCAATGGCACACGATAACAAATTACTAGGCCACTTCCAATTAACTGGTATCAAACCAGCACGTAGAGGTGAACCAAGAATTGAAGTTACATTCTCTATTGATGTTAACGGTATTGTTAAAGTTAACGCTAAGGACTTAGATACACAAAAAGAACAAAACATTACAATCTCTGGCAGCAATGGTTTGTCTAAAGAAGATATTGATCGTATGGTCAGAGAAGCAGAAGAAAACGCTGAAGCAGATGCGAAACGTAAAGAAGAAACAGAATTACGCAACAAAGCCGAATCTTTAATTAACGATATTGATATCGCTATGCAAGAAAAAGGCGAATCAATGGATGCAGCACAAAAAGAACAAACACAAAAATTAAGAGATGATCTCAAGACAGCTCTTGATAACAATGATATGGAAACATTGAAACAACGTATCAGCGAATTAGAACAAGCTGCAGCATATATGCAACAAGCACAAGCTAATGCAGGAGCAAATCCAGGTGAACAAACTAACCCAGGTAGCTCAGCAGATGATGTCGTCGATGCAGATTTCACAAGCAAAGATGACCACAAAGCTTAATTTAAATTAAGTGTAAAGGCTATGATAGGGGGCTTTATAAGCCCCTTTAGCCAATTTATTAAGGAGGAACATTATTATGGCGGAAAAAAGAGATTACTATGATGTGCTTGGCGTTAGTAAGAATGCAAGCAAAGATGAAATTAAAAGCTCTTATAGAAAATTAGCAAAAAAATACCATCCAGATAACAAAGAAACTGGTAATGAAGCCTCTTTTAAAGAAGTTCAAGAAGCTTATGACATCCTTTATGACGATCAAAAACGTTCAACATATGACCAATTTGGCCATGCAGCATTCGAACAAACCGGTGGCAACCCTGGTGGAAATCCATTCCAAGGTGGTTTCGGTGGATTCGGTGGAGATGGCGTTGATTTAGGCGATATATTTTCTTCGTTCTTTGGTGGAGGGAGACGTCAGCAAGCAAATCCTAATGCACCTAGAAGAGGCGATGATACTGTAATGCGTGTCAAAGTTGATTTTATGGATGCAATCAATGGCAAAGATGTAACTATACCTCTTACTTTAGAAGAGACTTGTGAACATTGTCATGGTACTGGCGCGAAAACGCCAAATGATGTAAAGACTTGCCCTACTTGTCACGGCAGAGGGTTTGTAAAAACACAGCGCAGAAGTTTGTTCGGCGTTGTTGAAAGCCAAGATACATGTCCAAATTGTGGTGGTACAGGCAAAATCATTACTGACAAGTGTCCTAACTGTGGTGGCAAAGGATTTGTTAAAAAGAAGAAAGAAATTAATGTTCATATTCTTGCTGGAATTAATAATGGCCAACAAATTCGTGTAAGTGGCATGGGTGAAAGAGGCATTAACGGTGGCCAAAATGGAGACCTCTATGTTGAAGTGGTTATTAAGCCACATAGTAATTTCCAAAGAGATGGAAATGACATCCATATTGAAATCCCTTTAGATTTTGTTGACGCTGCTTTAGGGACTAGTATTGACGTTCCAACTGTGTATGGCGATGTCACATTGAATATTCCTGCTGGTACACAACCTGGACAAATATTAAGAATGAAAGGTCAAGGTGTGAAAGATTTAAGGTCCGGAAAACCTGGTGATCAATACGTTCATTTAATCATTAAAGTTCCAACTAGCTTATCAAAGGAACAAAAGGACGCTCTCTTAAAATTCAAAAATGCTAGTAACAAATCCGAATCATTCTTTGAAAGGTTCAAAAGAGCATTTAAAAAATAAAGACTCATGTGAGTCTTTTTAATTTCTTTTTGAAAAAAACTAAAAAAATAGCCTCTTAATAACTAGGAGGTATTTTTATGTACTATGTATCGCAAACATCCACGAACGATTGTGGATTCGCATGTTTAAAAATGGTTCTGGCAACCATTAACAATGATGAAGGGTTTTTATATTTAACAACCAAAGAAAAACAGAAAGGCTATTCTTATAAAGATTTGATTGATATAGCAAGAACTCATCATTTAAATTTAATTGGATTTCGGGTAGAAGAGCCTGATGAAATTAAAAATAACAAAACTTTCCCTTTGATTGTTACTATTAACCCTCAAAAGGATTTCAATCACGCTGTTTTAGTCACTAAAATTTCTAAATCAAGGATTTATATTAGCGATCCTGATAAAGGCTGTTATTCGCTCTCTTTTAAGCAATTCTTTAAAATTTGGGACAAGACTGGATTAGCAATAGAGGATTTTGGAAACGAAGAAAGCAATATAGAAATTGTTAAGCCACTTAAGAAAACAGATTATTTAAGCTTATATGTATGCCAATTTATGTCAGGAATAGGTATTGTTTTAGCTACTTTATTTTTAAGCAACGAATATAAAATAGCGATTCCGTTGTTCTTTTTGTTAATCTCTGTAGTTTTTGAAATTTTATTAAGATTTAATTTATTTTCATTAATGAAAAAAGTTGATTATGCTTATTTAAATCTCAAAGTTAAGAGCAAGTATTATTTTGACTATTATAGAGATTATGAATTGTATAAAAAAGATATGTTAACTAGGCCTTTAAACACTATTTTTATGTTTATTCTAAGCACTGCATTAATCGTTGTTATTGTCATAAATAGTGTGTGGAACTTTATGATTGTCTTGCTTCCTATTTCTCTAGCCATTATTGAAAAAATATTTATTCAACCACATTTCGAAAAGAAAAACTTAGAATTAACTAGGCAAGAATTGGAGTTATCATCATCAAAAGATCAACAAGACTACTTTTTAAGGGTTAAAGAACTTCATAAAGAAGGATATAAATACGGAAAAGTTAACCTCATAAAAAGATATGTCTTTATCATATTGATGGTTCTTGTGACCTTCTTAACTTTAAAAATTAATAATTTGATGTCACTTACAAATTCATTATTCTTTATATGCTCACAATTTGCGATTTACCAAAATGTTTTGCCTTTGTTAAATTACACCGATAAGAAAAAACATCTACAATCTCAAAAAGTTAATCTTTATAAAATGGTAGAGCAAGAAAAGAATAATTAGTTAAAAACATAATTATTGTGCTATCATATGTTAGATGGAATTAGATTTTAACACCTGTGATAAGACATTAAACAAATATAGAGCAATTTATAAATCTTTGATTTTTAAAACATTAAAGCATTTAAAATTATCATTCGAACCTATTGTTAGCGTTTCTTTTGTTGGTAACGATTATATTCACGATATTAATAGAAAATATCGTGATATAGATAGACCAACTGATGTAATTTCGTTTGCCTTTTTAGATGGTGAAGATAGGAATCAAATATATAAATCATCAGGTCCTATTTGCCTTGGCGATATCTATGTTTCTGTAGACAAAGCTAAAGAGCAAGCAATGGAATATGGCCATGATTTAGATAGAGAATTAAAATTCTTGTTCATACATGGTTTATTACACTTGCTTGGCTATGATCATATGAGACCAGAAGATGAAAAAGTAATGTTTAAATTGCAAGATGAAATAATAGGAGAAAGAAAATGAATAAACTAGAACTTATCGAAGAAGCGAAAGAAGCAAGAAAACTATCATACTCACCATATTCACACTTTGCTGTTGGCGCAGCTTTACTATGTAAAGATGGCAAGATTTTTCACGGAACTAATGTAGAAAATTCTTCTTACTCTCTTTGCATGTGCGCTGAAAGAAATGCAGTTTATAGTGCGTATATGAATGGCTATAAAAAAGATGATTTTGTTGCTTTAGCGCTTATTACAGATACAGATGAACCTTGTTCACCTTGCGGTGCTTGTAGACAAGTTCTCAGTGAGCTTTTCCCTAGTGATTCACCAATTTATATGAGCAATTTAGAAGGTGAAATTGAAGAAACAACAATTAGGGAATTACTTCCTCACGCATTTTCAGAAAAGGACTTGGCAAAATAATGAAATCGGGTTTTGTAGCTATTTTAGGACGTCCAAACGTCGGCAAATCAACAATTTTAAATGGTATTTTGAATCATAAAGTTTCAATCGTTGCAGACAAATCGCAAACAACAAGAAACAATATTCAAGGAATTTATAATACCGATGACGCTCAAATAATATTTGTAGACACACCAGGAATCCATAAGCCTCACCAAAAATTAGGCGAAGAAATGAATAATATGGCTTATAGTGCCGCTCACGATGTGGATGTATCCATATTAGTAATTGATGCTGGTGTACCTTTTGGTACTGGTGATGAATATTTGATTCAACATTTAGATATACATAACACACCTTTAATTATTGTTTTTAACAAAATTGACCAAAATAGAATTGATAAAATTCAATCCTTGAAAAAGAAATATGCTGAAATATTCCCAAACGCAAAACAAATCGAAACAGTCGCAACCGAACGTTTTAATTTAGATGATTTAGTAAAAATTGTTATTGACTTACTACCTGAAGGTCCAGCGTATTTTTCTAAAGAAACAACAACAGATAAAGACCAAATTTTTCAAATAAAAGAAATTATTAGAGAGAAATTATTACGAACACTAAGGGATGAAGTTCCACATGCCTGTGCAGTCTATATGGAAAACATTGAATGGGAAAGCAATCCTATTCAAATACAAGCCTCTATCATTGTAGAAAAAGACAGCCAAAAAGGAATTGTTATAGGCGCCCAAGGAAAGAGAATCAAACAAATCGGTTCTCATGCAAGAAAAGATATTGAAAACCTTTTAGGTCATCACGTGTTTCTAGATTTAGTTGTTAAAGTTCAAGAGGATTGGAGAAATCAAGAAAAAGCCCTTGAAACTTATGGCTATAAGAAAGAAAAATAAATGAAAATAATTATATTATCTATTACACAATACAAAGAAAAAGATGGAATAGTTGACTCTATTACAGAACAAGGTTCTTTGACATTTTTAGCAAAGTCTATTTTTGACCCTAAAAGCAAAAACGCTTGTCTTAATACTGTTTTAACAATAGCAGATATAGAACTACAAGAAGGAAACTATAAATATCCTGTTTTAAAAAGCATTAATAATGTCGCGAATCCGATGTTATGCAATAATAGTTTAGATTACTTATCATCTTTGATGATAATGGGAGAAGCATCTAAATGTTTATTACAGGACGAAGAAAAGCTTCAAATCTATCAAACATTATTTGACGCAGTCACTATAATAAAAACATCGGACAAACCATTACTGGTTGCGGCTTCAGTAATATCTAAAATATTAAAGAATGCTGGATATGAGTTTGAAGTTAATAGATGTGTATTCTGTGGTGCTAAAAAAGGAATATCAAGTTTTTCATTTGATGATGGTGGATTTGTCTGCAAAGAATGTGAAGATGAATTCACAAAACACGATCTTACGGTTGAGCAAATGTTTTTAATTAGAGATTTATTTAACAATGTTCAAATAACTATTAACAGTGCTTATTATTCTATGAATAATATTAATGTAATTTTATCTAAATTTAATGATTTCATTAAAGATACTATTGGTTTTTCATTAAAGAGCTTCAGCTTACTAAATAATTAATTATTTGCAATTGAAAGTTACACTCATAATAGGTTGACAAAATAACCTTAATTAGATATATTAGACAAGATTTTACGGAGGAGTAAATTATTATGGGGAAATTTACATTTGAAAAAGTCACTAATCACCTTATTGTATCTGGCTTCTATTATCAAGGAAGCGAAATATATGGTGGTTTATCAAACACTTGGGACTATGGCCCATTAGGTAGTGAAATTAAACAAAATATTAAAAAAATGTGGTGGAAAAAGTTTGTTCAAGAATGTCCAACTAATGTTGGAATAGACGCAGCCATCATGATGAACCCTAAAGTTTGGGAAGCAACTGGACACGTTGCAACTTTCAATGATCCACTCATCGATTGTAAAAAATGCAAACAAAGATTTAGAGCAGACCAATTGATTGAATCTCAATTTCCAGATGTTGATGTCAATGGCATGACAAATGAACAAATGATGCAATTTATCAAAGATAACAATGTTGTGTGCCCTAATTGTGGAGGACACGATTTTACAGACATTCGTCAATTTAATATGATGTTCAAAACACATATTGGAGTCACTGAAGATTCAAAATCTGTTGTGTATCTAAGACCTGAAACCGCACAAGGAATGTTTGTTAACTTTAAAAATGTAATTAGATCTACTCGCAAGAAATTGCCTGTAGGTATCTGTAATGTTGGTAGAGCGTTTAGAAATGAAATTACTCCTGGACAAATGACTTTTAGAATGCGTGAATTTGACCAAATGGAAATGGAATTCTTCTGCAAACCTGGTGATGATTTAAAATGGTTCGCTTATTGGAAACAATATTGTTTAGACTTTATTGATTCATTAGGAGTGAAAAAAGATAATCTTAGATATCGTGATCACGAAGCAGAAGAATTAGCGTTTTACTCAAAAGCTACAACTGATATTGAATACTTGTTCCCATTCGGTTGGGGAGAAGTGTGGGGTATTGCAGATCGTACCGATTATGACTTAAAACGTCATATGACATATAGTGGCGAATCCTTAGAATATTTAGACCCTGAAACAAATGAAAAATATGTTCCATATTGTATCGAACCATCAGTTGGTCTTGATAGATTAACATTGATGGCACTTTGTGATGCTTATGATGAAGAGCCAGTTGGTGAAAATGATACAAGAATTGTATTACACTTAGCGCCTGCATTAGCACCATATAAAGTTGCGGTTCTTCCATTGAGTAAAAAACTTGAAGAAAGCGCTAAAGAAATTAATTCTACATTATGCAAATATATGACATCTGTTTATGACGACACCGGTTCAATCGGAAAACGTTATCGTAGACAAGATGCTATTGGTACTCCTTTCTGCGTCACAGTTGACTTCCAAACAGCAGAAGATAACTGTGTAACAATAAGAGAAAGAGATAGCATGGAACAAGTGAGATTGCCAATATCTGAACTTGTTAAATACTTAAGCGAGAAAATATTTTATTAGTAATAAATTAGTACTTTTATAGTGAAGGTATAACAATGTTATATGGCGTTTGATGATTCATTAGTTCAAGATGTATTACGAAATACCGATATAGTCAAAATTGTCGGTTCATTTTTGCCGCTTGCAAAGAAAGGTAAAAACTATCTAGCCAAGTGTCCTTTTCATGATGATTCAAACCCTTCATTAACCGTTAGTCCTGAAAAACAAATGTTTAAATGCTTTGTTTGTGGAACTGGCGGTTCTGCTATCACGTTTGTGCAGAAATATTTGCACATTTCATTTATGGAAGCATTAAAAAAAGTTGCTGAATTATCTGGCTATGTTGATACAAGACTTGAAACAATTAAGCATGAAGCTAAGCAAGTTGATCCTAAAAAAGTTCCAATGCTGAAGGCAATGAAAGACACAACAGCTTTTTATCAATATGCTTTAAATACCAATGAAGGAAAAGAAGGCTTGGATTATTTTGAAAATAGACATCTAGACTCTTATTTACGTAGTAAATATATGTTGGGTTATTCTTTCAAAGATGGCCAAACGACTGCACAATTCTTACAATCAAAAGGAAATTCACTGAAAACACTTGAAGACATTGGCATTGTAGGCATGTCAAACGGTGTATATTCTGACAAAAATCAAGGAAGAGTTGTTTTTCCAATCTGTGATGCTGATGGTAATGTTGTTGGTTTCAGCGCACGTAGACTTGGTAATGGCTCAGAAGCTAAATACGTTAATTCACCTGAAACATATATTTTCCACAAGAGCAATATTCTCTACAATTATCATATAGCTAAGGATAAAGCAAAAATTGCTGGACATATCTATGTTTGCGAAGGCTTTATGGATGTATTTGCTTTAGCAAGAATAGGAATGGATAACGCTGTTGCATTAATGGGAACCGCTTTATCAGTAGAGCACATCAACATGCTACGTGCTTTAAATGTGGAAGTACGTTTATGCTTAGACGGAGATCTTCCTGGACAAACCGCAATGATGAAAGCGGCAAAAATGTTAGATGAAGCAGGCATCAAAGTGTTAATTGTTGATAACCAAGCAAGTCCAAAAGACCCAGATGAAATCCTAAATGAAGACGGTGAAGAAACTCTTAGAGTTTATTTGAATAAATTATTAACAAGAACTGATTTTGCTCTTGATTATTATAGAAGAACCAATCCTTTGAAATCTAATGAAGAAAAACGCGCATTAATAAAAAGTTTTTTGCCAATCTTATTAAGAATCAATAGCCAATTGGAATTGGATAACTATCTTTTGAAATTATCTTCTATCACTGGTTACAATGTTCAATCACTACGTGATTTGATAGTTAGAAGTAGAAGTAGCCAAAATTATGAAAACACAGAAACAGTATTTAAGAATTTCCATCCAGAAAGAGAAGCTCTTAAGAAGCTTACTTTAGTAGAGAGAGAATTGCTTTATCAAATGATTCACAATCCAACAGCAGTCGTTTTCTATGAAAAGAATGTTCAAGTATTCATTGACGACATCTATAGAGCGATTGCGTCAGCTATAGTGGATTATTCAAAGAAAGTTGAAAGAATAATGCCAACTGATTTAATGGCAGCTATAGAAATGAGCAGTATTGAAAACAAAGAAGCCATTCTTGACGAGCTATCTACAATATGTTTTGAAAACAACCATCCTAAAAAATGTGATGACAAGTTGTTGAATGACTTATTAACGTCAATGAAAAAAGAAAAAGACGATATCTATGAAAAAGATACGTTAGAAAGATCGCTTGAAGGCAAGTCTCCTTTGGAGAAAGCAAGAATCATGGCGGATTACAACCGTAGAAAATTAAAAAAAATGTCAAATGACAACAAGGAGGAATAGCAATGGGACGTAAACCAAAACAAGTTGAAATAGTTGTTGTGACTGATGAACCAATCAAAAGAGGCAGAGGCAGACCAAGAAAAAACCAAACCTTAGATGAAAAAATCTTAGAACCTAAGAAAGCAAAGAAGAATAACTCTGTGCGTAAAGATGATGGAGATATTCTTTCGTTTGATGAAGTGAAGGCTAAATTGCTTAAAAAAGCAAAATCTCAAGGCTCAATTGATCAAAGTGAAATATATGATGCGTTCAATCAATATGAAATCGAAGACGAACAAATTACTGATTTGATTGCATTCTTTCAAGATGAAGAAATCGAAGTAACCAACGAAGATTCCGAAGCCGAAGACGAAGATGAGGATTTAGATGATTTCGATGAATCAAAAATAAATTTTAACGAAGATGCACCAGAAGATGATGAAGACTTCTTTGAAACAGATGATGTGCCTGATGAAGATAAAGAAGATGATATTGACTTAGAAAACTTAGACGCTACATTAAGCGGAGAAGTAAGAGTAAATGACTCTGTTAAGATGTATCTTAAAGAAATCGGTAAATATACATTATTGAATCAAGAACAAGAACAAGAATTAGCAAAACGCATTGTCAAAGGTGACGAAGAAGCTAAAGCTGAACTCATTAATAGAAACTTAAGACTTGTTGTTAATATTGCAAAACACTATGTCGGTCGTGGAATGGCTTTCTTAGATTTAATTCAAGAAGGTAATTTAGGATTAATGAAAGCTGTCGACAAATTCGACTATGAAAAAGGCTATAAATTCTCTACATACGCTACATGGTGGATTAGACAAGCTATTACACGTGCTATAGCTGACCAAGCTAGAACAATTAGAATTCCTGTTCATATGGTTGAAACAATCAACAAGATGACAAGAATTCAACGTCAATTAGTACAAGAACTTGGTCGTGAACCTACAGCAGAAGAAATTAGTGAAGCAATTGATGGCGAATTATCACCTAAGAGAATTAGAGAAATTCAAAAGATTGCCATGGAACCTGTTTCCCTTGAAACTCCTATCGGTGAAGAAGATGATTCACATTTAGGTGATTTTATCGAAGATAAGGAATCAGAATCACCTGTCGAATACGCAACTAGACAATTATTAAAAGAACAATTGTATTCTGTATTAAAAGAACTTACCGAAAGAGAAGAAAAAGTAATTCGTTTGCGTTATGGCTTAGACGATAATAGACCTAGAACTCTAGAAGAAGTTGGAAAAGAATTTGGCGTTACTCGTGAACGTATTCGTCAAATTGAAGCAAAGGCTATTAAGAGATTAAGATCTCCAGCACATATTAAAAAACTAGGTGATTGGAAAGGTAAAATTTAATGATTAAACTGTCATTGAGACTTCAAACTATAGCAGACATGGTGCCAAAAAGTGTAGTGGCGGATGTTGGAAGCGATCATGGTAAATTGATGATTTACCTATTTGAAAATGGACAAATATCAAAAGGATATGCAATTGAAAATAAGAAAGGTCCATACAATAGATTAGTTAAAGCTTTAGAAAATGAACGTCTTGAAGACTTTATTATTCCTTTGTTTTCGGATGGAATTAGTGATTTGCCGCCTTCAGTTGGAACTGTTGTTATAGCAGGTATGGGTGGACAAAACATTATTTCAATTCTAAAAGACCATCCTGAAAAGCTTAAAAATGTCCAAACAATCATAATTGATGCACATAGTTGCTTGTCGGAAGTTAGACATGAAATTTCAGAAATGGGTTATGTCATTGCAGATGAGAAAATAATTAAAGACGATGATGTGTTCTATGAAATAATCAAATTTGTTAAATCTGACGTTGCGGTATATAACGATAAAGATTTTGAATTTGGTCCTATTTTAAGAAAAGAGAAAAGCGCGGTATTTAAAGAAAAATACGAACAAAGAATTTCTGAAATTGATCATCTATTGTCTATGAAATTACCAGATAACAGATCGGACGAACTCACTAAAGAAAAAAATAAAATTTTAGGGGTGTTATAGTATGGAAACATATACATTACTTAAAAAATTAGCTAAAAAATTCCCAAAACGCATTGCTAAACAAAACCACGATTGCGTTGGATTGATGACAGGAAAACTTCCTTTGGAAGTCAAAAAAATTGTTCTATGTTTAGACATGGATTGGCAAATAGTTGATCAAGTTGAATCTATTAAACCTGATTTAGTTATCACTCATCATCCTTTTATATTTGGTACCAAAGCAAAGGTATTCAAATATGACATTTCAAAAAAAGAATTGAGCGATAGAATGGATGCTCATAATATTCCTGTTTACAGTTTTCACACAAATTTTGATACTGGCGTAGATGGTATGAATGATGCTATAGCAAAAGCGTTGAATCTAAAAAATATCTATGCACCTATAAATAATCAAATGATGAGGATAGGTGAACTTGAGAGCGCTTTGGACATTAATGATTTCGCTAAATATGCTCAAGAAAAATTAAATATTGAATACGGACTCCTAGTTTCTAACGGCAATAAGGAAATTAAGAAAGTTGGCATCATTGGTGGCGGTGGCTCCAGAAGTTGGCTGTTAGCCAAATTAGAAGGATGTGACTTATACATCTCTGGTGACGCACCTCATTATGTAAGAAGAGACATAATAAATGCTAATTTTAACTATCTCGATTTCCCACATGAAATTGAAAAGATTTTTATGCCACAAATGAAAAAGCTTCTCCTTGATATTGATGATTCATTAGAGGTTATCATCATCGATCACGAAAAAGCTCCAACTATTATTCACTGATATTATTTAAATAATCAAAGATTGCATCAATTGTTGATGGTGGAGTGGATGCCCCACCCGCAACTAAGATGCATTTTTTGTTTTTTAATGCATTACAGTCAATTTCAGACACGTTCGATACCATTATCACACAAGAATCAGGGTGTGTTGTCTTTGCTATCTCAAATAGTCTATTTGTATTGCTTGATGCTTTGTCTCCAACGATTACAAAGCAATCTATATCATTTGATGCTTCAATAATTGCTTGCTGTCTCAATCTTGTTGCGTTACAAACTTCGTTTTCAATTCGTGCATTTGGGTAGAATGATTTTATTTTTGCGTAAATGCCTTTTAATGAGCTTGAGTTAATAGTGGTTTGGTTTATTACAATTATTTCATCGTTGCATGGTTTAAAGCCGAACTCATCATTCATATCGTAAAAAAGAACATTATTTGAATAAGATAGTGCCGCTAAAGCCTCATCGTGTTTTTTAATACCTATATAAATAATTGGTTTTTGAGTTTTTTTGATTAAATCAATATTGTGTTGAACTTTTGGGCATGTAGCATCATACAATTGCAAATGTTTGTCGTCACAAATTTGATAAGTCGATTTTGAATGACCATGCGCAGATAAAACAACAACACTGCCATCCTGAAGATCATCTAATGATGGTACAGAAATTATTCCCTTTTTACTTAGTTCATCAATTACTTCTTGATTGTGAACTAACATACCAAGCACATAGACCTTTTCATTTGGATGTTCTTCCTTAGCTTTGTGCGCTAGCGAGATAGCACGTAGTACACCGGAGCAATAGCCATATGGTTGCATTTTTTCAACTTTCATAATTGATTTATTTTTCCTTTTTATATGCTAACATAATTACGAGGTTTTAATATGAAAAATGATAATTTATTAATTGGATCACACGTTTCAATGAATGGACCTGATTTTTATTTAGGAAGTGTTAAAGAAGCATTAAGTTATGGTTCAACTTGCTTTATGTTTTATACTGGCGCACCACAAAATTCTATAAGAAAGCCATTAGATGAGCTTAAAATCAGTGAAGGCAGAACTCTATTAAGAGAAAATAACATAGATGAAAGTAAAATTGTTGTTCACGCTCCATATATTGTTAATTTAGCTAATTTAACAAAACCAGAAATGTTAGAGATGTCTAAATCGTTCATTATTAGAGAATTACAACGAACAGCTGGCTTTGGCGCAAAAACCTTAGTTTTACATCCCGGTGCTCATGTTGGTCAAGGATCTCAAGCAGGAATAGAAATATTGGCAAAAAATTTAGGTGAAATTTTTGATAAGGATGGAACCGATGTAAAAATTGCCATTGAAACAATGGCTGGCAAGGGCACAGAAATAGGAATTAGCTTTGACGAAGTATCGGAAATAATTAATCTTTGCAATCACAAAGAACGCCTTGGTGTGTGTCTAGATACATGTCATATAAGCGATGCTGGATACGATATAAATAATTTCGATGAAATTCTAAATGAATTTGATGATAAAATTGGTTTAGAAAGATTACTTGTTATTCATTTAAATGATTCTAAAAATCCTCAAGGTGCTCATAAAGATAGACACGAAAACTTAGGCTATGGCTATATTGGCTTTGATGTTTTAAATAGTATCGCTCACAATCCATTGCTTTCTAATGTTCCAAAAATTCTTGAAACCCCTTATGTAAATGAAAAATCTCCTTATAAGCGAGAGATTGAAATGCTCAAAGAAGGTTCTTATATCGATGATTGGAGAGAAAATCTCTAGTTTAATTTATTAATTTCTTCAACTAAAGTTTCAAAGGCTTTGTCCTCTGGAACTTTTTTTATGACTTTGTTTTTTTTGAATATCGCATATTCGTGGTAACCACCCGCGATACCAATATCAGCATTTTTAGCTTCACCAGGACCGTTTACTATGCAGCCCATAACAGCAACATGAATAGGTTTATTAATAGTCTCTAAATAATCCATAACGCGTTTTGATAAAGAAGTTACATCAACTTGAGTACGTCCACATGTAGGACAAGAAACTAGAGTTGGGTAGTTTGGATATAGCCCACAATCGTGAAGGAGTCTTTTTGCCGCGATAACTTCATCTATTGGATTTCCAGAAATAGAGATTCTTATAGTATCGCCAATGCCCTCCAATAAAAGAGGAGATAATCCAGCTGAACTTCTGATCAATGAGATATCTTTAAATCCGGCTTCTGTTATTCCTAAATGTAATGGATAAGAGAACTTTTTGGCCGCTAGCCTATAAGCTTCTATCGTTTCTAAAATATTAGAACCTTTCAAAGAAATGACAATGTCATCAAAACCATATCTTTCTAAAATAGCTATATGTTTTTGAGCGGATTCAACTAATTTTTCCGCAGTGTATTTATTTGAATAATCATGAACTGTCTTGTCTAATGACCCTGAATTAACACCAACGCGGATAGGAATGTGCTTTTCTTTAGCTTTATCTACAACTAATTTAATTCCTTCTTCACTGCCTATATTTCCAGGATTAATTCTAATTTTATCAACTCCATTATCCATAGCTATTAAAGCCAATCTATAGTTAAAATGAATATCAGCAACTATTGGTATTGAGGTTAATTCTTTGATTTGTTTAATTGCATAGGCATCTTTTTCATCCATAACGGAAACTCGCATAATGTCAGCACCATATTTAGCGCATTCATTTATTTGCGAGGCAACCTCTTTATAGTTTTCTGTTTTGATGTTACACATTGATTGGATAAGAACCTTATTCCGACCACCAATAGTAAGCTTGCCAATATTTACTCTCTTTGTTTGTTCACGAATATTCATATACACGCATTATACCACCGCGTTAAAACTTCCGCATAAAAATATATTTGACATCAAAATTATCTATGATAAGATATATTGCGACTCCAAGGAGAGAAATTTATGGCAAAAGAAGATAGAATCTCATTAACATTAAAGTGCACAGAATGTGGTGAAGAAAACTACTTAACATCTAAAAATAAAAAGAAACATGCAGAACGTCTTGAACTTAAGAAATACTGCCCAAGATGTAAGAAAATGACACTTCATCGTGAGAAGAAGAAATAAAAGTAGGCTTTGCCTATTTTTTTTCGCTTATGAAAAAATTAGATATTATTCCGTTTGTCTATAACGATTACGACGATTTGTGTTCAAACACTTATATCGTTATCGATAATCACAGCAGATGCATTGTTATTGATCCTTCTAAAGATTATAACGGTATTATTGATTATATCAATAAACACAAGCTTTCTTTAAAAGGAGTATTTTTAACTCACACCCATTTTGACCATATGAGGGGTGTAGATAGATTGATATTTTGTTTTAAATGTCCTTTTTATGTCGGTTGGAACGATATACAAGCACTGAAAAATCCAAATATAAACGGTATTGAAAACATTGTTGTTAATAGCGAAGCGATAGCGGTGTCGGAAAAGGATTCGTTTGACTGTTTAGCAGAAGAAATTAGAATATTGGATTTGCCTTATCACACAATTGGTTCTATTGGTATATATTTTGAAAAGTCAAAAATCCTATTTAGTGGAGATTCTTTGTTTAAGCATTCTATCGGTCGATATGATTTTCCGACATCATCTAGGAAAGATAAAGATAATACATTAGCAAAGCTAATGAATTTGGACGAACATACGAAAGTTTATCCTGGCCATGGTCCATCAACCACTATAGGTGAAGAACGAAAACTAAATCCGTTTATTAAAAGATAATTATTTGTTATAATTACAAAGTATTTATAAGAAAGGACTTAACTAAATGATTAACGTTACAGAATTAAGACCAGGCAATTACTTTGTTGAAGATGGTAACATATATCAAGTTCAAGACATCCTTCTCAACAAAACTGCTATGAGAAAGATGGTGGCAAAAGTAAAAGTCAAAAATATGCGCTCAGGCGCTATCACTGAAATTGCTCGTAATAGTGGAACAATGATTGAAAGCATTCGATTAGACAAAAGACAAATGCAATATCTTTATGACACAGGAGATTTCTTGGTTTTTATGGATCAAGAGACATATGAGCAAGTTGAATTATCCAAAGATCGCCTACAATGGGAAATGCAATTCCTGAAAGGCGAAGAAGTCGTTGATATCACTTCCTATGAAGGTGAAATTCTTGGTCTTACATTACCTGCTAAGGTAGCACTTAAAATCACTATATGTGAACCAGCTGTTCGCGGTGATACAGTTAATAAACCAACAAAGCCTGTTACAGTTGAGACTGGTTTAGAACTTCGTGTTCCAATGTTCATCGAAGAAGGCGATACAATCTATGTTCGCACAGACACAGGCGAATATGATGGAAGAGCATAAGGAGAATTAGAATTTATGGGTGTAGGTGGAATTATCGGCATTGCAGTCGGAGCTTTAATTGTTGGTTTAATTGTTGGCTTTTTTGTAACAAGAGCATTGTTCAAAAAACAACTAGAAAAGAATCCTCCAGTTAATGAAAAAATGATTAGAGCTATGCTAACATCAATGGGCAGAAAGCCTAGTGAAAAGCAAGTTCGTGAAATCATGAGATCAATGAACGCTGCAAAGTAAATTAATTCGATAAAAGGGCCTCAAATGAGGCCTTTTTATTTTGCTGTGGAAAACTTAAAGAAAAAGAAAACCCTATTTTAAATAGGGTGATTAACTTAAAATCTACTAATTTTCTACTATTATTATTTCATCCATGATATCTTACGTTCTTCGTGATTTTTAAGACGTTTTATATTTTCATGGTGTTTAACAACAATGATTATTGCCATAAAAGTTACGGATATAGACCATATGAATGAAGGCACTAAAGTATGTCCGTACATTGGTAAAGGAAACATACTTGGTGGAATGATTTTTGTTACGCAAAGAACGGACCAAACCCAAGAGCACAGTGTTAAAAAGCATGCTGCCACTATGCTAGAAAGAGAAACGTATTTTGAAATTTTCAATACAATTAAGTAAATGATTCCGGGTATTACACCAAGTAACCAAGATGACGCTATCATCAATCCCATAAAAGAAGAAACGCCTTTTCCACCTTTGAATTTTGCGAATATTGGCCAACAATGGCCAATAATAGTGCCTAAAGGTGTTAACCAATATGCTGGCCAAGATACTAAATAAGCAGAATTGAAACCTAAATTGTTAACGCTATCAATTCCTGGACATAAAGATTGACCATTATTAATTTTCGCAAATGTTAAAAACGCCCAAACACTCCAAAGTGGAGCAATGCATTTAAACATATCAAGAATAATAACTAATAATCCAATTTTTTTGCCGAACAATCTACCAGCGTTTGTACCACCCGCATTATGTGATCCGTAATCTCTCGGATCTTTATGGAAAAATAGTTTACCAATCCAAACGGATGTTGATATCGAACCAAAAATATATCCGATGAGCAAACAAATTATTCCAGTTAATATATTAATAAATATATTCATTTTCTTAGCCTTTTTATGACGCTTTTTATTCTACTAAATTACTTTATATTTGTTAATTATTTTGTATATAATTAATGGCGAAATCGGGGGTATTCGTATTATGGCAAATGAAAATTTAAACAAAACATACTCTGCTGATGATATCCAAATATTACAAGGACTTGAAGGCGTTCGTAAGAGACCAGCCATGTACATTGGCTCAACAAACCAAACTGGTTTGCATCATTTAGTTTGGGAAGTCGTTGATAATGCGGTCGACGAAGCATTAGCAGGATTCGGTAATAGAATCGTAGTAACCATCCATAAGGATGGTTCTTGTTCAGTTTTAGATGAAGGACGTGGTATTCCGGTAGAAATCGGTAAAAACTCCACTCGTCCTGCCGTCGAAATTGTTTTTACAGAATTACACGCTGGTGGTAAGTTCAATAACGCAGTTTATAAGAGTGCTGCTGGCTTACATGGTGTAGGCGCATCTGTTACTAACGCATTATCTTCTTATTGCGATGTCATCGTATACAAGAATGGCACAATCAATCACATTAGATTTGAAAATGGTGGAACATTAGTTACACCATTAGAGCAAATTGGAACAACTAAAAAGCATGGCACATTGGTTAGATTCAAACCTGATGCAACAATATTTTCAACCGTTGATTTTAAAAGAGAAATTATTGCTCAGCATTTACAAGAGTCAGCGTTTTTAATGAAGGGCGTTCATTTTATTTTGAACGATGAACGTACTGGTGAATACCAAGAATTTTACTATGAGGAAGGATTGCTAGCCTACGTTAAACAAATTAACGCAAACAAGAAAGGAATCAGCGATGTTGCTTCATTCAATGATCTTGATTCAGGTACTGGTATAGCCACTGAAATAGCTCTTCAATACTGCACAGAAGATTATAATGAAACTATCCTTTCTTACGTTAATAACGTAAGAACAAAAGAAGGCGGAACTCATGAAGTCGGCTTTAAAGCTGGTATAACAAAAGCTGTTAATGAGTATGGGGAAAACAATAATTTACTCAGAGGAAAGAAACTTGAAGGTAGCGATATTAGAGAAGGATTAACAGCTATTATTTCTTTAACTATTCCTGAAAAATATCTCGAATTTGAAGGACAAACTAAAGGAAAATTAGGAACTCAAGAAGCTACATATATTGTAAGCAATGTAATTTACAATAAATTTACATATTTTTTAACCGAAAACAAAGAAGTCGCGTTAACTATTATTAAAAAATGTGTTGATGCACAGACAGCTAGAATTGCAGCAAGAAAAGCAAAAGAAGATGCTAGAACCGCTAAAAAGGTAAAAAATGAAGTAATTTTGTCTGATAAATTGACACCTGCACAAAGCAAAGATTACGCCAAAAACGAATTGTTTATTGTCGAGGGTGATTCCGCTGGTGGCTCTGCAAAAAAAGGAAGGGATAGATTACACCAAGCAATATTACCACTACGTGGTAAACCATTAAACACAGATGGTGAACCTGCTAGCAAAGTTTTAAAGAACGAGGAAATTGCGACCATTATTAACACAATTGGTGCTGGACATAGTCAAGGTTTTGATATTGAAGATATTCGTTATGGAAAAATCATTATTATGACAGATGCTGATACCGATGGTGCCCATATCCAAACGTTATTATTAACATTCTTCTATCATTATATGAGACCATTAATTACAACCGGTCATGTATTTATAGCTGTACCACCTTTATATAGAATATATAAAGAAGATGGCAAAAAGAAAATTCAAGAATATGCTTGGGATGATGAAGGATTAGAAGCCGCAAAGAAGAAAATCGGTGCTGGCTATAAAGTCTCACGTTATAAAGGACTTGGTGAAATGGATGCAGACCAATTGAAAGAAACTACCATGGATCCAAAAACTAGATTATTACTTAGAGTTGATATAGAGGACCCAATTCTCGCTGAAAATCGTGTTGCTACTTTAATGGGCAAGGATACAGCAATAAGAAAGAAATGGGTTGAAGAAAATATCGATTTTAACGAAGTTGATTCATTCTTGAAGGAGGTCAAATAACTATGGCAAAGAAAAAAGTTGAAGAAGTAGTTGAGATAATTCAAGAAAATATTTCTGTTGAACCATTAGAAAGCGTAATGGGTGATAGATACGCAACTTATGCTAAATATGTTATCCAAGACAGAGCTATTCCTGATGTTAGAGACGGCTTAAAACCAGTTCAAAGAAGAATCATCTTCTCAATGTTTAAAAGTAATAATACTTTTAATAGACCTACAAAGAAATGCGCTCATACTGTTGGTGCTGTTATGGGTACATTTCACCCACATGGAGACACATCAATTTATGAAGCATTAGCTCGTATGTCACAAAACTGGAAAGTAAGATACCCATTAATCGACTTCCAAGGTAATAACGGCTCAATCGATGGCGACTCACCAGCTGCATATCGTTATACAGAATCAAGACTTAGTGAATTGAGCAACGAATTAGTTAGAGACATTGAAAAAAAGACTGTAGATATGAGTCTTAACTTTGATGACACAGAACTTGAACCAGTTGTATTACCATCAAGATTCCCTAACTTACTCGTTAATGGTACAGAAGGTATTGCTGTTGGTATGGCTACAGAAATACCACCTCATAACCTTAGAGAGGTTATTGAAGCGGTAATTTATAGAATTGGACATAAGACCGCAACAAATGAAGATCTTATGCAATTTGTCAAAGGACCTGACTTCCCAGGTGGTGGAATTATTTACCAATCAGAAGGCTTACAAAGCATCTATACAACTGGTAGAGGAAGAATCGAAGTTGCTTCTAAAACAGAAATTGTTGATTTGAAGGATATGAAACAGATCGTCATCAGCGAAATTCCTTATAAGGTGATTAAAATTCAGCTTGTCTATGAAATAGACAAAATTATTCATTCAAAAGCTGTCAGCGGTATGATTGAAGTTAGAGACGAAACCGAAGGCGACGATATTAGAATCGTTATTGATTGTAAGAAAGATGCAAAAGTTGAGTTATTACTTAACTACTTAAAACAAAAAACTCCATTGCTTTCTTCTTACTCAGCAAACATGGTTGCCATCGTAAATGGAAGACCAAGAACATTATCTTTAATTGAATTTATTGACGCTTATATTGAACACCAAATTGATGTTATAAGAAGACAATCACAATTTGATTTGGATAAATCAAACGATCGTTTGCACATTGTTGAAGGCTTATTATTAGCGTCCGCAAACATTAATGAAGTCGTCGACATTATTAGACATAGTAAAGACAAAGCCGATTCAAAAGTAAATTTAATCAAACGTTTTGGTCTAACCAATGAACAAGCTGAAGCAATCGTGACAATGCCACTTCATAAGTTAAGCCATAGTGATGAAGAGACATTACTTTTAGAAAAGAAAACATTGTTATCAGATATTGAATTCCTTACCGGCATTCTTGAAGATCCAAATAAACTCAATAGAGTTTTAGTCAAAGACTTAAAGAGGATTTCTGATAAATACGGAGACAACAGAAGGACACAAATCCAAGAAAAAGAAGAAATTAAACCTATTGATAAAAGGGAACTCATTGCAAGTGAAGAAACTGTCATTGCATTATCACGTGATGGTTATGTAAAACGTTCATCACTCAAGTCTGTAAAAGGCTCTGGAGAGAACTCCTTACCAGGTTTAAAAGATGGTGATATTCTTGTGGCAAGTGGTGTATGTAAGACAACAGATTACCTAGTTTGTTTTACAAACTTAGGTAACTATGCTTGTATTCCTGTACATAACATTACAGAAAACAAATGGAAAGAAGAAGGCGTTCACTTGAATACCATTGTTACATTAGGACCAGGTGAAAAGATAGTTAAAGGTTTGGTAATCAAAACATTTAGAAATGATGTTTTCCTTGCTTTCTTAACTTTAACAGGACAAATAAAACGTATCCCTGTTTCTGAATTAGATACAACTAAACGAAGCAAACCTAGCAGATGTATGAAAGTAAGTGAAGGCGATGAAATAGCTTCCATTCAAATCACAACCGGAGATAGCGATTTGTTAGTTGTAACAAATCTTGGTGATGCGGTTTTATTTAACGAGAACGACTTAACAGTTGTTGGAGCTAAAGCTGGTGGTGTTAAATCAGCAAGCAACCTTGGCAAAGCCAAGACTATTGCTATGATGTCATTTGATCAATTGGAGAAATCAAAATTTGTCATCATCACAGATAAAGGTCACCAACGCATATTAGATAATGGAAAAATAATACGCACGTTACGCCCGGGTAAACTTGTGACAATCATGCCATCATTCAAAAACGAACAACATAGAATCATCTTTGCTGACAAAATCGGCAAATTAGAGAGTGTTTCTTATGATTTACATCTAAACGATGGAACATCATATAAATTTGTTTTAGATGATACGCATTTGACTGATATTAGCAAATACGCTAAAAAGAACATCGAAATCCCAACACGAGTATTGGTTGATAATGTGTTTAATACCAATATTGAAACAATTGATAAAGACACGATTAGTCATCCTATTATTGTTAAACAACCAAAATTAAAAGCGTCAAATGAACAATTAGAAGGAGAAGTTGATAGCCAAAAGCCTGCTGAAGAAAGTGGCACTTTTGAACAGATATCAATATTCGATGATATAGATGAATAACACACATAGTGTGTATAAGTTACAAATAGTACTATATTAGTACATTTATAGTATTATATTAATCCTGATATTGTGGAAAACTTATCAGGATTTTTATTTGTTGCTTAGCAAAAAATAATGAATTATCTATAAAACCAATATATTTTATTCTAAAATAATATTATGTGTTTAAGAAGAAATGTTTTCGCTCATGCTACTTCAATATACGACATTGAAATTTCATTCTTTAAGAAGAATAATGTTAAAACACTGCTCATTGATTTGGACAATACTTTAGATTCATACAAATTGTTCAAGCCAACAGAGCGAGCTGTTAATTATATTAAAAAAATAAAAGAAGCAGAGATAAGAACAATTATTGTTTCAAACAATAAAGGCAAAAGAGTTTCTTCTTATGCTAATGCACTAAATATAGAGTTTATTCATAGTTGTAGAAAACCTTTTGCTAGGCGTATCAACAATTTCATTAGGGAAAAATGCATTGATAAGAGCACAACCATTATGATAGGTGACCAACTTGTGACTGACGCTGGTGCAGCTAATAGGGCAGAAATACGTTTTATTTTAACTGAGAAAGTTGTAAAAGAAGATCAATGGACAACACATATTAATAGAATATTTGATAAGCCAAATAGGAAAAAGATGGCTAAAAAAGGAAAACTAATTGATTGGAGGAATGTATAATGGGAAAAGTTAAAAGAGTTATGAGATGTTATCTTTGCGGTTCTGTTTTGCAAAGCAAAAAGAAAAATGAAAAAGGATACATCGAACCAGAGTACTTAAAAGACCCTTATGCATCTGAACAGGTTTTATATTGCCATTCATGTCATGAAAAAATGAAAGCAATCAATACAGGTATACTTGCAAGAGATGTTGATGATGATATTCTCAAAGTTTTAGATGATGCAGTAGCATCTGATGCTTTCATTCTATGGACAATTGATTCGTTTACATTCAATGGTACATTTGATAAAGACCTTGTTAAGAAAATCAAACATCTTAAGATTACAGTAGTAGCAACAAAATTTGATTTATTTCCAAAATCCGTTAAAGAAAAAGATTTTAAGCAATATGTCATAGATAGATTCAATGATGTTGGTATCAACCCAATTTCAGTTGTTCTAATTAGTGACTTAAATAAATTTGATATTCATGATGCGTTTGTGAGATTGCATAGAGCAAGAGCGGGACATGATGTTTATTTGATTGGTTCATCTCAATCAGGAAAAACATCATTAATTAACGCTATGCTAAAAGCATATACAAACAAATCCAAGCGTGTTATTAGAACTGAAGAATACCCAGGCACAAACATCAATGTATTAGAAATACCTCTATCAAACTCATCATTTTTCTATGAACTTCCAGGATTTTCATTGGTTAACTCCGTAAGAGGCAAAGTTGAAAAAGACATAGCAAGAATGATTTCGCCAGTTAAAGAGATTAAAAGTGCTTCTAAGACATTACTTGTCGGTGCAACGTTGTTTATTGGTTCATTAGGCTATTTTATGTTAGAAAAAGGCAAACCTACACCAGTCAAAATATATTCTGGTGAAAAAACAGAAGTGAAAATGGTTTCAAACAAAAAGAGCAATGAGTTTTTCGAAAATAATATCGAGAAAAGATCACTTAGACCTGTAAGTGAACGTTATACTTCGTTCACAGATTTCGATTTATTTGAATACGTAATGGAAAATGATGGAAAGCGTCATGATATTTCCATTACGGGTTTATGTTGGATATCTTTTATAGCGAAAGGACAAGTGATTCGTGTTGCTTTGCCTAGAGGCACAGCGCTAAAAGAATCATTGAGTAAAATTAAGTAATATGTTAAACGCAAATCAAAAAAGACAATTAAAAGGTTTGGCTTCAACCTTGGAGATAAAGTACCAAATTGGAAAAAACGAAGTCAGTGACACAGTTATTGCTATGTTAGATAAAGCTTTAACTGCAAAAGAATTAATTAAAATTGATGTTATGAAGTCAGTGAGCGAACCAATAATGGAATTAGCTTTGGACTTATCATCTAAATTAAATGCTGAAATAGTACAAGTGGTAGGCAAAGTTATCGTTCTATTTAGAAAAAACAAAGAAAAAGGGAAAATTCAACTTGTGAAATAATGAATAGAATTATTTTTGGTGGTAGTTTCGACCCTATACACCTAGGGCATATTAATATGGCTAAAAAAGCTTCAGAACAATTTGATGCTGAAGTTTACTTTGTTCCAGCTCCTGTTTCAGTGTGGAAAAAGGAGTCAATTTCAGTTGATAAAAAAATAGATATGATTAAATTATCAATCGAAGACGAAAAGCGTTTCCACATCGACCTTTTTGAGGTTAAAAGTGGAAACGACATAAACTATTCTTTGTACACGGCTGAATATTTTGTCAATAAGTATCCAAATGATGAAATTTTCTATTTAATCGGAGTTGATCAGGTAAATAAATTCCATCTATGGTATGAAGCGGAAAAATTGGCTAAAATAGTGCACATTATTTTCTTTGATAGACCTGATTGTGATACAGTCGACCAAAACAACATTAACAAATTTAACATGCAAATGGTTAATGGTGAATTAATTGAAGCATCATCATCAGAAATAAGAAACCTTAAATGTATGCAATTAAAAAACAAAGTCATCGATTATATTGTTGAAAATAATCTATACTTTATTCCAAAAATAAGATCAATGATTGACGAAAGAAGATTTGAACATGCTATACAGGTAGCTAAATTAGCAAAATTAATTGCCGAATATAATGATCCAAAAATAATGGACCAAGCTTTTATAGCGGGCCTTATGCATGATATTGGTAAAACAAAAGAAGCAGAATCAATTGTTAAAATACATTTCCCAGAATACAAGGATATGCCTAGATTCTCATACCATCAGTTTGCTGGCGCGTGGATTGCTAATAACATATTTGGTATTAATGATAGTAAAGTTTTAAACGCAATTAAATATCACGCAACAGGAAACGAAAACATGTCTCAATTAGACAAAATAGTGTATGCTGCAGATAAAATCGAACCAACAAGAGGATACGATTCATCTAATTTAATAAAGGCAATGTTAGACAACATAGACAAAGGTTTTGTAACAGTCTTAAAAGCAAACAAAGATTATTTATTAGAAGAAGGCAAATGCATTGATAACCCTTTAACAGATAGATGCTTTAAACAATATCTAAATCAATAAATATAATAAAAAAGAAAACAAAATAAGATATTAGCCGCAGAAGAAAATTTGGCTTTTTCTTTATATTGTAATTATGTGGACAAAATAACGTATATATATAAACTTCGCATAATTGTTATTATGTTAAGCAGTAATATACAATTTATATATATTACAAAGTAATGAAAGAAATTGTTAATATGAAATTAATAATATGCTTGTTATATACGCTAAAATTAGTCCACAAAAAAGTATACTTTTCAACATACTAAAAAACTACTAATTTTAATATTTAGTATAGTCTTCCATTATTAGCGAAGTAACTCCCCACCGCTCTCATTAATATTTCCATTTGTTCACTGCTTAATTTAGGTATGTAATCAAAAATATTAGAATCAGTGAAAGAGATTTCATTATGACCAATTGCATGTCTTGTATAGATTCTTAGCTTATCAATTGTTCTAATTTGATTCACCACTGCCAAAGTAGGTCTTTCAGAATTTAATTGATCAATGATTCCTAAGTTTATATCGCTTTTTGGATGAGCGCCAAACTTATTTGATTTCAATGGGACAACAGTTACCAAAGGGTTTGTTTCATCGGAGTCGACTATAACAACTCCGTAATGACGATTTGAGAATTCTGCATTTACATTTAACCCCCAATCAAGTTCATAAATTTCTCCACGCTTAAGATCATAGTTTAGCTTGTACTTTTCCGAGAATGTAACGTACTCTAATTGTCTCCTTATCCATTCAAGTTCTTCTCTCCTGCCTTCGCCGCGAAGATTTTTCTCTTCAGTTGAGTCTTTTAATACCCACCTATATTTTGCTTTTGCATTTTTTTCATCACACATAAAAGTGACCTCCTAGTTATATAAGAGGAGATTTTTTTGATTTTTTTCAAAAATAAATAAAAAAGTAGCAGATGCTACTTTATTTTAATAATTCGCTTATTGGAGCACCTAAGAGATAGTCGGGTTTTTCTAAATTGAAATTTTCAAGAATCGTTGCGCCGATATCGCCGAAAGTTGATAGCTCTTCAAGTTTCCTCCCATTTGTAAACATATTAGAAAAAATCAATAGAGGAACTTTCTCTCTAGTGTGGTCGCTTCCAGGCCATGTAGGATCATTTCCATGGTCCGCTGTAACAATAAGTAAGTCATCTTCATTAAGGACTGAAATTAATTCACCAAGTCGTTTATCAAATGCTTCTAAACATCTTGCATAGCCTTCAACATTTCTTCTATGTCCATATTCAGAATCAAACTCCACAAGATTAACAAAGCACAAACCTTCAAAATCGCAGTTTTGAGCTTCGAGAATTGTCTTATCCATACCATCTTCGTTGCTCTTTGTCTTTTGCGTCTTAGTGACGCCAAATCCATCAAATATATCGCCAATCTTCCCAATACAGTTAACCATATAACCGTTGTCATTTAAAATGTTCATAGCGGTTTTTACTGGAGGCTTTAATGCAATATCGTGTCTATTAGGCGTTCTCTTGAAATTAGATGGATTATCACCAAGATAAGGTCTAGCGATGATTCTTCCGACCATCCATTCAGGTTTCATACAAATTTCACGAGCTACGTCACAGCATCTATATAGTTCTTGCAAACCAGTAACTTCCTCGTGAGCTGCAATTTGTAAGACGCTGTCAGCGGATGTATACACAATTAAGGAGTTTTCCTTCATTTGTTGTTCGCCAAGAGTTTTTAGAATCTCTGTTCCACTAGCTGCATAATTACCAATTAGTTTGTGGCCTGTCCTTTCTTCTAAAAGGTCCATAAGTTCTTTTGGAAAGCCAGTATCAGTGAATGTCATGAATGGTCTTGTAGTATAAACACCCATCATCTCCCAATGGCCTGTCATGGTGTCTTTTCCATTACTTTGTTCTCTAGCTTTGCAAACATAAGAATTTGGGTGAGAAACAATTGATGTCCCTTTAATATTGTCTAAATCACCTAAACCTAATGAGTTCATAACAGGAACGTTTAGTCCACCAACACCATCGGCAATATGAACTAAAGTATTTGTTCCCTCATCACCATATTTAGCGGCATCAGGCTCTGCGCCTATACCAACGGAATCGGCAACAATAACGAATATTCTTTTAAATTTTTTATGCATAAGTATTTCTCCTATTTATTCATAATCTTATCATATGCGCTTATAACCCTCTTTGAGGATGCGTGCGTATAAATTTGTGTCGTTGCTATATTTGTATGTCCAAGCATCTCTTGAACCGCTCGTAATTGAGCACCGTTTTCTAAAAGGTGTGTTGCGAAACAATGCCTTAAAGTATGTGGTGATATGGTTTTTAGTATACCAGCCATGGCAGCATACTCTCTTATTTGCATAAAGAAGTATTGTCTGGACAATGGCTTACCATATTTTGAAAGAAAAAGGTATTTTGAATCTTTTCCAGGGTTTTTCTTGCGAACTTCCTTTATGTATTTGGCTATATATTCGCAAGCAAATTCACCTAATGGTACTTTTCTTTCTTTAGCGCCTTTGCCAAAAACGGTAATGACTCCTTTTTTAAGATTAACACGTCCTAATTCTAACATAAGTAGTTCACTAACTCTTAATCCTGATGCATACATAGTTTCAAGCATGGCTTTATCTCTTAATTGATCAGATTTGCTGATATCTGGTGCCTCAAGAAGATCATCTACTTGTTCAACAGTTAGACAATTCGGCAAACGTTCAATCCTTTTAACTGATTCAAATTTTGGAAGTTCCTCATGAAAAAGTTTTTCTCTTTTTAAAAATAGGTAGAAATTCTTTGTTGAAGAAAGTCTTCTTAATGCTGTTGATATTGATAGGCCTAGAGTTTCTTCATACCGGAAGAATTCTAGCAAATCATCTGCGCATAAATCATCAGTTAAATTCTTATCAACAAAATAATTAAAAAAATGTTTTAAGTCTTCTTTGTAAGAAATAACTGTTTGAATAGAGAGACCTTTTTCAGCGACTAAATATTGTTCAAACAAATCAATTGCATCAATTATCTCCATTTTTGTTATTCCTTTCTACCTCTGAAGCTCTTTTTAAAAGAGGCTTATCAAGTTTTCTATTAAGTTCGTTAATTAGAAGTTTGATTTGACTTTCTTCTTCGTGTTTTTCGTAATCAAATAAACTCATTTGAATAGTCATATCTCTTGGGTTAATTAAATTTTGTAAAGTTACACCGACCAATCTAACTGTTAAGTCAGAAAAATGTTTTGAATAAAGATTCATAGCAATTTCAGAAATGACTTTTTCGTTGTTAGTAGGTTCATCAAAAGTTATCGACTTATTGCGAACTTTGAAATTAGATTCTTTAACAACTATTTGTATTGTGTTGCCTAATTTATTTTCCTCCTGAGCGCGATAACTAACTTCTTTAGATAAAGAGTCGAACATTTGTTTAATCTCGCTCAAATTGTCTGTATCGTGTGAAAACGTGGAAGAGTTCCCAATTGATTTAGGGTCATCAAACTCTGTAACAACCTCATCATCGCCATTTCCTGATAACCATTTTTTGATAACTATATAAAATTTGCCAAGAATGTTTTTGAGTTCTTTGTCGTCTGAATTACATTTCATAGCAAGATCACCAATTGTGTTAATACCGATGCTTCTAAGACGAGGATTTGTTTTCTTCCCAACGCCAAACATTTTATCCAAATCCAACGGATATAGAATATTAGATATATCTCTTTTTCTAACAAAAGTTAATCCCATTGGTTTTTTAAGGTCGCTTCCCATTTTGGCAAGAAATTTAGTTGGACCAACACCTATAGAACATTTAAGTTTTGTTTTTTCGTATAATTTGCTTTGCAAGTCTTTAAAGTATTGTTCAACGTTCGTTACACCTTTAATTGCCTCAGTGAAATCTGCGTAACATTCATCAACGGATGCAACTTCGACTTTTGGTGTATAAGTTCGAACAAAGTTCATAAATTCCCTAGAAAGGGCTCCATAAAAACGAAAATCAACAGGCTTAATGATTAAATTCTTACAAAGTTCTTTTGCCTTAAACATTGGCATGCCACTACGCACGCCATATTTTCTAGCTTCATATGAACAAGTTGAAACAATCCCAGATCTGCCATCATGTCCAATTGCTACTGGCTTATTCTCCAAAGACGGGTCTTTTATTTCTTCAGCTCGTGCAAAAAAGGCATTTAAATCGATATGAACAATAACTTTACTCATACCATTATTTTATAATGAAAATATTGATTATGTTAACCAAAACTATAATAATTTGATAATTTGTTCAGGAAGTAATCCAAAAGATTCTTTTTGCTCACGTATTGTTGCATGCTCAATAAATGTTAAAGGAATTGCTTTAACAATAACGTTACCCTTATATCCAGCTTTAATAAGTTCAAAACAAAGAGATTTAGCAAAACCGTTCTCTGTAGCGTATGAATCATAAATAATAATTTTTGAATAAGACATTAAGACATCTATATTCTTTTTAAGAATAGGTTTTTGATATATAGCATTTAATAATGAACAATTTATCTTCTTTTCTAAAATCATCTTTTTAAGTTCGACTGTTGCAGGTCCAGTCGAAACGATTGCGGTTCCTGTTCCAGAAGTTTCTAAAACCCATTCTCCGAAAGATAACGACGCATTATCGTTATCATCCTTTTCAAGGTTTTCTCTAGGATAGCGAATAGCAAAAAGACCATGATTGTTAAGAGATTCTTTTAACAAAGAATTAATTTCACATCTTCTCGATGCCATTGCGACAACAGTATTAGGCATATCTATGATAAAAGATTCATCAAATATGCCTTGATGAGTATTTCCATCTTTTCCTACGAGCCCACTTCTATCAAGTAGTAATGTCACATTCAAATTCATTCTAGCAATATCATGGCTAAATTCGTCATATGCTCTTTGAGAAAATGTTGAGTACATAGATATGAAGGGGTGATATCCTTCTTTCGCTAAACCAGCAGACATAGTTGCCGCATGTTCTTCAGCAATTCCAACGTCCAAACATCTTGATGGAAATTCTTTAAAGAGTGAATCTAGACCACTGCCCAAAGATGTTCCTGGAACAACGGTAATGATTTTATCATTATCTTTCATAATGTTTTTAACTTCATCACTAACAGCTAGCGACCAAGTAAAATTCTTAACACCGTTAATCTCACCGGTTTCTTTGTCAAATGAAGAAACACCATGCCAAATGCCTGTTTTATCTTCTTCGGCAAACTTGTATCCCTTGCCTTTAATTGTTTTCAAATAAACAATACAAGACTTATCTTGATTCTTTGCTCTCAATAAAGCTTTTTCAACCGCTTTTATATCGTGACCATCAACAGGGCCAATAACCGAATAGCCAAGACTATCAAACATGCCCATCTTTATAAGATGTCTTTTAAACCAGTTCTTTGTTTTATAACCAAAGGAATACAATGGTTTGCACCAATGAGTAATTTTTTGATAAAAATGTTTTGATTTTCTATAAAAGTTTGAAGTTGAAAAACGGCGGAACATTTTAGACAAGCCACCAGTTGGTTGAGAAATCGCCATACCGTTATCGTTCAAAACAATAATCATTTTATGATCTTTAGATGCATTGTTTAGTCCTTCCATTGCCAATCCGTTTACAATTGATGAATCTCCTATATAAGCAACAACATCATATTTTTGTTTAGAATAGTCACGAGCTAAAGCAAATCCATTTGCAACGCTTATCGATGTTGAACTGTGGCCACATTCAAAATGATCATAAGAAGACTCTGAAACTTTTTGAAAGCCTGAAACTCCATCTTTTTCTCTTAATCGTTCTAAAGAACGTCCTGTTAAGATTTTATATGCATAGCATTGATGGCCTACATCGAAAACAATCTTATCTTTAGTAAAATCAAAAACTCGGCAAAGAGCAATTGTGGAATCAACAACACCAAGGTTGGATGATAAATGACCACCTTGTATTGAAGTTATATCCACAATATATTCAGAAATATCTTTGCTTAAAACACCCAACTCTTTATAACTTAGATTCTTCAAGAATTCAGGTGATTCAATATTTGTAATGTCAAACTTTGTTTGCTTCTTATTTTTCATTTTACTAAAAATATACTAATTATTTACTAATCTTTATTTGTTATCTCTGATATCAATAATTTTTTCAACTTTTTCTTCAGCTTCTGTTAATTGTCGCTCCATTTTAGCTATTAATTGTTTGCCTTCTTCATATAGCTTTAAACTTTCATCCAAAGGAAGTGTCTCTTTTGAGATACTATCCACTATTTCTTCAAGTCTTTTCATGCATTCTTCAAATTTAATTTCATTTTCTTCCATAATTTATTCCTCAACTTTTGTGACTACACTCTCTACTTTTCCTAGGGAAAATTCGGTATTTAGTGTATCGCCATTCTTTAGATTCGTTGTGTCAGTGATTACTTTGCCTTCACTATTTGTGACAATGGAGTAACCTCTATCCAATATGCTTTTTGGATTTAGATTATCTAATTGTTCGTTTTTAAACTTAAGTGTATTTTTCAATTCACGAATCTTTTCATGTATGATTCTATCAAGTTCTTCTTTCGAAGATTCCAAATCATCTTTCATATTTTCTACTATGTTTTGAATTGATTCACCCATCTTATCAATACAATTTTGGAAATACAGTTCAAGTTCTCTTCTATCAACTGTTGCTAGTTCAGCTGCACCTGTAGGTGTACTCGCTCTTTTATCAGCGGTATAATCGACCAGTGTTGTATCAATTTCGTGGCCAACAGCTGCAATCACAGGCATTTTACTATTAGCAACAGCTCTCACAAGTCTTTCATCATTGAAAGCGCCGAGATCTTCACTAGCTCCTCCACCTCTTCCAATAATTAAGGTATCAAGATCATATTCTTGTGCTTTCATAAATGCTTCATATAATTCTCTAGGAGCGGAGTCACCTTGAACCGAACTATAGAAAACATATATATCTGCTATAGGATATCTTCTTTTTATATTTGTGAGGATATCTTTAATCGCAGCGCTATTTCGGGCTGTTATAACGCCGATTTTCTTTGGGTAAATATTTATATCCCTTTTTCTAGAAATGTCGAACAGACCCTCTATTTGGAGTGTTTTTTTGAGTTTTTCGAGCTCTAAAAGCATCGCACCTCTGCCAACTTGGTTTATTTCATAACAAATTAGTTGGTAAGTGCCTCTAGCTGGATAAGCATCAACACTAGCTAGTACAACAACCTCATCACCATTCTTAGGCAAAAAGACTAGTCTAGAAGCATAACTATTAAACATAGCTACGTTTATAAGCGAGTCTTGGTCTTTTAAAGAGAAATATAAATGCCCGTTTGCTCCAGGCTTAAAATTAGAAATCTCTCCTTTAACATAAATGTAATGCAAATTTTCGTCTTGAGATAAGATTGCCTTGATATATTTGTTAACTTCTAAAACTGTATATACTTGTTTATCACCAAGCATTATTTAAGAACCTCATTTAAAATGCCATTAATGAATTTAGCTTGTTTTTCTTCGACATATTTTTTAGCTAATTCAACCGCAACGTTAATAACAACCCCTTTTGCAACTTTTTCTACAAAATAGAAATGAGAATAAGACATAAGCAAAATAGCTTGTGTTAATAATGGAAGTCTATCCCAAGACCATTTTCTTAAAAAAGGGATAAATGCAGTTTTGATTTCACCATATTTATTCAAAGAGACAAAAACTATCTCTTTGATATAGGTTGGAACGGATTCATATTCCATTTCACATAGTGAAGAAATTAATTCTTTTGCGTCTCTAAAAGTTTCCCCATTACCGATTGCATAATCTGTAAGCTCGTTATAAATAACAGTCATCGCGATGTAATGTTGCTGATTTCTTGTCATTTCCATAATATCAATCCCCTATTTAATAATTGATGCTACCTTAACTTGGACATCAAAAGGCACTTGTTCCGTAGACACCATAAAAGTATTATTGATTTCATCAATTATCTTTCGAGAAATTTCTTGAATATTGGTACCTTTAATAACATCAACTGTAACTTTTATATGTGCAATACCATTAATAATTGTAGTTTGTACAGGAGCATTTAATTTGAATATGAATTTTTTTACAGTTTTTGCTTTAGCGATACCTGGAATTCTTGAAAGCGCTTGATCAGTAAGTTCGTCAAAAACTTTTGCAGAAATACCAATCTTGCCAGTTTTTGAAAAGTTGTCTAAATAAATGTAGTTTGCCATATCATTACCTATTTTTTGCAGTTCTTGCAAAATGATACTAAAGTATCTACGTTGAAACCAAAATGATTTAAAGCATCTTTTGCTGGTGCGCTTGTGCCAAATGTGTCAACGCCAAAGTTGTGTTTTGCATATTTTGTCCATCCAAAAGTTGAAAGCATCTCTATAGAAACTCTATTTTCCCAAGGAAGATCTAAAACGCTATTTTTGTATGTTTCATCTTGTTCATCAAATATTTCCCAAGAAGGCATAGACACTACTTTCGAATCAATGTCACATTCTAATAATTTCTTTTGCGCTTCAATAGCTAAGCTAACTTCTGAACCAGTAGCGATTAAAATTAAATCAGCCTTTTTATTAGCTTTGCTAATCACATAAGCACCTTTAGAAAGACTATCACTGCTGCTATTTGCGAGCAAAGGTAATCCTTGTCTAGAAATAATCAAAGCTGTTGGTGTTTCCTTGGACTCGAGCGCAACGTGCCATGCAGCATAAGTTTCTCTTTCATCACAAGGTCTAATTACTTTCATATTTGGAATGCTTCTCAAAGCAACTAAATGTTCAATAGGTTGATGAGTTGGACCATCTTCACCAACTGCAATAGAGTCATGTGAGAACAAATAAATAGCTGGTAAGCGTGACAATGCTGCCATCCTTATAGCGGCTTTCATATAATCAGAGAAAACAAAGAAACTTCCAACATATGTTCTAACACCACCGTGTAAAAGCATACCATTTTGGATACTTGCCATCGCAAATTCTCTAATTCCAAAACAAATATTATGACCGCCTCTATTACCAGGAGCAAAATTAGTTCCATTAGTTAATTTTGTTTGTACCGAACTAGCAACATCAGCGGAACCACCGATTAAATTAGGCAATGATTCCATATATGCATTCAGGGCTTTGCCTGAAGCGACACGAGTGGAATTTGATGAGCCTTCTACTAATTCAGGTTTGATTTCTTGCAAAACACTATCTAAAGATAGACCTGATAAGTTTATAAATTGTTTGTATTCATTAGGATAAGCTGTTTGATATTCGCTACATACTTTTTGGTACTCAGCAAAAGCTTTGTCGCCACGTTGATAAAATGTTTCTTTGAAATGTTTGGTCACTTCTTCAGGAATAAAGAAGTCTTCATGATCAAATTGATATGAAAGTTTTGCGACTTTGCCATCCTCAACACCTAAAGGTGAGCCGTGAACTTTGTTGGTTCCTTGTTTAGGAGCACCAAAACCAATAATTGTGTGAACCAATATCAAAGTAGGCTTATCAGATTTCTTCGCTACACAAATTGCATTATCAATATCATCAATATTATTTCCATCGTTTATTTCGATTGTATTCCATTCGGATGCTTGGAAACGTTTGATTATATCCTCGGAAAAAGACATACCAAGACCACCATCAAGTGTAACTTGATTTGCATCATAGAATAAAATCAATTTGTTTAACTGTTGATGACCCGCGAACGAAATGGCTTCTTGTGAAAGACCTTCTTGCAAACAACCGTCACCACACAAAACGTAAGTGTAATGGTTCATCAATTTAATGCCATTAGGATAAGAACTTTTAATAAACTCTTCTGCTAAAGCCATGCCTACAGCTTGGCCAATGCCTTGTCCTAAAGGACCCGAAGTTGCATCAACGCCATCTGTCCAACGAAATTCTGGATGTCCAGGTGTTTTAGAACCTAATTGTCTAAAATTCTTTAAATCATCAAGAGAAATATTATAGCCACATAAGTGGAGCGTTGAATATAGAAGTGAAGATGCATGTCCAGCGCTCAAAACAAACCTATCTCTATTACACCACATTGTATCTTTTGGCGTGGCAATAAAATGGCGTGTGAAAAGCGTGTACAAAATAGGAGCGCTGCCTAAAGCCATTCCAGGGTGTCCTGATTTAGCTTTATTAGTTGTGTCAATACATAGCGATCTTATTGTTGCAATAGACAATTCTTCAATATTCATAATACGTCTCCTTTAGTAGTTTTTTAGTATATCTTACAATAAATTGTAATCATTCTTTTATGATAGAAATTCCTAAATCCTTTAATTGGTCTTCATCTACTTTAGATGGGGCACCACTCATCGGGCAAACTGCTGCTAAGTTTTTAGGGAAAGCAATGACATCTCTAATGTTATCAGTTCCACCTAAAATCATAGTCAATCTATCCAGACCAAATGCCATACCTGCGTGTGGAGGTGTGCCATATTGGAATGCATCAATAAAGAAACCGAATTTTCTTTTAACATCTTCGTCTGTTAAGCCTAATACTTGGAATATTTTCTTTTGAACATCTTGGTCATAGATTCTAAGTGAACCACCACCAGCTTCATAACCATTAATGACAATGTCATAAGCTATGCTTAAAACTTTTGTTGGATCACTATCTAAATATTTAAGATCCTCATCTCTAGGTCTAGTAAATGGGTGATGAGTGCTTGTTATAGCGCCATTTTCGACATCTCTTTCAAATAGAGGGAAGTCAACAACCCATAATAAATCGTAAGTGTTAGGTTTGATTAAGCCTAATTCGCGAGCATATTTACAACGTAAAGCGCCCAATAATGGGCACACACGGTTATATGCACCTGCAGCAATGATGACAATATCTCTGTTTTGAACGGAAAAAATGTCTATGAGACTTGTTTTTTCGCTTTCTGAAAGGAATTTAACGAATGAGCCAGTAAACTCTCCGTTTTCCATTTTAATAACACTCAAACCACCCAAACCGAACTTTTTAGCTTCAAGTGTTAAAGAGTCTATGACTTTTCTAGAAGTGACTTCTGCTACTCCTGGAACACAAATACCTTTAATTGCTTCAGCGGATAAGAAACCGCCAAATGTTGTATTCGCAAATGTACCATTCAAATCATGAAGTTCAATTCCAAATCTTGTATCAGGTTTATCACTGCCAAATCTTTCCATTGCTTCCTTGAAAGGAAGTCTACGTAAAGGAAGTTTAACTTCATAGCCGATAGTTCTTTGGAAAATATCTTTAATCAACCCTTCCATCATCGTTAAAAATTGGTCTTGACCTAAAAAACTTGTTTCAATATCAATTTGAGTGAAATCAGGTTGCCTATCAGCTCTTAAATCTTCATCTCTAAAGCAACGAGCTATTTGATAATATCTTTCAAAACCACCAATCATTAATAATTGTTTAAAAATTTGTGGGCTTTGTGGCAAAGCATAAAATTCACCATGATGAATTCTTGATGGCACCAAATAATCTCTAGCGCCTTCTGGTGTTGACAAAGTCAAAATTGGAGTTTCTACCTCACAGAAATGCAAATTGTCCAAATAATTATGAACCGCCATCTTAATTTGGTGACGTATATCCATATACCTTTGCATACAAGGACGTCTTAAATCGAGATAACGATATTTCAAACGTGTATCTTCTAACGCATCTGTATCGTCAGCAATAATTAAAGGCGTTGTTTTAGCTGTATTAATTACCTTGATATCTTCAGCAACAATTTCAATGTCACCAGTTTTCATTTTTGCGTTTGGTGTTTCGCGGAGTTCAACTTTACCAGTAACTTGAATAACAAATTCATTTCTAACATCAGGGCATTTTTCGGAGTCTTTAACCATGATTTGCATAATGCCAGAACGATCTCTTAAATCAATAAACAAAATAGAACCGAGATTACGACGTCTGCTAACCCAACCAATAAGTGTTACTTTTTTGCCAACATCACTAGATGTTAATTCAGTATTCCAACATGTTCTTTCCATTATTTATTTTTCTCCTCAAGGCATTTACATACCTTTGTTTTCGCACATTCGCAATCAGTTTTACCGCATGGACAAGCTTCAATGTTTAAGCATGGCATTTCACCACAACCATAACCGCATTCACAATTACAGCCACAACCACATTTATGATCGTGATGGCAACAACAACCATCTCCATGATGATGTTCATGGCAACAACAACCATCTTCACGATGTTCGTGACAGCAACATTCATCATCACATTCACAATCGTGTTTTTGTTCAATAAGTTTTGATACTTCTTCTAACAATTTTTCCAATCCAATATTATATTGTTCGGTTGTAGATAAGTCTTTGATAATGACTTCGTCATTAGCTAATTCATTTTCACCGATGATAACTGCAAATTCAGCATTCTTCTTTTCAGCTCTTTTAAACATGCTTCCTAATTTTGCATTATCAAAACACATCTCAGTAGGATAGCCTGCCATCCTAAGCTCATTAGCCACCATCATTGAAGTAACTTTTGTGCTTTCACCCATAGGCATAACGTAAAAAGCTAAGCTATCTTTTATATGATCACCGAGTATATCATCATCTGTTAAAACTGATACCAGTCTTTCGACACCGAATGAAAAGCCAATTCCTGGTAATTTAGGTCCACCTAATTCACCGATCAAATGTCCATAATGTCCACCAGCACCTATTGCGCCATAGTTATTACCTTTAGCGCTAGTATAATGGAATTCGAAAACTGTATCACTATAGTAGTCAAGTCCTCTAACTAATGTATCGTCAACTTCAAATGGAATTTGTAATTCAATCAATGTATCTTTGATAAATTCAAATCTTTGTTTTGATGCTTCTGTTAAATAAGCAGACATTTTAGGAGCGTCTTTTACGATTTCTTGATCTTCTGGAACTTTGCAATCCAAAATTCTAAGTGGATTAAGTTCATAACGGCTCTTGCAATCTTCGCACATATTTATAATATGTTTAGCAAAGAATTCTTTAAGAGCAACCTTATAGGCTTCTCTGCTTTCATCATCGCCTAATGTATTGATTTTAATGACAACATTTTCAAGACCTAAACTTTGTAGAATAGAATATGCAAGCACAATAACTTCGATATCATTTAATGGGCTGTCATGTCCAACAGATTCGACGCCAAATTGATAAAATTGACGATATCTACCCAATTGTGGTCTTTCGTATCTAAAAACAGGGCCGACATAATAACACTTTACAGGAAGTTCTTGTGTTAAAAGCATTTTATTACATACTAATAATCTAGCGATTCCAGCTGTGAATTCAGGTCTTAAAGTAATGCTTCTGCCACCTTTGTCGTCAAAGGTATACATTTCTTTTCTAACAACATCACTACCTTCGCCAACACCGCGAATAAATAATTCACTATGTTCAATAACAGGTGGTCTTACTTCGTGAAATCCGAATAATTCACAAAGATTCTTCATTAATCCTTCAACAACATTAAAGGCATTTGCTTCTTCACCAATAATGTCGTGGGTTCCTTTAACTATGTTAATTCCCATATTTACCTCCTAATGGATAATTCTTGTTATCTTATAAATACCTGTAACACTTCTTAGAACATTACAAATATCATTCAATCTTTTTGCATCACTTATCATAATGGTCATCGCAAATGTAGCAGTTAAATTGCTATTATTTAATTTAGCGTGAATTGAGTTCACAGTAACTTTATTAGACGTTAAAGTCATCATGATATCAGTTAATAGATTAGGTCTATCACTGCCCTCAACTACCATATCAACTGGGTAAGTTGCAAATTCTAAATCATTTCTCCAGAACACTTCTACTAAACGTTCTTTTTCATTAGCAACATTTGGACAGTTTTTGCGATGAACAGTGATTCCTTTACCTTTGGTAATGTAGCCAACTATATCATCGCCCGGAATAGGTGTGCAACAATTTGCAAGAGAAATCGCAATAGAGCCAACACCTTTACAATAAACTGGACACTGGGATCCAGATTTTGTTTTAACACGACCACCAACAGGAATTTCTATTGGTCTTTTAATTCTTAAGAATTCAATGATTGCACTAGCTGTAGGCTTTCTTCCAGCTACAGCAACAAACAAATCGTCTATGGTTGAACAACTAAAATTGTCTAATGTTTTTTGATCGGAAAGATACGCAATCATTTCTTCTTCGGAAACACTTCGATCTGCAAATGCATCCAAACACGATTGCTTGCCTTTTGCGATTTTTTCTTCTCTAATCATATCGGCGTTCTTTTTAGCTAAGAACTTTTTAATGTGAGATTTAGTAGTCGATGAACACACAAAATCTAACCAGCCTTCGCTAGGTCCGTTTGATGTTTTTGAAGTTTTGATTTCCACCATATCACCTGTTTTTAAAATAGTGTTTAGTGGCACCATCACACCGTTAACTAATGCACCAACTGTGCTATCGCCAACTTTAGTATGTATTCTATAAGCAAAGTCAACTGGTGTACTTCCATTTGGAAGTTCAATAACCTTACCTTTTGGAGTGAAGATATAAACGTTAGCTTCGAAAATATCTTTTGATATGTTGCTCATAAACTCAGTAGCATTTTCTTCTGAATTTTCAGATGAAATAGAAACAAAATCTCTGAACCAGTGCAATTTATTTTCGATTTCTTGTTGTTCGGCTTTAGCGTTATAAGAACCTTCTTTATATGCCCAGTGAGCAGCAATGCCGGTTTCAGCAATTTGATCCATTTCTTTAGTTCTAATTTGTACTTCATAGAAGTTTCCATCACCAGAAACTATTGTTGTATGTAAAGATTGGTACATATTTGGTTTAGGCATCGCAATATAATCCTTGAATCTACCAGGAACAGGTTTGTAAAGTTTGTGAATTAAACCGAGAATTTCATAACATTGAATTTCTGTATCTGTAATAATTCTAAGCGCTAAGATATCATATATTTCTTCGAAAGGATGCCCTTTCACATACATTTTTCTATAAATAGAATTAATAGATTTGACACGAGAAGAAATTTCAAATTCAATATTGTGTTCAAATAGATAATCAGCAATTCTCTTTTTGATGTTATCCAAAGACTTGCCCATTGTTTTAGCCTTTTTGGAGAGAAGCTTTTTAATATCATTAAATTTTTCTGGTTCCAAATACTTTAAACATAAATCTTCAAGTTCGCTTTTAATGCGATCAAGACCTAATCTATGGGCAATTGGTGAGAAAACTTCCATCGTTTCTTTAGAAAGCGCTATTTGTCTTTCAACAGAAAGAGCTGCTAATGTTCTCATATTATGCAATCTATCAGCAAGTTTGATAATAATAACTCTTATATCTTTGGCCATGCCGATAAGAATCTTTCTATGATCCTCAGCATCAAAATCCTGGGCATTAAACTTAGATAATTTTAATCTTTGAATTTTAGTTAAGGAATCTACTATTTTTGCAACCTCACTGCCCCATCTTTTTTCAATTTCATAGATTTCAACATCGGTGTCTTCAACAACATCATGCAAAAAAGCAGCACAAATTGTGTCAGGACCAGCATGTAATTCGGCGCATATAAAAGCAACTTCAACTAAATGATGATAATAAGGCTCACCGCTTTTTCTAAGTTGACCATCGTGCTTAGAAATAATGAAATCATAAGCACTACGAATCTTTTCTCTATCATTTACCGAAGAAATATATGATGCAAATTGATCATAAACATCATCGAATGTATGAAGTGGATATCCACCATTAACTAAAATTTTATTTTTACTTTCCATAACAAAAAATATCATATACTCTTTTCTTTATTTTTTAAAGAAATATGAAATATACGGTATCAATTAAAGACTAAGAAATGTCTTTTTTAATTATTCTCGAATTGCAATTTATAGAGTTTGTAGTAATATCCTCTATTTTTTAATAGAGTTTGATGATTTCCTTTTTCCACTATTTCGCCATGTTGTAAAACAATAATCTGGTCGGACTTTTGTATAGTTGATAGCCTATGCGCAACGACAAGCATTGTACCAATGGATTTCATTTTTTCCAAAGATTCTTGAATCAGAACTTCGGTCTCGGTATCAATGTTAGCGGTCGCTTCATCGAGAATTAATATTTGTGGTTGATGTAAAACAGTTCTAGCAAATGAAAGCAATTGTCTTTGGCCTTGAGAGAAGTTTTCACCTCTTTCAATAACTTCCTCTTCTAATCCTTTATCGCTTCTATTTATAAAAGTGTCTGCATTAACGTATCTACATGCTTCATTAATTTCATCATCGTTAAACGATTCGTCATGTAGGGTAATATTAGAACGTAATGTTCCCGAGAATAAGAAGACATCTTGCAGCATTTGTCCAATTGCTTTTCTTAAGTATTCAACTTTAATTTTTGAAATGTCGATATCGTCAATTAAAATTTGTCCTTTTTGTATTTCATAATTTCTCACTATAAGGCTTAAAATTGTTGTTTTACCCGCACCTGTTGCGCCAACAAAAGCACATGTCTCTTTTGGATTAATAACAAAGGAAACATCTTTAAGAATCCAATGCTCTCCTTTGTATGCAAACCAAACATTTCTAAATTCTATCTTTCCTTCAAAATGATCTATTTCAATTGCGTCATCTTTATCAAGAACATCAGGTTTAACATCCAACAAGTTGAATAAACGTTCTGAAGCCGTCATAGCCTTTTGGATATTATTGAGTTGGTCAGCAATATTTTGAACAGGGTTAAAGAATTTAGAAAGATACATATAAATCTCTAATACTTCACCACTCGTGTTGCCATATTTATATCCTAGGTAGAAGGTCAATGCCATTGCGCCATAGTAAATTAAACTAATTAAAGGACGATAAATGCCAAAGGCAAGAGTTACTGAATAACGAGCTTTTCTCAATCTGTTATTCTTCTCCATAAACTCTTCATCTTTGCGTTTTTGTTGGTTGAAAATTTGAATAATCTTCATGCCGGAAAGATTTTCACTTAAGAAAGTATTGATATCGGAAACATAAGTTCTTTCTTTTCTAAATATTTTTGTTACTATCGAACGGAAAACTAAAGAAATTGCAAGAACAACAGCCACGAAAATAAGCATAAATAAAGCAATTTTCCACGATAGAATAGAAAGTAATATATATGTTCCAACAAGTGTAAGGACATTAGTGGCTAAATTAACCAAAACATTTGTAAATAAATCACTCATCGAGGCGGTGTAATTAGTAACTCTAGTAACTAGCGAACCAACAGGCATGTCGTTAAATTGGTTCAAAGACATATTTTCAATGTGCTCAAATACTTCCATACGAACATTGTAAATAATCTTTTGACCAGTTTTTTGAAGAATCATAGATTCTAAATACAAGAACAATTGACCAACAATTGTTATTCCAAGATATCCACCGGAAAGCATTAAAATGAAGGTTAAGTTAATCTTTTCAGGACCACTTTGCAAGTTATCAGTAATCATACCTACAACCTTAGGGCCAACTATGTTAAAGGCAACATTTGCAAGCATTAAAATGAAGGCAAAAATAAATTTGCCCATTTCTGGTTTGATATACTTAAAGACACGTTTAACCATTTGCTTAAAAGGAATTTTAACATCGCCTTTTAACTTATCTATATCTTCCATTAGTTGCCTCCTTCCACTTCTTTTTCTAATTGTTGTAAATAAACCATCTTCTTATATGTTTCAGATGATTTTAATAAGTTTTCATGGGTGTCAAAAGCTTCAACATATCCTTGATTCAAAACAATGATGCGATCCATCTTTGAAATTGTTGAAACACGTGAAGCAATTACAATAGTTGTTTTGCCTGCACGTTTTTCATTTATATTTTTCAAAACTTGTTCTTCCGTCTTAACATCAACTGCGCTAACAGAATCATCAAGAATCATAATAGGAGCGTCTTTAATAAAGGCGCGTGCAATAGAAACACGTTGTTTTTGGCCACCTGAGAGAGTTACACCACGTTCTCCAGTTACTGTTTCATATTTATCTTTAAAACCTTCGATATCGTCTTTAACGCACGCGAAATCAGCGGCATCAATAATCTCGTTATCTTTTAAATCGCAGTTTGAAAAAGCAATATTGTTTTTAATCGTGTCAGAGAATAAGAAATTATCTTGTGGAACATAAGCAATATTCTCTCTAACTGAGTTTATGTCTAAAGACATAATATCTTTTCCATCAATAAAAATCGTGTTTTCATCGACATTATAAAGTCTTAATAAAACATTAACTAACGATGTTTTTCCACTACCAATTTTTCCTACAATACCAATCTTTTCTCCAGCATTAATCTTAAGATTAATATCATGCAAGCCACAGAATTTTTTAGTTTTATAGAAAAATGAGAAATTCTTAATTTCTATTTCTCCTTTACAATCCTCTAACATTATTGCGTTTTCTGGATTTTTAATATCTTCAGGCTGATGCAAGAAATCTGTAATACGTTTTAAGGAGGCCTTTCCTCTTGAACGCATATTAATAATTTGACCCATCGCAATAAGAGGCCAAACAAGCGAATCAAAATAACCAATAAATTCGACAAGCATTTCAGGTTTTAAATTAAATTTATAGCCAAACAAGATTGCGCTTTCGGATGTAATAGATTGATAGACAAAGTAGCCACCTAAGCCCAAAATCAAACAGCAGATGAGTCCGCATAAAATTTCGATAAGAACATCAAAAATAACCGCTACTCTTACGAAATCAATATTCACATCTTTATTCTTTCTAGCTACTTTAGCAAAAGCGTGAATTTCTTTGTTTTCTTTAACGAAAGCCTTAATAACTCTAATACCAGTAAAGTTTTCTTGTGAGAAATCATACAAGGAATCGAATGCTTGTTGTCTTAATTCCCATTTTTTGGACATGAATTTTTCAGCAAGAGCGCCCCATAAAACAATAAGTAAGACAGGTATCAAAGTTACAATAGTTAATGGCAAAGTTAGTCTAAACATTTTAAACAATGTAAGTATAGTTAGGAAAATACCATCGAACAGCATTATCGTTCCCCATCCTAAATATTCTTCAACTGTTTCAATGTCGCTTGTAAACCAAGCCATGACATTACCAACCTTATTATCATGATAATAAGAAAGTGATAGTCTTTCGCTTTTTAAGAACATATCATGACGAATATCTGCTTCAATTTTGCTAGATGCTTTGAAAATAGTAAATCTCCAACACACTCTTCCTAAAAACATAGTTAAACCCACGACCAAAGTAATCCCGATTGCTTTAAGCATTTGAGATTCAATATCTACTGGTTGCTCTTTAATGATCTTAACAATTAAAGCTAACTGTTCAGGTATTAGGAGTTGCACATAATCAACCGCAATAAGGGCGACAATTCCTATCAAGAACAAAAACCAATATTTTAAATAATATTTTCTTAAGTATTTATTGGAAAACATAATCTATTGCTCGCTTTTAGAAAGAGTTTTAATTAAAAACTCAGTTGTGTTATATCCTTTGTATGAATTGATTCTTAAATTACCTGTAATATCAATAAATTGATATTGAGAAACATATTCTTTGCTAAAATTAAATCCTGTTATTCTACTTGATTGACCAATAGGTGACAAAATGTGTTCATTGGTTTTTGAATAACGTAAGGAATATGTATTAATGTGTTCGATAAGCAATAATGGAGTAGGCCAATTTTCACCAAATGGCGAAAATGATTTAATCAAATTGTAGTTGTCTAAAGAAATATCGATTAAACCAAAAGGAATAGTCTTCTTAATAGGCTTTACAATTGGATGGCTAGCGCAATATTCTTCGAACATAGAGTAGAATTTATCGAATTGATCGACAGATACTGTGCATCCACCCGCTAATGCATGACCACCAAAGGCGGATAATGTATCTTTAATTTCGTTGAATGCATCAACAACATTAAAACCTTCAGGAGCGCGGCAAGAACCTTTGTAAGAAGTACCAGAGTTATCTAAAGTTAAAACAATAGTAGGGATTTGATACTTTGAACAAATGTGATTTGCTACAAGACCTAATAGGCCTTCTTTGATATCAGTTTTATAAATAACAAATTTTTGTTTTGAATCTATTTCGGGAACAGATTCAATGCATTCCTTTGATATATTTTTACGTTCTTCATTGATATTATTTAGCCAATCTATGTAGTTTAATATTTTTTCTCTGTTTTCTGACACGAATAATTGAACAACATTATTTACTTCGGTGTTTTCTATTAAACGTCCGACAGCATTTATTTTCGGAGCTATTTTCATGCCAATTGTAGTTTCGTTATAAGGTTCGTCTTCTTTCAATAAGTCAAATTGCAAAAACTCACCATTGACATAATTTCCAAAGACAAGTCTTAAAAGATTTCTGTTATAGAGTTTAAGAGGCATCATATCTGAAACAATAGAAACGGAGGCTAGTGTTGATAAATATTTATCAAACCTTCCTAAAAATTCTAAAGAGAAAATGAAAGCAACCATCGCTCCACTGGTTGAAATTTCTCCCAAATTTGAAACGGTTGGATGAAGTATCTTATCAGCATATGGTAATGTTTCTTGAGTGCTATGATGGTCTAAAATCACCACATTTACACCATGATCTTTTAAATATTTGATTGGTTCAAATGCTGAAATGCCGTTATCAACAGTAATAACTAATCCATATCCTTTTTCTACAATTTCAATTGATTTATTGAGGGTTAAACCATATCCATCGAGATATCTACTTGGAATATAATAATCAACGTGAACATTAATATAGGAAAACATCTTGACCAAAATCGATGTTCCCATAATGCCATCAGCATCATAGTCTCCATAGATAAATATCTTTTTATTTTGATCGATAGCGTTCTTTACAAAACCGCTAACATCTTTAACGTTTGAAAAATTATGGCCTTCTAAAAAGTTATTTTCATCGACATTAAAGTTGATACTCTTATAAGTATTTTCATCGATTTCATAAAATTCAAGTAAACGTTCGAATAATGTCTTAGCCATAGTTATTTAAAAGGCTACCTGAAGGTAGCCATATCAATTAGTCGTTAATACCAATGAACACTGCTTCTTCAGGTTCAGCTGATTTTTGTGTACTAATATTTTTGTTTCCTTTTGATTTTTTCTTCTTAGGAGTTCCTTTACGTTTGAACAATTTAAAGAAGAATTGAGCGATAGGCATCAACAATGTACGGATCATAAAGAAGATGACTGGGCAACCTACAGCAATTGTTGCAAATAAAGAGGATGACATATATGTTGCATTAGTCATAGCGAAGAATAATACGCCAAGAATGAACATACATACAGAGAGATCTTTTAATGTATCACTTGATGATGCTGTTGATTTTATAGAAAGTTCATTTCTAGCTTCAACACTATTGTCTCTGTTCTTGGTTTCGTAGAACATTTCTTTATCTCTATTTGCAATAACAATTGAAACGATTAAAGAGAATAAAGCGAATAACGGGAAGCAAGCAAGGGCCATTTGAGTTACTGGCAATCTTGTTAAACAAACAACGCCAAGAATAATTGTTGGAGCAACCACAGAAAGAGCAAGAGTTGCTAAACCACGAGATAATCCATATCTTAATGAGAGATAAACAACCGTAATTGCAATAGCAACTGCTGTGCCTAAAACGATTGGTCCGATTTTAATAGAAGCAGTGATGTCTTTATAAACTCTTGATGTCTTTAAAGTCATTGTAGCTTTGCTATCAATATCTAATTCAGAGATTGCGGAAGATAAGACAACATTAATTTTGTCATCAATTTCAGCTATTTCATCAGTTTTAAATGTAGCATTCCAATCTTCGGTAATATTCTTATCTAAAGTTATAACAAAGAAATAATGGTCAACGTCTTCGCTTTCAACGATTTCGCAATAACCTTGTGGGGTTGTAAATGATTCAACACACTCATTTAATGCAACGGCATTATCTTTATCACCTTCTTCATAGACCATCATATTTGAAAGAATAGATTCTCTAATGAAACTTTCTGATAAAGCTGAGTTAGATGTTGTTGTTTCAACATAAATTTGAGTTGGGTTGACATCACCTTTGCCACGATATGTTTGTCCACCATTTAAAGAGGTGAAAGTAATTAATCCTGCAACAGAAGCAACAAATAAGACTAAAGCAGCAATACCGGCTGGTTTCTTTTTAGCTGTGAAGTCAACATCAGCATTTTCACCAAAATAAGATTGTTTTTCTTCGTTAATGAGATTTGGAACTTTACTCTCAGTAATTCCAAAATGGGAATATTTATTAATCATGCAAGTAGCATTTGTTAATAACCACATCATTCCTCTAAATAGTAAGAGGTTAAGAGCGATGGAAGCTAAACCACCAATGACTGTAATAGCAGCAAATGTTCTCATTGTTGTGCCACCAAATACGTAGCTTAATGCACCAATAAGGATTAAAGCAACGTTAATGTCAACAATAGCTAAAGTAGATTTTTTAGCAGCTTCAGCATTTGCTTTCTTCAAAGTTCTACCTTTATAAGCTTCTTCTTTAAGCTTCCAGCAATAGACAACACCACTTGTAATTGATGCAAGAGCAACTGCAATTAGGGCAACAATGCCGAACAATGAGAATTCAGCGGAGAACCAAACAACAGAGCAAGCACCTACAAATAATGACAATAAAGTATTGGTTAAGATAGTAATACTGCCAAGTTTGAGCCATAAACCTATGAACAAAGTTATAGCAACGATAGAAAGAATAGTTGCGATAAGAACTGGTCCAACAGCAATGAAGTCACCATTAACTAAAGATTCTAATTTAGCTGGTGAAGAAATTGCTTCTTCAAAGATGTTAGTAACTTTGTAATTGAGTTCACCAGAATTGATTAAGTTAACATAGAATCTTGCGTTAGCATAAGCTGTTTCTTTTTCTTTAACAGTGGCAACATTATCACCATTTCCATCTAAATTAATTAATGAATAAAGTTTGTTGTTGTCATTATCTGGGAAATATTGAGATTCATCATCGGCTTCAACTCTGAATTTCATTAATAAATGTTCTTGAGCCTTAGCTTTGACCATTTCATCATCACTATTCAAAGCATCGAATGAACAAACTTCTTCGTCGAAGTCGTACCATAAATATAAATAATAAAGAGTAGATTCATTACCTTCGCTATCAGTGGTTGTTTCGCCAGCTTCGGTTTTGTTGTCTTTTTGTGCGTCACGGGCAACGCTTAATAATTGAGAATATTCACTGGAGGAAGTATCAACAGGCAAAACAATTGCTGGATAAGTATTAACATCATCAATAAAAGCATCTTTACCCTCTTGTATGAAAGCATCAGGTAAAATGTATGTATCATAATTAGATAAAGCTAAAGAACCATTGAATGATAAGTAAGTTGCAATTCTAGCATAATCAGAACTTGTTTCTTGGGATAAGATCAATTTGATTGTATCTTCACCTTGGATTTGAAGTTCGTATTGAGATACTTTTGCTAATTCCAATCTTCTAATCATTTCATCAGCAATTTCTTCTGCTGCGCCTTCTTCAAGTTCAGCATCTTCGTTTTCTTTATCGGAAATTCTAAATGTAATTTCACGACCATCTTGGAATTGAATGTTTGATGTAGTCTTAGCAAAAATTCCACCAAAAGATACTGCAACAAGTGCAATAGATGTCACTGCTAAGATAATGTAAGCCCATAATCTGCGCATAATCTTTCCTCCTATGCGTATAAAAACACACGCGCAATACGCGTCTATGTATAAGACTACTACAAAGTCATTATTATTTCAATAATAATATTAAATAAACAAATAAAAAGCTTCGGTTAACCGAAGCAATTAAAATAGTTTTTCTTGATGGATGATTTTTAAATGTTTATAGGCCTTATCATTTGCAATTCTGCCACGAGGTGTTCGATCAATAAATCCTATTTGAATTAGATAAGGTTCATATACATCTTCAAGGTTCATAATTTCCTCACCTATTGCGCTAGCTAAAGTTTCCAAACCAACAGGACCGCCTTTGAACCTTTCAATTAAAGTTTCGAGATATTTTACATCAACATCATCCAAACCAATTTCATCAACTTTTAAAGCTGATAAAGCATACATTGCATCCTCTAATGTGATGTTTTCTTTGCCACTATAATTGGCAAAATCTCTTACTCTTCTAAATAATCTATTTGCAATACGTGGAGTTCCACGACTTCTCTTTGCTATTTCATAAGCAGCTTCTTTTGAAATGCCTGTATTAAACACTTTAGCTGTTCTAAGAACGATTTGTTCAACTTCATCAATATCATAAAATGATAATTTTTCTGTGATGCCAAATCTCGCTCTTAAAGGTGAACTTAAGTTACCAGCACGTGTTGTTGCACCAATTAATGTGAAAGGTGGCAAATCTAATGTAATAGCGCGACTTCCAGATTCTCTATTGATAACAACAGAAAACTTAAAATCTTCCATTGCGGTATATAAACTTTCTTCCACCACTCTAGGTAGGCGGTGTATTTCATCAATGAATAAAATATCACCAGGTTCAAGTTCTGATAGCAATGCAGCTAAATCACCTGTTTTTTCTAAGCTTGGTCCACTAGCCACATGAATATGAGAATGCATTTCATTTGCTACAACATCAGCAAGTGTTGTCTTTCCTAATCCAGGAGGGCCATATAAAAGAATATGATCAAGAGACTCTTCTCTATGAAGAGCAGCACCAATGAAGATTTCTAAATTCTTTTTCAAATCTTTTTGACCAACATATTCTTTTAATGTCTGAGGTCTTAATGATAGTTCTTCTTGTTTATCTTGGGAACATGGATTGGCATCGAGTAATCTAGACATATAAAAACCTACTTCTTCTTAAGTTCGTTTAATTTTGTGAGAGCAATTCTGAGAATTTCTTCCGGAGTTGCATTTGGTTCGTTTATAGTTGCAAGCACTCTTTCGATAGCAGCACCTTTAAATCCCATTTCTTTGAGAGCATCACTGACATCATCATAAACAGTTGGGTCTCCTTTTGTACCGGTTAATTGTCCTTTTAAATCAAGAATAATTTGTGCGGCTGCTTTTCCACCGATACCAGGCAACTTTTTAAGGAAAGTAACATTGTTACTTGCAATAGCGTTAACAACTTGTTCAGGTGTTGTAGCGGATAATGCCCCAATAGCAGTTTTTGGTCCTAAACCTTTTACTTTAATAAGAGATAAGAATACCTTCTTTTCATCTTCGGTTCTAAAGCCTACAAGGTATTGTTCATCCTCTCTAACTACGTTATATGTGTAAACAAGTACCTCATCACCAATAACGTATTCATCAATATGGGAGACTAAAACTTGATATCCAACATCGTGAACATCAATGATGACGGTATCTTCGTCGATATTACTAACTTTTCCTCTTAAGAAATAAATCATAATTGTTCCTCCTATTGATATATTCCAATGAAAACAAACACAAATATAATCGCAATGACTGCTGCAATTAAAGAACTTAAAATAGCAATTTCAACTCTGCGCCTGTTCATTTTTATCCTCTAATAAATTCTTTAGGTGTTGGGATTGGCGATCTCTTGTGTTCACTAATTTTATGAAGATGTTCAATTCTTTGTTTAACAGCATCTGAAACGTCACCACCAAGCAAATAAGAATCTAAATCATTATATGTAATGCCCATTTCACCTTCATCTGTTTGTCCCTCAAACAAGCCTGCAGAAGGTATTCTTTCGGCAAGATTGTTAGAAACACCTAATATTTTGGCAGCTTCCACTACTTCTGATTTTGTCAAATAAACGATAGGTAACAAATCAGCTGCACCATCACCATATTTAGTAAAGTATCCAGTGTATCTTTCATCCATATTATCAGTACCAAGTACCAATCCACGATGTTTTTGAGCGTAAGCATAAAGAATAGACATTCTAATTCTAACCTTAAGGTTAGATAATGTGGAAATGTCAAGTTCATGACCAATAGAAATGAATTTTTCTTTTAAAGAATGATAAGCTTCAGTTGCATCAATAACCAAGTAGTTAAGATCTAATTGGTTCGCTAAATCTAGGGCATCTTTTAAATCATTTGGATTAGATTCTATCGGCATCATAATGCACATTAACTTATCTTTGCCAACCGCTTTTTTAGTTAAAGAAGCAACAAGTGATGAATCAACACCACCAGAAAGACCTAGGACATAGGTATTCATGCCTGTAGATTGCAAATAATCTTTTATAAAAGATTCGATTTCGTTTAAATATTCATTAAGTTTCATAGCTATCTCACATAATCAAAAGAAAAATCATCCAATATGACTGTATCTCCATCCTGGGCCCCCATATTTTCTAAGGCATCATCAATACGTAATTTTCTTAATCTCGACATTAAAAGCATCATACCTTCATCGGTTGATATATTTGTCATACGATAGAATTTAATAATTTTTTCACCAGTAATTCGCCATTCGCGTTTACCAGTCTTTTGAATTTCAAATTCTTTTTGTTCTTCATCTAAAGTATAGATCTTATGGTCTAATTCTTGTTCTTCTTCTGCGTAAAGAGGGAACAAAGGTGTTGATTCAATCAAATCAGCGCATTTATATATGAGTTCATCAATGCCTTCCTCTGTCAATGCAGATATTGGAATGACATCACATTTAGTATGTGCTTTAAACTCTTCTAATCTTTCTAATGCACCATCTTCATCCATTTTACTAGCCACTATTATTTGTGGTCTTTTATCCAAACCAAAACCATAATTTTTAAGTTCTTGGTTAATAACAACAAAATCATTATATGGATCTCTACTAGATTCGCCCATATCGATTATATGAACAATAACACGACATCTTTCAATGTGTCTTAGGAATTGAAGGCCAAGGCCTTTTCCTAAATGAGCGCCTTCGATAAGTCCTGGCAAATCCGCCATGACAAAAGAACGTTTATCCTTAGTATTAACAACTCCTAGATTTGGAACAATAGTTGTAAAAGGATAATCTGCTATTTCAGGTCTTGCTGCTGAAACAACACTTAAAAGTGTTGATTTTCCAACACTAGGATAACCAACTAGACCAACATCAGCTAATAGTTTAAGTTCAAGAATTAATCTTTTAGATTCTCCTGGCTCACCATTTTCTGCAATTTTAGGACATCTATTGGTCGGAGACTTAAAACAGCTATTGCCTCTTCCACCTCTTCCACCTTTAGCGACTCTTATAATTTTTCCATCTTCGTTTAAATCACCAACAAAAACATGGCCTTCTTCTTCAAAAATAACAGTACCGACTGGAACTTCCACAATCATATCTTGTGCATTACATCCGTACTGATTCTTAATATCTCCTTTTTCTCCGTCTGCACCTATGAAAGCCTTAGAGTGTCTGAAGTTGAATAAAGTATTAACTTTGCTATTTGCTTTTAGATAAATAGATGCACCACGACCACCATTACCACCAGCAGGTCCGCCTTTAGCGATATATTTTTCATGTAAAAAAGCAATGGCGCCATTGCCACCTTTTCCACTTCTAACTTCAATAATTGCTCTATCAATGAACATTTTGAAAATACCTCATATGTATTATACATACATAAATAAAAAAAGACCACAAATAATGTGGTCTTATCTGAATAAAATTTTAATTATTCGTTTGGAACAACTTTCACAGCTTTACGATCTTTACCAACACGATAGTATTTAACAATACCACTAGCTGTTGCAAAGATTGTATCGTCTTTACCAATTTTTGTATTTTCTCCTGGATAAATTCTAGTACCTCTTTGACGATAGATAATAGAACCACAGTGGCACCATTGGCCATCAGCAACTTTAGCACCTAAACGACGACCAGCAGAATCACGTCCGTTCTTAGTAGAACCGACACCTTTTTTGGAAGCGAAGAGTTGTAAATTTAATTTAAACATCATAATGTAATACACCCTTTCTAAAGATTTTTGATTTGAACGAATTTAGGATATTCTTCAGCAATTGTTTTAAGTTGAACAATAACTGTTTCTATCACAATTTCGTCATGAGAAGAAACTTTACCTTTAGGCTGCAACATAGCATATCCCTCGGATAATACAAATTCATAATCTTTAATTTGCTCAATATTATTGAATCCACCCGTGACTACAGCAGATACTGCAGCGCAAATTAGATCATTACCATATTCAGCACTATTGGAGTGTCCTTTGACTTCCAATGATCTGAATTTGTTTTCTTCTTTCGTGATTAATACTTTAATCATTTTGTTAGTTGTTAATGCTTTCAATGACTAAGCAAGTATATGGTTGACGATGACCTTTTGTCTTATGTTCGTTAGCCTTTGCTTTGTACTTGAAGACACGGATTTTCTTTGATAAACCTTGTTTTTCGACTTTAGCTGCAACAGTAGCTCCTTCAACATATGGAGTACCAACAACAACTTTTTTGTCTCCAATTAAGAGAACTTTGTCAAATGTGTAAGTAGAACCAACTTCTGCATCAATCTTTTCGACAAAGATTTTGCTACCTACTTCAACGCGAACTTGTTTACCACCAGTTTCAATAATTGCGTACATAATGTCCCTCCTTTTAAATAGATTCACTAAGGACTCGCTATGAAGGTACTTCTTAAGAAGTTTAGGAACCTTTTCTATGCGGTTGTAGCTAGTGAGGCGACAACGTTAGTAATATAACATAAGTTATAAAATAAGGTCAAATATTTTTTAATTAATTAATAATCTTTCAAACATTTTTCGAAAAAAGAATAATAACAAGAATCACAAATAATAAGATGATCAAGCAACTTAATCTTTAACCTTTCACACAGTGATAGAAGTTCTATTGTAAAAGAAATATCATTGTTAGATGGAAATGCATTATTACTAGGATGATTATGAGCAATATAAAAAGTATTGCACCCACAAGACAAAACAGAATTGATAATAAGGCTAGGAGAAGAGATTAACGTATCTTCGTTTCCTATAGATATAACTTTTTCTTGAATTATTGACTTTCTATAAATAGAAATAACTACTAGTTTTTCACTAATTTCATTACCAATTTTATTTTTCACTAGATTAGCTATAAAGTTATTATCTAAACGTTTCTTTTTATCAATTAATTCAGCTTCTTTAGTCCGTTCACAAAGCTCAAAAACCGCGGTTAATTTCAAAGCTTTAGAATCTCCTATACCTTTGTATTGTTTAAACTGTCCATAGCTCATTTTCGAAATATTCTCTAACCCACAATTATCATTAAGAATTGTATTTGCAATTTCTAATGCTGATTCACTTTTGGACCCACTACTAATGATAATAGCCAAAAGTTCGGTTGTTGATAATTGTTCAATTCCTAAAAGTTTAGCCTTTTCTCTAGGCCTTTCAAAAATTGATAAGTCAATTATTCTAGCCATGATTAGTTCCAAGTAAATTTCCAACCACCAGGAATTTGTGCTGTACCTTTTTTAGAAAAGAAAAGTTTGTAAACAACTATCGCCATTACCGCAACACACATAATTGCCATAATAGTAGTAACAGTAAAGGCTGCGCCAGTTACTTTGTTTTCTAATTCGTTTTCATTTAAAGCAATGTAGTTCATAAAAAAACCTCCTACTTATTAATAGGAGGATTTTTCAATTTTTTTCAAAAAAATCTTATAAAAGTTTTCTTTTCTTCTCTAATAAGGAAACTAAATTTTCCTTATGCTTAGCGAGTTTTTCTTTTTCTAACTCTATTTTTGCAGCTGGAGCCTTAGAAACAAAGTTAGGATTTCCAAGCATTTTCTCACCTCTAGCAATCTCTGATTGTTCTTCTAAAATTTCTTTTTCAATTCTTGCTAAAATCTCATCTTTGCCTGCTTCATTGACAATTAATAAATCAGCGAAGTCATATATTTTTAACTCGCCATTCATATGAACGATTTCCTCACCGACAAATTTAAGCTCAGAGAATGTAAACTTACTCAAATAAGTTTCAAAACCGTTAAACATATCTATTTTTAAATTCAAAGATAATTCTAATTTAGCATTAGGAGCAATCTTGTTTTCAATTTTATAATTTCTTACATCTCTAACGATATCAATAATGAGTTCAACTTGTTTATCCTCTGATTCATCGATAAGATCATTTTCCACTATTGGGTAATCTTCCAACATAATAGATTCTTTATGGCCAGGCATATTGAGATATAACTCTTCTGCAATAAATGGAGTGTATGGATAAATCATCTTAATGATAGATTTCAAACATTTAGCAAGAACTTGTCTAGTTGTCTCAACTACAGTTTCATTTTCTGAATAAAGAGATACTTTGCTCATTTCAAGATATTGAGAACAGAAATCATCATACACAAAATTATATAAATGGCTACTCGCAGCATTGAAATCATATTTATCCATATTCATGCTGACAGAAGCTATTGTCTTTTCAAGTTTATTGATAATCCATTGATCAACTGGTGAAAAATTAGTCTTATCTAATTCTTTTTCCATAAAGCCTTCTGGAAGTATGCTTAGAACAAATCTAGCAGAGTTCCAAATTTTATTAAGATAGTTAGTTGATGCAACAATCTTTTCATCAATATAACGCATATCTTGTCCTGGTGTCGAATTGGTTGTTAAGAAATATCTGAGAGCATCAGCACCATATTGGTCTATAACAGCAATTGGATCAACGCCATTTCCTAATGTTTTAGACATTTTACGGCCCAATTCATCTCTAACCAAGCCATGAATCACAACTTCCTTAAATGGTCTTTGTTTTGTCATTTCTAGTGATTGGAAAATCATACGACTAACCCAGAAGAAAATAATGTCATAACCTGTTACTAATACATCAGTAGGAAAATATCTTTCTAAATCTGGGGTCTTATTTGGCCATCCCATTGTAGAAAATGGCCATAACGCTGATGAGAACCAAGTGTCCAAAACATCGCTTTCTTGTTCGTAATTTTCAATATCTTTTGGTGGATCCATTGACACGACGACTTCACCAGTGTGCTTATTAAAATAAGCAGGTATTCTATGTCCCCACCATAATTGACGAGAGACACACCAGTCTTCAACATTTTCCATCCATTGCGTAAAGACTTTTTCAAATCTTTCAGGAACAAAGTTAACTTTGCTATCTTTATCTTGATTTGCCAATGCTTGTTGAGCAAGAGGCTTCATTCTTACGAACCATTGCTTAGAGAGCATAGGTTCAACAACACAATGTGTTCTTTCAGAATGGCCAACAGGGTGAACAATATTTTCAATTTTCACCAAATTTCCAGACTCTTTTATATCGTTGACCAATACTTTTCTACATTCAAAACGATCCAAACCAACATATTTGCCACAAAGTTCGTTCATTGTAGCATTCTTATTAAATATAATTGGCATCTTTAATCCATATTTTTTACCAATTAAAAAGTCATTTGGATCATGAGCAGGTGTACATTTCATAGCACCTGTACCAAATTCGATATCAACATATTCGTCTGCGATAATTGGAATTTCTTCACCATTAGCAGGGTTGATAACATTTTTGCCGATATACTTTGTGTATCTTTCATCGTTTGGATTAACAACAACACATGTATCGCCAAACATTGTTTCAGGTCTAGTTGTAGCGACAGTTAATGCTTCATCAGTGCCAACAATGTGATATAAGAAATAAAACATTTGGCCAGGATCATCTTCATGAATTACTTCAACATTTGACAAAGCAGTTCTTTGAACAGGGTCCCAGTTAATGATTCTTTCGCCTTGATAAATCAATCCTTTATTATATAAATCAACAAATACTGTACGGACAGCATAGTTAAGACCTTCATCAAGGGTAAACCTTTCTCTCGAGTAATCTAATGATAGCCCCATTTGAGCCCATTGATCGTGTATGCTATTTGCATATTCATCTTTCCACGCCCAAGCGGTTTTCAAGAAATCCTCACGCGAAATTTTGGTAACATCAACACCAGATTTGCTCAATTTTTCCATTACTTTTGCTTGTGTAGCAATACCAGCGTGGTCCATACCTGGAAGCCATAAAACATCAAAGCCCTTCATTCTTTTATAACGAGCAATGATATCTTGGATTGTTGTATCCCAAGCATGGCCGATGTGAAGTTTACCAGTTACATTTGGAGGTGGAATAACAATTGAAAATGGTTGTTTAGACATATCACCTGCAGTGAAATAACCATTTTTCTTCCAATTTTCATACTTTCCAGCTTCTACTTCTTTGGAATTGTAACGTTTTTCTAACATATAATTCTCCTTTGGGCAAAAATAAAACGCCCTTCTAAGGACGCTTGAAGCGCGGTACCACCTTAGTTCGTTTATTCAACGCACTTTATTCTCCTATTATTCGTTAGGCAACTATTCCTCCAAAGCGACCTTCACTATCTATTTGCGCCAGGCTTCCACCATCCCTAGCTCTCTATAGCAACTTTAATAGTTACTCTTCTTTTTCACCGGAATGAATCTAGAGCATCTTTTCTATTAATGTTCTAAGATTATTTAATGTTTTTTGCTCGTTTGAAGAAGTTAAGAAGACATTCTCGTTAGAAATATCAACTTCATTTAAATGCTTGATGAAACGAGCTTTTTCACTTTGATTGACTTTGTCTACTTTTGTGGCAACAACAAAGAAATTAATTTTATTATCCTTAAGATAATTAAAAATTTCAATGTCATTGTCGCCAAGCTCTCTTCTAGAATCAATCAACAATAGAACGAGCTTGAGATGTTTGCTCTCGGCAAAATAAGTAGACATCATTTCGCCAAATAAAGCATCCAAATCTACCCCACCCTTAGCAAAACCATAACCAGGAGCATCAACAAGATAAAATTTGTTATCGATGTTGAAATAATTTAGCAACTTGGTATGGCCAGGCTTGGAAGATGTAAACGCTAAGTCTTTTCTAAAACATAGCGCATTTATTAAAGATGATTTACCAACGTTACTTTTGCCAACAATCAAAACCTCTGGAAAGCAATCTTTCGGTGCTTCTTTTAAACCAGGAGCAGATTTGACAAAAGTAGCGTTTTTATAGTTAATCATTTTAATTATTTAATTAATGCAACTTTTATTGCATCGTCTACACTGGACATATATTTAATATCCAATGCTTCTTTAACTTCTTTAGGAAGCTCACTTACATCCTTCTTGTTGTCTTTTGGAACAATAATAGTAGTAATTCCACTTCTCAAAGCAGCAAGGGATTTTTCTCTTAAACCACCAATAGGCAAGGCGTTGCCTCTTAAAGTAACTTCGCCTGTCATAGCAACATTAGGGTCAACAGGTGTTTTGCTCAAGCAAGAAATAATAGCAGTTGCAATTGCAACACCAGCACTAGGACCATCTTTTGGTATAGCACCTTCAGGAACATGGATATGGACATCTACGTTTTGGAAGATATCTGGATCAATTCCATAACGCTCTGCGTTTGCTTTAACATAGTCTAACGCAATTGAAGCGCTTTCTTTCATAACGTTACCTAGATTGCCAGTTAAAACTAATCCGCCTTTTCCTTTGAAGTTATTAACTTCAATTGGAAGAATGTCACCACCATATTGTGTGTATGCTAGGCCAGTCACAACACCTATTTGTTTGTTGTTTTCTTTCTTAGAATCTTCAAATATAGGAGTGCCTAAGTATTTTTTAACTTGTTTAACATCAATTTCAATTGTGTCAATCTTAGGGTTTTTAACAATAGCTACTGCAACTTTTCTTAAACAGTTTGCAATTTTTCTTTCTAGGTCACGAACTCCAGCTTCTCTAGTATAACTACGAATAATAAATTTAATCGCATCATCCGTAAAAGAAGCTTGTTCAGATTTGAGACCATTTAGAGAAATTTGTTTTTTAATCAAATGCTCTTTTGTAATATGCACTTTTTCAAGTTCGGTGTATGAAGATAATTCGATTAATTCCAAACGATCTCTTAATGGAGCTGGGATATTTTCTAGATTATTTGCTGTGCAAATAAACAAAACATCACTTAAATCATATGGCTCTTCTAAATAATTATCATTAAATTGGTTATTTTGTTCTGGATCTAATACTTCAAGCATTGCACTTGCAGGATCTCCCTTATAAGAACTTGCCAATTTATCTATTTCATCGAGTAAGAATACAGGGTTGATTACGCAAGCTTTTCTCATACCTTGGACAATACGTCCAGGCAACGAACCAACATATGTGCGTCTATGTCCGCGTATTTCAGCTTCATCAGAAATACCACCCAAAGATGCTTTGAAGAATTTTCTTCCTAAAGCTCTAGCAATAGATTTTCCTAAAGAAGTTTTACCAGTTCCTGGTGGACCATAGAAACATAAAATAGGTGATTTGAGATTACCGGTTAATTTTTTAACCGCTAAATACTCCACTATTCTTTTCTTTGGTTCCTCTAGGCCATAGTGATCTTCATCTAGTATCTTTTCGACATTTTTAAGATCATCATTGTCTTCAGTTTTTTGCCACCATGGAACATTCATAACAACGTCGAGATAGCTTTGAATCAAGGCCCCTTCTAATGAACCATTAGGCATCATATCGAACTTTTTAAGTTCGGATTTAACTTTTGCCTTAATGTAATCTGGATAAGGGTTAGATTCCAATCTATCAAGAATCGCATCCGGATCATTCAAAGAATCTGTATCTTCTCCAAGTTCTTTTTTAATCGCTTTCAATTTTTCTCTAAGGTAATATTCCTTTTGAGATTTTTCAGCTGACTCACGAACTGAATTGGATATTTCAATATCAATTTGATTCTTTTGATTTTCACCATTTAGCAACACGATGATGAGTTGCATCAATGTCTCTTGATTTTCAGCTTCTAATAATTCTTGCTTTTTAGCATGAGGCGCTCCGACAAATCCTGCTAGAGAGTAGCAAAGCTCGGCTGCGTTTGTTGCCTTATTTACTGTATTAGAAACGCTTTTTGGCATTTGACTAATAAGGTTAGGCATTGATTCGACAGCTTTAACAACTGCATTGCAAATAGCTTTATTCTTCTCTTCGCTAATTTCTGGCATATCTAAGATATCACCTTGTGCAGCGAAATAGCTTCCGGTTGTATCAAATGCAATGTTGGCTAATGAAACACGTTCAATAACTTCAACACGTACTTTAACACGACCGTCTTTTTCTGAAGCCATAATTATATGGCATAAAGTGCCAGTTGTACAAAGATCATCCAAATTCGGATTATCGATGTCAGCTTCCTTTTGGCTAGTTACAAAAATCAAAGAATCAGCTTCTTGGCGTGCTGCCACTACAGCATTGACAGAAAAATCTCTGCCAGCTTCAATGACTTGTTGATTGCCAGGGAATATAACAAGGCTTCTAGTAATGAGAAGAGGAAGAGTCAAAGTTTGAACTTTTTTAGACATATAATTCCTCCTTAATTAATAAATTAATTATTTGTTATTGTTGAATAAGAAATCTTCAATTCTTTGCATTTTGATTTGGTTTTTAAATTCACCTAATGAATTTGCTAAAGCTTTCTTAACATCATCGATTGTCATCTTATATTGATCTGCGATCTTAGACATTTCGAATTCTAAGTCTGCCTCAGTAACTTCGAGGTTTTCAAGTTTACCAACTTCTTCCATGATGACATAACCAGTGACATCTTTAAGAGCTTCTTTCTTTAAGTTTGCTAAGAAGTCTTCTTCTTTTTGTCCAATATATGTCAAATATTGTTCAAGTGTTAAACCGGATTGAGACATTCTTTGTTCTAAGTCTTGTTTACGGCTTTCAACTTGTGAATCTAAAATCTCATCAGGAATATCGACAGTAGAATCTTTAGCAATTGTATCGATAACTTTATTAATGTATTCTCTATGAGCTTGAGCAGTCTTATTATTTAAGATTTCAGCTTTCTTAAATTCATTTAATTGTTCAACCGTTTCTACGTTTGCGATGTGCTGTTCTTTAACAAATTCATCATTTAATTCAGGTAATTTCTTTTCTTTCACTTCGTGAATGTCGCATGCGAATTCAGCATCTTTACCTGCTAATTCAGGAACATATTGTGTTGGGAATGTGACTTTAACAACAACGTGTTCGCCAGCTCTATGTCCAACTAATTGTTCTTCGAAACCAGGAATGAATTGACCGGATCCTAATTCTAATTCGTGATTTTCTGCGGAACCACCATCGAATTTTTCGCCATTGATTGTGCCAACGAAATCCATAACAACGATATCACCATTAGCAGCTTCGCCTTCCTTAATAACTAAATTAGCGTTGTTCTTTAATAAGGCATCAATAGATTTTTTAACTTCTTCTTCACTGACAGATGGTTCTGTCTTGCCGATTGCTAAATCTTTGTACGCGCCTAATTTAACTTCAGGTGCAGTAACAATAACAAACTTAACTTCAAGTTCAGTATCACTTAATTTTGTTACATCAACCTTTGGTTGTGCGTATGGGTGAATACCATCTTTTTCAATAATATCTTGATAAATTGTAGGAAGTAAACCATTAATAGCTTCATCCATGACCTTTACTTGGTCAACTCTAGCTTTTACTAAGTTAGCAGGTGCTTTACCTTTACGGAAACCGTCAACAGTGACATTGGCAGCTAATTTCTTAAAAGCTTTGTCTTGAGCAGCTTTCCAACTTGTTTCGTCAACAGTAACTAATACTTCAACGTGGGAGTGCTCTAATTTTGTTACTTTTCTTTCCATGTGTATATCCTCCAAACATGTGCTTTTTGATTATAAAGAAAATATTCTTTAATAACAAGAAGAACGAGAAATAATATTAAATATGTTTATTTATAAGATTTAAAAATCTTCTAAAGATTGTCTAATTTGACTAATATAATTTTGAACTTTATCTAAAGATAAGTTATTGTCGAAGCAACGCTCTTCAAGTGTTTGACCATCTTTTTGATGAATATACTCCATAGATAATTGGTAAAGAGCTTCAACTAGTTCTGGATCATCGTACTGAATGTAAGATGGGTAAACATAAAGTAGGTGTGTAGATAAAATCTGAACAGCATTTTCGCTTAAGACAGGATTTTTGAATGATGAATCTAAATTTTTAACTAAATTATTGAATTCGTCACCAATAAAAGGAGGTATTAATTCTTTAGGATTAACGTTAACAATTTCGTTGATGTGTGTAAATTTAAAAACCTTATCCACTTGTTTTTGGACGAGTAAAAGCAACGCAAAGGATCTAATTGATTGCTTTGGAAAATTCACTAATATATCGGATATAATCGTTATAAAACGATTAATATCTTTATCTCTGATTGAGTCAAGACCGATAAGAACCTCGTTAGAATCTTTAGAAGTGAGAAGTTTACCAATTTCTGCATCTCCCATTTCTTTGCATGCATAACTTCTCTTCTCTTCTGCCCTAATGAAGTTTGGCATTTCCCTTAATATTTCTTCTACCTGTTGAGAAGAATACGGTAAATTTTCATAATAATGAAGTTTTTGATACGCTTCATCAAATTTATCAAGTAAACAAAGAATTTCAATATGTATTTTAATAAGGATGGAAAGATTGATTTCAAGTATGCTTTGATTTTTGTTGATTACATTCAATGACTCTTCAGCTTTTCCAAGAGCAAGAAAAGCACTAACGCGATAAAACAAATCGTTAGCGTCAGTAGAATTCTCGGTAATTTTAATTACCAAAGAATATTGTTTTTTATCCATTAAACTTTTCAAACTGTCCATATAAAAAGTATTAATTTAGTAGATATTTAGTAGATATTACTTTGTAAACCTAATATTAGCCTATATAAGAAACATTAGGTATATACAAGAATATAAACAAAGAAACAACTGTGACAATAATTACTGCGCTAATAACAATGCAAGCAATTAAAAGTTCCTTTTTATCTGTCTTTTTTAAACCAACACTAGCTGTGATCAATGATGGAATAGCAAGTGCCAAGTTAACAATTGTAAAGAGAATTGGTAAGCCACCAAAACAAATAAATACGATGACTTTTGCAAACACTTCTGCAGCATCTTCACTAGCATTTAAATCTTTCAAAAGATTGATTCCTAAAACATAAACAAGTACGGTCAATACCGTTATGCCTAAGTTAACAAAAGTTAGAACTGCTGAGGAAACTTTATTTCCTTTTCCATTTTTCGCCATAATGTTAAAATTCCTTTCAATAAATATTTGAAATATTATTTTTATTATACTACTTCACTGTTCGCAAAACAATTGCACTAAATTAGTCATTAAACAAATATTTTTTACTCTAAAATTATAAAAAATAATTTATGTAATTTTTTTCTTATACAACTCTATGTTTTTTTGCTACACTTATTGAGTTGTTATATTGCTAACAACATTTATTGCAAAGCAGTCAAAAAATCGAATAATTGCTGAATTGGAGGTAATTAGATTATGAAGACTCTATTTGTGTTAAGCGCTAGACCAGCTTGTGGCAAATCAACATGGGCTAAGCGTTATCAATCCGTTCACGATAATACATATATTATCTCAAGTGATGCTATTAGATTTGAAATCACAGGTAAAACAGACGATTTCAGCAAGCAAAAGGAAGTATGGGAATTATTCTCCAAAAGAATTCACGAATATGCTCAAAAAAGCAAAAACGTTAAAGTAATCCTTGATGCACTATGTGATTTAAATTCACTTAGAGAAAAATATGTAAAAGAAAACCCAGAATTTGATGAATACATCTTGGTTTTGTTCCCAAGAACAGAAGATCAAATCCGTTACTATAATAAAAAACGTCCAGAAGATTCGATAGTTCCTGACGAGGCCTTAAATAACTTGATAGATAAATGGGAAGAACCAAACGAAAAAGTCAAAAAATTATTTAATAAAATAATTACTGTTGAATTAGACAAATAAAAATAGCTGCTTAATTTGAATAAGCAGCTATTTTTTAATCATTTGTGTAATTATCAAAATAACCTTGAACAAGTACTACCGGAGTTCCTTTATCGCCGGAGCCACTAGTTAAGTCACAAAGTGAACCAATCAAATCAGTAATTTGTCGAGGTGTTGTTCCTTGAGAAGCCATGTTACCAACAAGGTTACCACCTTTCTCTTTAATAGAACGTTTGATGGCTTCCTTTAATTCTTCGCCTTTTAGATCTTTATATTGGTTATCAGCGAGGTATTTTAATTTTAGTTCGTTAGGTGTGCCCTTTAAACCTTCTGTGTGAAATGGAGAAACAACTGGATCAGCTAGTTCCCAAATTTTTCCCTGTGGATCTTTGAAGGCACCATCGCCATAGACCATAACTTCAAATTTGCATCCGGTCTTTTCTAAAACAATTGCTTGTATCTCTTCTACTAATGATTGTGCGTCCCTAGGGAACAACTTAACTTTATCTTCGGTAGCTTTATTAGAGCCTAATAATCCATAATTTTGGTTATATCCACTGCCATTAACACTTTGTGTTAATATATCATCCAATCCCAATACGATTTCAGCACCGTTTTCTTTCAATAAACGTTTGCTTCTTGTACGTGTATGAATGTCACATGTAAGAACTTTTTTAGTATAGTTGAGAATAGATTTTGCTTGGTTGCCAAACACTATTTCACATTCAGCGCCTTGTTCTTCAATTAATTGTTTGTAATAAGTGATGTAATCAACACCTGTGAATTCATGAAGAGTAATACCAAATAATTCTCTCCATTTTTCTAAAGAAAGAACATCGCTATATGGGTTAACACCTTTTTCATCAAGTTGATCATATGTTAATAAAGCATTTCCCACTTCATCAGATGGGTAAGAAAGCATTAAAACAATTTTCTTAACACCTCTAGCAATTCCTTTCAACAAAATAGAAAATCTATTTCTAGAGAGAATTGGGAAAATAACACCGATTGTGTCATATCCGAGTTTATTTTTGACATCAGTAGCAATATCATCAATTGTGCAATAGTTGCCTTGTGCACGAGCCACTACTGATTCAGTAATAGCAATAACATCACGATTGTGTAATTCGAAGCCATCACTTTCAGCAGCTTCAATAACGCAATCGCTAACAATTTTAGCTAAGTTATCTCCTTCTTTAATAATTGGGAGTCTAATTCCTCTTGATACAGTTCCAACGCAACGTGACATAATTGTTATTCTCCTTTAGAAACTATGTTTCTAGCAATATAAACGCCACAGGCAGAAGCTTGAGCAACACCACGTGTGATGCCAGCACCATCTCCGCCAACATATAAGTTTTTGATGTTTTTAACTTCAAGTTTATTGTCAATTTCAGGGTGAGCTGAATAATATTTTGCCTCAACACCATATAGCAATGTGTGTTCAGTAGCAATACCAGGAGTAACCTTATCTAATGCTTGAATCATTTCAATAATTGATTTCATTGTCTTATATGGGAGGACTAGGCATAAATCTCCAGGAACAGCTTCTTTAAGAGTAGGTCTAACAAAGCCTTCTTTTAATCTCTTCTCTGTTGTTCTACGACCCATTTTAATATCGCCGAATCTTTGAACAATAACGCCACCACACGCTAATTGATTAGCAAGCGAGGAAATCTTTTTAGCGTATTCATTAGGTTCTTTGAATGGTTCAGAGAAATGATGAGAAACTAATAAAGCAAAGTTTGTGTTGTTACTAGATAGCTTGGAATCATTATATGCATGTCCATTAACATTAATAACACCTTCGTAATTTTCAACAACAACATGACCTCCTGGATTAGAACAGAAAGTACGAACTGTACTTCCTACGGAAGTCTTGTATAAAAATTTGCCTTCATATAAATTTGTATTAATTTCATCCATGATTAAGTTTGGACATTCGACACGTACACCGATGTCAACTTGAGTTTGCGACATGGTAACATTACGTTTTTCTAAAATATTGCTTAACCATTCGCTACCTTTTCTACCAACACCTAAAACGGTATATGTTGATTCAATAACTGTGCCGTCTTCTAAAATAACACCTTTGCATTCATTGTTTTCAACGATGATGTCTGAAACTGATTTTCTGAAGACCATTTCAATCTTGCCTTCTAGGTCATTAAAGATTCTAGTCAAGATTTTTAAGTTTTCTTCTGTGCCGAAATGACGAACTTTACTTCTTAAAAGCCTTAAGCCAACAGACATAGCACGTAACTCAATTTCACGAACTTTAATTGTATCCGGATTTGTTAACACTTTGGTTGCACCGAAATGCAAATTGATTTCATCAACATAGTTGATTAAATCCATCAACTCTTTATCATCGATATAATCAGTTAACCAACCACCAAATTCTGTTGTAATATTAAATTTTCCATCAGAATAAGCACCAGCACCACCAAAACCATTTGTTATGCTGCATGCTGGAAAGCATTCTTGAATGCCTTCGGCGTTACTTGGACATTTTTCTAATCTGTGTTCTAAAACAGGACATCTTCTTTTTGAGATGTCGTGCCCACGATCGATTAATATAATTTTTAAATTTGGATTTTTTTGAATTAACTCATAGGCGCAGAAATAGCCTGTTGGGCCTGCACCGACAATTGCTACATCGTATTTCATAATTAGCTCTCCTTGAGGAATAAATGTTTTGCGTGGCTAATAGGTTCTTCAGTCACATCAATGCCTAACTTTTTAAAAGTATTTAAGTCGGCAGGGGATAAAATTTCAGATGAATGGGCTTGTAAGCCTTTCAATAATGGAATTTGTTTTAATGCAATTTCCGCTATTGGGTTGTTGTTTGCTTGAATCGCTAAAGCAATAAGTGTTTCTTCGGCGTGAATTGTTGGATTTCTATTTCCTAAATCTTGAACTTTCAATTGTTGAATAGGTTCAATAACTGATGGGCTAATTAAAGGAATTGAGTCATCAATTTTTGCAAATGTTTTCAGAGCATTAAGAAGCAAGGCAGCACTGGAAGTAAATAAATGAGAACTCTTTCCAGTAATGATCTTTCCATGTGGCATTTCCATAGCCATGCTTGGTCTTCCGCACTTGGAAGCCTTATCTAAAGCGGCTTGAACACATTTTCTATCAGCTTTAGTAACACCGGCTTGATTCATAAGCATTTCTTCTTTTTGAACCGCTGTGTCTTTAAATAATCCTAAATAATTATTTTTAAGAGCTTGGTAGTAACGTCTAATGATTTCGTTACGACTTGCTTTATTACAAATGTTTTCATCTTTAATGGCGAAACCAGCCATATTGACACCCATATCAGTTGGTGAATTATAAGGTGATTTTCCATAAATCTTTTCAAATATTGCTCTTAGCAATGGGAATGCTTCAACATCTCTATTATAGTTGACAGATAATTTGCCATATGCCTCTAAATGATATGGATCAATCATATTAACATCGCTCAAATCAGCAGTAGCTGATTCGTATGCTAAGTTAATTGGGTGCTTAAGTGGTAAATTCCAAATTGGGAATGTTTCATACTTAGCATATCCTGCTCTAATACCGTTCTTATTATCATGATAGAGTTGAGACAAACAAGTTGCCATTTTGCCACTACCAGGACCAGGAGCAGTAATAACAACTAAAGGATGAGTGGTTTCGATATACTCGTTTTTACCAAGTCCTTCTTCGCTAACAATTGTTTCAATATTATATGGATAGCCATTAATTTCGTAATGACGATAAACTTTTATTCCGTTTTTCTCTAATTTGGCTTGGAATTTCTTAACTAAAGAAACATCTTTATAGAAGGAGAAGACAACGCTTCCAACATACAAGTCAGCCTCGCGGAAAGCATCGATTAATCTTTCAACTTCTTGTTGATAAGAAATACCAAAATCATTTCTCATTTTTTGAGAATTGATATCATCTGAATTAACGACGATTACGATTTCAACCTTTTCTCTTAAAGTGAGAAGCATTTTTAATTTGCTGTTAGGAGCAAAACCAGGCATAACTCTTGATGCATGATAGTCATCGAATAATTTGCCACCAAATTCAATATAAAGTTTGTCACCAAAATTAGAGATACGTTTAAGAATCTCTTCTCTTTGAATCTTTAAATAAAGGTTTTTATCAAATCCGATTTTGCCCATGACTAAAAAATATTAGCACCTTTTTAATAGCCTTTAAATAATTTTTATATTATTTTAAGAAGCGTGTAGTATCATGTAGGATAATCAATCTTTTAAGATTTTTGATAAATCTTTTAATGAATAAATATAAAAATTTGAATACTTTTTCTTTTCTGATTCTTGCTTGATAGAGCCTTCATCATGCACTCCAACAGTGATATAACCACCATTTTTTGCGGTTTTTAGACCTAAAGAAATATCTTCTAACACAACTGTTTCGTTTCTTTCGCTATCTAACTTTTTGGAAATTTCATCATAAAGCTTGATAGAGTCTTTACCAGACTTCACTGAATTAACATCCATAATTACATCAAAAAAATGAAGGATATTTAATCTTTTTAAGCAAACTTCATAAAGCTCTTTATCGTTTGCAGTGGCAAGAGCAATTTTAATATTTTTTGATTTTAAAAAATCTAATATTTCATAAGCATATTCTTTGAGAGTTATTTGGGTTGCATACATATCAAATGAATCTTGCTTCCATTCTTGGATAATTTCTTCAACTGATTCCTTTATACCATATGTTTCTTTTGTAAAAACCGCTGCTTGTTGCAAGCCTATATGAGCAATTTTTTCTGCATAATCACTAGGAACTTCCATTCCTCGTCTTGCAAAAAATTGTCGATCTATTTCGGACCAAATTCCTGTGGAATCTATTAACGTTCCATCCATGTCGAATATAAAAGCTTTTACAATGCTATTTTGTAATTTCATAATTATTTAACCAAATAAGCGTAATCATCGCACAATGAAGTTACCCAAGATAAACATAAATCTGGGTAATGTGCATTAGGTATGATGGAAAAATTATTAATAAAAGTCACAACATCGTTAGGATATTTTTCCATGAATTTTATTAATGAAGGTGCTAGAATTTTGACATTTCCTTCGATTTGATGCGCCCTTTTTGGTGTCCCACCACACTCAATAATTGCTTTCTTGAGTATTTTGCAAAACACATCAACTATAGCCTTGCATGCTCCGACATCAGTGTCATCAACCAAATTAATCAGATTATTAAGAGCAGATGAAACTATATATTTTTTAATGCTTGGCAATTCATCTTTCAATTTATTAATCAATGCATATACATCAATTTCTCCAAATAAAAATCCCATAATGTCGCATAAAGGTGTTTCGTATTTTGAATAGAATTCACTTCTTGTAACTATAATCTCTGCCATATGGTCAAAAAGATTTTTATCAAATTCATTTAATTTTATCGAATCTTTTGAAGCTTTAGCGTTGCCAAGGTTAAACAATGCATTAAGGCCTCTAAATTCAGTTTCATAATAAACAAAATCATCAAAATTATATGAGAATGAATGGTTAAAATGTCTTAAGAATTTCTTTGCGTTTGTGACTTTCTCATTATCAAAGACTGGCAACAAATAATCTACACCAGGTCTAATGTAATCAAATGCTTCAGGAGGCACCATTGTAACAATGTCATAAGGATTTATAATGTTGTGAATGTTTTTAAAATCACTTGGATCAAAAGCGTTTAAACTCCTAGGTGTCTCGAATGTGTAAACAAATAAATCGTCTTTAGATGTTTTTTCGGATAAAGGTTCATTTTTATTTGAAATGACTTTATTGAGTTTATAACCAAGCATAGAAGATACAGCAGCGCCACGAGAATAACCGCTAATCCAAAATTTTATTTTATTAATTGTGTTATCTTTTAAGATATTCTCAATATATTTGTTCACAAATTCATACACTTTTTCAGCAGATTCTTCAAAGCCCTTATGGTTAATCGTGTTGCCAATCTCAAAGTTATTAGACCATTCACCGCCATAATTGCCACCTCTTAAACCAACAGCAATCAAATAAAACTGTTCACCACTATTAGGCGTTACAAGTTTTCTTGCAACAGAGGCACCTATTGAATTTGTAGTGGGATTGCTATACCAATCATCATTATATTGAACATCAAAGAAGCCCAAATTATCTACTAATAAATCGCCAAAGAAGTGACATCTTTTATAAAAATTTTCACCTTCGTTTGGACCAATTACACCAGTTATTACTGGTGTTGTTGTCTCGCCCATCAATAATGAGGCAACAGCCAAAGAAGGATCATAATTTTCAGCTGATTCTAAAAAGAACTTATCTGTATAAACCATATCGACGTATGAGCTATAGCCGTTACCGCCCCAAAATGTTTTAACTTTGATTTTCTCATCTATATATTGATTGGTTTGCATAGATTCAGCCTCCGTATAATTGAAAAAAGGCCTTACCATCGAGGTAATAAGGCAAGTTGACAAAGCGCATAAGGCAATAATAACTTTAACTTTTTTCATCATTTCAAATCGTAAGAAACAACATTCCCTTTCACGTGAACGCTATATATATGATAAACGTGTACATCATCAGGAGTATAGGCCAATTCCTCATACTCTTTTTGAAGTTTAGCTATAGTTTCTGTGTTTGATGTTAGCATCATGTTAATCTTTTTACTGGCTTTAATGTTCTTTCTATATAGAGAAGAATGGTTGATCGAAGAAATTATAAAAATGATTAACACTATTATTGTTAGCAAAGCAAGACCAAGGAAAATAATTGGCATTAATCCGTTTTGCTTATCTAATTTATTTTGGAATAATAGAGGTAAATTTTCAGTTAGTTTTAAAGAAGGAATGCAAAGCATTGCTATCATAGATATAATTAATAAAATTTCGAAGACTAAAAGAAATATTTGGCCGCCACCAAATCGTTTAACATCTTTATTTATCTTTGCTTCTTTATATTTTGCAACCCAACCATTGCGTTCAATTAATTCACTAGCAATGTTGTCATTTTTCTTATAGTATCCATTCAACTTGTCAGCTTCTTCTTGTGTATATAAACATTTTGCTTTCACAGAGACGTTATAATAATGAGTTTTTACTTCACGTTCAAATTCTTTTTGTTCCTTGCCATTAGAAAAGCGAGTTACTTTGTAAATAGGCATGGTCTTATCAATGGACGAGCAAACCATTTGTTCAATGGAAGTGATACCGTGCTTTTTGACATCTTCATTTATGTCTAATACAACTTTATCTAATTCGTGTTCATTCCCTAAAGATTCACCTTCAAATTCTTCAGAAGTATAAGAAAGGTTATAGGTTTGATTAGGCACAACATTATAGTCCTTATAACGAATTTGAGGTGTTCTTTGCATATTATTAATTCCTCGCTATGAAAGTTTTAATTATTACTTTTTAATTATAAATAATTATTAATTAAATTTCCACAAATAAATTAAAATAAATAATTAACAAGTTAATTATTTTTTCTTGTGAACCACCTTTTCACTAGGATAATTTGTAACAAAAGATGGGCATTCACCACCAACTTGAATTGTATAAAAGATATTCCCATTTTCATCTTTTTTTACTGAATAAACATGCCCAATGAATAAATCGCCACGATAAGGGAATCTAACAAGATCACCAACTTTGTATTCGCTATCGATGATTTCTTCATGTCTCTTTTTTTTACGAAAACACATATTATTTATTTTCTCCTTTGTTTGTTAAAAGTTTAAAAAGTATTGTCATTATAAATGCTAGACCAGGGAAAATTATAGCAAGCAAAAAACCGTATTTGATGTCGTCAGAGAAAAGGCCCACAACAAGAGGCCCACAAACACAACCAGTATCACCAGCTAACGCTAACATACTAAACATCTTAGTTCCGCCTAGCGGATATTGTTTTGAGGCCACTGAATAGATAGCTGGCCACAAGATACCTACAAACAAGCCAGCAGAAGCTATTCCTATAATTGATGTTGGAACATTTTCAAACAAACCAATCATCAAATAAGAATTTATTAGTAAAAAAGCACTAATAATAATTGTAATTTTTGTATTTGCCCTATCTCCAACAAAACCAAAAATAGTTCTAGAAATGGCCATTGTGCCAGCAAATAAACACAGGCCTAATAAGTCACCAAGAGTCTTATCAACATTTAACCTTAATTCAATAAAATATGAACCCCATTGAGCGACTGAAATTTCAGAAGCACCTGCCGCTAAAATAGCTACGAATAATATGATAAAGTATTTCATCTTGAAAACATCCTTTAAATTCATAGGATCTTTATCACCTTGTTGGGTTGCAATTGGACAAATAGAGAAAAGAATTATATTTAATAAAGGGAATATTATAAAAATAAAAGGTAGCCATCTCCAGTTAATAATGCCGAATATTTTGAAGTAAAAAGTCGATAACAAAATGGTTAGAATATGACCCCAAGAATAAAAAGAATGCAATAAAGACATTGAACCGGATTTGTTTTTGTTTGGAATGGCATCAACAATTGGAGAAATTAATACCTCAATAAACCCTCCGCCTAACGCCATAAACAAAACAGAAATAAGTATTCCTAAATATGAGTTGATTGTGTATGGTAAGAAAACTAGCGAAAGCAAACCAACCAACGTAAAAGCATGTGATAATATAGTACATTTTCTGTATCCCAATTTAATCACAAGCCCTGTGCTCAAAGAGTCAATTAGCATTTGCACAATAAAGCTGATAAATATAATGATAGTTATTTGCCACTTTTCAAAAGCAAATTCATTTGAGAACTGAACATATAAAAGTGGTAATAAATTATTGATAACCGCTTGTACTATATAACCAATATAAGCAGCAAATGTAGTGACCTTATAATTTTGTTTCATCCTAATATTTATAGCATATTTTATTCGATTAAAAAAGAAGACCGATTAATCGGCCTTCTATTTTACATCACTTCTCTTGTGCTATGATGCTTGTGCGATACTCTATTCCAAATAAATGTTATCAAAGGTGGAACGATATCAAGAAGCAAGAAAATATATGTATAAACATTAACACTAGCGGTGAACTCTACAGGCAAAATACCATAAGCAACAGTGCTAGGTGCATTAGGGTAAATTGTTAAACCTACAATGTAGATTGCATAACTAACTACCGCTACTATTAAAGTTACCAAAGAACAATAGAAACCAAACTCACTTTTGTTTCTTCTTTTCAAAGGCAAATAGATAAAATAGAACATTCCTAAATAAACAATAGGAACAAGCAAAGTTAGTATCAAACCTATAGCATATAGAACACCACTATTTCGATAATCGATATTAGGAGAAATATCAATAGTCCAAGGTGCATATATTAAAGCAGCTAATCCAAACCCTGCTCCTATAATAACTAAAACAGATAAAACACCTCTCGCAAACGCTTTCGCACCATGTGTCTCATAGTTATTGACAATCAACTCTGTTTCGTATGATGAATTCTTTTTGGAATAAATAACGCCAAGAATACCCATAACAACATAAACCACTCCTAAAAACATAGAGTTTAATGGGAATAGCAAAATAGAGTTGCTTGGTTCTATTAATGCATGATATAAGCCAGTAAATAAACCAATAATGAAATATAGAAGCATAAATCCACCAATGCAAATGAATTTAATGCCACCAACAAAGAACAATCTTTGACGTTTAGCTTTGCTAACAGGGAAAGTCAAATGATATAAAACGGTAAATAAATAGATAGAGCTGAAATATCCAGTTACAACAGGAAATACTCTTAAAAGTTCTTCTAATCCTTGATATGGAGCGCCTAATACGATTGATCCAATCATATTACAAATAAAATAAATGTTTTGGAAAATACCAAACGCCGCCAAAACAAAACAACAAATAGTAATAATATTAAGTACAAGGAATTCCTTACGTCCTTTTTTGGACATTTGAGAAGTAATTCTCATTTCTTTTGATAAAAAGTTAACCATATTAGTATCTCACCCAATAACTGACATAACTGTCGTCCCTTTCGTTGAAATATACATGATCTAAATCAAAAGTTTCATCATCGTGGAGTGTAACTAAAGAAGCACCACTAAGTTCAAATGCTTCTTGCAATTCAGGAATATTAGCAGCTTTCGCTTCTTCCTCACTCACTTTGTAATAAGAAATATCATGTCCACTTTTTAAGCCTAAACCAATTGTGGTTGTTACATCATCATATAACTTAACATCAACGGTCCAGTCGATTGCGTGAGCGTGACCAGAAAATTGACCTTTTAGTTTTAAATGATTATCTTTAGCAATATTAAATAAATAAGGAGTCTTATTATAAATACTTGATGCAAATTCTTCGAATTTGAAGAATTTTGATTTCGTAACATTGTCCTTTCCTTCTTGATTATCAATCCAAGCTTGTTCTATGTCCCATTCTGGGATGTGATAATACGCGATTGTAGGTGCGTTGCCTGCTAATTCGTTTTCAGCCTTCCACCATTCCGCTTGATCTTGTCTAATGTAGTCATAGTCTCTGCCAAAACCAAATGCAGATTCGGTATAGGAAGCTCCACTATCAATATTTAATATTTGCCACTTAGTTGAGCCTTCTTTGTTTAAATTGATAACGTAATTAGTCAAACCATAAACATTATCGTTATCCACTTGTATAAAAATACAATTTTTAGCCTGTCTATGTTGATTTGCGAGCCAATCCAAACTATAGACGCCTTCTCTATCGTGATTGCCCCAAACCATCGCATAAGGAATATTAAAATCTTCCATAAATCTTAAAAAGTTTTTCACAGTATCTACATCTGAGAGCATGTATGTGTCACCAGTAAATTCGATTAAATCAATTCCACCTTTTTTCTCAATTACTTCATCAATCAAAGCTTTTAAATATTTTTTCGATGCAGATTCATCAGTTCCTGTGCTCCAATGAATATCTGTTAATTGCAAAATCTTAAAACCGTCATGATATTCCATTGTTGCAACATACTTATCTAAATTTTCTTTGTAATTTAAAAGACTATTACATCCAGTTGAAGTAACAATTAAACAAGGAAATATAAAAGGTATAAGCTTTTTAAATTTCATATATAGCCTCCTTAGATATTAACATTATATATATTATATAAAATATTTGTAAGGTCTTTGTTATTTATCAGTTTTACCAAACTTAAATCTGATTAGAGAGACAATAATTGAAACCACGACAAAACTTTCTGTAATTATTCCCCCAATAGAAAAATAGAATATATCGTAGAATAACCAGAATGGTGCAACAAAAAATAATTGAAAAAGGCGAATTGTTTTTGGGTCATCTGAAACAAATGATATTGTCCCCATAATTTGCGCAAAACAAACAGCAAGTCCTGTAAACCAAATTTCACCGAATCTATTCATTGTAATGATTGATCCAGCAACAAATAACACGCAGAATATAAATCCATCAAATTTATTGCTTTCTTTATTTGTTCTATCTTTAAAAGCAAATGTTAACGCTCTAGTCATGCCGATAAGATTCATGATGCACCCACCCCAAGCTTTTAACAACGCAAATTGAGTAGAAATTAAAAGACCAAAAGTCATTTGCAAAATTAAATAAATCTTGTTCTTTTTAAATTGATAAGAGCAAATAGATATTATGCTAGCTAAGATTCCAATTGTTTGTGCGATGAATGCATACCAAAAGTGAGACATAATTTTTCCTAAGAAATAAATTATACACAAAGATAATTTTAAGGCAATAAAAAACGTACCAAATGGTACGCTTTTATGATTTGTTGGTACTGAGGATTCCTATGGGGAGTCCTTTTTTCTACACCCCCAATAGAATCCTTAGTTATTAAACATATCAATCAATAAAAAAATCCCTTTAGAATTAAGTCGTCAAAACACATTCAGAAGGGAGGCTATTCAAATGAATGAAGCCAATGACATTTTAACATTACTTGGGATTCCAAGTGAGAAAATTAAATATTTTACAAGTGAATCAGATGACAAAAATTCTGTAATCTATATTGAATTAGTTGATGAGAAGGGATATTGTCCAGAATGTGGCTCAACATCAATTGAGATTAAGGATTATTACACAGTTCGCATTAATAATTCGGTTATTAAACACAAGAACATGGTTGTCCAAATTAGAGTTAGAAGATATCGATGTAAGAAATGTGGTAAGTCATTCAAACAAAGATATGACTTCTATGAAAAAGGTTCTTCTATTTCTAATTCAGTTAAGCAAGCTATCTTGGATGATTTAAAAGAAAAATTAACATTCATACAAATTGCCAAAGATCACAATCTATCTTCCAAAGAAGTAAGAAACATTTTTGATAAATGTATCTTGCCACAGCTACCACTTCCACTAACTGAGATTATTTGTATTGATGAATTTTGTTTTAAACATTCAAAAGGTGAAACTGGTAAGTATCCTGCAGTTATAACCGATCCAATGACTGGAAAAATATTAGATATTGTTATTTCTAGATGGAAGAATGTATTAATCGAATACTTTAACAGAGTTAAACTATCTTATAGATATAACGTTAAATACTTTGTATCAGATATGAATGATACATATAGAGATATTAAAAGAATATTCTTTAAAGATGCTTTACACATCGCTGATAGGTTTCATGTTGTCAAAGCATTTAATGAAGCAATAACTGCAATTAGAACTAGAATCTTGAAGCAAGAAGTATGGGAAGAAAAGGAATATCGATATCTTAAAAAGAACTGGAAGATATTCTTAAAAGATAGGAATGAATTAGCTAAAACTAGAACTATTGATGACGACGGAATTGTCTATGATCCTACAGTTAGTTTAGATAGATGTTTAGCTAAATATCCTGACCTATATTATGCCTACTGGACCAAAGAAGATTTTAGAAGAGATACGAAGAAACTTATGTATTATGGCAAAGCCGCTCAAACGATAGATTTCTATATAAATAAACTAGTTGGTTCATCAATTGAAGAGATGGCTAAAGTAGGAAAGACGCTACAAAACTGGAGAACCGAAATAATAAATGGAACAACTCAAAACCCATATTCGATTAAGATAAGCAACGCAATTGCTGAATCCACAAATAACACAATTCAGACCCTAATTGATTTGAGTTATGGCTTGCCAGATTTCAATCGAATGAGGAAAAGAGTTCTATATATTAACAGGAACCAAAAAGACTAAGGATTTTGAGGTCCTTAGCCTTGTTTGATTATGTGTTTTGTCCCCAAAGGAATCCTCAGTTATTTTATAAGGTTTTATTATCAAATCCCCATAAATCCCCATTAGAATCCTCAGAGCCATTTTGGTGGTAATTTTAACTTAAACTTATGCTTTTGCAGCAAAGCTGATGTTATCTAAAACACAAACTGTATTTGCTTTAGCGGTTGCATCCAAGAATAAGCCAATGTATAAACGGATAGTTCCAGTTGTGTATGCTAAGTTAGCAACTGAAGAGAGATCCTTCTCAAAATGGAACCAACCATTATCAGAGTTATCCCAAGTATATCCCCATTTACCATTAGGTAATAAGTCAATCCAAGCACTCTTAGAGTTCCAATCTGGATCCACTAATTTAATAACGACTTGATGCTTGTATGGGTTTGTATTTTCATCGATAGCAGCGTTATTTAATTTGATATCGAATGATAATGTGCCATTACCAAGAGTTGGACAATCTGGTTTGCCCCAGAAATCTTCAGGACTGAATGTCATGAAGTATGCATCACCATCACCACTGTGAGTTGCAACATTTTCAAATGTGAATCTTCTAGAAGTTGTGCTACTACCACGAACGTTCTTGTAATCATAAGATACAGTTGCACCAAAACATTGGCCCACATCTAATGGAAGCATTTCCATATTGCTTGTTGAAGCCATTTCAGTCATGTGCATTTCATCGAAATAAATTGCTTGGTTATTGCCATTGTGTTCATCAAAGTTGACGATAAGTCTAATGAGTTTAATATCTGCTAAGGATTTACCAGAAATAAGTTTTGAAACAAGAGTTGCATTAGAAATTACAAATTCGGTCCATTCGCCATCTTGTATTCCCGATTTAGCGTCAAGACCGATTTCATTAACGACTTGGCCCCAACCTTCAGTTTCATACATCTTAATTGCGACCCATTTATGAGCTGTTTCAAATTTAGCTTTGAAGACTAAATCAGAATTTGTGAAATCATAAGATTTGTCTAAGTTCAATAACATGCTTGGCCATCCTGTGCCAGTGCTATCACATGAAAGTTTGAGTGATCTACCACTTAATGTAGGATCGCAAACATCAGTGCAATTAAAGTCAAAGTTGAACGAAGCACTTGGTACTTCGCTTTCACCATCAGTGGCTTTGCCAATCATGTCGTTAGATTCATATTCAATCCATGCAGCTTCAGTTGCAGGTGTACATGAATAAGTGAATTCTAAACTCTTAATGTAGAAAGAAACATTGTTTAAAGTTTCAATTCTAAAGAAGTTAACTGGGTTTTCAAAGTTGATTGTAATTGGATCGTTATCCCATGCACCTTTGTTATTTCTATAGCTTTGTGAATGTGTTTTGCTATCATAAGCTGTACCATACGTAACAGTGATTTCACATTCAGCTTGGCATGTTTCACCAATAACTAATCTAGTTAAACCTTGAATAGGAGAAGTAGATTTGTTTTCTAAGAAATGTCCAGCACCCGCTGCTAATCTAACTAAGCCATTATCATAGTAAAGGCTATCGGAAGAAAGTGCGAAAGAAACAGGATTTCCTAACGCTGTGTTTCTTGTGAATGAACCAGCAGCGATTTCATCTTCACTCACTCTAGCACTACCACCGAGGTTTAAAGAATAGGAACTTTGTTCAGCAACAGTAAAAAATTGCTTAGTGTTTTTAATTCCCACTCCAACCGCCATAGCAGAAGCAACAGTGAACAAAGAAGCTAATAAAAATTTCTTTTTCATAGTTTTACCTCCACTCAAAAATGAGCATAAATAGAAAAATAATATTTTCTTATTTTAAGAATAATTAAACCCAGTTGAAAAATCAATAATATTTATAGAACTGAGTTTAAAAATGAATTTGCACAAAAAGAAAAGGGGCATACCCCTTTCTATTTTAATAGGTACTGAGGATTCCTATGGGGAGTCCTTTTTTCTACACCCCCAATAGAATCCTTAGT
>JAZRZI010000022.1:0-2079 GCA_045601325.1 Bacilli bacterium
TGTGATAAAATAAGGCATATACAGTACCTCCGTAGACAAGAGATATTGTAACAAAAAGAGGCGATTTCTTTTGATTTCACCTCTTTTTCACAAAAAAGAAAAGGGGCTAAGTCACCTTATAGGTTTCTTAACAGCCCCTTAATCTTTATGATTTGTTAAATTAGATTTTGTCGTTAGAACCTAAGACTTCGATAATCTTATGTTTAACAACTTCCTTAACATATTTACGGCCATCACCAATGTATTGACGTGGGTCGAAATGTTCTGGATGAGCTTTGAAGTGTTCTCTGATACCAGCTGTTAGAGCTAAACGGAGGTCACTATCAATGTTAATCTTACAAACTGATAATCTTGCAGCTTGTCTTAATTGTTCTTCTGGGACACCTACTGCATCCTTAAGAGCGCCATCGTTATCGTTAATAATCTTAACGTATTCTTGGTTAACTGAGGATGAACCGTGTAAAACAATTGGGAATCCTGGTAAACGTTTACTAACTTCTTCAAGAATATCGAATCTTAATGGAGGTGGTACCAAGATACCTTTTTCATTTCTTGTACATTGTTCTGGTTTGAATTTGAATGCACCATGAGATGTACCAATTGCGATAGCTAAGCTATCAACACCTGTTCTCTTAACGAATTCTTCGACTTGATCTGGATTTGTGTAAGATGATTTACCGAATTCAACAGCAACCTCATCTTCAACACCTGCTAATGTACCAAGTTCAGCTTCAACTGTAACGTATGGAACATGGTTGTGTGCGTATTCAACAACCTTACGTGTGATTTCGATGTTTTCTTCGAATGGTTTACTTGAACAGTCAATCATAACTGATGTAAATCCATTATCGATACAATCTTTGCAAAGTTCAAAGCTATCACCGTGGTCTAAGTGTAAAACAATTGGCAATCCTGTCTCTTCAACAGCAGCTTCAACCATCTTTCTTAAATATGTTGGGTTAGCATATGCTCTTGCACCTTTACTGACTTGAAGAATGACTGGAGAATTGCATTCTTTAGCAGCTTCTGTAATAGCTTGGACAATTTCCATGTTATTGCAGTTAAAAGCACCAATGGCGTATCCACCATTATATGCTTTTTCAAATAATTCTTTACTATTTACTAATGGCATAATTATTACTTCCTTTTCCTTAAAAATTATATACTTATTAAAATCATTTTTAAATGATTAATAAATTAGTTTTTAATTAATTTTTGAACCTGATTAAACAATTCACTCGAATAATACGTTTTTCCTAATGGTGTAATTGTTACTGTGTTATGAGTTAATAAATAACAATCGGTGTCTTTTTGATCGGAGAAATCAACTTGCATATACCTATAGGCCATATATCCATCACCCCCTTGTGTGAAATAATTAGTGTCTTTTCTATAGTATTCTTTAGCTAATTTAATATCCTTAACATCCTCTAATGGGAAGTTAATGTTTAACAAATATTGGTTTGAAACAAGATTATGTTTAAATACATAATCCCAAACTTTATCAAAATATTTATCAACAATTTCAAAATCGTGATTAGTTGAAAACGCGATTGCTTTCGTTCTAATCATAACGGCCTCTAAGCAAGCACCTATTGTACCACTATAAATAGTGTCGTAAGAGACATTCCAACCATCGTTGCAGCCAGACACCACTAAATCAAATTTAATATCCAAACTAGTTAAGCCGAATGAAACACAATCAACTGGTGTACCGCTACATGAATATACATCATCTTCTTTTTTATTAATAAATATAGGCGTACCTAGCGTTAAAGAAGCAGATTTGCCGCTTCTAGGGCCGTCAGGAGCAATTACTACTACACGACCATATTTGGCTAATTTCTTTCTTAAAACCGCTATTCCTTCAGCATGAATTCCATCATCGTTAGTCAACAAAATATTCATGAGTATATTTTAATATAAATAACGAACAAACAAAATAAATATCCACCGGACAATCCGGTGGTTTTTCATAGTCGGGCAGAAATTAGCCCTCTATTACCAGCCGCCTGCATCACAGGCGAATGCGGTCCACCGCTTGCAAGTTTTACTTGCTACCCGTAAACGGGTCCTCGT
>JAZRZI010000023.1:0-54725 GCA_045601325.1 Bacilli bacterium
AAGATCAACATGGGCTTTAAAAAATAAATCACCAATCTCAAGCGCTTTGAATTCTGGATAACGTTCAATAACTTGTTTGAAATTAAATATCTTAACTTCTCCATTTTTAAAATGGCAAATTAAATCTAATCCTGAATGTGGAACAACGTATGCTAATGGGTGTGATTGATATTTCATAGCTCTTCTCCTCCTTATTTAATCTTTGAGAATTTTTGAATAGCCCACATTTTTTTAAGTTCTTCTTTGTGTTCAAGAACAAACTTAACTACTTCATTTAGTACCTTGTTAGACATTTTACCAGCATCAAGCGTATTGCCGTTTAAGTCTACACTACAGCGTTTATTATTATAAACACCATGAACATGAGGTGGATTATGTTCGTCCATGCTATAGTTCATATATATCTCGATACCATTAATTCTGCAATGATAGGCATACATATAATATATTAAATATAAGATATTTTTTCAATCTTAAATTAAAGATATTTTCTACCGTTCTTATAAAAAGTGAAGTGTTAGAGGCAAGATAAGAAAAAGATGATGCTTATTGCACCACCTTTAATTATTAGGTTTACCCTCCGTTATAAGTGTTTCATAAGAAGGATTTTAAATCAATGAGTTATTCTTGGTTATTAGATTGTTCTTGTTCTAAGTTCTCTTTACCTCTAGGTAACCACTTATAAATAACTCTAATAGCTTTATCATCTAATTTACCTTTTCTATACAAGAAGAAGTAACCTAAGATATAGATGATTAAGAGTAATAAGAATAAGATTCCAATAACTATGCCTGCGATAGCGCCACCAGATAAACCTTTCTTACCTGGTTCAACTGGATCATCAGTTGGATCACCTTCAATAGTAAGCGTTCTTTTCGCGCTTTCATAATCTTGGTGATAAACTTCAATCTTACTAGCTTCACCAATTAAAGAAGCTGGAACTGTCATAGTGAAGTTAGAGTTACTAACACTGCTCATATCAATTTCATTGACTGAGTCACCAATCTTAATGACTAACTTCTTAGTGGTAACATCATCACCCCAATATCCAGTAACTTTAACATCACCACTAGTAGTGAACGATGCATTGAGATTACCGATTAATGTTGAGAATGTAATGTTATCAAGAAGATTGCCTAATGATAGGGAATATTCACAAGTGCTAACGAAAGCAAATCTTGTAACACTTTGTCCTTCAGGAATGATATATACACCTTTCGCGTTATACCATGGGTTTTCCATGAATAATTGTTCAACAGATAAGTTAGCTAATTCACTAGCGTTACCATATCCATATGTTTTACCACTAGGATTAGTAACACCACTGCTACTGAATACTGCTTTAGTGGTTGAATCAATGTGTGGATTGATAGAATCATTGATACCACTAGGATCATTACCATCACTCGCACCTATATGTACTTCCATAGTTTGTGGATCCGCTCCATCACATCTAGCTGCATGATCAAGTGTCCAACGAATGACATCACCACCATATGTAGTTAAGTCTTGATATAAAACAGCAGCGTTATCAGCATTCATCTCTGCAAAGATGCCTTTATCTTCAGGTTCCATTACACCCCATTCATCACATTTAGCGATGGTTAATGTTTCAAACCATGAATCAGTTGTGGTCCAACCTTCATCAATGCCTCTTCTTTCTGTTAAGTTAGTAGCGTATATTGCTTCAGTGTCTTCGAAGTCACCATTGATAATTTGAGTAGGTGTATAGCTACTTTCATTATCTTTATTAACCGTAATAGCGTCTTCCGCTGATGCTTTTTTAAATGTAGATATAGATTGACTAGCAGTAACACCTGTTAATAAAATACCGAACAGTGCAGCAGTTTTTAATATTTTGTTCATAATAAAACCCTCCGAGTATTAAGTATTTCATAAGGAGGGTTATAAATCAATAAATTAATATAATTAAACAATTTGTATTATTTGTTACTATGAGTTGCTTATGAGCTTCAAATTCCTCTTTTGAAGCTTGATAGCAACTTAATTTGTCATAAATTTCTTCCAAATCTTCTGGATATAGTTCATTTTGCAAGTTTTGATAGTATTTTGTAAACTCACAAATATCATAAAAAGAACGTGATGAACACGCTCCTAGTTATCAATATATGTGTTTATTTGGCTAATCTCAATACAGGTTTATATTCACGATCAAAGTAATATAACCATCCTGAAACATGATGATCGTTATGCCAAACATATGTGTTGTATAATCGAGTGGTTGGATTATTCGCATCTACCATTGGGCTTCTTAAAGCCATAATTTCTGGGTTAGAAGAAGCTCCATTAACAATACGATCGTAATCGCAACTACTTCTTTCAAAATAAGCAGGGTTACCTGTTTCTACTTCTGCAATACTTGGAATATATACTTTATCAAATGTATTTTCACATGTAAGGAATGAACTACCACAAGTTCCATAAGAAGCAGGGCTATTATCTACTTCAGTAACTAATATCTTATCTTGTTCTTCAGTTGTGAAATATTTTTCTAAGAACTCACCATTAAGATACTTTCTAAGGTTATAATCTTTATAAGTTCTATTCTCACCACCGACAAAGCTTTGTCCTTCCATAGTAATATGAGAAATTAATGTATATGATGCATCATCTTCTTCAATGATTGACCATGGAATTGGTTCATATTTGAAATATAGATTCATACTGGTGTTTTTAGGAATAGTAACTGTCTTCCCTAAAGATTTATACCACGTATCAGAGTTAGTGATATTGGTGTACTTATAGCAATAATATCTATCCCCGTTATAAGATACATCATTATCAATTGGAGTTATATCATTTAGTATATCCATAAGTTCATAATCTGTAACTAAATAGAACGGCCTACTTCCAAAATAGATATATATAGTAGATTTAGTCCAAGTAGGTGTTAAATATAAATCACCTATATTACCATTGCCTAATGTTTCTACTATGTTACCGTCTTGATCGGCCCAACCAGTAAAATCAAACATATCCATTGTAGGATTCTCTAATACAATGTTACCCTCCACTGTGTATGTATATGGATTATCAGGATATGTTAAATAATTACCATATAAAGTAGTGTCGTATTCAACTTTATATTCAATGATTTTGTATTTCGCTATTAAAGTCATATCTTCTTGAACTGTATCGAATTTAAAAGACCATTTGATTTTGTTATATGTCCAACTAATGAAGTCATATCCTTTTTTAAGTGGTTCTTCTTCCGTAATAGATTCATCAATAAGACTTCCCTTATTAACTTCTATAGAGAAAGTAGGTTCACCATTATTAGGATCAAATGTCACTGTACATACCTTAGTGGCGTTACATGCTCCTAAAGGAAGCACCATCAATGTTAATAGGCTTAATAATGTAAATTTCTTCATAGATTCCTCCTCTTTAAACACATTATAAAAACCATACACTATTTAAGAATGATATTCCAAATATTTTATAAATATAAAAATATCGAAAATCTTATATTTTTTTAATATCATTCGATGGTATCAAGTTTTTTATAATTAAATTAAAAGGAACGTGTTTCCACATTCCTATAATGTTATCTAATGCAATATAACGTATATGCTTTCGCTACTGCTATATGAGTTTTGATTTCTTTTGGTAACGCTAGTGAATAGTCTAAGTTATATCTCTCAATAGCGAGCTTCATATTGTTAGATATATCTATCACACTACTACTAGATATATCGTTTAATGATTTATACCCAGATAGACAATATAATCTTGCTCTAGTTTCCTTAACTCCAGGTAATAAGAAAAGTTCTTTATACGATTCTTTTTCATCTACAGATATATCTAACTTATTAATGATGTTCAATTTGGATTCATCAACTTCATACATCACTAAAAATCTTTTAAATAGATTAACTAGTTCTGTAGAACCTAAACATTTCAAAAGAATGTTATTAGAACTATCTAAAAAGCAATCATAGTTAGTAAGAATGTCATTCTTCTTTAGTTCACTAACTAGTAATGTCTTATAAGGTATCAAAGGATAATATCTAGATAAGATTGCGTCTTTATCTAACAATATCTCAATAGCTTCTATCTTATATAACATTTGAACTTTTTTGTTCATATATTATAAGTCAGACACTGAAAGTATCATTGCAGGACGAACACCACTGTTGTTATATGTATCTAAGATTTGTCCACTGCCAGTAGTGCTAATTGCGTTTGCGTATACAGAGTTACCACTATCGGTTGAACGTGTGTAATAGTATGTGCCGTTTAAGTAAGCTTGATTTGTGTTAAGAGAGCAGCCTTTTGCTCTTAACCAATCTGTAGTAACACCCAATCTCTTTGGGCAATTGGAATTCCAGCTCTTTAAGAATCCATAACTTGTATTTTGATAATCATCCGCAGTTAATAAGAACAAGTAGTCATCTGTATTATTTGCTTTAGTGGCAACATATCCTTGTCTAACACAGTAGTCAGTGTTAGGGATGTTAGATAGCTTAACGTAATCGTTATTTAAGTTAAATACTGCTGGATACATTTCGTTATTTAAGAATCTTCTCATCGCGCTTTCTTCATAAGCGTTATTTGGACGTGGAGGATCACAGAAGTTATGAGCATCAATCACTCTTTCAGTTAATAAAAGTGCTTCTCCATCATTATTAGATAAGACGTGCCATTTGATAGGGTCACATCTAAACCAATATTCATCATTTTTAACAATTGTGACTCCATCATCAAATTTAATGGAATCATTAGTTGGGTTAGCTTTTACTTTAACGTAATATAAGCCATCGTATTTATACCAACCATTAATATCCTTAACTGCGCTTGTATTTAAGTTAGTCACTAATGCTGCATCATTAACATGAGTTTGAGGATATAAACCATAACTAACTGTTTTGCCATCGTTAGAGAATATAGGTCTAACACCCAATGCGACTTTCTCTTCTTCTGTGTAGAATTTGGCCTTATAGTTAACATCGTTACCAGGCATATTAAATGTATATGTAGATTTATTGCTCACAAATGTGTCACCGTCATACCAACCTTTAAACGCTACTTCGTTAGCGAGTGTGCATTTAATAGTGATTTCTTCATCTGTATATCCTTCGCCACTAATAATAGATACTGTACCTTTAGAACTATCTTCAGTAGTTAAATTAATTTCATTTAAGTTCGCGGAGAATATCGCATTTAAAGTAATATCACCAGTGCTACCTTTATTAATCTTAGTAACACTACTACCTAGTTCATTTTGCCATTCCACGAATGTATAACCTGTTTTGGAAGCATCTAATAATGTCACTTCATCTTCAATCGTGTATGTAGATGGGTTATCTTTATTATTTTCTCCATCATTTAAGTTATATGTAATATCGTATTCAATCGCTTCCCAAGCAGCCATTAAAGAGGCGTTATAATCAACATTCCATTTTCCAGTAAGAGGGATTAAAGTTTCTCCATCATACCAACCAGTAAATTCATAACCATCTCTAGTAGGTGTAGGTAATGTATATAATGAATCATATGTCATATCAAATGATGTTTCAGAAACACTACCACCATTAGGGTCTAATGTTACTTGATAGCTATTCGCATCGCTCCAATTAGCTTCAATAGAAAGCGTGCCAAAATGACCTTTTTCAATCTTAGTGAGAGATTCACCAGTCCTTCTATCAGTCCATCCTAAGAATGTATAGCCTTTCTTAACAGGTATTTCTAAGACAAACTCATCTTCAACAGTGTATTCAAGAGGGGCGGTTTCTGAAACGCTGCCACCATTGAGGTAATAGTAAATTTTATAAACAATAGGGGTAAATTTCGCATATAAAGTTAAATCACCAATTGTGCCGTAATAAATTCTACTAATATAATCTTTGAATTCAGGATCTAAATACCAACCATCGAAGTCATATCCTTCTTTATATGCATCTCCTAACCAGAATGATGTATCGCAATCATATGTGGTTGGGTTATCTTCATCGTTAACACCACCATCTAATACGTAAGTGATTGTATATGTTGTAGGAACATAGTTTGCGTATAAAACCAAATCGCCATAACTGCCAGTAGGGATACAAGTAATCTTTTCAGTGCAGTCATAATCTTTATACCAACCTTCAAAGTCATATCCTTCTAAGGTAGTAGGTAATAAGTTAATGTTAGGAGATTCAACGTTATATGAAGTTGGATTAGATTCATTTACTTCATCGTACCAAGTGACATATTCAATCGTATATTCAATTGGAGTTCTTTCATATTTAGCAGTGTATGTCATATCACCTTTAATGACTTCTAAGTTAGGTGTCCAACCACTCCAAACATATGTGTATTGATCAGCTTCTCTAACTGGTACTTTTCCATCGTATTGAGGAACAGTGCCTTTAGGGGCGTCAGTGTCTATTTCTAACACTGTGCCGTCATAGTTTTCCCAAGTAATCGTGTAACTACCACTTTTGTTACAACCAGTACAAGATAATGACATTAGTAATGTAAGAGCAATAATGCTTAATTCTTTCTTCATACCAATAACTCTCCTATCAACAAGACATTATTATAACATAATGTATTTATGAACAAACAAATTGAGTTGTTTTTAAAATATTTTTAATATTATTTTTTGTTGAACCAATCAAAACATTTTAAAAACGCTTTAATCTCGCCAAAGCAAAAGCTTTGTTTTTTTAGATAATTTGCTTGTAAAATATATCGTGCTAAAGGAGAAACTATATATGAATATGAAGAAAGTATCGAAAATATCTTTGCTATCTTTATCGCTATTGATCACTGGATGTGGTTGTAAAGCTAGAGGATTATTCTATAACCATAAATGGGTGGAAAATACTGACATCCAATATTTAATTAGAAGCGAAGGTCAATTAGATTTAACTGAAAAGGCAACATTCTACAAGAGTTGTCAATATTGTGGAGAAGCTAGTAAAGAAACATTCACCAGCGATTTAAAAGTATTGGACTTTGCCCCTACTATTAAAAAATCAATCGAAGATACAAAGTTAACTTTAAAGTTCAAAGAAGATGGTTCTTTTAAAATCTTAGTTTTAGCGGACCCACAATTTAAGAAAGATTCTATTTCTCCTAGAACTATCGCTCTTGCGGAGGAACTAGTAGCGAAAGAAAATCCTGACTTTGTCATGCTTCCTGGCGATACCGCTTACGATCCTATAGAAAGCACATTTAAAACTTTCTTAACTCAATTAGTTAATCCAATGGAATCAAGACATATTCCATGGGCTAATACATTTGGTAATCATGACTATTCAGGTACGATTGATCCAGAATATACACCTCAAGCACAAATGGAGATATATCGTTCATTTGATTACTGTTTATCCAGAGATGCTGAACCATCTATTCCTGGATGCAGTAACTATAACTTACCAATCCTTTCTAGCGATGGTAAGCATGTCGCATATCAATTATGGGCAATGGACACAAAAAACGGTGGTTTTGAATACCAACAAACCGAATGGTATGTTAATACATCACACGAAATTAAAAAGGAAAACGGCAATGTTCCTATTAACTCTATGATGTTCTTCCATATCCCACTACCAGAAATGAATAACATATACGCTCAGAAGGATGAACCAGGATTCATTGGTCACGCTGGTGAAGTTCCATGTTCAGAAGCTGGTAATACAGATATGTTCTCTGCGATTAAAGAAGTTAATGAAGTTAGATTAGTCGTTAACTCTCACGACCATGTCAATGACTTCATCGGTACATATGATGGAGTGACAATGTGTTATTGTTCTTCTATTGGATATCAAGACTATAGAGATGAAGATATGATGGGCGCTAGAGTCATTAACTTAAATGAAAATGACTTAACAACATATGAAACTCATATGGTATATGCGAAAGATATCACACATCATTTAGAACCAGCAGGCACATCCACTAATTTAGAAGACTTAGTAAATAGCAATGAAGATGTATTAGATGCTGAAACCGCATTCACCGATGGACAATACATTTCACAATGTTGGGATAAAGATGAAACTCCTGCCACTATTGAAATTGAGAGTAACAAAGGTTTTGCTAGTTCAAGTGCGTATAAAGTCACTAAAGGACCAAGCACAAAAGATGCGGTTAATATCAACTCAAACTTAAGAATCTACTTACCTAATCCAGTCGATATTGCTGATAATAAATACCTAAGAGTGTGGATGGATTTATCTGACGTAGAGTTTAGAAAAGCATCTTGGGGTGTTATCAGTGATGATAATAAAGATTACAACACAGATAATAACGATAACGCTAATCCAGCTATTCCAATGTATATGTTATTTGATAACGACACTAACTGGAGAAATAACCCATTAGGAGGAGATGGATGTTTCGGTCCTGGAGATAACAACGTTTCCTTAAAAGGTTTTAAAGGTTTTATGGCCTTTAACTTGAGCGATATGAAAAATACATCAGGAGAAAAACTTCAATCCACCGCTAAGATTAAAGGTATATACTTCTACTTCGATGTAAAGAAAGCATATAGAGATAATAACGTTCCATTCTACTTTGATAGAGTTGCGTTATGTGAAGAATATAACGTATTTAAAGCTTAATTATATCTATACAAAAAGAACTCAGCCAACATTGGTTGAGTTTTCTTTATGTCCATATAGATTATTGCTTTTTCTTTCTAAGGAAGAAGAATAGCGCTAATGCGGTGCCTAACACTATTACTCCACCTTCAACTGCACAAGCAACGATTAATCCAGTATTGTTACTTTTATCATTACCAGTTTTAGTGGTCATAGAATTAATAGCAATTATTTCATCGATAAGTGCTTCGATATCTTCACCTTCATAGTAATCGCTAATCATAAAAATAAAGTCATCATAATATTCACGAACTTCATCAGCAGAAGTTGCAGCTTCGATATCGTTATGAGCCCATTCTGCGCATTCATGTATTGCATCAATACGATAGTCCCAAAAGCTAACTTCACTAATGTCAACAGCGATACCTATTCTATAACTGTAATAGTTTACAGCTTCTTCGAGTTCAAGTTGCGCTATTGTTGGAGTGGTTTCAAAGAAATATATATATTCTTTATATTCGTGATATATTTCATATGATGTTTCATAGTGTTCAATCTTAGGTCTAACTAAGCCACCAATATAGAGAATGTTTTCTTGTTCATTATCAGGGAATCTATCAAGTTGAGTGAATGTCCAATCAATATAGTCTAAAGCTTCTTTACGAATTTCTTCTACGATTCTATTGTGCGGTAAGAAATCGTTTTCAAAGTAATCGACAAATTCTTCAAAGATTTCTTCAATTTTCGCAAAATCCTCAGTAGCGTCAATCTTATCCCATGCTTCTTGAATCTTTTGATCTAATAATGGTTGAGCGGAAGGATCATAACTATAGAACCAAGAATATGATTCTATTTCAAATTTATATTTGCTTCTATATTGTTCTAAAGTTGGATATCTTTCGAAAAAGTATTGATCTAAATATTGATTGAAATCTCCCACTGCAGTAAAGATACGATAAACAGTGTCAGCATCATTGATAATTTTGGTAACTTTTGCTAATTCAGCTTCTAGTTCCTCTCTTGCTTGACCGTCATAGTCATTGACATCCACCATCTCTGCTATTCTACCGAAAGCATCTTCTCTAGCTTCAATAAGTTGTTGCTCATCATCCGCTGCTAAAACAATGGAAACATTAGAAGTATTGCAATAGGTTTTCAATCCAGAGAATAGGAACGAACCTGCTCCTAACAATGTTAAAAGAAATAATAATGGTTTCTTTTTCATAGATTGGATCCTCTTTTATTTATGCTTTATATTATATAGTTTTCTTTGAATCATGAAATACTGCAAAATCAATAATAGAGTGTATTAGATAAGTCACTAAAGTTCCAAAGCATACATCACTTAGGAAGTGATTGCCCATATGCATACGATTATAACCATAAAGAATAACGAATAGCACACTTAATGCGTATCCAATAACAGTGATGTAGTATTTTCTACATTTTAATGAGTTAAGCACTAATGGGAGAGACATCATCATACATGCGATAGTCATATTGCCGCTAGGCCAACTCTTAAAGTTATCATCGCTTCCCGCTAAATATGGTCTCCATTCCCACCAATTTCTAAAGTTCTCTTTAGGATTTTCTAATGTGATCAAATATTTATAACGTGGTCTTGATGCAACTTGTTTTAACCACAAGTTAGTGCAATCACTGATAACTCCCGCTAATAAAATAACTACTCCTACTCTTATAAGAACGCCACCATCAGTGTCATCTAATATGAAATAGAACACTAATGGAACCCATGAATATAAAACTACCCAGAATAGATATCCTAGTAATGACGCTAGTAAAGTTCCATCAGCGCCATAATGAAATAATTCACGTACTTTACTTCCGTTATAACTATCGGAATAATACACTGCTAAAAAATAGGAAAGAACTAATAATGTCCAAGCTAGGAACTTTTCATTTTTCTTTTTTAAACCCTTATATAAGCACATGCCTGCTATAGGATATAAACAATATGAAAAGTATGATCCATAAGTAGCGAAAAATGCTCCAAAAGTTGTTTTGTTATAGATATTGGAATTGATTTCAAAATCAAACATGGAACCAATAAGTATTCCCACTAAACAAATGGATACCATAACAACGAAACCATATAGTCGCATCCCTAAAATCATTCTTTTCTTCATAAGCATAACCTCAAAAACAATATCTATTTTAGTTCGATTTCCTTAAACTTCCGAATGTGTTATAAACACAATGTTGGATGTTATATTTTTTTATATCTTTGAATCTTACTTGTAGGCTTATCAGGGAATTCTAATACAACTAATCCTAATTTAATTGCAGGATCTAAATAATTCTTTCTAAAGTTTGCTCTATCAGATAGTTTCAACAAACCTTGAATCTCTTTACTTGTAAACCATTTATTTCGGACAAGAACTCTTAACAATTTATTCGAATAAACGTTTGTGTTATTAATTGTTAATGATGCTTGAGAGATTAGATCTTTGATCGAAAAATCAATCATCTTAAGCATAAATGTAATAAAAACAGTAGAATCACCATTTTTATTTGATTGAGCAATAGCGTCATAGTATTCAGATTGATATTTTTTAATCAAGGATTCGATTGGAATAAATTCAAATATTGGTTTCCATTTACTCAAAATTAAATTTTGCCATAATCTTGCCATTCTTCCATTTCCATCCCCAAATGGGTGAATAAAAACAAATTCATAATGAAAAACAGAAGACAAAATTAAAGTATTAACACTGTTAAAGTTTTCTTTAGCCCAAAGAAATAAATTAGTCATTAGTTCTGGAACCATTTTTCCTGGAGGTGCAATAAAAATTACATTTCCATTTCCATCAACTACGCCTTCACCACCAATTCTATATTTTCCTGGATTCTTGACAACACCTTTCGTCATCACTAAATGAACAGATTTTAAATCAGTTTCAGAAAATGGATTTTTTTCAAATGCAATATCATACGCGTTAATAGCGTTTTTGATTTCTAAAATATCTTTCTGCGGCCCAATTACATTATGACCATTAATTACATCTTCTACTTGTTCTAGAGATAATGAATTAGCTTCAATAGAACAACTTGATTGAATAGACTTAATCCTATTTTGTTTTCTCAACATTGGAAACTTAGAAAGATTGTTAAAAGTTGAAATACTGCCAATCTTTTCCATAATAGAAGAGATGTATTCTAATATTTCATTTGTTAAAACAAATGGTGGTACATATTTTTCCATAACAATATTATACCATTTAATCTTAATATTGCAACATTATCTTGTAGGGTATCTTGTAGGGTATCTTGTAGGAAAATAAAAAAAATAGTTAATATTTTTATTAACTACTAATTCGATAAATGTGTTGTTGTAATGAAGTTAATAGTCGCTGTGTAATGAAGTTAATATTTTCTTTATTAATTATTATTAATACTTTTGTAACTTTACAATTTTATCCACCCTTGGGACGTTTCAAATTTTAAATAAAAGCGGGGGTTCTTCCCGCACTTGGATGGATGGCCAGAGAATAAGTCTCTGTTCTCAACATAATATTAAAAATTAATCGTTTGATTTCATTTTTTTCTTGTTTGAAAATCTTTATAAGTTAAGCAGTAATCTTCAATAAGTTTTACTAATTTTTCATAAGAAATGTCATTAATGCCTTTTTCAATTTTATTAATTGTAGATTTTGAGGTATATCCAAGTTTTTTAGCAAATTCTTCTTGACTTAATCCTTCTCTTTTTCTTAATTCTAAAATTAATTCTCCTGCTGATTTCATATTATTTATTTCTCTTTTCAATTAAGAATAATGAATTCATATTTTCAAGGTATTTTTTCTCTACTTCAGTCGGATTATCAGTAAAACGTTTTCTAAACTTCTCATATTCTTCTTTTGCGTGTTCAATAGCTTTTTCGTGACTAATTAACCCTTTGTTATTTAGAACGTCTTTTCTAGTCATTCTTAAGAAATAATCAAGTTCATTTGACCAATCCGCCATAGTCATTACTTTTTCTTCTTTTGCCTGTAATTCTGCAAAATCAAGATACAAAGATACCAATCGATTGAGTGTATCTAATTCGTCTTGATTTAAATAATTTTTTGCAATTAAGGCATCATTGAGAATTGGGTAATTCCCTGAAAAAGAAGTTAAACCCATAAAATCTTTTTCAGCTTTAGCTCTATCTGCAATAATCTCCGCAACAGTTTTACCAGAAACCGCCCAGTGCATTTTATTTTGAATTGTTTTAAAAACTGTAATAGCAACTTCTGATTTAGAATCATAGTCAACACTAGTAGCAAAAATATCAAGAACTTGTCTCCAAAAAACTTTTTCACTGCTTCTAATATCGCGAATTCTTGATAAAAGTTCCTTAAAGTATCGACCTCCACCAGCTTCTTTTAGTAGATTGTCATTTATAACAAATCCTTTATTAAGATATTCGTTTAATGTTTCTGTTGCCCATTGTCTAAATGCGGTTCCAATATTACTTCTAACACGATATCCAATTGCTAAAATCATATTTAAATTATAATGTTTAACATTATAACCTTTGTTATCTCTAGCAGTTATTCGGAAATTCCGAACAACTGAGTTTTCATCCAATTCGCGCTCTTCTAAAATATGTTTTATGTGTTCAGAAATATTACTTTTACTAGATTGATAAAGTTCAACAATTTGATCCTGAGATAGCCAAATATCTCCATTATTTATTTTTACTTCTATTTCCGTTTTATCGTTAACTTTGTAAATAATTATTGGATTTTGCACATTCATTTTTGCTCCTCCTAATATATTTTTATTATATCACAAAGTTGATTATTAATCTACTTAATTAGTAATTAAAAAACGGCTGAAGTATCAACCGTGTTTTACTTTAATGTGTTGCTGTAATGAAGTTAATAATTTTTGAAGGTGTGCGTAATGAAGATGATAGTCGTTGTGTAATGAAGTTACTATTTTTTTATTAATTATATTAATACTTTTACAACGTTGCTTTTTTTATCCACCCTTGTAACGACTCTAAATGGAACACAATTATTCTTTCATTTGATTAATTTGATTTGCTGCAGCAGCAATAATTTGCTTTTTAAAACTATCTGGGTCTGGATAGTCTTCTTTATGATCTTCAAAATCTTTAAGTTTTGCAACCATTTTATCGAGTATATCGACATATTTATAGAATCCAATTCGATAATAATATTCTGCTCCCATTGCAACAAATTCATTTTCTTGTTGCCTTGGCAAAACAGTAATAACTTGTTCATCTGATAAAGCAGAAACGCAGTTCACAATTAACTCACCTTTATTCTTTGAATTATTGATTGGTCTTGATTCTTGTGAACCACCATAAATTTCGTCCATTGTTTTTCCAGTAGCGACTGCAATTTTGTATAAAGAGTGCAAACCAATATTCCTATTTCCATTCTCATAAGCTGAAATTTGAGTAATTGAAATACCAGTTAAATCATGTAATTTGTATTGCGTTAATTTTGCTTCTTCGCGAGCTTTTTTAATTCTTTTTCCTAATTCAAATGAATTATCGATGTTTTTCATAAGGTTAACCTCCTTAAATATGTACTAATTGTATAACTCTTAACTAATTGTAGAACATAATTAACTAAATAGTCAAAATACATTTACCTCTTCGCAAAATATAGCTGGGGAATTTTTCTTATCTTTTTCGACATCTAGTTCCGGTTTTTTGATTTTTTAAAATGTAATTGCATACAAAAAAGTATGCAGAAAGGAGGTAAATCCCATGGAAAGCAATTATAAACCAGGAGGAGGAAACAAACCTCAACCTTATGTACCTGCTGGCAACGGAGAAAAAAGTGGCGAATACACTGACAAGTCTACATGTGAAAAGAAAAATAGAGTTTTACATTGTTTTATAAGAAATGTTCCTCGAAAATGTAATTTCAGAAATTCAAAGCTTGTTCAAACAGTAACGGACTATAGTTGACGGGCAGAACATGTCAACATCCCATCAAAACATAAAGCAAATTCAGTGATTAAGAAAATTGTTAATGGTTATGTTGTGGCAGAAAGGTATTATAATAATAAAGGTGAAGCGTACTTAGACATCGACTATACATGTCACGGTAGACCAAACGTTCATCCTGAAGTTCCACACATTCATAAATGGACCAAGGATGAAAATGGTAATTTGCACAGAGGTAAATGGGAGAATTTTCAATGAGAAGAGAATGTATTGAAGAACTAATAAATGGCAATCGTGAAATCATTTTCCGCTACCACAACCAAAGATATTCAATTGGCTATTATAATGATAATAGAGAAAAATATATCTCTGTAGGCGAATATAACGGTGATTTCATAGATGTTAAAAATGCTGATGAAGTGTTTAATCTTAAAATTGGAAATCGAACGTTAGAAGACATATTTAGTTCCTTGCCAGATTCTGCATTTGACATTTATTAAGATTTAGAGCCATTCTTGAGAATGGCTTTTTATTTTCAAAAACACCTAGTATATTAAGAAATTAAAATTTTTATATATAAAAAAGGGGGTTTGGTTCGAATCCCCTTGATATCTCGAATGTCTTTCTCAAACGCGTTTGATACTAACTTTTATTTACTCAAACGATATTTGATACCAGTTAGATGGATTTTTCTAATTAAAAAACATTTATTTATGGATATAAATTCTACTAATGTCTCCACTATCACATTTAGTCATGGCCAAAAATGTAAAACCATATCGTTCATAAAATCCAACATGATCAGTAATCAAATACACAGGAGAAATCCCATTCATTTTTAGATCGTCTACCGCATGATTAAGAAGCTTTCCTGCTATTCCGTTTTTGCGATATTCTTCTTCAACATAGACCGCGCAAATATTTGGGGTCAAATCTTTTCTTTTGTGGAAGTCATTTTCTATAACGCTTAAACCTCCCACTATCTTATTATTATCTAAGCAAAGATACCAACCTAAATTAGTCTTATTTCTAATATTATCATTCATGCATTCTAAGTAAGCTTCTTCACGAATGCCCCACTTTGAAGAAAACCAAGTAGCGGCTTCTTCTACTATTTCTAGTTTTTCTTTAATTGTGATGAATTTTAGATTATCAAACATGAACTTTCTTTATTTAATATGTATTGCCTTTCTTATATATTTTATTTTACTTATTAAATAAGTAATTAGATACGATAAAACAACGACAAGAACATATATTAGCAAAAAATATAAAATTGGATGGATATTTAGTTTTTCAGGAGTTAACCACACTCTAGTAAAGATTTCCAAAATAAATACATGAATCATATAAACTCCGAATGATCCATTTGATAAAAATGAAAGAATTTTTGAATTGTGTGTCTTATCTTTACAAAGATTGCTTATGAACAAGTACACTGCACCTCCATAAAGAATTACAGGTAACGCTAAGTCAGCAGACAAGTAATTTCTAATGGTAGGAATATCGTTATAGACTATTTGAATTGTAACAATCTGGGTAATGAGAGCGAGTAGTCCAACAACGTATATAACGATTCTATATGGCTTTTTTATTTCAAAATTATCAAATAACCAACCTAATAAAAAATACGCAACATAGCCACCTAAACCTTCAAGATGAAATTTACTAACAAACGTAGTAAAAAGAGTTGGATGATTCGCCGAATTCACCACAAATACATTAAGAGTCTTCATTAAAAATGTATAAATCATTGCTGCCAAAACAATTCCAACGACATATTTAACATTATCTTTTTTAAGAAAGAGTCTAAAAATAGGTAGCATTAAATACAATCCAAACACCATAAACATATACCAGAGGTGAGGATAGTCGGATCCTTTGAACGTCAATATATACTCAACAAAATTCTCAAATTCAATAGCCTGATGAGTCATTGCGGGAAGAATTACTGAATAAAACAAAGCATAAAAAGCTAACCATCCAACGAGTAATAATCCTACCCATAATAAAGATTTCTTATAGAAAGTTTTTGCATCAAATGGTCTTTCTTCTTTTAAAAGTAAGGCGCCAGAAAGCATCACAAAAAGCGGAATGCATGCTCTACAAATTCCATTAGGAATATTACCCATTTGAAATTCTAATGTTGATGTATCTGGAAATTGAATTACCAAAAATGCAGATACATGGCACATCAAAACTAAAAAAATCGCAACGATTCGAATAATGTCGTATTTTAAAATTCTATTTCTTTCCATACTTTTTAAAGTATAAAACAGAAAATTAAAAAAGTCTCCCTTATTTAATCTACAAACTTTAGTTTATAGAGGCCAAATATAGGGGACAATTTCAGATTCGATGGAAGGAATTGTAAGAAATGATACAATTGCATATCCCCTTTTGAATATACCTAATTTTTCAATGAATATAGTAAAACCCGTCTTTTTTCTGGCTTTTCAATCATTTTTGCTCAAAAAATGCAAACGCAAAGGAAATAAGTGCAATTAATCGTTATAAAGTGCAATTAATTTGCAACAATTTTTCTTCTCAAATAATTATATTCTGAGTAATTAATTTTTTTGTCATTTTGAAGACGCCCAACAACTATAGCTGGGCAAACATCATTTTTAATCGCACATCTTTTGATAGATTGTTCATTAATTCCAGATGCAATCAAGTCTTCATAGGATGATTCTGAAATAAGACGATTCCTTGCAAAATCATTAGCATTATCTTCGTCAGAAAGATCAACAAATGCAGAATCGTTTCTCTTTGACAATAAATGGCCTAATTCATGAAATAACGTAAACCAAAAACCATCTTCAAATTTACCTCTAATTGTGGTACATAAAGAAATCTTATTATTTACAGTTTTAATATAGCCTTTCACAGGTAATGAAGGTAAACTCTCAACAACTCTATAATTTATTCCACATTGGTACAAAATGTTAGTAACTTTATCAATCGATTCTTGAATATTATCCGTATTGGAACATTTTTTTATTTCATCTAAAGATGATTTTAATTTATTTAAATCAAATTCATTTGGGTTACTAATAAAATCGGTTTGAATTTGGCATATTCGCAGCCAAGAATATAATTTGTAATGATCAATCGATTTGCATGTTTTATCCATTCTAAAAGCAATCTTAGGCAAAACGCATGCTAATACTTCCTTAGTTTGCAATAAGTTTGAAAGTGAGGCGAATTTTCTTAATGCCAAAATATTTTCGATTTCATTTCTCTTGTCTTCAAAATATCCTAGAGCAATTAAATTTTTAATAGGAAAACATTTATAAGCTTTCTTCTCCTCATCGGTTATATTTTCTCTAATACGAATTGACTCCATTTTTTCATCATAAATATTTTGACGATTAATCCAAAAACTCGCTTTTGGTTTTAAAACATTTTCTAGCTTCTTTGCAAACTGAACAGAAATCCCTTTTTTGCCATTAATAATCAAATTGATTTGTGTTTCGCTAGTTTGTGTTTTTAAAGCCAATTCTTTTTGAGAAATATTATATTGCTCTAAAAGTTCAAGTAATGTATCTCCTGGATGAGAGATAAATTCAGTGGATAATCCAATTTGTGTTTCCGCCATGATAATCAATAACTCCTTCTATTTCAAAATTTGTAAACGTTGATAAATTCTTTATAGTATTTTCATCAAAATTTGCTTGTATCCTAAGTATCAATCTAACGTTTGCGGTTAAGTCCCACCCAATGCACCCATCAAAATTTTCTTTAAGCATATGCGGATTGTCAATTCCACAATCTAATAACTCTTGTGCATTATTTAGTGATGCAAGCTCGTCTTTACGTTGAGAAAGTTTTTTTGCTAATTTATTACCATAATCTTTATTTACAGCCCTAAGATTGTTCCAGTAATATTCAACATTTTTGTTTAAATATGAGATTGTACACATGACATTATTATATAATAACCAATAACGAAGTCAACAATTTTATTTAATTATTTGTTAAATTATTTTGTTTTACTATTGTCGTATTTCTTTAACAAGTAGTTAACGTTTATTATTTATTTTTCTTAAGCCAATTTTCACGACATTCAGGACAACAAAATAATGAATTTGATTCTGCTGGATAAAGAGATCCGCATTCAACACATTTAACGCATGCATAATTCATAATGGTTCTAACGTAATTACACCACTCACCAAATCCGAATTTGTTCTTTCTAAAAATGCACTTTTTCATCATGTAATTAATTGCTCTCAAATTGTTTTTCTACAAGTCTTTTTTGAATACCCCCATTATTAGTATGCATACACCCCTTAAAAATTTGATTCAAATCGTTTTTTCACACCTTAACTTGATCGTTAAAATTATGTTAAAAAAGCATAAAAAAACTCGATTTTGGATACAAATCGAGCATTTTTTGTTAATGTGTTGTTGTGATGAAGTTAATAGTTTTTGAAGGTGTGTGTAATGAAGATGATAGTCGTTGTGTAATGAAGTTGCTATTTTTTTATTAATACAATGTATTAATTCTTTTACAATGTTGCTATTTTATCCGCCCTTGTGACGACTCCAACTAGAATCTTCTAGTCTTTTAAACAACCTATTGGAACAACGAAGACACCATCATCTCTTTTATACCCGTATTTTGTACCAGTAATAACGATTTTAAGGTCAGGTAATCTAAGTGGCGTTTGGTTTTCATTCTTATTATGGTCAATAATTAGCTTTTCTATTTCTAACAAATGTTTGGCCCCTTCCTCTATTTCAAATGAACCTAATTTAAACTCAATTAAAGCATATCTACCATCACGCAAATGTAGAACACAATCTGCTTCAAGTCCGTATTTGTCGTGATAATAGGAGATTTCTCCACCACCACTTTGTGAATAAACTTTTAAATCTCTAATGCAAAGATTTTCAAAAATAAAGCCAAATGATTTCAAATCATAATTGTAGTAGGAAGGCGATCCACCTAAAGCTGCAACAGCAATTGAAGGGTCAACAAATTCTCTTTTTCTTCCACTTCTCATTGCAGAATTAGATCTAATGTTTGGACACCAACCATATAAATCTTCAACAATAAATAATTTTTCCAATATAGAAATATAGTCATCTAAAGTTACATCACTTATACGATTAGATGATTCGATATCTTTTAAAATATTTGTTCCTTTTGCTAGTGTTGAAATATTTCTAGCATAGCTTTTTAATATCGCTTTCATTGTTTGTGGATTTCTTTTTACATCATCGATTGAAAACATATCTTTTTTGTATATTTGATTAAAATAATCCCTTGGAATTTCAAGCTGAGCCTCTTTATCAGTAAGTAAAATACTTTCTGGCCAGCCTCCACGGCATGCAGCAAAAATCAAATCATCAATGGATAAATCTGATGTACAACCATTCGCCAATGTCTCTTTTCCATCAAAAAGTTCAATTAGTGAAACTGATCCATTTGACTCATTTGATTCAAACAAGCTCATCGGATACATTTTTAATTCCGAAATTCTTCCGGTTCCAGTATGCAATGTTTTTACGTTTTTTGATGTAGAACCAGTTAATATAAAATGACCTTGTCCGCCATTTTCGTCACAATATGTTCTAACTGCATCCCATATAAAAGGAATATCTTGCCATTCATCAATCAATCTTGGCTGTTCTCCATTTAGAATTATTGATGGATTAATTTTTGCGGAATATTCTAATTCTTCTTTATTATTTTGCTTTTGCAATAAAATTAAACTTTTTGCTTTTTGCTTTGCAGTTTCAGTCTTGCCACACCACTTAGGACCAACAATATTTGTGGCTCCAAAAGCTCTTAATTTTAAATCTAACAATTTGTCAGCAATTCTTTTATAGTAAACTTTGTTTTCCATATAATTCACCTCATCAATATCTTAAAACATTTTGCTTTTTTGTCAATATTTACTTTGCTTTTTTTCTCATTTTTACTTTGCTTTTTTTCTTGAAATTTATTTAAATGTATAATGCTCTCTCGAGCGAAGTCCTAAAAAATAAATAAAGACAGGAGTTCTTCCGCATTATGATGGAAAATAGATATCTAATTCCTATACTTAAAATATATTTACACAAAAAATCCCCTATCCAATAAAGGATTTCATAAAAAAGTCCTCCTTATTTAGTCTACAAACTTTAGTTTATAGAGTCCAAATAATGGGGACAATTTCACCTCGATTACACAACAGGTTTTTCAGCACAAACACATGACATAGATAGTTCGTGACTCGCTCTAAAATATCGGTGTCTTTGTATGCTTCAAAACCTTCTTCGCTCATAGCAGAACCTCCTTATAGTTCCGCTAATCACTCTGAACAACTAACGAAGCAACTTTAGTTTAAAAGCAAAAAGACAATAATGTCTTTATTTCTCAATAATCAATTTGATTGCTTTGCCATCCGTAAGCCAGCCAATCTTCTTTTCTTGGAAGGTTTTATCCTCTTTTGCAAAGTTGAAATCCTTTAATAATTGAGTAACTCCTCCTAGATATTTACGAGCTGGAGAGAAAGTTGCTTCATATTCTTTTGTGCCATTAACAACCACCTTAACATTATGTTTGTTTTCATTATTTTCAAGCTTGTTAACTATTGTTGATGGTATTGAAATAATACGTGCTCTTATATCGTTGACAGTAACCATTTTAAAAACGTAATCTTTAGTTTCATCAGTTTCCATTGAGGCTTCTTTAAAATCAGAATCTCTATTCATAAATTCGGATAAAGCAACACCACTAAATACTGGCATGTAACTGAAGCCAATTCCTTTGTCGATTAAAATCGACACTAAGTCCAAACCATCAATAACAATGACCAGACGATGAGGATCCTTTGTTAATGCCTCGTTCTTAGCCTTGTCGCTAACATGTGAGGTTGTTATAAACAAGCCCTTTTCATTCGTAAGCAAAGTTCCACGAAGAGCATCTATCTTCGACGCAACGCAAATCGGTGTTTTTAAACCAAGGATTAACTCCTTCAACTAAATGAAATTTATCAACCCATAAGAACAGATAACCGCTTGGGATCAAGCACCTATTTATTTCCTTAATAAACTTAAGAATTATTTTTACGTCCATTTGTGTCAACGAACTTCTATCTTTTCCTCTAGAAACACCTTCGTTTCCATAGGAAAGCTTATCTAATACGCCACGATATTGAGGATCAAAAAATAAGCACTTGATAGAGTTGTCTTCTATGTTTTTCAAAAGTACCACTCCATCTATTTTGTTTTTATGGTTTGTCTTTATGTTTAAAGTGCAATTTTCTTTAATACCCATTTACGAAATCCGACCTAACCCAAATGTATACTAATTATATTTCAGTTGGGTTTATATGCAACGCAGATGTGTATTAAAATGCTCGCATGAGCGTACTAGATAAAATAAAGAAATTACAAAAGGAAAGAGGCTGGTCGACTTACAAACTCGCTTACGAAGCAGGATTAACTCAATCGACTTTATCTAACATGTTTGCCAGGGGCACATGTCCAACGGTTGATACTCTGGAAAGAATTTGTGATGCTTTTGGCATTTCACTTTCAGAGTTCTTTAACGAAAATGATAAAGTGATTCATGTTTCTAAAGATGAGTTAGAATTGCTTGATGGTTATCGTTCATTAACAGAAAAAGAAAAAGATGCTGTTAAATCGATGGTTTCAGCATTAAAGCATAAATAGTTACTTTATCCAAATATTATAAGAGGCCTGCCTCTTTTTTTATTGAAATACTAGAAAACTATTTAAGGTCAAATCGTGTTCTAGAATTAAGATATAATTCCACGGAAGAAGAAATTGATGCATTGATGCCTTGGAATTTAGAAAAATAACTCGGACGTTCGATGGTTCGAGTTTTTGTTACCTGTAAAACATTAACACTTACATAAAAATACATTAAAAATGCATAAAAAAGAAAAAAAGATGATAAAGATTTTTATCATCTTCGTTTCACAATTTTGGCGCGCTCGAGACGATTCGAACGTCCGACTCCCACCTTAGGAGGGTGGTACTCTATCCAGCTGAGTTACGGGCGCGTTTGCTAACTACTTATTAAAAAAGTTAGCGATATCATTAAAGACGGTGAATTTATCTGTTTCGTTGCAAATTTCATGTCTCATGCCTTTATAGATATTTGTATCTACATCATTAAACCCAAGCTTGTTATACATTTTCTTTAAAGTTAATGTAGCTTTTGAATAACCTGTAACAGGGTCTTCTTCACCGGTGATGATATAGATAGGAAGGTCTTTTCTAATACTATTTAGACCTTTCTTTGTGTATAGCTTTTTCATTCCCTTAAGGAATTCTAAACAGAAACCATTATTAGGGCCAAAACCACTTAATGGATCCGCGATATATGTATCAACGTTTTCAGTATTATAAGATAACCAGTCGAATGACGTTCTAGGTTCTTTAATGCGTTTATTAAAGTTACCAAACATTAAGTTATTAAGCATCTTTGCTTTAACGTTTCTTTTCTTCTTAGTGGTAATCATTTTAGCGAGCATTAATCCAATAGGAACCGCTTTATTTTTCGCACCACTGCCACATAAGATAATTCTATCTATTTCGTTAGAATATTTTTGGATAAAGCCTTGTCCAACATAGCTACCCATACTATGGGCAAATACTGATGTAGGAACATTACTATTAATACTATTTATTAATAAATGCATATTGTCTATCATCTTATTGAAGCCATCAATTGGCCAAATACCTATATTTTGGAGGTCTGGGGCAACGTTTTGTCCTTGACCGTAATAATCTAAGCAATATACATCAAATCCTTCCCCATTGAGACGTTTTGCAAGAGCGTCATATCTAAGGGAATGTTCTTCCATACCTTCAAAGATGAGAACGTTGCCTTTAGGATTATCTATTTTCCAAGATAAGCCATATACTTCTTTACCATCATTATCGGTGATTTGAATTCTAATTGCTTCAGACATATTTATATCTCCTATTTGTCGTATCCATTAGGATTATTCTTTTGCCATTTCCAAGAATCGCGGCATGCATCCACGATTGTCTTTTCTGTTTTAAAGCCCATTTCTTCAAATGCTTTAGTTGCATCAGCATAGTTAGTAGCGACGTCACCTGGTCTTCTATCACAGAATTCATATTTAACAGTGACGCCATTGGCTTTTTCAAAAGCGTGCACTAATTCAAGAACAGATGTTCCACGACCAGTACCTAAGTTATAAATAACTAATCCTGGTTTAGTTTCTAATTTCTTTAAAGCACATAAGTGACCTCTTGCTAAATCCACCACATGGATATAGTCTCTAACACCAGTTCCATCAATTGTGTCATAATCATTGCCAAAGACATTTAAGTGATCACGTTTACCCACTGCTACTTGAGTGACATAAGGCATTAAGTTATTAGGAATACCATTAGGGTCTTCACCGATTAAACCAGATTCATGCGCTCCAATTGGGTTGAAGTATCTCAAGATAGCGATGTTAGCGTCTTTATGTTCTTTAGCGTAATCTTTTAAAAGATATTCGATATCTAATTTTGTTTGACCATAAGGATTTGTGCATCCACCGACAGGATCGGTCTCTTTTAGAGGGACATGGTCAGGAGTGCCATATACAGTCGCGGAAGAAGAGAACACTAAGTTCTTAACTCTGTATTCATTCATAAGTTTAATTAAAACTTTGGAAGAACCAACATTATTATCAAAATATAATTGAGGTTTTAAAACAGATTCACCAACGCTTTTTAAACCTGCAAAATGAATGACATCAGTGATATCTTCTTTTACAAAGATTTCACGCATCTTTTCCTCATCTTGTACAGATGCTTCATAAAATTTAGGTTTCTTACCTGTAATCTTAAAGATTCTATTTAATACTTCAGGTTTAGAGTTAACGTAATTGTCTACGATAACAACTTCATAATTGTGATTTAATAAATCAACGACAGTGTGGGAACCAATATATCCAGTTCCACCAGTAACAAGAATAGCCATATTATCTTTTTTCTATCTCCTTTAACAATAATGTCGAAACATTCTTAGGATCGATTTTATCCTTGAACTCTTTTATTATAAGTCCCATTAAATATTTAATTAAATGGTTTTTACCATTTTTGTACTCTATTAATATTTCTTTATTAGAGTCGAGAATTTTGTTGATATAATCGACGACAACATCATCATCAACTAGATTAATATTCATTAGTGAATCAACATCACTGATATCTCCGTTTATTATTAAACCGACTTTATCTTTAATAGAGTTGTATGATAGGTTACCTAAACTAACTAGATTAGTAAGCTTAGTGAAACTATTAGCGAAAACATTTAAATCTATTAAAGAAATATTGTTCTTATAAGCAAAGCTAGAAACATTATTTATAATAAAATTCGCTAAAAGAATTGGATCAATAGAACCTAACAAGCAGGCATCAAATAAATTCTTTAAATCTATATCACTGATTAACACATCAATGGTTTCGTGTGATATACCTAAATGTTCAAATCTATGATGAGCAGAGGCTGGTAACTCAGGCATTTTATGATAAACATCAAACACAAATTCATTAGATAAGAAAATAGGAGCAATATTAGTTTCAGGAATATAACAATATCCTTGCTCATCGCACTTATCCCTTAAAAGTTGAAGAGACTTAGTAGAATCAGCATAAGAATAAGTTTGTTTATAAATAACTCCTCCAGATAAAAGGATTCTATTTTGTTGTTCGATGGCACGTTCCAATGCAAGGCCTAAGTTTTTAACACTGTTCAAGTTTTTAATTTCAAAATATGGATTGAGTTTATTGCTTCCAAAAGGTCTTAACGATACATTAGCGTCGCATCTTAAACTTCCATCTTCAAGTTTGCCATCTGAAATACCTAAAAATGTTGATAATTGAATGACGTATTTCAAACACTTTTTAGCGTCGTCACTATTTCGTATATCGGATTCGAAAACTATCTCTATTAATGGAATCCCACTTCTGTTGTAATCGAGATATATATTTTCGTTATCTAATATTTGTTTAGCGGTGTCTTCTTCTAAGTGGATTTCTTTGATTCTAAACGTCTTTCCATCGAGATGAATTTCTCCATCAGTTCCAATAGGGAATCTATGTTGTGTTATTTGATACCCTTTCGCTAAGTCATGATAAAAATAATTCTTTCTATCAAATGTTACGAAAGGATTGATCTTGCAATTAAGCGCAAAGGCAAGCATCAAAGCACATTCAATGCATTTGGAATTCACTGTTGGAAGAAATCCTGGGTAAGCAATGTCAATTGGGCTAACCGCAGCATTAGCCTCTAAACTAGAAGAATTCAAAGCGTTAGAAAATAACTTGCTATTAGTTTTTAATTGCAAGTGAAGTTCAAGCCCGATGATTGTTTCAAAGTTCATATATTAAGAGTTAAAAATATTTTCAAATAGATGAGATATTTCTAGAAGTTTCTTTTCTTCAAAAAGATTGCAGGCAATATTGCCACCGAAAGGTAAATTATCAATATTACCTAAAGGTAAAGTTATGGATGGGAACCCACCCATATTTTGAATAGGCATATGATTATCCGCAATTAAGTATTCATCAGATAATCTATCAACAGTGTCGCTAAATTTAGGAGCAGGCCCTGCTGCTGAAGGTACAAACACTGCATCGTATTTATCTAATAACTTTTTATATTCATTAGTGATTAATGTTCTAGCTTTTAATGCTTTACTAAATAAAGAAATCTCGTCATTATTATTCATCGCTATATAGCCACCCAATAGCAAACGTTTTTTAATTGATGGATGAAACAATGTAGAACGAAGATCACAAGCACTTTGTTCAAATGATTTATTAGATAAAGATTGTCCAAATTTTAAACCATCAATATAACGTAAATTAGATTGAACTTCCACACATGAAATAATCATATATGTAGGATATACCGCTCTCAATAAGTTGATATCGTAACTGGCATAGTCAATTTCAACGCCAGATGCTTTAAGTTTTTCTACATTATTTAAGAATAAATCCTTGGCTTTTTTGTTTGATAATGAATCAACAATTTCTTTGATAATACAAATTTTATATTTTGTTTTATTTGAATTGGACGGACAATAATCTTCAACTTCTAAGGAAGAACAAGTTGTATCTTTATCGTCTTTGCCTGCTAAGGCATTAAGTATAATTGCGGAATCGTATACATATTTAGTAATAATACCAACATGGTCTAATGATGGCGCAAAAGGAAACAAGCCAAATCTAGAAATACGTCCCCAAGTTGGTTTTAAACCTGTAACACCTGCATAAGACACAGGCTTTCTTACACTATCACCAGTATCTGAACCAACCGAAAATGGTACTATACCAGCACACACTGCGCTAACAGAACCAGAAGAAGAACCACCAACTAATCTTTCATGGCTAGGATCTTTTGGATTATATATTTTTCCTATATGGCAAGTATCGCCTCTACCACCCATTGCGAATTCATCCATGGTGTTTTTGCCAATGAGGATAGCGCCTTGCTCTTTTAATCTCGTATATACTTCAGCATCAAAATTAGGAATATAACCTTTAAGAGTGTCACTAGAAGCACAGGTAGGAATTCCCTTAGTGGAGAAGTTATCTTTTAAACAGTAAGGAATACCCCATAATAAGTTATTCTTTTTTGTAATATCTAAGTGATTTGCTTGATAAATTGCCTCATTTTCACAAATATATTCAAAGCAATTGTTATTATCTTCTTTAGCGCGTTTGATAGCTTCTTTAGTGAGCTCAATAGGAGTGACTTTGCCTTCTATGATTGCTTTATGGATGCTTAAAATATCTAAATCTAAATAGCTCATTATTTGCCATCCTTCTTAGCAATAATTAAATCGCTATTATGATTAGGTGATTGATTTAATATAACTTGTTTACTGTTTGAATCAATTGGATTGTCTTCCCTAACGTTACCAATAAATTCATAAGGAAAGATTGATTTACTGGCTTCATCTAATCCTTTAATGCAATCAAATATTTCAAATTGTTTGTGATATATTTGAAAATCATTAATAGCACTACAAAGTTCATCATCAGTTAATATTATCAACTGATTCTTTTCGCTTTCATGAATAATTGATTTAAAATCCTTTTTCATAGCGATAGAGATTTTATCATAAACTAAAATTTTTATAAATAAAAATCCACTTAATGATATTGCTCAAATAATTCATCCCCCACCTACATATACATTTAGACGATAGGGGCTTCTTACTGATTGCTAGATAAATTGAAACATACTTTACATTGTTTTAAACAAAAAAATAGCAAACTAATAATTAAGTCCGCTATTTTAGAGTTTATTCACTAAGATTAAGTAGGTTATTTAATTAATTCTAAGAATTCAGCTTCATCAAGCACAGTAATGTTAAGTGCTTGAGCTTTATCTAACTTGCTACCAGCTTCAGTTCCAGCAATAACAGCATCTGTGGATTTAGATACTGAACCAGTAACTTTAGCGCCTAAGTTTTCAAGTATTTCAGTAGCTTCCTTTCTACCCATACTAGATAAGGTACCTGTTAAAACAACAGTCTTACCTGAGAAATAAGAATTTGCAGCTTTTGCGGTGCTACCTAAGAAATTAAAGTTAAGACCATGTTCTCTAAGAGATTCTACTAATCCTTTATTAGTTAAGTCGGAGAACCATTCAACAATAGAATGAGCAACGACCGGACCAACATCATTAATTTCTAAAAGTTCTTCTTCACTTGCTTCCATAAGAGCATCTAATGAGCCATATATACGAGATAACGTCTTAGCCATTTTTGCGCCGACTTCTTTAATACCTAATGCAAATAATAGGCGTTCTACTGAGTTTTTCTTACTATTTTCAATCGCTTCTATTAAATTATCGATTGATTTTGATTGCCAACCATCAAGAGCAATAATCTCATCTCTATGATTCATCAAATCATAAATTTCATCTATGTTATGGAAGAAACCTTGATTAAAAAATTGTTCACAAACCTTTTCACCCATGCCTTCAATATCCATAGCGTCTCTGCTAGAGAAATGAATAATGCCTTCGATCTTTTTAGCGTCGCAATGTGGATTTAAGCAGAAATGCATCGCATCTTTCTTCACTAATGGAGAACCACATACTGGGCAAGTATCAATCATCTTATAAGGAATTTGAGTGTCATCTCTTCTAGTTTCCACAACTCTAACAACTTCAGGAATAACATCTCCAGCTTTTCTTAAAACGACATAATCACCTTTCATTAAGCCCTTTTCAAGAATAAAGTCTTCATTATGAAGTGTTGCTCTTTGGACAACTGATCCTGCTACTCTAACTGGTTCTAATACTGCGTTAGGGGTAATCTTACCAGTTCTGCCAACTGTATAGATAATATCTGTTAACTTAGTAATAACTTCTTCAGGCGGGAATTTATATGCAATAGCCCATCTAGGTGTTTTAGATGTATATCCTAACTTATCATATAAATTCATATCATCGACTTTAATAACAATACCATCTATATCATAAGGAAGGGTTGGTCTTTTTTCTGTGTACTCTTTGATATAAGCGATTACTTCTTTTATGCCTTTACATAATCTTCTTTCTGGATTAGTTTTAAAACCTAATTCATCGCAAAGATCAAGAGCCTCGCTATGGTAACGGATACCGAAATCTTTCGCATTAACAAAGTAATACCAGAAAGCATCTAATCCTCTACTAGCAGCGATAGAACTATCTAATTGTCTAATGCTACCCGCTGCAGCATTTCTTGCGTTAGCAAATAATGGTTTTCCGTTAGCTTCTTGGATTTCGTTGAGCTTTTGCAGTGATTTTTTAGGCATAAAGACTTCACCACGAATCTCAAAATCGCCATTGATATCAATGTGAGAAGGAATGGATTTAATAGTTATAACATTACTTGTTACATCTTCACCTTCCACACCATCACCACGTGTAGCGGCGTATTTTAATTCCTTATTATAAACAAGAGACATACCAAGACCATCGATTTTCATCTCTGCCATATAAGTGACTTTATCGCTACCGATAACGTCTCTAATTTTTCTATCAAAATCATATAAATCATCTTCATTGAATGCATTTGCAAGAGAAAGCATCATTCTACTATGAGATACTTTCTTAAATTCTTCTTGCACCAAGCCACCAACTCTTTGAGATGGGGATAATGGAGATTGAAGTTCAGGATTCTCATTTTCGAGCATGATTAATTCCTGCATAAGACGATCGTATTCTGCATCGCTGACAGAAGGATTATCTAATACATAGTATTCGTAGTTATATTTTTCTAACAACTTACGAATTTCTTCTACTCTTTGTTTAGGTGTCATGCGTCATTGCCTCCTTTGGAGATTGCTGGGTGTGTTCCCATAATTGATTTTTCGCCATGTTCATCAAAATTGATTGTTAAAACACCATCACCATCAATTTCAGTAACTACACCACTACCAAATTTTGTGTGTATAGCTATATCTCCAACTTTCCAAATAATATCGTTAGTTTTACTAGATAAATCTTGTTTAATCGGGGAATCTAAATTGAATGTCCTATTTTTTTTAGGTTCTTCATCTTGTATATGATAAGAACTAGGTCTTCTATTATTAATAAATGGATTGAATTCATTATATGAAGAATCTGGTTCATATCCAGCTTCTTTGATAAACATTGAAGGCCTTAATGTTGAGCCTAAAACATAAGAAAAATCGCTACAATATGATACATACAGTTTCTTCCTTGCTCTTGTAATAGCAACATAAGCAAGTCTTCTTTCTTCTTCTAGTGCGTTATATCCGCCTTCAGTCATCGCTCTTTGGTTAGGGAATATACCATCATTGAATTTAACGATAAATACGATAGGGAATTCCAAACCTTTAGCAGTGTGAACTGTCATCATTTGAACTTTATCAGCATCAACAATTTCATCTTGAGCGGACAATAAAGAAATGTTTTGTAAATATTCATCAAATGTAGAATCAGGATTGCTATGTAAGAAGTGTCTTATATCCGCGAATAATTGTTTAACGTTTTCCAATCTTTCATCAGCGTTATCATCATCTTTTAAGTAATTTTGATATCCGATAGAGTAAATTAATTCTTCTAAGTGTTTAGAGAATACTTCGTCGCTTGTATTAACTTTATCTCTTGCGTTATCAATGTTAAAAATCATTGCTTTTAAAGAGTTAAGAGCTTTTTTAGGAATACTAGAATCTTCAATCTTAACATCCCTAATATATTCGTAATAACTCATCCCAGCGTCATTAGCTTCTTGTCTGATAATAGCTTGAGTCATATCTCCAATTCCACGTCTAGGAACATTTATAATTCTATCGAAAGAAATGTTGTCTTTCGTGTTAACAATGAGGTGAAAATACGCTAAAACGTCTTTAATTTCCATACGTTGATAGAACTTAAGCCCACCATAGATTGTGTATGGAATATGTTTACCAACAAATGCGTTTTCAAAGTCTAAAGTTAAGTAGTTAGATCTATATAAGATTGCTATATCTTTATATTTATAGCCTTGGCTAACTAAACTTTGAATTTCTCTAGCGACATATTCTGCCTCACTCTTTGATTGAGGGGATAATCTCCAGGTAATCTTATCTCCACCCTTATCGAGAGTGTATAAGTTTTTAGGATCACGATGTACATTCTTAGAGATTAACTTATTTGCGCAATCAAGAATGACTTGTGTGCTTCTATAGTTTTGATCAAGAGTAATAGTTTCCATATCTTTAAATGATTTAGAAACATTGCGGATGATATCCGGATTAGCGCCTCTCCATGTATAAATAGTTTGGTCGCCATCACCAACAACAAATAAAGATGCTGTATCTTTCTTTAATAAATTAATAAGTTTATATTCAACATCGTTTGTGTCTTGGAATTCGTCAACGAGAATATGATCAATTCTATTTTGCCATTTAAATCTAATATCAGGATAATGTTCAAGAATATAATTAGCTTTTAATAACAAATCATCAAAGTCTAAACATAATGTTTTAGTCTTTTCTTCTTCATAACGTGTATATATTTCTAAGCATACTTTTTCATCTTCAAATCTAGGAACACTAACTGTGATATCTTCAGGATACTTTTCTTTTAATTTGCAAGATCCGATATAACTTAAAGCTTTTCCCACTATTTTGTCTCCGCGTTTAAAGCCCATTTCAGCCACAATATCTTTAATTAATTTAGTTTGATCTTCTTCATCTAAAATTGTGAAAGAAGATGGATAGTTTAAGACAGAAATTTCTCTTCTTAAAAAGTTAGCAGCAAAACTATGGAATGTTCTAATAGTTAAATCCTTTTCGCATTCTGGAATCATTTTAATAATTCTAGATTTCATTTCATTAGCAACTTTGTTAGTAAAAGTAATTGCTAATATAGTCCAAGGATATACATTAAATCTATTAATTAAATAAGCGATACGATATGTTAAAACTCTGGTCTTGCCACTACCAGCACCAGCGTTAACTTTAACATGTTGGCATGTTGTGCTAACAGCTTCGTATTGTCTTTCATTAAGTTCGTTTTCAAAATCTATATATTGCATAGCAATATATTATCACATTACATTAAATCATACAAGATAGTATCGTAACTACTTATGAACAAATCAATATAAGTTAATATCTTTTCACCACCCGCTAAATTAGCGAATACGTGTTTGTTCATTACATGAATTAATGTTGGTGTCCCTTCTATCCATACGTTATCAACTTTAGTGGCCCCAATTGTGCACTCTATATTATTTGATACAGGAATGTCTTTATTAAAATTAATTAAATAGATTGGGTAGATATCGCTTTCAATAAACTCAAAAATGTCATCTTTTATTTGCTTACAATAATGACATGTTTCACTGTAGATATACGCAAAATATGAAGGTTCTGCAGGTAAAAACAGTTCATTCCATAACAAATTTAGTGAAGAATAATGATCGTAAGAAACTTCTTTTTCATCCTCCTTTTCCACGACATTATTTTGCTTCACGCAGCCAATTAATAGAGGCGTAACAAACAAGGTAAATAATTTTTTCTTCATATTATATATAAAGACAAAATTTTCGTTTTTTTATAAAAATATTTTCATAAATGCTAAAATGGATATATGTCCATTTTCAGAAAAAGAACTTCATTAACAGAAAATATAACTTATATGGCCTTGATGGCGTCCATCAATGTCGTGTTTGTTTTAATATCCACTTTAGTGCCTGTCTTATTATTTTTATTAGTGTTCCTTCTTCCTTTAACCAGTGCAATCGTTACTGTGTTTTGTAAGAAAAGATACTATCCTATATACGCGATTGTAACTGTTAGTTTATGCATGATTGTGACGATGTGGAATATTGGAGATACATTCTATTATGTCATCCCTTCACTTTTCACTGGTTTCTTATTTGGGGTGTTATTTTCTAAAAAGATTTCTGTCTCATCATTAATTTTATTGACAACATTTGTCCAAGTACTTCTAAGCTATGGATGTATCTTTATATTCGAAATATTAACAGAACGTAACTTCCTAAATGATATGACATCAATCATAGGCTTAAGCAATTATCTATATCTCAGTTATATAAAGAGCATTTTCTTATTTGGAATATCTTTAATTCAAACTATTTTTAGCTTCGCGGTTATAAACGAAGAACTTCCTAAATTTGGTGAAGATTATGTTGATAACCCTAAAGAAGGTTTAATTAATGGGATTTCTATAATAGCTTTATCAGCATTGACATTAACATTTGCTTTCTTCTATGGTGAACTATCTTATTTATTCATGTTATCTTCATTGCTAATTGGAATTAATGAATTCGTATCTATAATGGCGGGTAAAAACACTAGACTAATAATTGCCACTATTGTTACTACTATCGTGGCATTCTTTGTGTTTTCAATAACCTATAGTTCAATAGAGGCTCCTAAAGGTTTGTTGATGATAGGAATAGTTCCATTATCAAATTCGATAATTGTTTTAGTGAATTATTTCATAAAACAAAGAAATAAAGTTATAATTAAATAGGCTTATGGTTAAATTCTTTAAAGGTTTCGGAAAAGGCATTCTATATCTATTCGTACTACCATTTTGTTTAGTGTTTTTAACACTATTTGGAATAGCAGGAATATTTATGGTTATTTTCTTATTCGTTAAATCAATTGTTTTATTCTTCCAAGGTCGTTCTTTAAATATTGAATTGCCAGAAGATGAACAAGCTAAACGCATAATGATTAGAGAGTCCGCGGTTGTTGATCCAGTAATAGATACTAATCCAGCTCCTAGTCAATCTCCTGCACCAAGTCAATCATATCAAGAGAGTTTATATCAAGCTACATTCGCAGAAGGGCTAATCCAACCATCTCCTGAATCATATCAATATCAACAATCAACGAGAGAAGAAAAGGTTGAAGAAACTAATGAAGTAAAAGTTGAAGAACCAGTAATAGAAGAACAAAAAGAAGTTGCTGAAGTTATCATCAATAATGAAGCTGAAGAAATCGCACCTTCAGATCATATTGATGAAATATCTATAACAGATCAATACGTTCCACGCACTCCAAAACAGCAAGAGTACGTAGAAGATACTTTAAATAACAACAACGATGATGACGATATAGACATCAATTTTTAAGCTAGAAAGGAGGCAATATGAATATATTATTACAATTAAGTGAAAACGATAAAAGATTCCTATTTGTCATCCTTTTAGTGTTTATTTTAGTCTTCGTTCTTATCGGTTATATCGGCATGCTCATAGTAAGAGTGATGAAACGCCAAGGCAAGAAACTAGATAGTTATGTCGCTCCTGTTGTGAAATTAAAAGTCATCACCGATAAAAAGAAATTCAAAAAATACGCTAGAAAGAAAAACTGGATTATATTTTATAAGCAAGCCCGTATTCCAGTCCTCATCTTATTAGTGGGTGTATTAATCTTAATCGTTAGAAATGCTATCGTAGGTAACTTTGCCTATAATCCATTCCATCAACCATATTGGGTGGATACAGGCTTTGTGGATGACTTAGGTAATCCAATAATGGAATTGCATAGTAAGTCATTCTCTTCTTTATTATGGATATGGGAATGGAAGATAGTCATAAAAGAAGGAACATTATCTATTCCTCCAATCAAATGCATTCATAACCCTGAATTTGTCCCAGAAGCTATACCATCTTATTTATTTGTTCTTAGCTTATTAGTGGGTGGTTTATGGTATTTATACACAGTTCAAGCATTCATCGCTAGAGAAATAAGAATAAGAAAATTAAGCGATACAGTGTTCTCTATTAACTTAGATAATTACAGTCAAATAGATGACACAGCAAATAGTTTAAATCAACAAGTTAATCAAAATCCAAATCCACAAAATCCAAGCGATATAAATAATATCAATCTATAAGAAAAGTCCTGTAAAGCAGGACTCTTTTATTTGTCGGACATTGCTATCACCATTTGGAAGATAAGATAGCCAACAGTTAATATATCAAGTGCGATAAGCGCCCACAATAGACGTTTATTTCTTTTTGCCTTTCTTTCTTGCTCACCAGCAACATTAGGAGTTAATTGTTCTTCTGACATAAACGCACCTAGTATTTGATTTGATTAGATGTACGTGGATAAGGTTGAACATCTCTAATGTTTTGCATACCTGTGATGTACATGAGCATACGATCAAAGCCAATACCGAAACCAGAGTGACGGCATCCACCATATCTACGAGTATCTAAGTACCAGTTTAGTTCTTCGGCGATTCCAAGCTCATCCATTTTGGCTTTTAATAAGTCATAACGTTCTTCTCTTTGACTGCCACCGACAAGTTCACCAACTCCTGGCACTAATAAGTCACATGCCGCAACTGTTTTACCATCATCATTTTGACGCATATAGAATGCTTTGATTTCTTTTGGATAATCAATTAAGAATAATGGTCCTTTTACCACTTGTTCAGTTATATATCTTTCATGTTCACTTTGTAAATCCATACCCCATTCAATGTTGTTGTTTTCAAAGACATGACCGTTATTGACGGCTTCTTTCAGTAATTCAATACCTTCTGTATAGGTCATCTTTTTGAATTCACTGCTAGTGACATGATGTAATCTTTCTAACAATGTTTTATCAATCATATCGTTGAAGAATTTCATTTCTTCAGGGCATGCTGTTTCAACATATTCAATGCAGAATTTAATGCAATCTTCAATTAAATTCATATTATCAGATAAATCTGCAAATGCGATTTCAGGTTCAACCATCCAGAATTCACTAGCGTGTCTAACTGTATTAGAATGTTCCGCTCTAAAGACAGGTCCAAATGTATAAACATCTCTAAATGCTAATGCAAATGGTTCAACGTGTAATTGGCCAGTAACAGTTAAATTAACTTTGTGGCCATAGAATTCAAATGGATCTTTTGTGTCGTGAGTTGTGACATCAAAAACGTTACCCGCACCTTCACCATCGTTAGTGGTAATTTCAGGTGTGTGCACATAAATGAATCCTCTTGATTGGAAGAACTCATGAATAGCCATAGATAAAACACTTCTAACTCTATAGACAGCTTGGAATGTATTTGCTCTAGGACGAATATGAGCAATTTCTCTTAAGAATTCAAAACTATGTCTTTTCTTTTGAAGAGGATAGTCATCAGCGACATCACCTTCAAGTTCACATTCTAAAACCAACACTTCAAAAGGTTGTTTATTTTCAGGTGTTAATTTAACTTCACCAACCACTCTAATAGCAGAGCCAGTTCTTAAAGCAGTTAATACATCATAGTTTGCGGATTCTTTGTTATAAACGAGTTGAACATTCTTAAAATAAGTACCATCGTTGAATTCAATAAATCCAATTGAACCATTGTCACGATTGGTTCTTACCCATCCCTCTAATTCCACTACATTAGTAGCAGCTAATTCTTCTTCGTCATTATTAATTACAATGTCGAATAAATCAAAGTTTGTCATTTTAATAGGTTCCATAAATTGCCTCCGTAAAATTAATTATACTCAATGATTTTTTTAAATCATTAAAATTTATCGTAATCTTCAATACTCCAGTTAGGGTCAACGCCTAAATCAAGGCCTGCAAAAATCTTTCTTTCGTATAATCTTTCCGCAACTTTTGCAATCATAGCAGCGTTATCGGTACAGCACCACATAGGTGGAATATTAATCTTAATACCAAGAGCTTCCATTTCTCTTTTTATCTCACTTCTTAGAAATGAGTTAGCGGAAACTCCACCTGCTAATATAACTTCTTTAACGCCAAATTCTTGAGCAGCCTTAATAGCGCGTTCCACTACTAAACCAACTGCAACATCTTGGAATGATTTGCACATATTAGGAACATTAATCTCTTCACCTCTTTGCTCTAATTTATGAACAAGGTTGATGACATTAGTTTTAAGTCCTGAATATGATAAATCATATGTAGCTTCACCTCTTAAAGGTTTAGGCAAATCATAAGTGTGCTCACCAGTAGCCGCTAATCTATCAATAGGGATACCGCCAGGATAAGGTAATCCAAGAACTCTAGCGACCTTATCATAGCATTCACCAATCGCATCATCTCTAGTCTCACCAATAATCTTAAATTTAAGGTGATCTTCCATGATAACTAGTTCACTATTACCACCACTAACAACGACTGCTAATAATGGAAATTGCAAGGTATCTACATATTCATTTGCGTATATGTGTCCAGTTAAGTGATGAACTGGAATAAGAGGCTTTTTATATAGCATTGCTAGTGTTTTCGCGCATTGTAAACCTACGTGTAACGCACCGATTAAGCCAGGTCCACGAGTTACTGCAAATGCATCGATATCCTCTAATTTAATATTAGCTTGTTCAAGAGCTTCAGTTAAAACTACACCGATATTCTCAGCGTGTAAGCGTGATGCTATTTCAGGCATAACGCCACCATATTTTCTATGTACTTCGATTTGAGTAGAGACAACATTAGAAAGAAGTTCGCCATTACGAGTAATAGCAACGGATGTTTCATCGCAACTAGATTCTATAGCAAGTATAACTGCCATTTACATTTCCACCTTTCTAATCATGTAATAAGCGTCATCACCATTTGTGTAATAATGAGGCTTAACAAGAATGTTTTCAAAATTGTGTTTCTTATATAAGTTGATAGCTTTGGAATTATTCACTCTAACTTCCAAAGTGATAAATTCTACTTTCTTAGCATGGCAATCGCTAATCATTTCATCCATTAGCATATCCGCTAGATGTTGTTTTTGATAATCTGGATGAACTGCAATTTGAGCTAGTGTTGCAGAGTCAAAGGTATGCCAATAATCAATAAAACCAATGACTTTATTTTGATATTCAAGAACATAGAATACGCTCACAGGGTTTTCATTAAGTTCATAAGCGATACCTTTTTCATTCCACGGAGCAAGAAAACAAAGTTTTTCTATTTCTAACAAGCTTTGAATATCTTCTTTTGTAGCGGGTCTAATATCAACTGAGTTAAGCATATTAGTCCTTCATATAAACAGGGGATAATGCTAAAGGATTTTCAATTTCTTTAAGATTATCTTTAATTAAGAATATTTGTTTAACTAAGTCAGTAACTTTACCTTCAATACCTAAATACTTAGTATTACCACATACGGAATAATTAGGATTATCTTTGATATAGTTAAGAACTTGTTCATTAGTCATAATGCAATCATTTAATAAGCATTTATCACTATGATAAACACCAATATAGGAACGACTACTTCTTGCGTTTATTAAACAAATAGATGGATTATTATCGTCTTTAAGAGCTTGCAAAGATGAAAACGGATATACTTTGCATTTAAGTGCCGCTGCTAAAGTCTTTGCGATGGTAACAGCAATACGCACACCTGTGTAGCTGCCAGGTCCAAGAGCAACATAAACACTTTCAATGTTGTCATTATTAATGGAATATTTTTCTAATAACGCATTGATTTCTGGAATCATATGTTCTGATTGAGCTTGCCAACACTCATATGAAACAGAATCAAATATTTCCTCTTCGTTTATTAAGCCAACAGATAGAAGAGTTGTAGAAGAATCTAAAACTAAAGAATATTTCATTTCAAAGCCTCTATTAATTTTTGATTTTCAGTTTTAATGGTGATTTTACGTTCGTTTTCACCAAGATTGTTAATTGTAAAACTAATCGCATCACTAGGAATAAGCTTCTTAACATACATAGGCCATTCAATAACAGTGATACCAGTTTCATAACCGATATATTCATCCAATCCAATATCTGTATCGATATCAGCAAGACGATAAGCATCTATATGCACTAAAGGCTTATTTCCCTTTAAATAGATTTTCATAATATTGAAAGTTGGTGATTGAACAACTTCATTAATATTTAATCCTCTAGCAATACCTCTTACCATCGTGGTTTTACCAGCACCCAAGTCACCTTCAAATGTTAAAACTGCACCATCAGGTAAAATATCTGCTAGTTTAATTCCAAGCGAAATTGTTTCTTCAGAAGAATGTGTAAAAATTGTAAGTTCCATAATATTTACTCTTTATTAGTCATCGATAAATACTTATCGTAATATTCTTTAATCTTAGAATCATCAAATGGATATTGCTTTGATTTCATCAATTTCATGATTTCGTTAGTTTGATACTTTAAAACAATATCAAGTTCATTACTGTAGTTATACAAGCTCTTATGATGAGCATATTCTTTTTCATCTAAAATGCGAATGTTGCCATCAGGGAATAGCTTTGTATCCAAATCATAATCAATATATTTAATATTCTCCATTTCCACTAAAGAAGGAGAAGCAATATTACAGTAATAACAAATACCATCAGGCTTAATCATGCAAATGACATTCCACCATTCTTTTTTAGAGAAGATAGTGACGGCAGGTTCTTTAGTAAACCAGCGCCTTCCATTTGCTTCAATAACTTTAGCTTTCTTAGTGGCGACAATAATAAAATCATCATCGTTGTAGACGACTAAACCACGATCCCAACATCTATGGATCTTGCCATCGTGTTTATAACATTGAATGCCTAACCATCTACCCACTAAATTCATAATTATTCCTTAATTGAATCCTTAAATGCTGCAAAAACAGTGTGCAAATCACCATTAAATTGTTCTACACCACTGTTATCAAATTTAGAGGCAAAAGGCAATGTGATTGCAATATCATCATAAGACAAATAACAAATAGTTTTGCCGGCCCAAATAGCGACAGTGAACGCTAAAAGGTGATCCTTAACTTGAACTTTTTCTAATAGTGAAACAAACTTAGTACCTAAGTCTTCTTTATATTTTGCGTCTTTAGGACCATATAATTTTGTACTTTCATTTTCATATAAAAGTTCTAAATCATCTATTGCATCTGGTGTATCAGTAGCGACACTACCTTGTTTGACTAATAAATATCTGCCTTCAAAGTGGAAATCATTAGGTAAGAAAATAATCTTTCCAACAAAGTTAGTGATTTGACTTCTCTTAACTGTTTCTTTATAAATTCCAACTTCAGCAACCTTAAAAGTTCTATCAAGGTATTTACCATTGATAACATTTCTAGAAACAACGCTTTCAATTTTCTTGTAAACCCCATCAGCATATATTTCATTTAAATCAATCTTTTCAGCGGAATCATATGTAGCCACGCTAAATTCAGTATTTTTAAATAAATATGCATTGATAGCAGTGTAACTAGTTGCGATATAAGATTTAAAATCTGGTCTAGCTATTCTTTTATTAATAATAGATAACACTATCAAAATAATAATTGCTAAACCAACAAATACCCATACCAAATAGGACATCCAACCAAATTGTTCTTTATTCTTATCAGAAATAACCGCAAAAACTAAACAAAGAATGCAGCAAAAAGAAATAATGCCCATTCCTAAGCCAGCTCTTTTATTAGAACGTTTTTGACAAGCAGATAAGCCCTCGCGTTCAGTTTCTACGACATCGTAATAATTTTTATCGTTTTTATATGTTTTTAAATCTGTAAAAGTTGAAGGTTTTTCATCTTCAATTTTAAGTTCAGTGTTGTTATTTAAATTCTCTTCCATAAGCACCTCTCTAATTAATATATCATATTAAATTAGTAATGGTTAGTTTTTCATTGTTTTTTAGAAAGTTGAATTAATGGTTTTAATAAGATTTGTAATCCAATCAATAAAAACGCTCCTGAAGGAAGAACATAAATCGCATTATAGCTTAAAGATTCAAAGAAAGTAATTGGTTGATAATAAATGATTCCCGATAAAGTGTGAGACAAAATTCGTATAGTTAGAACTAACAAAGTAACCACCACAATTTGAATTCTTTTTAATGTCATTTTACCTTGTTTATTTAATATAGATTTAGAAAATAGTCCAAATAATGACATAGAGCCAAAAGCTAATAAATAATCAAATGGATAAGTTACAAATCCATAAGGATCAATTAGGCAATCCAACACTCCAAATATTAACCCACAAGAGATAATTCCCTTAACGAATCCTTTTCTTAAACAAAGGGCCGCTAATGGTATCATGACAAATGAAATAGAGCCACCATTTTGTCCGATTTTAATCTTAAAAAACGGCATGTCTAAAACTATCGCTGCCGCCACAAAAATAGCAATCTCAACAATATCTTTAATTCCAAGACTATTTTGATCCATTACTCTAATAAAAGAGAAAACTAGATTAACAAATATAATACCTATCATCGTAATACAAGAATTCGTTATATTAATCAAGTCTCTATTAATTGAATGAATGTTATGAAGTAGCTCTGGAACTACGACAAAACAAATGGAAGATATAAGCAAAAAGAAGAAGACAAGATTAGAAAACTTTTTATTAATTGAACCCAAAATTAATGCTAAAACAGCAAGTAAAACACCTACGATTTGTAATATGGATATAAAAATATAGTTATTAATTAAACACAAGTTAAGCCCATCTATTATGAATGTCGGAAAGAATATCATCGCGACAAACATAGCAAGAGAGACTATATGAAGATTTCGAGTTTTCATAAAAAATTCCTCCCGCTAACGGAGGAAAAAATCTTCATTCCTACGCCAGCATTATCTGGATCAGGTAAGGTCGACTCGAAGAAGAGTCCTCTCAGCCAGGTTCGCCTAGCTCCCGTAAACAATATATACCGAATTTTTAGTTTTGAATAGTCCAATCTATAGGACTTAATCCGTTATTCTTTAAATATTCATTTGCTAGTCTAAAATGGTTATTGCCAAACCATCCACCTTGATTAGCGCTTAAAGGCGAAGGATGAACACACTCTAATATTAAATGATTAGGATTATGTAAATACTGTTTTAACTTTCTAGCTGGGCCACCCCAAAGTAAGTAGACAATAGGTTGTTGTTGAGCGTCGATGGTTTCCAAAACTTCCTTTAAGAACATGCGATATTCTTTAATATTATGGCTAAGTGCTTCATGCGCTTTAACAGATAATATAGAGTTTAAAAGTAACACGCCTTGACTCGCCCAGGCTGTTAAATCACCCGTGGAAAAGTCCATTTTTGCGTCATATTCTAATTGAATTTCTTTATAGATATTAACCAAAGAAGGTGGAACTTTAATACCTTTTGGAACAGAAAAAGATAAGCCCATTGCTTGTCCTGGTTCGTGATAAGGATCTTGCCCAACAATAACTACCTTAACGCTTGATAGAGGAGTAATTCTAAAAGCATTAAATAATAAATCTCTTGGCGGATAACAAACATGTTTAGAATATTCATCATCTAAAAAAGATTTTAAAGATAAACAATAATCATCATTTTGAATGTTTTTGAAGAACTCGTTCCAACTAGTTATATTTTGCTTCATAAGCAAATATTAACATTTATATTAAAATCTTTAAAGTATCATAATATAATTATGTTATGAAAATTCTATTTGTCTTTAATCATCCCGCTCCATACAAGGTGAGATTATTTAATGAAATTGCAAAGTTGGTCGATTTAGATGTCATTTTTGAACGCACAAAAGCTAAAGATAGACCAGCTGATTTTTATAACTGCAATACATATGATTTTAATGTCAAATTCTTAAAGAGAGGTTCTTTCGGAAATGAAAACTCTTTAACTAACGAATTAAAGAAAATTATCAAAAAAAGCTATCGAAACTACGATTTAATTATTATGAATGGTTATAGCACACTCACAGAAATGAAAGCCATTAACTATATGAAGAAAAAGAATATTCCTTTTGCTTTATACATTAATGGTGGAGTAGTTAGAAAAGAAACGAAACTAAAAGCAAAAATCAAAAAACATTTTATTAGTTCCGCATTCACATACTTCTCTCCATGTATAGAAGCTGATGAATATCTAAAACACTATGGAGTCAAAGAAGAGTTGATTCACCACTATCCTTATAGTACGTTTTATGAAAGGGAAATCGTTGGTGGACCAATATCAGACATAGAGAAAAATAGAATTAGAGAAGAATTCAATTTGCCAAAAGGAAATCTCTATATTTCCGCAGGTCAATATATAGATAGAAAGAATAACCTACTTCTAATATCTTTATTTAAAGATCTAAAAGATAAACAATTGGTCTTATTTGGCCAAGGCCCTTTAAAAGAAGCTTACTTAAAATATATTAATGAAAACAACATCACTAATGTTACTGTAAGAGAGTTTCTCAAAAAGAATGATCTATTCACAGTCATGAGCGCATGTGATTGCTTTGTCACATTATCTAAGGAAGACATTTACGGTCACACCACTACAGAAGCTATGGCGAATGGATTACCAGTTATCTCAAGCGACAGGGTTGTTTCCTCAAGACACTTAATTCAAAACGGCAAAAATGGATACATCGTTAGTTTAGATAAAGAGGAAGAAATCAAAAACGCAATCAATAGCATTAATACAAATATGATTTTTTCATCAATCTTAACTGCAAAAGAAAACACAATTGAAAAGACTGCTGAAGCACACGCAGAGATATTTAAGGACATAGTAAAATGAGAATAATTTATATCACTTCAGCATTAAATTCGAGTGATTTTTCCGAATTCCAAAAATCATGGAAAAAGCCTCTCAATCCTTCTAACCAAAATTTTCATAATAAATTGATTAGATCATTATCAAATTTTGCAGAAATTAATGTCATTTCATTAAGACCATATAATAAATCTTTATGCTCATATAAGGATTTATCTTTTAAATCATTTAAAGAAGGAAATATTAACTGGAATTATTTGAAAGTTAATAAAAATAAATACATCCAAATATTATCTTTTGATAATAACTCTTTAAAATTGGCTAAAAAGATGGTTAATAAAGAATCAATGATTCTTGTAGACACAATTAATCCAAAAACTATTAGAATGGCTAATAATATAGCTAATAAATATAAATTACCAGTTATTGGTGTATTAACCGACTCACCATATAACATCACCGGAATTAACAAAGAATATGCAGATAAAATTATTAACAACTGCTCAAATTTTAAAGGCTATATTTCACTCACAGATGAGTTAAATTTACTTTTTAATAAGTATCAAAATTCACATATCACATTAGAAGGAATCGTTGAAAACGATTCTAAGATTCTCTCTATTGATGATAATCGATATTTTTTCTTTGGTGGTGCAATGCTTGAAAGATATGGCGTTTATGAGTTAATCAAAGCTTTTAAATCAATCAAAGAAAATGTCCAATTACTTATTTGCGGACATCATTATGATGAGGAAAAAATATTCTCCGCCATTGGTGAAGACAAAAGAATTAAGTTTTTAGGAATATTACCTGTTGAACAAGTAATTGAATTAGAATCTCACGCATTAGCATGCATAAATCCACGTCCGTACAGCGAAGAATTAGATAAATTATCTATTCCAAGCAAAACATTAGAATATTTAGCGTCATGTTCCTTAACTATTTCCGCTAAAAACACAAAACTTCATGCATATTTTAAAGACAACATCATCTGGGCGGATAATGGAGACGAAAAAGGCTTAAAAGAAGCAATGGAAAAAGTCCTCAAATTTAATGATGAGGAAATAAAAAACCTTGCCTCTAAATCTCAAAGCAAGGTCATCGAATTATTTTCAATTAATTCAGTTAGTAAGAAACTAGAACCATTCTTATCTCAATTTTTGAAGTAGCTCGTTTTCTATTTCTTTAGAAATAGTATCTAAAGAGAAATGATTCTTATAATAGATTAGGTTGTTGGATCCTAATCTTTTTAATTGCTCTTTTGGCATGCTTGAAATGGTGACTATCGAATTAGATAATGATTCGACATTTTCTAAAGCTATAACACCCCCATCGGATTTAACTAAAACTTCTTTTCCATCACCACCAAGCATTGCTAGAATTGGTTTTTCGAAAGCCATAGACATCACTAATTTATTTGGAATTGTTTTTCCAACATAACCTTCGCCTTTAAGAGAAACGTATAATGCATCAGCGCTCTTAAAATATGCAGCAGCTTTCTTTGCAGGGATAGGTCCATAATATTTAACACTATCTTCTAATCCATATTCTTTAATTAGTTTAACAAGATTATCAGACTTAGGACCCATACCAATAATATGGAATCGAATCTTTTTATCTTTTAAGGTTTTCATTGCATCTGGAATCATTTCAATGTTTTGTATTGTTCCTAAATTGCCACAGTACAAAATATTGAAGTAATCTTTATCAAATTCAAATGGTTCAGCATCGCTAGATTCAACTAAGCTTGGTTGAGGAACAAATTTTCTTTGAATATCAGGTAGACTTAAAACATCAGTAAAATACTGTTCATATGAAGGTGAACCAATGAGAATTTCATCAGTGTTTTTATATAAACCCCTACTCCACTTGTATAGTATTTTGTAGGTTAATGATTTTTTCTTGACTGCGTGTGTAATTAATACCGACTCAGGCCATAAGTCAACACAGTGAACAACATGAGGAACATGATGTTTCTTTTTGTACTTGTTTCCAGCGGATAAAATTGTCACTGGAGATAATGACATAGAGTACACAATATCGAAGTTTTCCTTGCATTTCCTCACCCATTTCTTTGAATTTGACCAGAAAGACAAGTAATTTCTAACGATGGAAATACGAGATTTTTTACGAGCAATCAACTTAACTCTGTGTATTTTAACACCATTTATTTCTTGCTCTTTTATATGCTTATATTCAGGGATAATTTCCCCATAGCCATAGTTTGGTTTGCCAGTTAAAACATCCACTTCATGACCATATGATGCAAGCTTTTCTGCTATATTAGTGATAACGAAGTTTTCAGGATAATAAAATTGGCAAACAATTAAAATCTTCATACAACAAAATTATACAAAAAATTCTTATAAATGTATTCTTTAAATTGAAATGCTTTGTATTTCAAAAAAATGAATATAATCGTATAATCATTATTATGCACAACAATATTAGAACAAATGTCATTGTTAATATCATTAGAACTGTAGTTTTAACGTTCTTATCATTTATTACATTCCCTTGGGTTTGTAGATATTTGGGTGATTCCGCAGTTGGAACATACACTTGGTGCAATACCTTTGTAGCATATTTCCTTATACTTGCAAAAATAGGTATTCCTAATCTTGCGGTGAGAGAATGTGTAAGTGTAAGAGATAATAAGGAAGCTTTATCTAATAAAGTACAAGCTTTCTTCTTATTACAACTTATATCTACACTAATATCCTTTGGATTAATGACTAGTGTGGTATTTACTGTTCCAGCACTTAGAGAGTCTAGCTCTTTAATATTTATTCTTGCGTTAAACTTCTTAACCGGCGCTTTCTCTTTTGAGTGGATATTTATAGCGTTAGAGAAACAATTCTATATGTCAGTTAGATCAATAGTGACATTAACATTATCCGCAATATTAATAATTGGTTTTATTAAAACACCTTCCGATGTTTATATTTACGCACTTGTGTGTATCTTGGTCACAGTGATAACAACAATATGTAACGTATATTATGTTAGAAAGTTTGTTTCATTTAAGAAAACTATGCCTTATGACTTAAAACAATACGCAAAACCTTTGTTAATTCTATGTTCTTTATCTTTAATTATTTCTTTCTATAACCAAACAGATACATTCATCTTAGGCTTTATAGACGTAAGCAAAAAAGAGGTTGCTAGCTATTCAGTTGGTATCAAAGGTATTGATGTTATCATAGGTATTACAACAGCTTTATCTACTGTATTTATCCCAAGAGCAGCATTCTATTATTCCAAAGAAGATAAACGCTTCTTTAATAACTTAAACAAATATTCGATTAATATTTCCTTATTTATCGTATTGCCTGCAATTGTAACAATGTGTGTATTAGCAAAACCAATATGTGGTTTGATTTCTGGTACATATGATTTCTCTGATCCTAGCAGTGGCTATCTTTCTTCGCCATATATCTTAATGATACTTGCATCTATGATGCTCACATATACATTAGGGGATATCATATATGGCCAAATCCTTTTACCAATGAAGAAAGAGAAATACTATCTATTAACTATGTTATTAGGTACAGTTCAAAATATTATCTTATCCATTATCTTAGGTAAATTTGTATTCCCTAATAATCCTGCAATTGGGGTCGCTATAGGAACTTCTATTACAGACTTGATTATTTTAGTGATTTTATTAACAATGACCAAGAAATGGACTAAAAACGCTATTTTTAATAAAAATACAATTAAACTTCTTGCTGCTAACATCATTTTAGCTGCTATTTCAGTTGGGATATATGAATTATTAGCAAGAACATCACTATTATCATCTTTAGACATTGCAATGCAATTCGTCATAGAGATGTTAGCGGTAGTTGTCATAGGCGCAATCGTATACATAGGCGCATGCTTAATAATGAAAGAAGACTTAGTGTATTCATTTGTGAGAAAGAGAAAAGAAAAACAATCTTATGCCGAATAAAAATTTAAAAGAAAATAAATTAAAAAGAATGTTGGTGTTACCTTTTAGAAATATTGTTAAGGGTATCTCTAAAACATGGTATGTGAAAAGCCAATACAAATACATCACACATCATAAGTGCGATTTAAAGAATCCAACTAGATATACAGAAAAGCTTCAATATCTTAGATTGTTCGTGTACCCAAAAGATCCACTTGTGTGTCAATGCGCTGGTAGAGTGGGTGTAAGAGAATATGTTAAAAAACGCGGATTCTGCGATAAATTAATTCCAATATACGGAATATTTGATAAATTCGATGACATTGATTTTGATAAGTTACCAGACAAGTTTGTAATGAAGTGCAGTCATGCATCTGGTTTTAATTATATTTGTAGAAATAAAAACGAAGTCAATAAAGAAGAATTAAAAAAGAAATTCGATAAGTGGCTTAAAACTAACTATGGTAAAAAGACTTGTGAGATGCATTACACAACTATCAAGCCTCAAATCATTATCGAAAAGCTATTAGAGGAAGATGGAAAATTACCAACTGAATATAAGTTACATATATTTAATGGAAAAGCCCGTTCTATGTATGTAGTTACCTCCAGAGGTATTGATATTAGATACAATAACTATTACATCGACTGGACTCCATTTGATGGCAGTCAATTCAACGGCTGGAAGAAAACTGATTACCCGCTTAATAAACCAGATCATTTTGATGATATGGTCGAGATGGCAGAAATATTATGCAAACCATTCCCATTTGTGAGATGTGATTTATATAACATAAACGGGAAGATATATTTCTCAGAAATGACATTTACACCTGCAAAAGGCACACTCATATTAGATGATGACAAGTGCGACTTTGAGATGGGCAAATGGTTAGATATCAAAAAATATATTAATGCCAAATAGAATCAGGCATAACGATTTCGTAAAGTAATAATGAATGGTGAAGAGGTCTATTTTTGAACTCTTCTTTTTCATTTAAATTATCTAAAACAGAATCGCTGATTAATCTATATTCAAAAGATATACCAGCGCATCTATCGATATTAATTCCATTATTTAGTTCAAATCCAAAAAACAAATAGTCATGTTTTCTATTTGCGTCACCAGTATTAGTTGGAACATCTAGTTCATAACTCACAGGTAAACGAGTGTATCCTAAATCGTTCTTTAAAAAGAAGTTAATAATTAATTCAACTTTAGAAATATGGCTAGGAATTGGAGGGATTTCTTGGTCAGTTCTTCTAAACTCAATAGAACCTTTTAAATTAACACCGAAGTATTTATTATCACCATTAAGGCTATATTCTTTGTTAAACAAACAACCAAAACCATTCTCATCTATTTGCACACGAGCGTGTTCAAAGTCGCCATTGCAGAAGAATTGTCCATCGAATAATTTAGACACATATCCATATCTAAATGTTTCTTCGTCTTTTGCAAGGCACACACTTGGGCCATAATTAGCTTCGGTTATTTCTTCTGGTTTATAAGAATCTCTATCGTATTCATATATACATGATTCATGTCTAATAGAATCTAAGTATAAGAAATTATCATCATCATAAGATGTGAAAACTTTGTTTGTAGATTTATTTAATTCGATTGTTTCTTCATTAATGTTACTAACTTTGCAATTTTCAGAATGGTAATTAATGTCATTATTCCAAACTTGATAATAGTTTTTCATAAAGTCTACAGAGTTATATTCATCCCCACGATATGTTTCCTTTAAGGAATATCCACATGCGGTTAAAAAGAAAACACCACAAAGAGAAAACACTTTAGATAGTTTCGATTTCATTTACGATTTCCTCCTTATTTTCTTCTTGAATAATAGCTTTATTAGATTTAGAGAATGCATAACTAAATAAGAATATAACCACCATAAAGGCACCACTTAAATACATTGGAATTGTATCTGAAGAGAAGATATATGGATTGTTATCAAAGTTAATAAGTGTGTAAGAGAAGAACGTTAATATGAAGCCGATAATTGTGATCTTTTCTTTAATTGAATCATCACTATTTTTGTAATACATAAATAGTCTTCTAAATCCAATTACAAACGCTAAGATAAAGAATAAAGAACCAAATACGCCAGAGAACATAAAGTTATCAAATAAGAATGAACCAGAGGCATAAACACCATTAGGATAGTTATAATATTGGTTCTTTCCAAAGTGTGGAAATCCAAATAACTTGTCACCAAATATACCATCTACAATCGCATTATATTTGCTGATTAAAGCGTTTGAGTTAAATAATCTATCTAATAAAGCACTCTTTTTGATTAAGTTTCTAATAGTTAAACAAATTCCACCCTTATCTAACTGAGCGTTCAAAATCATGATGATAAAGGCTATTACAAATAACACTCCAAAGATAATCATCACTAATTTAAGTGGTTTACCTTTCCAGTGTAACTTCACAAATAAGATTGTGATTAATAACGTAACAAAGATAAGCAAATCAGTTAATAATGTGAATTTATTAATTGTGAATAATAGCGAAAGACCACCTAATAAAACAAAGCAAAGATAAGCGATGAATTCTTTTTTATTTTCTTTAGGGCTTGTCCATAACATAGGAACAATCGCACTGATAAGAAGAGATGGGAACAATGAGAAATATGTGACGGATACTTCGCTGATATTAAAACCAATAAGAGAAAACGCCATATCGCTGACAGGGGATTCGCTTGGTTTGCCATAGTAATAAATGTATCTGCCGCGATAATTAATCGTATAGAATGGCTCAAATTGAATCATTGTGATAATGAGGTTCACTAATGTTATTGCCGCTAAAGCGGAATAAATAACCAACATCATCGTTCTAACGTTAAATGTTTTAATCTTGCCAGAGAAATAGCCACACGCTGCAATCGCAGCTAAACCAAATGGAACAATAAATCTAACAGGTCCCATTAAGATGAATGTTGGATCGATAACGAAGTTAGATAGGACGCTTAATAAACCATATATCATTAAAGGAAATAAGAAGAAGGAAAAAGAAGCAAAGCCATCTTTATCGAATTCTTTTATAGTCACAACAATAGTTAAAACTAATAAGACAAAAGATAATATCGAATAAAAGATAAAAGAGTTCCCTAAAGAGAAAGCGATAATCGCTAAAACTTCCAATGCAAAAAATCCTACGACTTTCGCGTAACTAGAAAAATCAAATTTCTTTTTTGAATTTGTCATATTTATAGTTTAGAGTTTTATTTTTAATAAATAAAGAGATTAATAAATATCAGTCCACTCTGTATCGCCCCAATAAGCGATAAGTTCAATAGTATCACTATTAGAATCAATGTTCCAAACACCACTTAAACTAACACTATCTTCACCATATTTCCAAGTATCAAACATATATTCATCATGAATAGGTTCTTCAAGTGAATATGGTTGATCATATGTCACAGTGATAATGCTATTAGAAATAGTTCCACCATTAGGATTTAAGTTAACAGTGAATGTTTTAGCGATACTAACTGCGTGAACAGTAATATTTTCAGTGATATTTGTGAAGTCAGTTCTATCCCAACTTACGTTATAACCAGTTTTGCTTGTTGGATTAGGAATATTAGTTAAATCATCTCCAACACTGACATATCTAAAAATAGAGTTTTCATCAGTATCAATAAATGTCACAGTGACAGTATTTTCAAGAGTGAAATATGCAGGATGAGTTTCATCAATTCCGCCGGTCATATTGATAGGATCATTATCCACAAAGCTACCTACAGTTGGAACTTCTAAAAATACTTCATGACATTTACAACACACCCAGAACTCATAATGTCCAGGACATGATTCGCTAGGCATAGCCATTTCGTAATGATAACCAACATGGTCACAATCTTGACCATTGAGTTTTGCTATTTGATTCATTTTAGTGAATGAAACTGCAGTAACTGCGAATAACACAACACCAAATAATGGAATAATCTTATTCTTTTTCATATTAAATCACCCCATTATGTTTCTCGATATACCACACCTTGCCATCTAAGAATGTGACATTATAGTATGGGTAATTATCGTACAAAGTTACCGCTGGTAAAGTATAAACATCGCAATAAACTTCACCTGTTGAAGGATCTTTTAATTGACGATATGCTTCGATATGTGTGTGACCTTCAAACACAGTTAAAGGTAAGTTATATTTTCTTAACTCGTTAAACAATTTTGTTTGTGATGTTGAATCGATATCTTGTAACGCAACATGGCTCATCCAAACAATACCTTTAATTGAGCTATCCAATTGATTTGCTATTTCATTTTTAAGCCAATCAATGACTGCGTCAGAAATCATAAATTGTGTGCAAGTAATAATATCATTAGGATCGTCAGAACCAGTTCTAGTGAATAATGCGTCCACTGCGATAAACATGATATCTTCATATTTATAGACGGCTGTGCTACCAACACCTTCAACATAAGGAACATAATCCTTAAATAAGCTCTTCACGCTATAAGCAACTTCATGGTTACCTAATAAATTAAATATCAATCTATTGCCCTCGATATAGCCTATTTCTTCGTTATTAAATATGTCTAAACCATATTCTTTAAACTTCGCCATTACATCGTAATAGTTATTTAAAGAATCATAACAAGAGTTAACAACGTCGCCTAAGCTAATATAGAATCTGCTACCCTGTGTTTCTTCAATGATTTTAGCTAGCTTCTCTATTGATTCAGTGCAATTGAATCCACCATAATCGTTTAAATCATGATGCAAATCAGAGAAGATGGTGACTGTAAATGAAGCTGACTTTCTATCGTTCATTTCATTTTCATTTAAATATCTATGTGAAACATTGAATTCACCATCATGGTTCACTCTAATTAAAGTGCCACCAAGAATAGAAGCATTATAGTAATCATAGGTACCTGTTTTAGTGCCATAGGTATAACGAATTCCATCATATAAAATTGAGAAGTTATTAACGTGGTCGTGACCAGCAAATACACCATCGATGTTGATAGACTTAAAGAAAGAAGATAAAGACGTATTAAACAAAGCTATGTTTTCATTCTTTTGACCAAAGTCACCATCTTGACCAACGATATCTAAATTACAATTGCTACTTTGGTTAGGATATTTAGTTTCAATTGCAGTTTTAAAATCTAATGAAGGGATATGATAACAGGCAAAGCCTGGAACATTCTCTCCATAGATAGTTTTAATAGAAGAATTAGTTTCATCCATCCAATTAAGTTGGTCTTGAGCAATACCTGCACCACGAATACAACCGCCACTATCTAACATATAAATAACTCTTTTAATCTTGCCAGTAGAATCGGTAAGTCCAATAGAATAGTTACCATTACTGGTGAGATTACCTTGTTTAAATAAACAATTCTTTGCGTTTTCTAATTGAGCGCATTGCCAATCAACACCTTTTTTAGTTTCGTTATCATGGTTGCCAAATATAGGCGCCCAAGGGATGTTGAATGACTCCATAAAACTAATCATTCTAGTCCAAATTTCACCAGTGTCATCAAATTCACCATAGACAATATCGCCAGTGAAAAGAATTAAATCAGGGTTTTCTTTTTCAATGAGCTCCGCCATATGGTTGAAACAGTTTTTATCAATCTTGCCTCTAGTCCACATTTCTTTAGCGGAGTTGCCTAATCTATCTGGACTACGCATTTGTGAAGAGTCAATAATTTGTGTATCAGTAAGTTGTAATATCTTCATTTCTCTATCGCTTGGCATCTCCAAAACGAAATCAACAAGTTCTGACGCTTGTTTTATAGAAGTTAATTTAAAGTTTAAAGAAGAGGAAGTTTTAGAAGCATTCAAACTATAATTATCTAACTTATAAGTATTTTCATTAATTTTCATTATGCTTGTAGAACCTACGTATTTATTTCCATTTATTAAAACAGTTTTAATCTCTGAATCACCACTAACTTGATATTCATGAGTGTTATTATTGTAGCTCAATGTATAAGGTGAACTATAGCCATCAATAGAGCTATCAATTTCAATATCATTAACACCACTAACAAGAGATAAAACACTATCTAAATATCCTTTAAGTACGAGTTGTTGTTTGCTACCAGAAGAGTAATCTTTATAAGCACGCTTGATAACTTGATAGACACTTCTAGATTCATTGTCCATCTCGTTTCCACCTAATAAGTTATAAACATTACCGTTATCAGTAACTTTGATATAACCAATACCATAGTAATCAGTACAATAATCACTAGGCGCAATGTTTTGTAACACACCATAGAATTTATAATATCCATCTTCACTAGCAGTAGAACTATTAGAGAAACCATGGTTTACCTTTTTAATGTAATCCACTCCATCAACTTTAGAAGAACTATTAACATGTTGAGAGAATGTTGCTAATCCTAATGAAGTTTTAGGAACAATATATGTACCAGTTTCAACATTTCCTTCTCCGTATGTATCAACAAGATAATCGTAATCTTTCTTATTAATTTTAGTTTCAAATCTCATTTGAGATGGATCGGTCATTCTCACTGATGCACCTCTAGTGGTTTCAATACCCACTAAAGTGGCCCTAACAGTGATATCACTACACACCAATAAAGTTTCATTGGACTTATAAGTAGTTCCGCCTATTTCAAAGCTAACCAATTTAACTGATAGGCTTTCTTTTTCGAATAGTTTTTCATAATGTTCTTGTCCGAGAACAGTCTTATTAGATTTCTTAACATATTGTATTTTTTGTTCACCATTGATGATGTGAGTAATCTTATAACTTTCCGCCCAAGATGAGCCAAAGAACGCAAAATGAGTTTCAGGTAATAAAACTGTAATGAAATCAGTTGATTCAATAATTAATTCTTTATAAGAATCCATATTAGGAACATAAATCCATAAGAAAGATGAACCAAAGTACATTACTTCAGAATGTTCAATATTTCTAATAGCAACACCATCTAGTTTGATTTTAGTGCCAATCTTTTGGTTTACTAAGTTTGTCAACTTCATCGAACCCTTTGTCTCTTTAGAAACATTGGACAAATTGTCTGTATATGATAGCAAAACACCATTCTTTCCGGAATATACATCACTACCAGAGTTATTCCATAAGATAGATGAGAACTCTACTCTACCGGGTTCTTGATAAATAGCCCATTGATCATTTCTTAAAATGAACTTAATGCCATCTAATAATTTATTTTCAAAAGGTGTGCCGTTAATAACTTCTAGATAAACATCACCTTCTGCCGCTAAAGCATCTTGATAAGCTTGAGGAATCTTAATTCTTATGTATTTCGTGCCATTCGCGTAGTCCACCAGTGCATTAGGAATTTCACTTAACTTAACTCCATTAAGTAAAATACCTTGTCCAGTC
>JAZRZI010000024.1:0-28322 GCA_045601325.1 Bacilli bacterium
TTATTTACATAGTCTTTCATGGTATTATCTAACTACAAGATTCTACATTCCTTCTATATGTAGATTCTTAACACCAGATAGCTCTGATTACCTTGAAATCTCTAGTGTAGGTGGCCTAAACCTATATGCCTATTGTAAGAATGATCCTATTAATGGATATGATCCTAGTGGGCATAGTGTAATTGGGCTATTGATTGCATTTGCTGTTGGTGCGATTATTGGCGCTATTGTAGGCGGGATAAGTGCGGCACATAATCATCAAAACATACTTGCTGGAATTGGTCTTGGAGCATTGTTTGGTGGCATAATGGGAGCAATCGGAGTGATTGAGAATCCTTTGGTTTGCGCGTCATTGTCTTTTGTTTGTGGCGCTGCTGAAAACGCTACTAATCAAATGGTGTTTAATAATCGAGACTTTAAAGACTTAAATCTTGAGGAAATTGTTTATGCAGGTATTTTTTCTGCTGGATGTTCTTTTTTTGGCAAATATCTAAATTTCAAATTTGATTTAGATGCATTGCCACTTCTCGAAAAGAGCTTATTGACCGCCCTCGTTTCTCTTCCTAACAGTCTTTTAGAATCTTTTTTAACAGTGAAATAGAAACTAAACTCGGTTATGTTTCTATAGATGATTTTACGAAAGAAATTAAAGAATATTTTTAAATATGCAAACTCGTGTTATTAAAACTTCAGATGAAATTATTAATTACACAATAGGTTTTTGTGCGATCTTTACAATATTAACAATATTAATTCTTTTTATAGTGTCATTTAGTGATTTAGAAGAAAATTCCAAACTTGCGTTGAATATTATCTCTGTTTTGTTTGATTTTTCTTTGTGTTTCTGCCTGCTATTATGCAATATAGAAAAGTTTTATGTTTATGATGATAAAATAATAAGTAAAAATTTTTTATTCAAAACAAACCAAGTTATTTTTGATGAAGTAGTAATTATCCAATTGGACACATATATCATTGCTGGAAGGTCTTCCAAAATAAAATGTTTTATGTTTGTCGATAAAAGAGCTCCTAATAGATATATGGGGTTAGGCAATAGTAAATTTAGAGCTTTTGTTATTCCTGTCTCTGATCAAATAACACAAATTCTTAAAGAAAAATTGCCAAATATTCAAATATTGGATTTAACGGATATTGATCGAATATGAATTCCCATATTCTTTTTTAATTTTTATGTTTCGATATGTGTTTTAATTTGTATCAGTATCTTTTTGTTTTATATAAAATGCAAATAGTGTTTTATAATAAAAATGTTTTTATAAAACAAAAAGGAGATTCATTATGATCAAAGTAGTTCAATTTGGTGAAGGCAATTTCTTAAGAACATTTGCAGATTTATATTTCGATACATTAAATAAAGAAGGCTATGGTGATTTTCAAGTTAATATCATCAAACCTATTCCAGCAGGAAGCTTGGAAAATTTCGTTAAGCAAAATAATAAATACTCTGTTGTGTTAAGAGGTATGAAAGATGGTAAGGCAGTTGAAGATATTTACGCTATTGATTGCTTAGGCACTGTTTTTTCACCTTATGAACAAAACGATTTGTTCTATGAATTTGCAAAAGACAAAGATGTCAAAATAGTAGTTTCCAATACAACTGAAGCAGGTATTTGTTTTAATCCTAATGATACATATGAGAATTGTGAAGGCATGACTTTCCCAGCTAGAGTTACTAAATTCTTATATACAAGATTTAAAAATGGTCTTCCTGGATTATATTTCTTACCTGTTGAATTGATTGAAAATAACGCTACTGAATTAGCTAGATGCATAGATGAATATATTAAGTTATGGAATTTAGGCGATGAATTCTATAAATGGAATAAGGAAAACAACTATTTCTGCAACACTCTTGTTGATAGAATCGTTTCTGGACATCCTCGTGATGAAGTTACTAAGAAACATATTTTTGATATACTAGGTCATGAAGATAACTTAGTTTCAATTGGTGAGCCATTTGGTCTATGGGTTATCGAAAATAAAGGACAAATCTCCTCTATTTTAAAAGACGGAACCCATAATATTGATGTAATTTTCACTGATAATATTGCTTACTATAAGAAGAGAAAAGTAAGAGTTCTTAATGGCAGCCACACTAACTTAGTTCCTTATGCTTTGTGGCTTGGAAAAGAAACTGTTTATGACTGTGTGGTTGATCCAGTTTTATCTAAGTTTGTCGATGATACTTTAGAAAACGATATTATTCCTTTTGTTAGCGATGACATAGCGATGACCACTAAGTTTGCTAACGATGTTAAAGAAAGATTCTTAAATCCATTCTTGAATCACCAATTAACAAGCATCGCGCTTAACTCTATTTCTAAATGGAAAGCTAGAGACTTACCAAGCTTTGTTGACTACTACAATAAATTTAATAAGATTCCAACTTATTTGACTTTAGGCTTTGCCTATTTAGTAAATATGTATATGCGTATTAGAAAAGATAATGACAAATATGTTGTTGATTTACCATCAAGAACGATTGAAGTTAAAGATGATTTGAAATGCCTAGAATACTTCTTTAATGGAGAGACTTTATCAGACTTTATGAAAGATGAATCTTTATGGGGTGTTGATTTAACTAAATTCGAAGGTTTCCTAGATACAGTTAACGATATTCTCTTTAAGATTGAACAGGAGCAATAGTGATGAACGTTAAAATTATTAATCCTAAAGATAATGTTGAAGTTGTTTTATCAGGCGATGATGCTTCTTTAAATGGCCATAAACTTGCTATTAAGGATATCAAAACTGGTGAAGAAATCATTAAATATGGTGAAGTCATTGGTAGAGCAACTGCAGACATTAAAACTGGTGAATGGGTTCATTCACATAATATGAAGAGTCATTTAGATGAATCTTTTAACTATGAATATAAACCTAATTTAGTTGAAATTGATAGGGAATTAGGCACATTTTTAGGTTATAAAAGGAAATATGGAAGAGCAGGTATTAGAAACGATATTTACATTATCCCAACTGTTGGATGTGTAAATAATGTCGTTAAAGAAATTGAAAAGCAATCTCAAAAATTTGTTAACGGTTCTATAGATTCTATCTTTGCTATCACTCATCAATTTGGTTGTTCTCAATTAGGCGAAGATAATGAAAACATTAAAAAGATTCTTTGCGACATCGCTCTTAATCCTAATGCCACATATGTTTTGTTTGTAGGCTTAGGTTGTGAAAATAATTCCTTGCAGGGTATTAAAGACTACCTTGCTCCTTACAAAAGAGACAACATAGAGTTTATGATTGCACAAGATCACGAAGATGAAGTCAGATTTGGCGTTGAAATAATTAAAAATATGGCTGAAAAGTCTTCTAAATTAGAAAGACAAGAAGTTTCATTAAGTGAGTTAGCTATTGGAGTTAAATGTGGCGGTAGCGATGGCTATAGTGGCATTACTGCTAATCCAACAGTGGGTAAAATATCAAATAGAGTTGTTATGTATGGTGGTGCATCCATCTTGACTGAAGTGCCAGAAATGTTTGGCGCAGAACAAATTTTAATGAACAAATGTGTTTCAAAAGAAATTTATGATAAATACGTTAACTTGATTGTTAACTTTAAAAAGTACTATACCGATCAAGGATTCCCAGTATATGAAAATCCATCTCCTGGAAATAAGGCTGGTGGTATTACTACATTAGAAGAAAAATCATGTGGTTGCATCACTAAAGCTGGAAGTACACCTATTGTTGATGTTCTTGATTATGGTGAAAGAATAAATAGACCTGGCGTATCAGTTTTAAATGGTCCTGGAAATGATTTAATTGCTGCTACTGCATTAGCTAGTAGTGGTGCGCAGTTAATTTTATTTACCACTGGTAGAGGAACACCTTTCTCTACATTTGTACCAACACTTAAGATAGGCACTAACGATAGAATCTCATCTTTCAAAGAAAACTGGATTGATTTTAATGCTTTCTCAATGGATGATGAAGGATTATGGAATCTTGTGTTAGATACTATTAATGGTAAATATCACGCAAAGAGTGAAAACTATAAAGAAATCGCGTTTTATAAAAAAGGAGTGACATTATGAGTTACATCAAAGACAACTTTCTACTAGAAAACAAAACTAGTGAAAAACTATATAACAAATTCGCTAAAGATATGCCTATTTTTGACTACCATTGCCATTTACCTGAAAAAGCAATTTTGGCAAATAAGCAATTCCAAGATTTATTTGAGGTTTGGCTTGGTGGCGATCATTACAAATGGAGACTTATGAGAAACTATGGTGTCCCAGAAGAATTCATTACTGGTAATAAGCCAAATAGAGAAAAATTTAGAATGTATTGTAAGGTTCTGGGCACTGCTTTTGGTAATCCATTGTATCACTGGAGTCAAAACGAACTTAAAGATTACTTTAATTGTGAATTAGAAATTAACGAAGAAAACGCTGATGCGATTTGGGATCAATGCAATGCATATATCGTTAAGAATGAACTCAATCCTCAAAAGTTAATTGAAAATAGTAATGTTAAAGTTATTTTCACAACAAACGAAATCTTTGATGACCTTTCAACATTTGATGCAATTAAGGAAAAAGGCTACAAATTTCAAGTAATTCCAGCTTTTAGAGCAGATAAAATTATGAATATCGAGGCAAGTGGATACAATGGATTTGTCGATAAACTTGGCGAAGTTAAAAATATCGATGAATTAGAAAAAGCCATTGAATTTAGATTAAAGGAATTCATTAAAGTTGGTTGTGTGGCTAGTGATATTGCTCTTCAAAAAGTTTATGAAGCATCATCTAGAAATGAAGCCAACAAAATTTTCTCTAGCAGAAGAAAAGGTCAAGATGTTTCTATTAAAGACGCCGAAGTATTTAAAGGATACCTCACATATTTCTTGATGAAACTATACGCTAGATATGACATTCGTACTGAGCTTCATGTCGGTGCGATGAGAAATAACAACACTGAAATGTTAAATAAATTAGGTCTAGATACTGGTTATGACAGCATTGCAGAAGACAATAGCGTTCTCGCAATGTCTAGATTGTTTGATAGATTAAATTTAGAACACTTACTACCTAAAACGATTGTTTTTAATTTAAATCCAAAGATGAATACTGAGATTATGACTTTGATAGGATGTTTCCAAGACGGATCCGCTAAAGGAAAGATTCAATATGGCCCAGCATGGTGGTTCTTAGATAATAAAGTCGGTATGGAAAAGCATTTACAAGATTTAACCGCTACAGGTCATATTGGTGCGTTTGTTGGCATGCTTACTGATTCAAGAAGCTTCCTATCTTATCCTAGACATCATTACTTTAGAAGAATTCTTTGTAACTACTTTGGCACTATGATGGAAAAAGGCCAAATGACATCTAATATTGAGTTTGTTGGAAAAGTAATACAAGACATATGCTACACTAATGCGATACAATATTTTGGAATTGAGAAGTAAATGAATAAATTTAACGTTAAAAAACATGGTGTAATAGCAGATGGAGCAACTCTTCAAACTGCTGAGATTCAAAAGGTAATCGATGAAGCTAGCAAGACTGGTGCTATCGTATATTTTCCTCGTGGACACTATGTTACTGGAACATTACATTTAAGAAACAATTCTTACATTCTTTTGCATAAGAAAGCAGTTTTATTGGGTTCTTTGAATTTCGATGATTTTGAACCTGATGAAAAAGTTGATTATCCATTGTATCAAGATGCTAGTCATTCTTTTTTCCATTGCTCAATGTTTGTCGGAGAGAATGTTAAAAACATTACTTTTAATGGAAAAGGCAAAATTGATATGCGTTCCGTTTGGGATGTAGATAATGTTAGAAATATGGCCCATAGAGGTGCCAAAGCAATCGCATTAAAAGAATGTCACGATATCGCTATTAATGGAATTGGTATCTATAACGCTACTGACTTAGCTTTATATATGGCAGGATGTTCTCTTGCTACTATTACTAATTTAAATATGCGCGTGCATATAGATGGCATTTCCCCTGATAACTGCAATGATGTTTACATTGATGGATGTGATATCGAATGTGGTGATGATGGCATTGTTTTAAAATCATCTTATACACTTAATAAATTAGGCAAATGTGAAAAGATTAGAGTGAGCAACTGCTCGATTAAATCTAGATGCAATGCTTTAAAGATTGGTACTGAAACCAATGGTGATTTCTCTAATATCTTGTTCGATGGTGTGCAGATTAGAGATACTCGTATTGCAGGTATTGCTTTAGAGAGTGTTGATGGTTCAAATATCGATAAAGTTAAGTTCATTAATATTTCGATGAAGAATGTTGGCTCACCAATATTTGTTCATTTAGGAAAAAGAATGAGAGGTCCAAAAGAATTGGAAGTTGGTTCTATCAAGAACATTACATTCCAAAATATTATCGCTACTGGACCTTATAAACCATATAAGTGTATTGAATGGAATTATGAAACATTCTTAAAGAAATCACAAAAACAATTCCCTGGTTACTATAGTGGTGAAGAAGTGATGGAAGATGGCACTTGGCAAGTTACATCTAATATTTCAGGTTTAGCGGAAAAGCCGCTTGAAAACATTAAATTCCACAACCTCTATTTTGAACTCGATGGTGGTGTGGCTGAATTTGATAAGGAAGTTCCTGATGAATTGCCTGCTGCCACTAAAGATCCAGAAACTGGTGAAATTATTCCACCTGTTATTGAAGAAGGTAAAAAATATGTTCAATCCTATCCAGAAGTGAATATGTTTGGTAGAACATTACCTGCTAAAGGTTATTACTTTAGACATATCAATGGATTAACAATTAATTATGTCGTAATAAAAACTCGTCTACCTGATAGTCGTGAGATGATGGTCTACGACGATGTAAACGAGTTAAAAACTAATACTGTATACGAGATGTAGCTCTATCTTTGAACTCTTCCGTTACCGCTTCCTTCCATAAGAGCTTCAACTTCCTCTTTGCTGACTTGGTTGAAATCTCCTGGAATAGTTTGTTTAAGCGCACTACAAGCAGTTGCAAATTCAACTGCTTTTTGTTTATCGTTGAGTTCTAATAAACCATGGATTAATCCAGCAGAGAAACTATCTCCTCCGCCAACTCTATCTACGATAGGGTTAATTTCATATCTCTTTGAATTGTAGAATAGGAAGCCGTCGTATAAGCATGCTTTCCATCCATTATTGCTGGCTGAATATGATTCTCTTAATGTTGTAGCGACAACTTTAAAACCAAATTCAACTTTCATTTTTTTAAACATTTCTTCATATCTTGAAGAATCTGTTTGTGCGTTTTCGACATCAGCATCATTAGTTAAACCTAAAACAGCTTGTGCGTCTTCTTCGTTACCAATACATACATCAACATATTGCATCAATGGTCTCATGACCGATTGAGCTTTTTCTTTGCTCCATAATTTCTTTCTATAGTTGAGATCACAAGATACGGTTAATCCCATAGCTTTAGCAGTTTTACAGGCAATTTCTGTAATTTTAGCACAGCTATCGGATAGGGCTGGTGTAATGCCAGAGAAGTGGAACCATGTTGCGCCTTCAAAGATCTTTCCAAAATCAAAGTCTTCAATACTTGCTTCTGCGATAGCGGAGTTCGCTCTATCATAGATGACTTTGCTAGCTCTCATGGAGTTACCAGTTTCTAAATAATAGATGCCTAATCTATTTCCGCCTCTAACGATGTTAAATGTATTAACGCCATTTTCTTTTAACGCTCTAACGGCGGATTCGCCAATATCGTTATTTGGAATTTTACTGACAAATGATGCATCGTGACCGAAGTGAGATAAGCAAACTGCAACGTTAGCTTCGCCACCTCCATAATTAACATCGAATGATTTTGCTTGTACATATCTTTGATTTCCAGGTGTGGACAAGCGGAGCATAATTTCTCCTAATGTAATGATTTTTGCCATAATTTATTCTCCTTTAACAATCTTTCTTGCTTCTAAGCAGACATTAACTGCGTCACCTTTAAGTAACCAGCTACCACCTATAGCGAAGATGCATTTTTCTTTTACGAAGTCGCCTAAGTTTGTGTTATCCACTCCACCAGTAGGCATAAAGTGAACTTGTGGGAATGCTGCACTTAGAGCCTTGATAGCTTTAAGTCCACCGAATACACCAGCAGGAAAGAACTTAAGATATGTTAATCCTAAATCTAATGCTTGAATGATTTCAGTTGGAGTAACTACTCCTGGTAAGTATGGAATGTTATGTGATTTACATACATTAAATACTTTTTCACTCAAACCTGGCGAGACAATGAATTTAGCACCTGCTTTAATAGCGGCTTCTGCTTGTGCTTCATTAATGACTGTGCCAGCACCCACTAAAATTTCAGGGTATTTCTTGCTAGCAATTTTAATAGCTTCTTCTGCGCAATCGGTTCTAAAACATATTTCTGCAACCGGAACATCACCTTTAATTAAAGTAGTGAGAGTTTCATCGACTGTGTCTAATGTTTTAAAAACAACAACAGGAACTAATTTTGTTTCTTGAATTTTGCTAAATACATCCATAAATTATTCCTTCTTTTCACATATCATATTAATCTTTTAATAGATAATAAACAACATTCCCATACGAGAAAACACGTACCCATTATCTTGGTGCATAATTTTACATTACTTTTTGTAATCAGATATTAAGTTTTGTTTTAGGATTATGAAAATTACTATAGGAATTGAAATTAGTGTTGGAATAAATGACATAAAAGTAGAATTTGCTGGAAGAATAAAAGAATACAAATCGAATAGTATTAACAAAATTAAGGAAATTACACCAAAATCCTTAAGTGTTAGAACAACGATTGCACCAATGAATAAGATGGGAAGAAAACATATTGCTCCTTTGAAAAATAATCTTCCAACATGCTTTGTGAATGACTTTTGCAAATTGTTAACGCCATAAGAAAAAATAGAGTAGTAGTGATAATCTGGTGTAAAATCTGGATGTATCGGAGCCTCATCTATTTTTAATACAGGAAGCGATAAATAAATAACAATTCCGATTAGCAAAAGTATTATAACTGATGTATAAATGTGTTTTCTCATAATGTTTCTATAATTGCAGTTATTTCTTGAATCCCTTCATTTTCATTAAAATAATTTCCGAAAGAAATAGAAGCGGCAATGGTGAGTAGCAATTTTAGTTTAAGCATATAATTATTATACCATTCTATTTTTTTCTTTTTAAAAACAAATGCAAAACTCTTATTAACATTGTAAGATAATAATTAATTGGGGGTATTTTTATGAAAAAAATTAGAGTGCTAAATATATTTGCATTAATTTTGAACCTTGCTATTTGTGGCCTTGGCGGTTTTGCGTTATTCAGCTGGCTACAACAAGAAAACTTTGATTTTTCAAAATTTGTATTACTTTTGCCTATCGCAACTGCTTTACTTGTTTTGATTTCATTTATTTCTATATTTCATAATATTGCAAGTATCGCTAAAGGCAAAAACAAAGTCAATGGTGCTCTCGTAGCATTTAAACTTGCTGCAGCTACTATGATTTTAATCGTTACAATTGCGTACTACTTAGTTCCTGTTATTAACGATATGAACTTAGGCTTCACAATTGAGCTAGTAAACGCTAGTTACATCGATAATATTAGTGATTTCTTTAAGATTTTATTAATCATCGGTCTTCCTGGCGCAGCTATTATTAACTTATTCTTCTTTGAAAATGCAAAGAAAACTAATTACGCTGTTTCAATCGTACCTGTAGCATTACTATTAGTCTTCGGTGGTGTTGTCTTCTTAGTTGATAAATTAAGTGAAGATTTCACTGCTCCATGGGGATTCTTTGATTATGAAAATCAAGGATTAATGATGTTATGGTATTGCTTAGCTATCGCTGGCATTGCTTGGATTGTTTGTACAATTCTTTACTTATTTAGATTGATCTTTGTCTGTGCTTATGGCAAAGAAAAGGAAGTTAAAGAAGTTGAAGTTTCTGAAGTAACTCATGAAGATGAAATTACTTATAAAGAAACAGAAATCCTTCCTGAGTACAAAGAACCTAAACCAGAACCTGTTAAAGAACCAGAGCCAGTCAAAGAACCAGAACCAGTTAAAGAAGAACCTAAACCAGCTCCTGCTCCAAAAGTGGAACCTAGACAAAATTCTACAGTTGTTATTAAAAAGGTTTACGTAAATCAACCTGCTGAAGCTGCACCTGCACCTGCTCCTGCACCAGCTCCAAAAGCTCAAAGCAAACCAGCTGCTAAACCAGTTCAACAAGCTAAACCAGCACCTGCTCCAGTAGCAAAACCTGAACCAAAACCAGTTCCAGCACCTGCACCTGTTCCAGAAAAGAAGAAATTCCCACCTGTAGCAACTAAGAAGAGAACTGCAGCAGTTAAGGTAAGTGGTAGAACAACTTCTACAATTAGAACATATCATATTTCTAAACACCCTAACGGTGATGATTGGCAAGTTAAACTTGCTGGTGGTGAAAAAGCTATTAAGCTATTCTCTACACAAGAAGAAGCGATTAAATACGCGAAAGACTTAGTCAATTCTCAAGGTGGTTCAATTAGAATCCACTCTGTTCGCGGAACTATTAGAAAAGGTTAAATAACAGTTAAGTTATTTAGGACACTTAGTTCAATTCAACAACTCATTTGTATCAAATTTAAAGCGGAGAAATGATGAAAAAACTACTTCAGTTGGTTAACCAACTTTTGGAGTTCATGTCAAAACTCCGCTTTTTTACTAATAGATTTTTAATCCGATTTTTGTAATATGTCATGACTATAACATTGTATGTTAATAAGAGCTATCGTCAAAACGGATACATCACAATTTTGTTGAAGATTATTTACATTTGCGTAAAAAATATTCAATATTTAGTTTGATATTATTCATAATAATTAATATGATAGTTTTGAAGATTATTTACATTTGCGTAAAAAATATTCATAGGGGCACATCATGAAAGAGATTGAACGTAGTAGTTATTTGGAAAAATTAATAAGAAAAAAAGAGAACGGCTTAATTAAGGTGATTACCGGGATAAGAAGATCAGGAAAATCATATTTGCTCGATCCTATTTTTAAAGAACATCTTTTGGAAAATGGTGTTAAAAAAGATCACATAATAAAGCTTGATCTTGATGAACGTAAAAATAACAAATTTAAAAACCCGGATATTTTAGATGATTTTGTTAGAAATTCGATTATTGATGATGAAATGTATTATTTGTTACTTGATGAAGTACAAAAAGTTCAAGATTTTGAATCTGTTCTTAATGGTTTTTTGCATATTAAAAACCTCGATATTTATGTTACTGGTAGTAATTCAAAATTTCTCTCTTCTAATATTATCACTGAGTTTAGGGGGCGTGTGGATGAAATTAGAGTGTATCCTTTGACTTTTATAGAGTATGTGTCCGCTTTTCCTGGAACTGTTGATGAGGCATGGAATGAATATGTTACTTATGGTGGTTTGCCTAGAATATTGTCGTTTGATAATGAAATCGATAAAAGCAATTATTTGAAACAATTATTTGAAAAAACATATTTGTCTGATGTAATTGAAAGAAATGGAATCCAACGGATAGATATATTGGATTCTATTGTGAATATGCTCGCTTCATCCGTGGGGTCTTTGACCAACCCAAATAAACTATTAAACAGTTTTAGCAGTTCTGGTGTCAAAGATGTTTCTATTAACACGATTTCCTCTTACATTCACTTTTTACAAGATTGTTTTCTTATTGAAAAATCTGAACGTTATGACATAAAAGGAAAAAAATATATACAAACACCTTTTAAGTATTATTTTTCTGATGTTGGTTTAAGAAATTGTAGGCTTAATTTTAGGCAACAAGAAGAGAACCATATTATGGAGAACATTATATATAACGAACTTATCTTTAGAGGATATAACGTTGATGTTGGTGTTGTATCTATTAGAAATGGAAATTATAAAAACCAAACCGAAGTGGATTTCGTGTGTAATCAATTTAGCAAACGATATTATATTCAATCTACATTATCGCTTTCTACCCGTGAAAAAACGCTTCAAGAAGAAAGGCCATTAATTAATATACCAGACAGTTTTAAAAAAATAATTATCGTTAAAGAAAATATTAATTCCTGGACTACAGAAGAAGGAATATTGGTTATTGGAATTAAAGAGTTTTTGTTAAAAAACAATAGTTTAGATTTGTAACCCTAAATATAGTTAATTAACTGCCTATTTTTGTATAATTTTTGTTCGTATTAGAGTATCATTATTATTGGAATAAAAAGGAGTCAATTTATGGTTCTTAATAATATTAAAATTGTCACTTTAAATAAGATAATTGAAAAAGGTTACATTGTCTTCAATGATGGTGTGATTAAAGAAGTTGGTACAGGTCCATACGCTGGATTTGACAACTTTGTGTTTGATGGCAAAGGTCAAATTGCAATGCCAGGATTTGTTGATGTTCATATTCATGGTAGCTGTGGTATTGACTTCATGGACGCTGATGTAGAAGGTATTAAAACCATCGCTAAAGCATTATATAGTGAAGGTGTTACTACATTCTTAGCAACAACATTAACAGCAGATAATGCATCTTTAAAAAGAGTGTGTGAAACTGTTAAAGAAGCAAAGAAAGTTGTTCCTTCCTTAGGCGGTATTCATTTTGAAGGACCATATATTAACGCGAAGTTTAAAGGCGCTCAAAATGAAGCATTTATTCGTAACCCATCTAGAGATGAATTAAATGAATTAATCGAATTATCAGGAAACAATGTTAGATATATTTCTATGGCTCCTGAACTTGAGGGCGCAATGGATTTCATTGAATTTGCTACTTCAAAAGGCGTTACTGTTTCAGCAGGTCATAGCGATGCATCTTTCGCAAACGTTGAGGAAGCACTTAAACATGGATTAACTAACACAACACATACTCATAATGCAATGAGTGGTCATCATCATAGAAATCCAGGCATTGTGACTGCCGCTATGTATTTTGACAAATTATATACAGAAGTTATTTGTGACAAGATTCATGTTTGTCCTGATACAATTAAGACTTTCTATAAGATAGTGGGTCCAGATAGATTCATGATTATCACTGATGCTTTAAAGATTAAGCACGATACATCTGACACATTCCAATTATTCGGATTAGATTGCTTGAGAAAAAATGGAGCGGCATATTTAACTACTGGTCCACTCGCTGGTTCATTATTAACTATGGATCAAGGTATTAGAAACATCCGTGATATTACAGGCGCTTCACTAATAGATTTAATGAAAATCTCCTCTTATAACGCCTCTAATTCTATTCATATGCATGATATTGGTGCACTAGAAGTAAATAAGAAAGCAGACATTGTTTTATTAAACGATGATTTACAAGTTAATGTCGTTTATAAAGAAGGTGTCAAAGTATTTGAAAGAAGGCAATTAGTATGATTAAACCAATTTTAGATCAAGAATTTAAACCTGCAATTGTCGAATTAAGACAATTCTTTAAAGATGTGAAAGAAAGCTATAAAAAGCAACATATCGTTATCGCAGTTGAAAGAAATAATGGATATATCTATAGAAAAGAATTCGATATATTCCAAGATGGTGTTGATGATGAAAGAAACACATTTATTGTTGAACGTTTGATTAAATCAATTCTTTGGGTTGTTGGCGGTTATAAGATTTATATCGCAGGCAGCAAGACTGTATTTAACAACATTAAATCTTATTACACAGATGGTGGTCTTAGAGACTTTGATTATCACTTTATGGCGACAGTATTTGAAAAGCCAGTTGAAGTGGTAGAAGCAACTTTAGAAAATATTCCTCAAGAAAAATCTTGTTCAGTTAAAGCTGGCGGAAATTTAAATGGTAGAAGAATTGGTTTTGACGCAGGCGGTAGTGATAGAAAATGTTCTGCTGTTGTTAATGGTGAAATTATCTATTCTGAAGAAGTAGTGTGGTTCCCAAAGCTTCAAAACGATATTAACTATCATTATGATGGCATTTATGAAGCGTTTAAAACCGCTTGTGAAAAGATGGGTGGAGATGTTGATGGCATCGGTGTTTCCACAGCAGGCGTTATTATCGATGATAGACCTATGGTCTCTTCCTTATTTATTAAAGTTCCTAAAGAAGAATTTGAAAAAGTTAAAGGTGTATACATTAACTGCGCGAAGAGATTAGAAAAAGAATTAGGACATGATATTCCTTTATATGTCGCTAACGATGGTGATGTCACTGCATTAGCAGGTATGTTAGATCTTAAAGATAACTCAGTTTTAGGTATCGCTATGGGCACATCTGAAGCTGTTGGATATGTTAACTCTAATGGTGGTCTTAATGGTTGGCTTAGTGAATTAGCATTTGTCCCTGTTGATTTCAATAAAGACGCAATGGTGGATGAATGGAGTTTGGACTTTGGCGTTGGTTGCAAATATTTCAGCCAAGATGCAGTTATTAAATTAGCCCCTAAAGCTGGTATTGAATTAGATGAATCGTTATCATTAGCAGAAAAGTTAAAAGCAGTCCAAAAGCTTAATAACGAAGGCCATGAAGGCGCTCATAAAATCTTTGAAACAATCGGTGTATATTTAGCATACGCTATAGCGTTTTATAGTGAATTCTATGATATTAAACATTTAATTATCTTAGGCAGAGTTACTAGTGGAGTGGGTGGAGATACAATCCTTGAAGTATGTAAAGAAACACTCGCTAAAGAATTCCCTGAATACGCAAATATTGATATTACACTTCCAAGCGAATATATGAGAAGAGTTGGCCAATCTATTGCTGCAGCATCTCTTCCAGAAATTAAATAATTAATTTGTCTAAAGAAAAATAATAGGACACAATTGTGTCCTTTTTTACTCATTATTTAGTAAATTTTTACCATCGATTTTTCTATCCATTCATCAAAGAATGTTGGTTCAATATCAAACTCGTGTGGATTATGAGCGTCATAACCAATTATGACAGGTAAGTCATATTCACCGACAATTTTCCAAAATTCTTCGTGTGCATACATTAATTTGACTTTATCGTTAAAAGTTCTGCCGTGGACATTGATTTCTAGTATTGCATTTGCCTTTTTAGCGGCCTTACAGATTGTGTGGGACATTTTTAAGCGAAATCTACGTACCCTCTTACAAAGAAGTCAGGATGGGCTATATACGTAAATAAGCCCGACTTAATTGCGTCTTTTAAATGCTTCACATAAATGTGTCTATCTGGATATCCAGTAAAGTTTTCTGGGTCATAAAAATTAAAATGTTGGCCACATATTAAATACTCAATTCCGTATTTTTCTTTTAGCTCTTTGTAGTAGTTTAAAAACTTTGGAGAGTATTCAACTTCAAAGCCTAAATGTATTTCTATTTGGTCTTTATATTTTTCTTTTAGATTATTAATAGATGATATGCAGTTTTCTAATTCTGATATATCTCCTCTAATGCCTTTTTGAGAGACACCTGGATAGAAGATATGATCAGAAAAGCCTAAAACTTTGATGCCCGCTTTTATTGCGGATAAGACATATTCTTCGTCACTTCCTGATGCGTGGCCGCATCTTGCAGTATGGGTGTGCCAACAATAATCTATTTTCATATTGCTAATTATATGCCAATAGCGGGAAAGAAATAATGATATTTGTGTTTTACGCTTTCTTAATCATCTCTTCTTGAGTTCTATCATATTCTCTATTGAGTGAAGATATCTTAGAGCCAATATCTTTTAATGATTGACCAGATTTATAGCAGATATCATCTACAAAGATATATCTATCATGAAAGTTATTGGAATGAATAACTGTATAGATATCATTGCTTTCAATGTTCTTATTCTTTGTATTTGTGATGATGGTTATCTTAACTTTTATATTTCTTAATACTTCATCAAAATCATGATTGAAGTAGTTATCAATTATTAAGATAGATTCTCTTGCTGATTCTAAATATCTTTTGATAGATAAGAATCCTTTAAGTGTTTCATCTGCATTAAACTCAATGTGATGAGATATATTATGTTCTAATAATGATAGCCGATTGGAAATATCAACTATGCTTTGTTGACATATTAAGCATCTATCATTATTAATCACATATCCTTTGGTTAGATATTGTCTTAATACTTTATTAGCCCAACGTCTAAAAACATTTCCTTCAGGTGATCTTACTCTATATCCCACTGATAAAATGACATCGAGGTTGAAATATTCAATGTAATGAGTTTGACCATTAATCTGATGTGCATGTTTTGCACACGAGGTATTTTGATCAAGTTCTCTTTCCTCATAGATGTTAATTATGTGTCTTGTAATAACGGACCTATCTCTACCGAAGACCTGAGACATTTGCTCTTTTGTAAGCCACACAGTTTCTTCATTAGGTGATACATTAACATCTAATTCGATTTCGTTATCTTTAAATTTAATTAATTCGTATTTATCGTTCATAAAAAGAACCTCCTATTTATATAAAAGTGCTTTTTAATCAAAAATTTTTAAAAAAATAAGAAGTTTTTGTATATAATGACATATTTATCGCTCAATTTTGACTAATTAAGTTATTTATTGTAATTGTATTACAAATTGAATAAACTAAATATAAGTAAAAACTACATAATCATTTATTAAAAAGGGGAAAATTTATGGCAGTTAAAAACGCAAAAAAAGCACCTGCAAAGGTCGAAAAGAAAGCTGCACCTGCAAAGGCCGCTAAACCAGCACCAAAAGCAGCTCCAGCAAAACCAGCTAAAGCAGCTCCAGCAAAAGAAGCTCCAAAAGCAAAAATTTATCACGTCTCAAAAAGAGCAGAAGACAAGAAATGGCAAGTATTTATCGCAGGTAGTGATAAAGTCATTAAACTCTTTGATACAAAAGTTGAAGCAGAAGAATATGTTTCTAAAATGGCAGAAAACCAAGGCGCTACATATTTAACACACGCTTCTAAAGGCGCCAACAAAGGCAGAATTCAAAAGAAATAATGAAAATTAATGTATTAGGTGATTCAATCACCATTGGAGCAGTCGCATCTAGTCCAGATACAATGTTTTGCACTGTCTTATCAAAAGAATTGAATTGCGAAGTCAATTGCTACGGATGTGGTGGTTCACGCATCGCCGAACAAAAAGAACACAAAGAAGAATGGGATGAAGCATCATTTTTAAGTCGTGCTGATGACATGGAAAAAGATGCCGATTATGTCTTTGTCTTTGGTGGCACGAATGACTATGGTCACGGTGATGCTGATTTTGGAAATATGTTAGATAGAGATGTGCATACATTCTTCGGTGCGTTGCACGCTCTTATTCGCAAATTATTACAAACTTGGAGACCAGACCAAATTACTTTCATTTTGCCTTTAAGAAGATACAAGGAAAATGTTTCTTGTCCTGAAGGTGAAAAGAAAGATAATCCAGGTCTAGAACAATATCGTTTAGCTATTAAACAAGTATGTGGTTTCTATGGCATCGTTTATGTTGATTTTAGAGATTCATTCCCTATTCCTCAAACTAACGAACCTAGTAGATATTATGGAGATGGATTACATCCAACAGATATTGGTCATTCAGTAATCGCTCAAAGAATTGCGATTTATATTAAGAATCGCTACTTAGAACCTAAAAACGTTCAATACATTAATTTATAGGAGATAAATTATGGCAAAAAAACTTATAGGTGAATACCCAGTTATTGGTATCCGTCCAATCATTGATGGCAGACAAGGCCCTATGATGCTTCGTGAATCCTTAGAAGGACAAACAATGGCAATGGCAGAAGCTGCTAAAAAATTATTTGAAGAAAACTTACGTTACTCTGATGGCACACCTGTCAAAGTAGTTATCGCAAGCCATTCTATCGGTAGAGTTCCTGAATCAGCAGCGTGTGCTGAAGAATTCAGAAGACAAGGTGTCGCTATTACATTATCTGTTACACCATGTTGGTGCTACGGTAGTGAAACAATGGACATCGATCCAATGACAATTAAAGCTGTTTGGGGTTTCAATGGTACTGAAAGACCTGGCGCTGTCTATCTTGCATCTGTTTTAGCAACTCATGCACAAAAAGGTTTACCAGCATTTGGTATCTATGGTCATGAAGTTCAAGATAGAGACCAAGTTACTCAAATTCCTGAAGACGTTAAAGAAAAATTGCTTAGATTTGGTAGAGCAGCTGTGGCTGCCGCTACTATGAGAGGCAAATCATACTTACAAATTGGTTCACAATGTATGGGTATTGGTGGTTCTATCATGGATCAAGCGTTCATGGAAGAATATCTTGGTATGCGTGTTGAATCCGTTGACGAAGTTGAAATCTTACGTCGTATGGAAGAAGGCATCTATAACAAAGCAGATTATAAGAAAGCTCTTGCTTGGACAAAAGAACATTGCAAAGAAGGTAGAGATGATAACCCAGTATCAGTTAATTTCTTAGGCAAAGAACACAAGATTCAATTCACTCATAGTGAAAAACAAAAACAATGGGAATTCACCATTAAAATGTACTGTATTATCAAAGATTTAATGCAAGGCAATGATAGATTACCAAAAGGTTTCGAAGAAGAAAAACTTGGTCATAACGCTATCGCAGCAGGTTTCCAAGGACAACGTCAATGGACAGACCACTGGCCAAACTGTGACTATCCAGAAGCAATTCTTAACTCTTCATTCGATTTCACAGGTAAGAAAGAACCAATGACATTCGCAACTGAAAACGACGTCTTAAATGGTATCTCAATGTTGTTCATGAGACTCTTAACTGGTAGAGCACAAATCTTCGCTGATGTTAGAACATATTGGTCTAATGAAGCAGTTAAACGTGTTACTGGTTATAGCTTAGAAGGCAAAGCGAAAGAAAATGGTGGTATCATCCACTTATTAAATAGTGGCGCAGCATGTTTAGATGCATGTGGCGAATGCGTTGATGAAAATGGTAATCCAACTATGAAACAATGGTGGGATGTTACTGAAGAAGATATTAAGAAGATGACAGACGCAACTGTTTGGTGCGAAGCCGGATTTGATAACTTCCGTGGTGGTGGTTTTTCATCTCACTTCGTTACACGTGCTGAAATGCCTGCAACTATGATTCGTTTAAATCTTGTTAAAGGTTTAGGACCAGTCTTACAAATCGTTGAAGGTTGGACAGTTAAACTTCCTGATGAAGTTACAGACACATTAATGGAAAGAACAAATCCTACTTGGCCATGTACATGGTTCACACCTAGAACAACAGGTAAGGGTGCATTCAAATCCGCATATGATGTGATGAATAACTGGGGCGCAAACCATGGCGCAATTAGCTATGGACACGTTGGTGCTGACTTATTAACATTAGCATCAATTCTTAGAATTCCAGTATGTATGCATAACGTTGACGAAGACAAGATTTTCCGTCCAGCAGCGTGGAATGCATTCGGTATGGATAAAGAAGGACAAGACTATAGAGCGTGTGAAACCTATGGTCCTATGTACAAAAACATCCGTAAGTAATTATCTTAAAAACAAATTGGACTGCCGTGATGTAGTCCTTTTTGTTTGCTTATTTCAAATGAAAAAAGCAAATGTGTGTGCTAAAATGATAACGTATGTCGAAAAGGAGGAAACAATATGAAAGCGAGAAAAGATAGTTTCTTTGGTCTTCATTTTGATTTCCATGCGAATAAGAATTCCGGTGTCATTGGAAAAGGCTTTGACGCAAAGGTCATGGAAGAACTTTTAGATAGAGTTAGACCTGACTTCGTGCAATGCGATACTAAAGGACATCCAGGTTTATCAAGTTATCCAACTAAAGCAGGCAATCCTGCTCCTAGCTTGGAAGGTGATCCATTAAAAGAATGGAGAAGGATAACTAGAAAATACGATACTGCGTTATACGCTCATTATTCGGGTTGTTTTGATCAAGAAGTAATTAAACAAAATCCATCTTGGGGTATTGTGTGGCCTAGTGGAGAAAAAAGCACAGACTTTGTTTCTTTAAATTCTGATTATGATAAAGAAGTTTTAATTCCTCAATTTGTAGAATTAGCAACTATCTATGATTTAGATGGTTTATGGGTTGATGGAGAATGCTGGAGTGCCCATTACGATATTGGTGAGCTTTCTAAAGAAGCATTCAAAAAATCAACTGGTAAAAACTATGAAGATGTGGAACCAAGTGAATATTTGGAATTTTTAAGAGAATGTTTTAGAAACCACGTTAGAAATTATGTGAAAGCTGGCCATGATGCCAAAGCAAACTTCCAAATTTGTTCTAACTGGATGTATTCATCTCAAGTTCCTGAAGAGCCTAATACAGGTGTGGATTATATCTCTTGTGATTTATATCCAACTAATTCATTAGAGGGCTCTAGATTAGAAACTAGAATCTGCCAAGGACATGATTTGCCTTGGGATATTATGTCTTGGGGATTTTCTTTCCCAACCCATCATCAAAAGAGTGTTCTTCAATTATGTCAAGAAGCTGCCTTTATCATTTCTATGGGTGGTGGTTTCCAAGTTTATGAAGAAGAAGCACCTTCTTGCTCTATGAAGGATCCTTCTGCAATAGAAAAGCTATCTAAGATTTCTAAATTCGCTAGAGATAGAGAAGAATTTGTTCACTATAATACACCTATATGCGACACTGCATTAATCTATTCCACGAAGAACTATTATTATAATAATAAAGATAGATTATTTGGCGATATGGGAAGATATAACATCGATTGCAAAGGCATGATTGATGCTTTATTAGAAAACCAAATCCCTACTGAAGTTATCTTAACTTATAAAGCACTTAAAAATGATTTAAGTAAATATAGATTGCTTGTCTTAGGCAATTTAGATGTTATTGAATCTGAACTAAAATCTTCTTTATTAGATTATGTTTCTAATGGCGGAAATCTTTTATTGGCAGGTCCTGATTCAATTAATTTATTCAACGATGTCTTAAACTTAGAAGTTGTTGATAAACTAGATGACGCTCATTTCAAATTATTAACAAGTAAATACGAAGTTGAATTAGCGGGATCACATTCAATTATTGATTATTCTAAGGCAAATAAATCAATGTACTTAGGTGAAGCCACAGTTGATTTAAAGAATTGCTCTTTGAATCCACCTCCAACAATTTACTTTAATAAACTCATCCCTAGTTATATAAAAGTTAATTACGGAAAAGGAAACTTTAGAGTGGTGACGTTTGATCTAGGCACAACTTATTTCAAAGAAAAGACTTATCAGTTACGTGATTTCCTTTATGAAGTTATTCAAGACATTCCTCAAAAACTTTGCGTTAAAGGTAGCCATTTAGTGGATACGAATATCAACACAAAGAATGGAAAGGATTATATCCATCTTATGAACTATGGTGGTCCACATGAATCCACATTTGTTAAAACATATGATGAACTTCAACCAATCTATAATCTGGAAATTAGTTATGAAATTAATAAAGAAGTTAAGTCTTTAACCCTTCAACCAGAAGGATTAGATATACCTTTCTTAGAAGAAGAAGGCAAGATAAAATTTGCTTTACCTAAATTGGACATTTATGCAATTATTGAAATTGCATATAAATAGGAGTTGTTATGGAAGTTTGTAAATTAGAACCTGTAATCAAATCATATATATGGGGTGGAAACTATTTCCAACCATTTGGGAAAGGTGTAGATATAGATATTATTTCTGAGCTTTGGGAGCTATCTCTTAGAGATGGCAATTCATCTATAATAGTATCTGGCAAAGACGCTGGAAAAACATTATTAGATGCTGTCAGTAAAGAAGACATTGGACCAGCTGGAGATAGATTTAAATATTTTCCTTTATTAATTAAATTAATCGACGCAAAAGATAATTTATCTGTTCAAGTGCACCCTAGTGATGACTACGCGCTTAAAAATGAAAATTCATTTGGCAAAAGCGAAATGTGGCACATAATATCCGCTGATGAGGGATGTGGATTATATGTTGGATTAAATGACAATTATTCAAAAGATGATATAGCCTCTAAACTTAACGATGGAAGCATATTAAATGCTTTAAATTTCTTTAAGGTTAAAGCAGGCGATACTTTCATTATTAATCCAGGAACAATTCATGCGATTGGTAAAGGTGTTAGATTAATTGAAATTCAACAAAATAGTGATCTTACTTATCGTTTATATGATTACAATCGTGTTGGAAAAGATGGAAAACCTAGAGAACTTCATATAGAAAAAGCTTTAAAAGTTATTGATTATAAAAAATATCAAGGCGTTGCTGCAGGTGAAAAAACTCTAGCAGATAACCGTTATTTTACTGTCAAAAGAGATAGTGTTATTAATGAAAAAGAAATCTTTGCTAACGAAGATTCATTTGTTTCATTTACATTCTTAGATGGTGAAGGAACAGTTAATGATATTCCTTATAAAAAGTATGATACATTCTTTGTCCCTTATGGCAAAGTAGCTAACATAAAAGGTAATGGTGAAATTATTATTTCATCAGTTAGAAAGTAGTAGGTATATTTATGGTTGCAATTGGAATTGATGTTGGTGGCACATCTATTAAAGGTGCATCTATCACTAGTGATGGACAAGTTGGAAAAGTGTTTTCCATGCCTGTTATTAAAGGTGAAGATGGCAATGTCACAATTGAAAAATTAGCAAAAATAGTCAAAGACTATATTAAAGAAGAAAAACTTGAAAACGATATTGTTGGTATTGGTTTAGGTATTCCTGGCACGATTGAATCTACAACTGGTGTTTGTTCTTATTCTAATAATTTAAAATGGGAAAACGTTCCTGTCGTTGATATTTTTCATAAATATTTAGATTATCCTGTTAGAATCACTAACGACGCTAATGCGGCTACACTCGGTGAATTTATGTTTGGTGCAGGTAAGGATTATCAAAACTGCATCATGATTACATTAGGTACAGGTGTTGGCAGTGGTGTTATTGTTGATGGTAGATTATACGAGGGAAATGAAGGCAAAGGTTCAGAACTTGGTCACACCGTTATTGAATTAAATGGCAGACAATGCACATGTGGCAGGAAAGGCTGTTTCGAACAATATGCATCTGCAACTGCGATTATTAACGATTCTATTAAAGCTATGGAAGCTCATCCAGAAAGTTTGATGCATGATGTTGCAAATGAAATTGGCAAAGTCAATGGCATGGTGCCTTTTGAAGCAATGAGAAGAGGGGATGAAGCTGCTAAAGAAGTAGTGAATAATTACATCTTCTATTTAGGTGAAGGACTATTGAATATATGTAACATCTTCCGTCCTGCAGTTATTATTCTTTCTGGTGGCATTGCTAATGAAGGTGATAATCTATTAGTTCCTTTAAAACAATATTTAAAAGAAAATCAATATGGTTATCCTAGAACTCCTGCAGTAGAAATTATCGTTGCTAAGTTAGGCTACGATAGTGGCAAAATAGGCGCAGCAGCATTATTTTTTGAAAAATAGATTTTGCCGTCCATAAAATTGGACACATTAAATGATAAATTCTCCTTGAACATGATTTAAGGATTTTTATGAAAACACGTTCAATTTCTAAACTAAAAAATAATTTTTCTTACTCTTTTGGTAGTTTTACTATCCAATTGAGAGTTGCAAGAAAGTTTGTGTAATTTGACTTTTAGTTAAGTGACATACTCTCGCCACTTAAACAATAATGTTTTGAAGCAGGGGCTTCTTGTTCAAGGGCTATGACTATTGCATTGCTTACTTTTCGTTAAATGAAGTTTTTAGAGCTCAAAATCAAGATTTTAGAAATGGTTATTATTATCGCCACCTGAAAATTCATTATTGTTTACTTCAATATAATTTAGTTATTGGCAAAAATGGCATTTTTTGACTAAAAAGTTATCATATTTGACGAATGTTTTTATTTTCTATAATTTATTATTCTTTTTATTTATACATTTAGTATAATAAAATAGATTTAATGCCGGAGGATATATTATGGCAACACTTTCTTTTAAGAATATTAATAAAATCTATGACAACAATGTTCAAGCTGTCTTTGATTTTAATCTTGAAGTAGCGGACAAGGAATTCATCGTCTTTGTCGGTCCATCTGGATGTGGTAAATCTACAACGCTTAGAATGATTGCTGGTCTTGAAGACATCACTGCTGGTGAACTCTTCATCGATGGCCGCTTAGTTAATAACATCGTTCCAAAAGATAGAGATATCGCAATGGTTTTCCAAAGCTATGCATTATACCCACACATGACTGTATATAACAACATGGCGTTCGCACTTAAGCTTAGAAAGATTCCACTTCCTGTATACGAACCAAATACAGAAGTTGATGCAATCATGGAACAAAACAAAGCGTTAAGAGGCCAAATCGCTAAGTTGAATAGAAAGATTAAAAAGCAAAACGAAGCTCCTGAACTCTTAGAACAAAGAGACTTCATCTATCAACAAATCGTTGCAAACAATGAAAAGATTGCTTCTTTGCAAGTTCAAGTTTTAGGAAAAGACGAATACACAATTAAGAATTCTGAAAAGACAATTGCAGTAATTCAAAAGGAAATCGCCTCTAATGAGAAATTGTTAGCAAAAGCAACTGACGAAGAACAAGTCAGTGTTCTTACAGAAGCTAATGTTCAAAAGACAAAACAAATTGAAGATTTACAAGCTAAGATTGAATTCTTAAATACAAATGATGTCCCACTTAACAAAGTTAGACATATGAGAAAAGATGAAATCGATGTCGCTGTTTATACAACTGCCAAGACATTAGACTTATCTAGATACTTATTTAGAAAACCAGCTGCTTTATCTGGTGGTCAAAGACAACGTGTCGCTTTAGGTAGAGCTATTGTTAGAAATCCTAAAGTCTTCTTAATGGATGAACCTTTAAGTAACTTAGACGCTAAACTAAGAGTCCAAATGAGAAGTGAAATTGCAAAGATTCATAAGAGAGTTGGTGCAACAACAATTTATGTTACTCACGATCAAACTGAAGCTATGACAATGGCTAACCGTATTGTCATTATGAAAGATGGTTACATTCAACAAATCGGTACACCTGAGGAAGTTTATAACGATCCTGCAAATACATTCGTTGCAGGTTTCATTGGTAGCCCTGCAATGAACTTCTTAAAAGGCCATTATGCTAGTGGTAAATTCGTAGTTTCTAATGAAGAAACATCATACGAAATTGCTTTAGACAAGAAAGCAAAAGATTTATTAAAAGATTACGAAGAAAAAGACATCATCCTTGGTGCAAGACCTGAAAAAGTCTTCATTGCTGGTGATGCTGGTAATGAAAACCCAGGTCAAAAGTTAGAATTAACATGTGACTTCTCTGAATTACTTGGCTATGAATTAGTTCTCTACACATACATTGCAGGACAAAGATTTATGGTCAAGACAAACACTAAAGCTGCTGTTAAGACTGGCGATCAATTCAAGCTTTGCTTCAACAACAACGAACTTTACTTCTTTGATGCTGAAACAACAATGAGAATTAAATAAGTTTTAATAGATTAATATGATCAAAATATTGAATACCCATTATGGGATATTAAAAGAGCAATCTTTTGATTCATATTTGCCTGAAGATAATGGTTATAAAACCATTATTTTCTTTCATGGTGGTGGTCTTAATAGCGGAGACAAAGCCGATACCTCATTAGTTGAGATTGCGGAGTCATTTGTTAAATCTGGCTACGCATTTATATCGGTTAATTATCGTCTATACGGATATAGTGATGTTAAGTTTCCTGGATATATAGAGGATTGCGCTTTAGCAATTAAATTCATTCAAGATTGTATTCATGAAATGGGTGGAAATGGCGAGCTTATTATCGCAGGACAATCCGCAGGTGCATATCTTGTGATGATGCTATGTTTTGATAAACATTACCTTAGTGATTTAGGTGTTAATAGAGATAACATTATTGGTTGGATTCCTGAATCAGGACAAACCACAACTCATTTCTATGTCCAACAAATGGAAGATAAGATTAATGGCAATTATCAACGAATAGACTTTAAAGCCCCTATTTACTATGTAAATGAGGACACTGAGTTTTCTAAAATGCTCTTATTTGCATATTTAAACGATATGCCGATGAGATTAGAGCATAATCAGTTACTTTATAAGACACTGAAGTTTTTTAACCCAGAAGCCAATGTAAGCCTATTAATTCTTGATGGTACACATTGTCGAGGCACATGTATAAAAGATGAAGATGGGTTATACCCATTCTATAAAGAAGTTATGAAATGGTTAGGTGAATAATATGAATCATGAAACATTAAAGTTAGTAGCGGATATATTAGAAGCCACGATGATTATTGGTTTTGGTATTTCTTGGCCATTTAATCTTGCTAAAAGCATTAAAACTAAGTCTGCCAAGGGCAAGTCATTACCATTCCTATTATTCATAGATTGTGGTTATGTTGCTGGGATTGCTAGCAAAATCATTAATCCAGATTTTGATTGGAATACCCGTTGGTGGATATTTGCTTTCTATGTATTAAATTTTATTATGGTAACTTTAGATTTAACTCTATATTTCATAAATAGAAAAAGAGATAAAAAATTGGAGGAAAATAAAAATGAAGAAAAATAATGTTTTAACTGCTCCTTTTATGAAGGAGATTTGTGCGGTTACTGCTAATATGTATCGTCAAGGATGGGACGAACGTAATGGTGGCAATATTTCTTGTTTGCTTGAAAGCGAAGAAGTTGAAAAGTATTTGAATGTTAATAAACCAATTAGAAATCTTAAATTAGGATTTGAAGCTGATCCTATTTTAAGAGGTAAATACTTCTTAGTTACTGGAACCGGCAAATATTTCGATAACATCGCAAAAGACCCAGAAACAAATTTAGGTATTGTTAGAATTGGTAAATGTGGCAAATGTTGTGATTTATTATGGGGTTGGAAAGACGGTGGAACATTCACTAGTGAATTCCCTGCTCACTTAATGAGCCATGCTGCTAGATTAAAAGTAGACCCATTAAATAGAATCGTTATGCATACCCACCCAACATACACAATTTGTATGGGTGCATGTTGCCCAACTGATGAAATCGAATTAACACGTAGATTATGGAAATCAAATACTGAGGCAATTGTTGTTTTTCCTGAAGGTGTTGGCGTTCTTCCTTGCATGCTTTGTGGCACCAATGAAATTGGTATGGCAACAGCAGAAAAGATGAAGAACTTTAGATTAGTTTCTTGGACTAACCATGGCATTTATGGAGTTGGTCATAATATTGAAGAAACTTTTGGCTTAATTGAAACAGTTGAGAAGACTGCTCAAATTTATATGCTTACATTAGGTCACGTTGAAAACATCATTCCTGATGAAGTTCTTGTAGGCTTGAAAAATTTGTGGGGCTTAAAACCTCTAAAAGGCGTTATTAAATCATTAGATGAATAATTATTATTACGCGCTATAATGTATTTATTAGGAGAAAAATGTTATGAAAATTAAAAAGATGTCTGTGTTTCCTATCATTTGTGAAATTTGTTTTATCCTCGCATTGTTTTTGGGGTTTTTGGGAGTATCTCGATTTGAAGGACAAAATTTAAGCACTCCATTTGGAATGATGCTTTTTACTTCCTTAGTTGAAATTTCATTGATGATCTTTGCACTTGTTGGAGCTCTCAAAGGAAGCAAGAAAATGTTCATGGTTAGTTCCAGTTTGGCAATCTTACTTGCTTATATTGGAATCTTATATTTATCTATTGCTATTGGCGAAGCAACAAGTGGTTACCTTTCTACCGCAAATATTGTTTTTGCAGTTATGACTATTCTTTCTGGACTTTTGCTTGCTATTGCAGGCTTGTCATCTGTTAATTTAAAACCTAAAAAGAGCACATTCTTATTATCTGTTTCTATTATCGCTATTGTGTTCTGCTGTTGTTATTTATTCAGCACTATTGGTTGTTTACTTACTATTAAATTACCTGAAGATATTGATAGTTCTAGCAGAAGATTAGCCGAAGCATATTCCACTTGGGGATATTCAATCTTCTTCATTCTTGGCATTTTAGTTTCTGCTTTTACATTACTTTTCGTATCAATCAAAGGAATTCATACTGAAGAAGATACACCTAACTCTAAACCTGCAGTTAAGGAACTCAGCGAAAAAGATATTGAAACACTTCAAAAATATAAAGGCCTTGTTGATTCAGGGGCGATAAGCCAAGAAGAATTTGAGACATTAAAAAGAAACTTATTGAAATAATAGGCTCTGAGGATTCTAATGGGGATTTATGGGGATTTGATAATAAAACCTTATAAAATAACTGAGGATTCCTTTGGGGACAAAACACATAATCAAACAAGGCTAAGGACCTCAAAATCCTTAGTCTTTTTGGTTCCTGTTA
>JAZRZI010000025.1:0-3992 GCA_045601325.1 Bacilli bacterium
GAATTGACTCTAAATATTAACTACTAGTGAAACGAAAATATGGCTTTCCAAAGTTAGATTTAATCCTTCGAAGTTGGTTTTTCGCATAAAAAGAAAACTTTGACCAACTATTCATTGCATCAAAGTTAAACTGGCATATTGGTGGATCTGACGAGGCTCGAACTCGCTACCTCATCGTTGCGAACGATGCGCTCTCCCAGGTGAGCTACAGACCCAGTGAAATAGATTATATAACCAAATATCAATGCTTTCACTAATTATTTATAAGCAAGAAGAATGTATTAATCAAGATGGTGACTATTTATATACTCAGAGATTAAAAATGCCATATAGCCAGCTATCTTTTTGCATGGTCTAGTTTCATAATATTCTTTAGTTCTAGGTGAAGGATTTGGTGAATTATCCACACAATTCCCCAATAATTCGCGACAAATTATTGTTTTAAACTCCTTTTTAAACTCTTTCACTATCTCTTGTATACGAGAATAATGCTCTTTTTTAATTTCTCCAGTTTCGGGTGTCTCATATCCGTATAGTAATCCGAGAACAACACATGCTCCACTGATAGCGCCACAAGTTTCTCTTAATCTTCCAATCCCACCACCAAACGACGAAGTAATTTTAGCCAATGAGTCTTTATCTATATTCAAGATATCAGAAAACGAAAGAACAACTGATTGTGAACAATTATATCCTTCAAGGAACAAACCTTGGGCTTTATCTTTTCTATAATTAGGGTTTAACAATTTCATATATTCATTATCGAACAAATCTTTATATAAAATAAATAAAATAATATAAAATAATTACAGTTATGGAATTATTATCGCCAGCAGGAAACATACAAGCAGCATACTCAGCTTTTAAAGGTGGTGCTGATGCGATATACATTGGTGGAAAATCTTTCTCCGCAAGAGCATCAGCAGATAACTTTAATAACGAGGAAATGAAGGAAATAGTTTTCTTCGCACACTCAATAGGCAAAAAAGTATATGTCACTCTTAACACTCTTCTATTCCAAGATGAGTTTTTTGAGGCTGTTGAGTTTGCTAAATTCCTTTATCAAATAAAAGTAGATGGAGTAATTGTTCAAGACTTAGGCTTGGCGCACTACTTACATAAAGTTTTACCAAATTTACCTCTTAATGCATCCACTCAATTGAACTGCCATAATGTCCGTCAAGCTGAGGCTTTAATAGCGATTGGGTTCAAACGTATCGTATTAGCAAGAGAGACAAGTTTACAAATTGCACAAGAGATTAAAAAATTAGGTGTTGAAGTCGAAGTATTTGGTCACGGTGCGTTATGTGTTTCATACTCAGGAAACTGTTTACTTTCATCATTTATTGGAGATAGATCAGGAAATAGAGGAAGATGCGCACAACCATGTAGAATGCGTTATGACCTATTAGAAAACGGAGAAAAGCTAACCAATGATTTTGCGATATCCACAAAAGACCTAATGTCTTTGGATAATATTAATGATTTTATTGATATTGGTGTCGATTCTCTTAAAATAGAAGGTAGGTTAAAGAGTAATGAATATATCTACGCAGTTAGCAAAGCTTATAGACACGCAATTGATGCTGCAATATATTCAACAAATAATAAATCATTAAGAATAGATAAAGAAGAATTAACAAAGATATTCAATCGTCAATTTACAAAGGGGTATGTTGAAAACGAATCTCCTTTTGAAGTTCTAAATACAAGAACATCATCTCATCAAGGTGAAGTTGTTGGTCAAGTTGTTTCAACTTACAAAAATAGAGTGGCTATTAAACTATCAACACCCATCAATAGACTCGATGGCATAAGATTTAATAGCAAGGAACAATTTGGTCTAACTATCGAAAAAATGTTTTTAAATAGAGTGCCTGTTGAATCCGCCAATAAGGGTGACACCATTGAATTATCAGGTATTGAAAATCCAATGCGATTCAATAATGTTGAGGTAATTAAAAGTAAAGATTATAAACTTGCAAAACGTATTGAAGAGGAACTTAAAAATAAAATCAAAGTTAATGTTTCTGCGACCTTTGAAGCTGAAGCAAACAGACCTATTAAGTTAATAGTTAAACTCTTGGGTCAAACAATCACAGTATTTGGAGATGTTGCGCAAGTTCCAGAATCAAATGGAACTACATGTGAAAGAATAGAGGAACAATTAAAGAAATCTGGAGAATATCCATATCAAATTACCTCTATTAGTTTAAATGTAGATAAATGTTTTATTCCGATTTCTTCAATCAACAAAATAAGAAATGATGCTTTTGATAAACTTCAAAAATCGTTAATTAAAACAAACGAATTATTATTAGAAGAATACGCTTCAGACATAGTCGAAATAAAAAGAAACAAAACCACAAAAGTCATTGTAGAAAATGAGATACAAGAAGACATAGTCAAAGAAAACGAACTCTATGCTTTCTCTTATAAAAGTGAATTCTATAAGTATGAAAACAGAGTGAATAATAAGATCATTTTTTCATCACCAAACGAAATAATGCATTTTATTATTAAGAATGATACAAATCAAAATTTCATCGCTTCTCAATATTGCAATATAACAAACTCATATGCACTAGACTGTTTCTATGAAATGGGATTCAAGGAATGTGTTTTATCAAGCGAACTCAACAATGAATCAATTAAGTTACTCGTGAATGATTTTAAAAATAGACACGGCTTCATGCCTAATGTTGGAATCCACGCTTATGGAAAATTAGACATGATGATTATGAAGTCTTGTCCAATTGGAACGTTCTATAAAAATAAAAATATTCATTGTGAAAGATGTCATAAAAATCTCTATGAATTAAACGATAGAATTGGCGTTAGATATAGGTTAATTGGAGACTCTAGTTGTAACACCAGAATTCTCATGGATAAACCAATTAATTTATTAGACAAAATTGATGAGATAAACAACAACGGAGTCAACTTGATTTATATTCATTTCACAGATGAGGCAAAAGAAAAAGTGAATGAAATTCTCACTCACTATCTCGATAATAGACTCACTTATAATGCTAGCAAGTATTCAAGAGGCCATTATAATAGAAGACCATTATAATTGAATGTCTTTACTAACTTTCAAAATGACATCGAAAATCTCTTTATAGGCAACTTGCAATTCTGGTTCAACTTTAGAGAGATTTTTTTCTTTTAACTCTTCTTCTCTTTTTGGATCATAAACAGGCAAACCATTGCATCTTTTATATTCACCAATTTTAGAAGAAAGTTTCATTCTTTTTGATAATAATTCAATTAATTGGGAGTCAATTTCCTCAATTTCTTGACGATATTCTAACAATTTCTCCATAAAAACTCCTATTTCATGATAGCGTTTTAATTTTGTAGGTAAGTCCTACTTTGTTAATCTTTAATATTTTACATTCCTCCATACTTTATTGCATTAAACATTTTTGCATTGAGTTTCACGATTTTTGACAAAGGTCTTTTTGCTTACTCTGTAAAATCTTCAAAAAAGTTGATTTTATTATGAAAAAGAGCCTCTTTTTGTAATAATTTTAATGAGTCCGCCAAGATTCACTGAAATCAAACAAGAAGGAGCTTTTTTCTATGCTTAATTTTAACAATTTAGTAAGAGATGTAAAGAAAGAATTATCTCATTATCTTGTAGATAATATTTGTAAGAATGTTCCGAGATCTGTTATCAAATTTGTTTACGATATGGTATGGGGAATATTAGCTTCTGGAAGTAGCAAAATATCAAACATTGTATCTAATACATATTTAATTAGATCTTCGTAAGGTTCATATATTGAAATATCGATTAAATCAGGAATTTTTCTATGTTTATGAACTAATACAACTTTAGCATTCATAACCCTTGCTTCTCTTATTAGAGATAATTTCTCTATTGTTGAAGGCGAGAATCTATTTGCGTATTTTCCAAATCTAGGTGCATAAATATGACTATTTTGGCCTTCTTGCGAACAACCAAGATATGATGGATCCAAATATGG
>JAZRZI010000026.1:0-2240 GCA_045601325.1 Bacilli bacterium
CTATAGAATTATGGATGATAATTATCATGGAGAAGCGCTGACTACTACTAGGGATGCTTGGAAAAACGAAATCTCAATAATGAAAGAGGTTTTAACGCCATACCAAAATGAAGATGGCCAAATTATTTTTGAGTATGATATTCCACGTCTTGGTAAAAGAATAGATGTCGTTCTTCTTTTAAGAGGAATTATCTTTTGCCTTGAATTTAAGGTGGGGGAAACAAAAATATTAGAATCAGATATTGACCAGGTTTTAGATTATGCACTTGACCTTAAGAACTTCCATAAATTCAGTCAGGACAAAATAATTGTTCCGATTCTTATTGCAACAAAATATCGTTCATCATCAACAGATGTTTTTATGTCTATATATGATGATAAAGTAGTCAACCCACTCGTAACAGGCAAATCAGGAATTGTAAATATTATTAGCTCAGTTCTAAAAGAATTTCCAAATGAATCTTCGGTTGATCCAAATTGGATTATTAGTCCATATGCTCCAACACCAACAATAGTTGAAGCTGCAAGAACTCTTTATGAAAATCATACAGTTGAAAATATTACTCGTCACGAAGCTGATAAAGTGACAACTGACCAAACTATTTCATACATATTAGAAATAATTGAAAAAAGTAAAAACAATAGAGAAAAGAGCATATGTTTTGTCACTGGAGTTCCAGGAGCAGGAAAAACATTAGTTGGACTTGATGTTGCAATTAAACAAACGTATCAAGGTGGAGATAAACCGGTTGAAGATGAAGGCGCGGTTTACCTATCTGGAAACGGCCCGCTTGTTGCTGTGTTGTCAGAAGCACTTGCTCAGGATAATATTTTGAATCATCCATTAAATGATGATGGGACAAAAAAGAAAATAAGTGAATCTCGAAGAGAAATTAAAAAATCAATCCAAATGATTCATAATTATCGAGATAATATGTTAAAGAAAATAAAAACTCCTGTTGAAAATGGTGTTTTGGAAATAGACCCACAAAAAGCTGTAAAGATTGATGAATCAGGATATGCCGAAGTTGAGCATGTTGCAATTTTTGATGAAGCTCAACGTTCATGGACACATCAAAGAATTGCTGCTTACCTTAAAAGAGGTGGCACGTATGGAAATAAAACAAAAGTCGAAAATTTTCCAATGTCAGAAGCTGCATTTCTAATATGGTCACTCGATCAAAGAGAAGACTGGGCAACGATTGTTTGTTTAGTTGGCGGTGGGCAAGAAATAAATACCGGAGAAGCTGGAATTTCAGAATGGATTAATGCACTTAATGAGCAATTTACTGATTGGAAAGTTTACATATCTCCGAAATTAACAGACAAAGAATATGCTGAAGGAAAAGTGGATGAGCTGTTAAAGAATAACAACAATGTTACATATTCTGAGAAACTGCATTTAGGAGTTTCGCTGCGTTCATTTAGAGCAGAAAAACTTTCTGCTTTTGTTCACGCATTATTAGCTTTTGATTCGCAAGCAGCAAGTTTATATGATGAAATCAAAGATAGATACCCAATTGTTTTAACAAGGGATATGGACACTGCTAGAAAATGGCTGAAAGAAAAAGTTAGAGGAACAGAACGTACAGGTGTTTTAGTAACAAAAGAAGCTGCAAGATTTAAGCCATTAGCAATACATATTTTACCAGCTGGTGATGAAAATGCAGTCCATTGGTTTTTAGATGATAAAGCAAATACTAGGTCATCAAACTATCTTGAAGACGCAGCGACAGAAATTCAAGTTCAAGGATTAGAGTTAGATTATACTTGTTTGTTGTGGGATGCTGATATGAGATATGTCGATGGACAATGGCATTACTATAAATTTAATGGACAAACAAAATGGGTTGAACAAATTGCTAATACTGAAAGCAAACAAGAGTTACAAAAATATATGTTAAATGCTTACAGAGTATTACTTACTAGAGCGAGGTCAGGAATGGTAATTTGTGTTCCGAAAGGAAATGGGAATAAGACACCAACTGGATTTTGGGAAGACAGCACAAGACTTCCAGAATATTATGATGGAACATATAATTATTTAAAGAGTATTGGAATGGAAGAAATATAAAGACTAACTATTAAAGAAAGTCAATAAAAAAGTTAAAAAGCAGAAATGTTTTGGATATAGTGGCGGTGACTATATCATCGCAATCAGTACATTGAAAATTGCATGACGAATAGAGCATCAGCGATGGTGCTCTGACAAGAAGATATGATATTGGAATGATTAGCTA
>JAZRZI010000027.1:0-7944 GCA_045601325.1 Bacilli bacterium
ATTATTACAATCTCTCGGCTACATAGTATCTCGATAAAGAATTTGCTTTAGCAACAAGAGCTAATTCTCAAATATTTAGTTTTGCTCATTCGTGAGCTGTTTTTTTCGTTGCCGCATATCACGGCTTTATTTCCACACTTCCACCTTTTCATATGGATTATATTTTGGTTTGGCCTTGCCAACTGCTAGCGATATGGTAGGAATAACCACACACGCTGATATAACTTCAATCAATGTGTTTAGACATAATATTGCAGAAATAACAGCTTTGAAATTATCTCCAAACACTTCCTTAGAAGCAAAAAGCCAAAGCGTCAATAATACAATTGCGGTATGAAACAAAGTCATAAACGCAGTTGTAATAATATAAATCACGCTTCTTAAACCAACATTAGGTATTTTCTTTTCGACTTGATATAACAAGCCACCCACTAGTCCAAGTAGTATTCTAGGCACCACTGAAATTAATGGGTTTACAAATATTGGATCAGTAACAGCGGTTGGGAAGCATGCGGCTTTGAATAAACACCATAAGCCAAAAGAAGTTCCTGCTACTAAACCAATCTTCCAGCCAAATAGCATTCCAGCTAGAAGAACAACAATGTGAAGTGTTGTGATTTGCACTGGACCAACGGTTATATAACCCGTATATGGGACAAATGTCATAACACCTATGATGGCAAAAAATATTGCAGAGATAGCCATTTCCGAGATTCTTTTATTTCTCATGTTTGGCCTCGTTTTTCTTTAGTAAGATGTTTAATCCTACAAGGTTCAAATCATTTTCTAAAATGTATTCTTCACCTAATAAAGGCTTTAATCTATCTGCGCCACCACCAGTTAAAACCTTTTTGCATTTATAGCCTAATGATTCCTCTAATCTCTTCACTAAACCTTTAATCATATCCGTATGTCCATAAACAATACCAGCGGTCATCGCATCGATTGTGTTTTTGGCCATGATAGTCTTAGGTGTTTCTAAAGAAATAGTTGGAAGCAGGCTTGCTTTGCTTGATAAGCTTTTAGCACTAAGAGAAATACCAGGAGTTATTAAGCATGCAGAGAAAGCACCATTCTTATCCAATAAAAGAAGTTTACTTGCTGTGCCTAAATCAACAATGATAGTTGGATAACCAACAATCTCTTTAGTGGCTACTAAATCGGCAATCAAGTCATTACCAATTTCGTTTGGATTATCAACTTTGATTGATAGTCCGGTTTTTATTCCCGGAGTGATAGTTAAAATATTTTTCTTAAAGATGCTTTTGAATGCATCCAATAGAGAATTATTTAATTCTGGCACTACGGAAGAATAAATAATGTTGTTAGTTTTACTAACATCAATGTGACGATAGTTAAACTGTTGATTAATTAGAAAACGATATTCGTCTTCTGTTTTAGTTGTATCGGTTGTGATTGATAAACGTTCGATTAATGAATCATTTTCAAATACACCGATAACTGTTGTGGTATTTCCCACATCAATGCAAATATTCATAATACCTCCTTGCTACAATCTCACTATGTGAGTATCGTGCGATGAATATTTATTTATTAAATAGCAACGATGTTAACGATCTTGTTTTTAACAACGATTACTTTTTTAATCTCCTTACCTTCGATATTTCTAATAACACCTTCTTGTTGGAAAGCAATTTCTTTTACTTTTTCATCATCTAAATCTTTTTCAACTTCAATGGTTGCTCTTGGCTTACCATTCACGGAAACACCCATCTTAATTGTGTTGCACACTAATTTAGCTGGATCATATGTTGGCCAAGATTCAAAAGCAATTGTATCTTTGTGGCCGAGAAGTTCCCACATCTCTTCACCAATATGAGGAGTAATACATGAAATCATCTTCACAAAGCTTTCCGCCATATATCTAGGAAGTTTATTCACTTTATACACTTCATTAACGAAAATCATCATTTGGCTAATTGCAGTGTTAAAGGCAAGATTATCAAAGTCTTCACTAACTTTTTTCACAGTTTGGTTATAAACCAAATCAAGTTCAGGAACTTCCTCACCAACTAAAATGTTATTTTCGATAATCATTCTATAAACTCTTTCGATAAATTTATGAGCGCCTTCCACACCTTGATTACTCCAAGGTTTGCTGGCTTCAAGTGGCCCCATAAACATTTCATATAATCTAAGAGTGTCAGCGCCATATTGTTTAACAATATCGCTTGGGTTGATAACGAATTCAGGGAAACGTTTTCCCATCTTAATACCATTTGAACCTAAAATCATTCCTTGGTGGACTAATTTCTTAAATGGTTCGTCGAATGAAATATAGCCTTTCTTGTATAAGAATTTTGTCCAAATACGAGAATAGATTAAGTGGCCAACTGCGTGTTCTGGACCACCAATATATAAATCAACTGGAAGCCAATGATCAGCAAGTTTCTTATCACAAAATGTATCGTTGTTTTTTGGATCAACATATCTTAAGAAATACCAAGAAGAACCCGCACTACCAGGCATTGTAGAAGTTTCTCTAACACCCTTTTTGCCATCGATAGTAACATTCTTCCATTCATTAGCATTCTCTAATGGAGCTTTGCCATTATGACCTTTATAATCATCCAAAACAGGAAGTGTTAAAGGTAATTCTTTATCATCTAAAGGAAGAATGGAGCCATCTTCCATATGCACAACTGGAACAGGTTCGCCCCAGTATCTTTGTCTAGCAAAAATCCATTCTCTGAATTTATAATTTACTTTCTTTTGTCCGATACCTTTTTGACCTAAATAATCGAGCATAGTTTTTATAGCGTCACTTTTATTCATTCCATCAAGGAAACCAGAGTTGATATGTAAACCATCGCCTTCATATGCTTCTTTGGAAATGTCTCCACCTTCTAATACTTGGATGATATTGATTCCAAACTTCTTTGCAAAAGCGTAGTCTCTACTATCGTGAGCAGGAACTGCCATAATAGCGCCAGTACCATAACTAGCTAAAACATAATCGGAAATATAAATAGGAATTTGTTTGCCGTTAATAGGATTAATCGCATACGCCCCTGTAAAACAACCTGTCTTTTCCTTATTTAGAGAAGTTCTTTCTAATTCACTCTTTTTACCCGCTTCTTCAATATAAGCTTTAATATCCGCTAATTGTTCTTTGCTAGCAATCTTAAGAACTAAATCATGTTCAGGGGAAAGAACACAATAAGTTGCACCATATAAAGTATCACAACGGGTTGTGAAAACAGTAAATTTATATTCGCTATTAGCGACTTGGAAATCTACTAATGCACCTTCACTTCTTCCAATCCAGTTACGTTGAATTTCTTTTGTGGATTCAGGCCAATCAATTCTATTCAAACCTTCAAGAAGTTCTTCGCCAAACTTAGCTTGGTCAATAACCCATTGTTTTAAATTCTTTCTAACAACTGGATAACCACCACGTTCTGATTTGCCATCGACAATTTCATCATTTGATAAAACTGTGCCTAATTCTTCACACCAGTTAACTGGCATATCGACGTATTTTGCATATCCCTCTAAGAATAGTTCTTTGAAAATCCATTGTGTCCATTTATAGAAACTTGGATTGCTAGTAAGAATGACTCTATCCCAATCATAATCAAAGCCCAACTCTTTTAATTGGGTTGAAAATGTTTTGATATTTTCTTGCGTAAATGTCTCAGGATGATTACCAGTCTGAATAGCGTATTGCTCTGCTGGAAGTCCAAATGAGTCATAGCCCGTTGGGTGGAGCACGTTGTAACCTTCCATTCTCTTTTTACGGCAAACAATATCAGTTGCAGTGTATCCTTCAGGATGACCAGCGTGTAAACCAACACCACTAGGATATGGAAACATATCTAATGCATAGAATTTTGGTTTAGAAAAATCCCAAACATCAGTTTTAAATGTCTTATTATCGTCCCAATATTTTTGCCATTTCTTTTCAACTTTTATGTGATCAAAACTCATAATTTTTACCTCACTTATTCGTCAATACTTTGTATATATCTAAATACTGATTAGCACTTTTAAGCCAAGTGTTATCAGTCTTTAATGCGTTTTTCATAAGTTTCTTTCTGATAGATAAATCATGCCACAAGTCAAAGGCCCACAAACATGTTCTAACCATCTCATCACAAGAGAAACTATCAAATCCAAAACCGTTAGCGGTTTCTATATTAGTGCCATCATAGTTAATAACAGAATCTTTTAATCCACCAGTTCTTCTCACAACTGGAAGAGCACCGTATCTTTGTGCAATCATTTGTCCTAAACCACAAGGTTCAAATAATGATGGCATTAAGAAAAAGTCAGTGCTCGCATATACCTTATGAGCAAGCGCGTCATTGTAGCCGATATAAACCGCTACATTCTTTGGATATCTTCTATGAAGATTTTCCATAGCGGATTCATAACGTCCTTCACCACTGCCAAGTAAGATTATATTTGCACCTTTAGAGGCCAATGCTTCACAAGCTGCAAAAACTAAGTCCATACCTTTTTGCCATGTAACTCTAGATACTAATGAGAAACAAGGTTGACCATAATCAATTATGCCTAGCTCTTTGAATAACTCTCTTTTTATTTCTATCTTATTTCTAAAGAAAGTTAATGCGTTATATGGAGCAATTAATAATGGATCATGAGCAGGATCAAATTCCCGATAATCAATGCCATTTAATATGCCAGAGAAATCATATTCCCTAATCTTAAGAACAGAATCTAAGCCCATGCCACCTTCAGGAGTTAATAGTTCCTCGTGATGTGTAGGTGATACTGTAGTAATTTTATCGACGTATTCTATTCCAGCTTTTAAAGTTGAAATGCCATCTTTGAAACGAACTTTTCCGTTAAAGAATACATCATCTGATAAATTATAGAAGTTTCCTAAGAAATATTTATCCATGCAACCTTGGAAGGCTGGATTATGGATAGTTAAAACACACTTTGTGTATTTAAACTTTTCTTTTATTTGGTTATCTTCTCTTAATAAACAAGGAAGCATTCCTGGATGCCAATCATGGATATGAATGATATCAGGTGTTTCTTCTAAGCTATTCAAAAATAACTTAGTGGCCATAGTAAAGAAAGCAAATCTTTCCATGTCATCACCTTCACCATAAATAGCGTTTCTTTCAAAATATTGTTCAGACGCGATTAGATAATAAGTCACTCCATCAGTTACTGTTTTATATATCTTAGCGACGTTAACACGCCAGGACATTTGGACGGGGATTTCTGTCACAAAAGAAACTTCAGGATTAATTTTTTCTCTAATTTGTTTATAGAAAGGAATGATGATGGAGACTGTTTGCCCTTTTAAAACTAATTCTTTAGAAAGAGAGTAAGTAACATCAGCAAGTCCACCTGTTTTAACAAAAGGTCTTGCTTCTCCTGCTACCATTACAATATTCATTAAATCTTTGCTCCTTGAGAAATATAAAGGATTTCTGTTGGCTTACCGTTAACTTCCTTTTCTTCAGAAATCACAGCAAACTTATCCGCTAAAACATCTTTGATGTGAACGTTATCGCCCACTCTAGCTTGTGTAAATACAATGGAATTTTCCACTACCGCGCCTTTTTCAATGATAACAGAACGGGAAATAATAGAATTCTTCACAGTACCCTTAATAATGGAACCATTAGCAATAAAACTATTTGTAACTTTAGCATCAGGCCCATATAAAGATGGTTGTGTATTATGTGTAGTTGTGTAAATCGGCCAATTGTCTAAGAATAATTTAGAACGATTGGAATAGTTCAATAACTCAAAGCTATGTCTAACATAGTCTTGTAAAGATAACATTGGAACAACATAACCATCAAACTTATATGAATTGAGTTTGATAATTTGTCCATCACAACAATATCTCACCATTCTTCTTAAAGAATATGAATTAGAAACTTCTTTAGTCATCTTAACGATTCCATTAAATGCTTTCCTATTAAATACAAATACTTCAAGAGAAATATCTGCCTCATCTTTATTACCTGAGAAAGGAATAATTGTTTTAACTAAGCCAGTCTTTTCATCAATTTTAACTTCATCGCAATTTTGATAGTCTAATACCGCACATGTAGCGTGTGTATACGCAACTGTGACATCCGCGCCTGACGTTTCGTGAGCGCTTATTAAAGGACGATAATCAAATGACATTAAGAAGAATGCAGGAGCAACAATAACGTAGTCACTTTCAACTTCTTTAAAGTTTCTTTCATAATTTAAGATGTTATTAACATCGGTGTTGAATTTAGGGTTGCTTAAGCCCTTTTCATTCATATAAACCTTTTGGAAACCAGTTTTAGTGTTATTAATCCACGCTAAACCATTTCTTAAATGAGATTGGATAGAACGAAGATTATCTTTTACTAAAATAGCCACTCTATCAATTTTTGAGTTTGAGAAGTTAGAAAGAGCAAAGTCCATCAAAGCATAACGACCTAAGAATGTCACAGCGCCTAATGGGTGTGATTCAGTTAATAAACCTAAACGTGGTTCATCGTGCAAATTTAAAATACCAAGTACGGATTTCATATTACTTGCCCTCCTTAGCAACAAGAACAATCTCATCGCTATTTATGTTAATTTCGCTATTAGCTTCAATTTCGGCATCAGGACCAATGATAGCGTTATTGACCTTAGCACCTTTACCTATATGTGCACCCGCCATAATAACGCAGCGCGTACATATCGCGTCCTCTTCAATCAACACTTCGTTGCTAACAACGCATGAGTCAACATCACCCAAGATAATTGCGCCTTGGTTAGCAATTGAACGTTTAATAGAACCCAATTTGCCAACATATAGAGGAACAGAAAATGTATCTTCTGTGTAAAGTCTTGTGGAACTATCGCCATCATATAAATCTAACTCGCGACCATCTAAAGCAATATCCATGTTTGCTTGGTGAAGAGAAGTTAATGTTCCAACATCCCTCCAATAGCCTTTAAATCTATAAGCTTGTAACTTTAGACCACTATTAAGCATATTAGGAATGATGTTCTTGCCAAAGTCATGTTCGGTATCTTTAGCAATTTTGTCTGCTATTAAGTACTCACGTAAAACGTTCCATGTGAACACATATATGCCCATGCTTGCGAGATTGCTTTTTGGATGTGCTGGTTTTTCTTGGAATTCAGTAACTCTATCAGTTGAATCAACCGCCATAATACCAAATCTTGAAGCTTCTTTAGGATCAACTTCAATAACGGAAATAGTTGCATCAGCGCCTGACTTGATATGCAAATCAATCATATCGTTGTATTTTGTTTTATAAATGTGATCGCCAGAAAGAATTAAAACATAATCTGCTTTGGCGTTATCGATAAACTCAATGTTTTGGGTGATTGCATCAGCAGTGCCACTATACCAACTAGCACCTTCTTCTGTTTGTCTTGGTGCGATTGAAGTTAATAATGAGTGAACACCATTAAGACCCCATTTTTCACCATTTCCAACATAACGGTCTAAATTAGTAGATTCATATTGTGTTAGAACACCAACTGTATCAATTCCGCTATTAGCACAGTTACTTAATGGAAAATCGATAATTCTATATTTCGCTGCAAAGCTAACTGCAGGTTTTGCTGTTTTCTTAGTAAGAAGCTCTAAACGAGTGCCCTTACCACCTGCAAGAATCATTGCGACAACTTTGTTATTTTTCATATACGCGTACCCCCATATACGTTAATATGATAGCACACACGCGCACACAAATTAAAAGTTTTTCTTTGAAAAACAGTGAAAACTATTTTTGTTGCTTAAAAAAATCGAATTTTATGATATGATATGAACATATTATTTTAAAAAGGACACACAAGTGTGGAAATAAAGCCGTGATATGCGGCAACGAAAAAACAGCTCACGAATGAGCAAAACTAAATATTTGAGAATTAGCTCTTGTTGCTAAAGCAAATTCTTTATCGAGATACTATGTAGCCGAGAGATTGTAATAATTC